>JBBAWB010000001.1:0-426039 GCA_040397385.1 Methylacidiphilales bacterium
CGGGGGCGGTGGGACCGGAGAGATCGAGACAAGCGATGTGAGTGGCGGAGTAGGGCAGAACAACCGTGTGCATGAAGCCGCGTAGCAGATCGATGCCTCCAAGAAAGACGGCCATGATGGAGATGAATTTCGGGATGGGGCGATTCATGGGGCGATCGTTCTTCATTGGAGTTAGCGGATGCGAAGTGTGGAACGGATGACTCGTCAATGTGTGGTGGGTTTTTTCTGAGGCAGCATGAGGGAGAGGGCAATGGAGCCGCCCACCAATCCAGTGATGATGACGAGGGACCAGGCGATGGGGAACTTCCCACCGAACAGATCGTTTAGCCAAGCCATCTTCAGGCCGACGAACATCAGAACTAGGCCCAGCCCGAACTTGAGGAAGTGGAACTTGTCCACCACACCGGCGAGCAGAAAGTAGAGTGCCCGCAAGCCGAGGATGGCGAAGACATTTGAGGTCAGGACGGTGAGGGGTTCCTTGGTGATGGCGAAGATGGCGGGGACGGAATCGATGGCGAAGACGATGTCGCAAAATTCGATAAAGATCAGGCAGATCATCAGCGGGGTCACTTTCCATGCGGATCCAACTTTCAGGAAAAACTTCCCTTCGTCTGTCTTGTGGGTGACGGGTAGAACGCGTTGGAGAAAGCGGAGGAAGGGGTTGGTTTCGGGGTTAATAGCGTGATCTGGGGAGAAGAATATCTTTAGGCCGGTAAGAACCAGAAAACCTCCCAGGAGCAGATTGATCCAGTGGATCTGCAGAAGGACGGCACCGAGGGCGATGAAGATGATGCGGAAGAAAACGGCTCCAAGAATCCCCCAGAAGAGGATCTTGTGCTGAGATTGGGCGGGGATGCCAAAGAAGCGGAAAAGCACGACAAAGATGAAGAGGTTGTCGACTGCCAAAGACTTTTCGACGATGAAGCCCGTGAGGAATTCCAAAGCGGAGTAACGGGCTTGCTGATTCGGATCGAACCCGGATAGGGCCATGAGTTGCGGATTTTGTGAGAACTCATGTTTGCAGTAGAGATAGAAGCCGAAATTGAACAGTAGGGCCAAGGTGATCCAAAAGACGCTCAGCCCGACGGCCTCCCGCATTTTGATGACGTGAGCTTTCCGATGGAACAATCCCAAATCGACAGCTAGGACCGCGAAGACAAAGAGGATGAACCCCGCGTAAAACCAGAAATATTCGCGGAAAGGGAAGAAAACCATGTCGAGTGGCACAGGCGAGACGCTAGCAGGCGGTGGATCTTAATGCCAAGTGTGGAGGGGGATGGCTTAGGCGGATGATTTTGGATGTTTAATGTTTAATTATTGGAGAGTGCCAAGGTGAGAATGTAGGGAGGTAACCTAGAGGCTTAGGTAGTGGCGGCATCTCCGAGGCCGACTAGCTGGGCGATTAAGCATTCAAGGACGAGCGCAGGCGTTCTCGGAGAGACCGCCCTACCTTGGTTTTGGGCGGGTTGTGGGAAAATGTTGACCAATGAGGGGAGGAGGGGAGTTTGTGGCAATGTCTTTACCGTTTCTTATCGCTGGGATCGTGGGGTTGGTTATCGGGGCGGGGCTGGTTTATGCATTTTATGCGAGCCGCTGTGCAGGGTTGGCAGAGAAGGCTGAGGGGTTGCGGGATCGGTTAGCTGAATCGGAGCAGGCTCGTGCGGCTAGCGAGGCGCAGAATCGGGAGGCGCGGGAGGGGTTAGTCCGAGCGGAGACGCAGCGTCAGGCGACGGAGACCAACCTGCGGGAGTTGCGGGAAGAGAAGGAGAAGTTAGCGGTTCGGTTGCAGGCGGATCTGCGGGCGATGACGCAGGAGATGGTGACGGAGGGTACGCGACGGCTAGCGGAAGATAATCGAACGCAGGTGGGGAGTGAGCTGCGTCCGATTCTAGATCGGATGGAGGCGTTCCGTAAGCGGGTGGATGAGGTGCACACGGCGGAGACTTCGATGCAGTCGGACTTACGTCGTGAGCTGCAGCAGATTCAATTACTGAATACGCAGCTAGGGACGGAGACTCATGCGCTGACTCATGCTTTGAAGAATGATTCCGGGGTGCGTGGCCGATGGGGGGAGATGATTTTGGAGAAGACGCTAGAGATCTCGGGGTTAGAGAAGGGGCGGGAGTATCGGACACAGGAATCGGCGGACCGCAAGAGGATGGATGCGGTGGTTTATTTGCCGGAGGAGCGGGCAATCATTATCGATAGCAAGGTGCCCCTGGTGGATTACGAGGCCTACTGTTCGGCGACGGAGAAGGTTGAGCAGGAGAAGCATTTAAAAGCCCACGGGTTGGCGGTTAAACGTTTTGTGGATGATCTTTCTGGCAAGGGGTATCCGGAGTTGTTGGCGGGGAAATCGCTGGATTTCACGGTAATGTTTATTCCGATTGAGCCAGCGTTTGCCGCGGCCCTGCAGTCGAATCCTGATCTGATCGAGTATGCTTTTGAGCAGAGGATTGTTTTGAGCACGCCGAGTTCTTTGATGGCTACGTTGCGGACGATCTCGAATTTGTGGAGGATTGAGAGGCAGAATCGGAATGTGCAGGAGATCGCGCGGTTGGGCGGAAAGTTGCATGACGATCTGGCGAATTTCTGTGCGGATCTGGCGGAGGTGGGCAAGGCGCTGGATAAGGCGCAGGAGGCGCATGGATCGGCGGTGAAGAAGTTATCGGAGAAGAAGGGGAATATTCTTGGGACGGCAGATAAGTTAAGGGAGCTGGGGGCGAAGACGGAGAAGAGGTTGGTGTTGGAAGAGTGATTTTTGATGTTTTGATTCTTGATTATGGATTTTGCCCCGCGGTTGCGGGACACGCTTTCGCGTGGATTTTGGATTGGGGACCCTACAACGCTCAGTCTCGGTAAACCTCGCTGAGCTACGAAGGGCGCCCTCAGAGGGTGGGGCGCCAGCAGAGGGCGGGAGGTGCGGTTAGGTCTCGAACAGCGTACGATCTAATTGGCTTTGACGGATGATGGAGGCGAGGGTGCCGGGTTTTAGTTCACGGTGAAGAGGGACGGGTACGGTGATAGTGGTGGAACCATCATTTTTCTGCATAACTCGGTGACTGCCTCTTTGGCGAACGGCAACGAATCCATGATCGGCCAGCAAATCGCAAAGGGATTCGCCGGAGAAGACTTTACGCTTGGGCATACTCCGCCTCGAATTGGGTGATCCAGGTTTCGCCGCCGAGGCGGCTTCGGATTTCACCCGCTGAGGCGGTTTCGAAAAAGAGGTCGACTGCTTCGCGTAGATTGGTCAGGGCGCTTTCTGGGGTAGGGCCTTGGCTGGCGATATCTAGATCTGGATTGAGGGCGACATACTCGTTTCCCTCCTTGTTAATGACAGCGGTCAGGCGAGTCTTCATTGATGTTTATTTTAACCTTCGAGAGTCGGAAAGCAATCAAGCGATTAGGGTTTAGGAGCCGGAGCAGATTGCTGACGCAAAGGTCGCAAAGGTCGGAATGGGGGGAGATTAGGGATTAGGGGGTTAAGGGGTTAGGGGGGCGATTATTTTTGATTTTGAATGTTTAATTTTGAATTGAGAAGAGATTGAAGCTGGAAAATTAGGTAGGGGCGGCATCTCCGAGGCCGCCTAGCTGGGTGGTTGGGCGTACAGCGCTTGTTTACGTTCTTTTCCTTTTGGAAAAGAACTAGGGCGGCCAGGCCTACTACGTTCCGCCGCCGTTACTTCGAAGGCCAAGGGATGGTCGTCCGTACCTGGCGATCGATGATTCAATCGGCTGACCAGGGATGGTCAGCCCTACCAGCTTTTTTTCCTGTGTGCGTGGCTTAGGTTTGTTTTGGGTGGATGATGGTGAGGGCGAGGATTCCGGCGCAGGCTTGGATGGCGGCGAGGGTGAGGAGGGCGGTGCTCATTCCGTGGTGGCTTTTCATCCAGCGGAAAAGTTCGGGGGCGACTAGGCCTGCTAGATTTCCGACTGAGTTGATCCAGGCGATGCCAGCGGCGGCGGCGGTGCCTGAGAGAATTGCGGTGGGGACGCTCCAGAAGCAGGAGGTGGTGGCGAGGACTCCGGTGAGGGCAATGGATAGGGTCACGAGGATAATCCATCCTGGTAGACCTGGGAGGGCGCTGAGGGCGAAGCCGAGGGCGGCGGTGAGGGCGGAAAGGCCGACATGGAGGCGTCGTTCTCGTTTACGATCGGAGTGGCGGCAGACCCAGACCATGCCGAAAGCGGCACAGGCCCACGGGATGGCGGAGTAGAGACCGATCTGCCAATCGACTTGAGTGAGGCTGTCGTGAACAATTTGCGGGAGCCAGAAAGAGGCTCCGTAGAGTCCGAAGACGATGGTGAATTGGGTGAGGCAGAAGATCCAGATGCGAGTGGAGCGAAAGGCGTCTTTGAGGCTGAAGGCGTGCTCGCCAGCGCTCAGTTTTAGGTGCTGTTCATGATCGAGCTTTTCCAGGAGGAAGGATTTTTCTTGGGGGGAGAGCCAGGAGGCTTTGCTGGGGTGATCGGTGAGGAGGAGCGGAACGGCCAGACCGAGAAGAATGGAAGGAACTCCTTCGAGTATAAAAAGCCACTGCCAGGATTGAAGGCCGTGCCAGCCATTGGAAGCCTGAAGGATAAAGCCTGAGATGGGGCTACCGACAATGCCAGCGGCGGCGACGGCGGTCATAAATAGTGCGATCATGTGGGCGCGATGTTCACGGGGAAACCAGTAGGTTAGGTAGAGGATGATCCCAGGAAAAAAGCCGGCTTCGGCGACGCCGAGGAAGAAGCGAAGGAGGTAGAAGGAGAGGGATCCTTGGCTGAAGGCCATGAGGGTGGAGATGATTCCCCAACTGATCATAATGCGGGCGATCCAGAGGCGGGCTCCGGTGCGTTGGAGAATTAGATTAGCGGGAACCTCGAAGAGGAAGTAGCCGAGGAAAAAGATGCCCGCACCTGTGGCGAAGACTGCGTCGGAGAACCAGGGTACGTCGTGCATGGCTAATTTGGCGAAGCCGACGTTGACGCGATCGATGTAGGCGAGGATGTAGCAGGAGAAGAGAATGGGGATGAGTCGGAAGGCGACCTTTCGGTAGATGGGGGAGAGAGTCATGGGAGGAGGGTAGGGTGGGGGAGTGTGATTTGGGATTTTTAATTTCGGATTTTGGATTGGGGACCCTACTCCGCTCAGTCTCGGTAAACCTCGCTGAGCTACGAAGGGCGCCCGCAACGGGCGGGGAGGGGAAATTCGAAATTCGAAATGCGGAAATTGCCCCGCGGTTGCGGGACGCGATTACGCGCGGATTGAGAAGAGATTGCATTTGGAGGTTTAGGTAGAGGCGGCATCTCCGAGGCCGCCTAGCTGGGTGATTGGGTGTTCAGCGTTGAGCGCAGGCGTTCTCGGAGAGACCGCCCTAACTTGGTTGTGTTTCAGTGTGCGCGGGACGCAGACGCGCCTTTGGGTTTGTGCCCTGTGGTTTGAGGGTGAGAAGAACAGAGCTAATGATGGGACAGAATTTGTCCCACCTGCTAGGATAGGGTTTCTGATGATGAAGCGTATTTTTCTGGGTTGGGAGGAGCCGGTGCTCGTGGCTACGGCCAAGTGGTTACTGGCCAACTTTAAGGATTTATCGGACGTGAAAGTCGTGGTGCGTGGATCTCGTGCAGGCAGGCGTCTTCTGGAAAGGTTGGCGGTCGAGGCGGATAAAATGAAACGCCCCTTATTCCTCCCCCAAATATCGACGATTGCGCAGGTGGTGGAAGGCCTTTTCGATGCACCCGAGAGAATTCTGCCTTCAGCATCGGATCTCGTACAAAAGTTAGCCTGGATGGAGGCGCTCCGCCGAGTGCCCAAAGGGGAGAAATCTAAGCTGTTTGTCCTTCCTGAGGGAATCGGGCAAGGCGGGGATCCCGAACTTCTTCTCGGCAGTCGGCTCCAGAAACTGTGGAACGAACTGGGGGGAGAGGGGCGATCGTTTGCGGATGTAGGGCGCATGATTCAGGAGAAAATGCCCGAAGCTCCTGAATCGGAGTCGGAACGCTGGCATCTTCTGGAGGAGGTCCATCGAGATTATGGCAAAATATTAAATAAGTTAGGGTGGATGGATCCGGCCGAGCGAAGAAACCTTTTAGCGGACAAGGGAAAGGTTAAAGACGTACAGGTAGTCCTGGTAGGGGTGGTAGAGATTCTGCCGATTTTTCTGAAAATGCTGGGAGCTCTTCCACAATCGCCTCAGGTTCTCATCTTTGCGCCCGAGACAGAGCAAAAGTGCTTTGATGAGTATGGAAGATTAAATGTTCAGGTTTGGGCTAAGAGAAGTAGCGGGTTGAATGGAGGTGAAATCCATCCTGTGGTGCGAGCGGCGGATCAGTCGGCCCGATTAGCAGAAATGGCCAAGAAGTGGCCCGGAGCTACCTTGGCGATTCCGGAAGAGAGTGCGGTGGCTGGAATTCGGGAGGCGTTGAGGGAGGGGGGGATGGATTCTCACTGGGCCGAGGGAAAGAGAATGGCGGAAGGTCGGGTGGCGACGTTTCTTCGGGCGGTGGTGGACTATGCTTCTCGAAAACCGGGCGAGGCGCCCTCTTGGGAGTCGGCTGCCCTGCTGATGCGCCATCCCGATGGGTTGGGAGATCAGCTCAAAGCGTCGGCAGACTTAGATAAGTATGCGGAAGAGCATGTGCCGGAAAAGATGGATCCTCCCCCAGGAAGTATTGAGGGAGAGTGGGTGGCGAAACTGGAGAAAAAGATCGGTTTCGTCCCCGCAGTGGATAGTGCCTCGAACCAGGCTAGCAAGGTCACGCAGATGCTGTCGCATGTTTATGGATCGTTGGAGGTTAGTGTCGAAGTGCCCTCGGGACGTATGATGCGGGACTCCTTGCAGAAGGCTCGAAAAGTGATGGCAGAGCTAGGCTCGTGCTCAGTGCCCTACTTAGAAAAGATTGGGGCAGCCGATTATTTGCGGCTGGTCCTTTCTGAGATGGAGGATTGTCAGGTTCCAGAGTCGGCTCGAGCAGGAGCGGTGGAGATGGTGGGGTGGCTGGAGTTGGCGGAGGAAGATTCGCCTTCGGTTGCAGTGGCCTCATTTCATGAAGGGGCTGTGCCGACAAGCGTGACGTCGGACGAGTTTCTTCCAGGGAATTTGCGGGAAATATTAGGAGTGAACGATAATGAGCGGCGGTTGGCCCGCGACGCTTATGCGTTGGCGGTGATTTTAGGAACCCGAGCGGGTGGCCGTGGAATTGTGGGGTTAGTTGTTCCTTCGTTTAATTCTGCGGGAGATCCTGTGAAGCCGAGTCGGCTCCTTCTCGGGGGTCTTCAAGGAGAAAGTCTGGCGGCACGAGTGCTGGCCTTGACGGAAAAAGAGAATCAGGAAAAGAAGTTCGAACGGTTGGCGAGCGGCCGTGGTTTTGGAGCCCTGCCTGCAGGAGAAGAGAAGATAAGCCGGGTTTCTGTAACCGGTTTTCGAGATTATCTGATGAGTCCGCGCTACTTTTATTTTTCTAAAGTTTTGAGGTTGGGGGCAGTGGAGGATGAGCCGGGCGAACTTTCAGCAGCGGGTTTTGGAACTTTGATTCATCGGGTGGCAGGGTCCTTTGCAAGAGAGGTGGGTCTGCGCGAGAGCATTCGAGAGGAGGAGATATTTGCATTTCTTCAGGCGGAGCTGAATCGTCTTGCGAAAGAGCGTTTTCGAAAAGAGCCGAAAGCGGCGGTGGGCTGGCAGTTGGAGTTAGCGGAGGAGAGGTTGAAGGCTTTTGCTCGGGTTCAGGCAAGGGAGCGGGCCGCGGGATGGAAAATAGTTCTGACGGAGGATGAGGGAGAGAAGAAAAATCCCACTGAGATTAGTCTCAAGGATTCTCAGGGTAGGAGTTTGACGGTTTATGGGCGTCCCGATCGGATGGATCGAAATGAGCAGACGGGCCGTTGGAGGGTTGTGGATATTAAGACAAGTGCCACACCGAAAACCCCCGAGCGAGCCCATCAGCAAGCGGATGGGACGTGGAAAGATCTGCAAATGCCCTTGTACCGGGAGTTAGCGCCGCTTGTCTTGGGAGGGGAAGGCAAGGATTGGGATGCGGGGAAGTGTGATCTTGTTTATTTTCAACTACCGAAGGATGTAGACAAATCGGGTATTTCGAAACCGATGGAGGAGAGCACAGTTCTGGGGGCACTGGAGAAAGCGAAAGAGGTGGCGGGTTCGATCTTAGATGGAAAGTGGGATGAAATTGGGGAGCTGGACTCGGAGATGACTCATCCGATATTCTTGGCGTTGTGCGGATTGGCGGGGATACCGCAAAGCGTTCCGGACGAGGAGGCGGAGGAGTAATGAAGAAGCCTACTTCAAATTCGACTTTAATTTCGGCTTCGGCGGGAAGCGGAAAGACGTATCAACTGGCGGGCCGGTTTCTTCGGATTCTCCTCGAAAAGGATTCGAATGGGGGCCGAGTCGATCCCACGACTGTTTTAGCCACGACATTTACGCGGGCGGCGGCGGGGGAGATTCTTTCTCGGGTTTTGGGTTGGCTGGCTCGAGCGGTCTTTGATACAGGAAAAAGGAGGGAACTCGGGGCGGTAGCTGGGGGAAAGAACGAGCCTTCGGTGGCGGAGTGTGCCGCGGTGCTGGAGGAGCTGACGCAACGAATGCATCGTCTGCAAATCGGAACGATGGACGGTATCTTTGCCAAGGTGGCTCGCTCTTTCGGTCCGTCGGTTGGGTTGCCTCCTACTTGGACGATTGCGCTTGGAGAAAAGTCGGTGGAGTTAGCCGAGGCAGCGGTCGACAGTCTTTTGGAGGGAATATCTGGACTGCGAATTCGCAAAGCGTGGAGAAAGTTTAAGGGAAAGGCGCCAGCGCTCGGATTACGCGTCCAATTGATGGAAACTTTCGAGGAGTTGAGGTTGGATTTAAGGGGAATTCAGAGTGATGGCATGTGGGAAAAAGATGGTGGACCTATTCGATTGAGTGAGGAGGAGGTGATTCGCTTAAGGACGTTTTTGGGTGGATTCGCTTCTCCGGCCACCCGCTATTGGCCAGACAATTTAGAGAAGATCAAGCAGGCGCTGGTCACACCCCCGAGGTTGGTGGACCTATTGGAATTGAGCATTTTACGGAAGATGGCGTTGGGCGAAACGAAGTTCGATAAGGCGCAAATTCCTGGTTCGTTTGTGGAGGCTTTTTCGGTGGTGGTGCAAAAGGCAAAGAAAGAGATGGTGCGGTTGCACTGTGTGCGGGAGTCGGCTCTGGTGGATCTGGCAGCGGAGTATGACAAGGCGCGTTCGGCTCAGTCGTACTTATCCGCGTCGTACACCTTTCGGGAGGTGGAGGCGGCGGCGTTGCGGGCGGCGGCGGGGCGGAAGTCTGACGATCTCTATTTTCGGTTGGATGGGAGAATTGCTCATCTTTTACTGGATGAGTTCCAGGATACTAGTCGGGGACAGTTCGGCTTCTTTCAGCCCATCTTGGATGAGACCGCTGGAAAGGGCGGACATGTTCTGGTGGTGGGCGATCGGAAGCAGTCGATTTACGGGTGGCGTGGATCGGATCCTCGTTTGCTGAAGGATGTGGAGGCGATCTTGCCAGGGGTAGAGCGGGAGTCCTTGAGTGAGAGTTATCGTTCGAGCGAGGCGGTTTTGCAGGCGGTGGATAGGGCCTTTGATGAAATCGATAAGTCGGAGCTTTTCCACGAGAAGGGAAAGCCGAAACTTGAACTCGCGGCGGCGGCAGGAAGTTGGAAAGAGGAGTATAAGGCTCACCGGTCTTCTCCGTCGGCGGCATCGCAATCGGGTCAGGTGGTGCTGTTTGTCTGCTCGGGTGGGTCCTCGGATGAGGTTAAGGCGGTTGTGCGAAGCAAAGTGGTGGAGCGTGCCGAGGCTCACAGCCAGAAAGAGACAGGAAGCTTAGGGATTTTATGTAGGACCCATGCACTGATTCCGGGGATTTTGGCAGAGTTGAAAGCGCGCGGGATTGAAGCAAGCGGAGAGGGTGGGAATCCGCTTAGTGATAGTGCTGGGGTGGAGATGATCTTGTCTTTGCTAACTTGGGCGGATCATTCAGGTCATAGTGCAGGGCGTTACCACGTTTGCGCGGGAGGGATGGCGGACGTCTTTGGATGTGGCCAAGTATCGCCCGTCTCGAAAGAGAAAGATGAAGGGGCGACAGAGTTTTTAACGGGGTTAAGGCGCGACATTGTGGAAAAGGGTTTGGCGGAAGTTTTGGCCACGTGGATTTCAAAGAAGAAGTGGCGGGAGTCGGGAACGGCACACGATCAGATGCGATGTGCGCAACTGGTGGAGTTGGCACGGGGATTTGATGAAGAGGGTGGGGGACGACTCGCTCGGTTTGTGCGCAAGGTGCGGACGGAGAGGGTGGAAAATCCTAGAGCCTCTCAGGTCAGGGTGATGACGGTGCACGGAGCGAAGGGGCTAGAATTTGATCGAGTGATTTTAGCTGATCTGGATCGTGGATTAAGTGCGAGGGGCGGAGACCGAATTAAGGTTCGGGTTCGAGACGGAAAGGCTGAGATTGTCCCTAGTGAGACGGATGCGGAGTTGATGGGATGTGTCGACAGGTGTCACGAGGTCAAAGGGGAAGAGTTCATGGACTCTTTGAGTGTGCTTTATGTGGGGCTAACGCGGGCGAGGCGGGATTTAGAAGTGGTGGTGGGAGGACCTCGGAGCAGGGAGAATTTGAGTTTGGGAAAGATTTTGCGAAGTCAGTGGGGTTGGTCGGAAAGTGAAACGGAGGGAGAGTTAAAGGTGACCGTTTCCAAGGGGAAAGAGCTTAAGAAAGCAGAAAGGGCGGTGGTATCCAAGGATATTGGGGTGGCGGAGGTGGTGGGGGTTGCGCCACGGAAGCCGGAGGAGCGACTAGGATTGGAAAGTCCTTCCGCACGAGAGGGAGGAGGAAAGGTGAGGTTGGCTCACGTCATTTCGCAAGGAAGCGGACGGGCCTTGGATAAGGGAACGCGAATTCACTCGTGGCTGAGCAAGATCGAGTGGATTGAGGGGAAAGTTCCTGATTCAAAGAGTTGGGTGCGGGAGGCGCCGGAGCTGTGGTGGGGGCTGGATCGTGCGGAAGTGGAAAGAGAGGCCTTGGAAGTGGCCAGACAGGTAGGGAAAGAGATCAGCTGGGTTTTTGACCCCAAGGAGTGGAAGAAGAAGTGGGTGGGTGTGGAGAAGTTGGAGGTTTGGAGGGAAAAGAGTTTTGCAGTGGTCTGGGAGAGGGAGGGGAAAAGTGAGGTTTTGACGGGAACATTCGATCGGGTGGTGGTGGGACGAGATGGGAAGGGTGGAGTGGTAGGGGCCGAGGTGGTGGATTATAAAACCGATCGGTTGGAGGAGGAGAAAAAAAGAAAGGAGCGGACAGAATATTACAGGCCTCAGTTGGAGGCGTATGCGGCGGCCGTGGCGAAGTTAACTGGACTGCCGATTGGAAAAGTTACGACTCGATTAGTTTGGGTGGAGGTGGCGACGGCCCGCGAATGAGGAAAATGATAGTATTGGCAAGAGGAGGCGTGGGATTGAGACTGGGAGTGAGATGATTACGAAGGATCCAATTTTCCAGAAAGTGGCGGGGGGGCTGGCGATCGGCCTGCTTGGGCTGGCTTGTCTAAATATTCTGCGTCCATTTTTCGGACCTCTGCTTTGGGCGGTGATTCTGACAGTGGCGGCCTGGCCAATATTTGTATGGATATTGAGGGCGACGGGCGGGCGGAGGGTTCTCTCTTCTGTCTTAGCGAGTGCACTGGTGGCGATTTTTTGTCTGTTACCGATTACTTACGGGTTTGGGGTAGCGGCGAAATCTTTAGGACCGGTTTCGCAACGGTTGATGGAGGCTTCGAGGGAGCAGATTCCTCCTGCGCCTGAGGAGTTAAAGAAGTATCCCTTTGGGAATACAGTTTTCCAGCAGTGGGACAGTTTGCATAACGACCGGGAAAAGTTCATCTCGGACATTGCGCCCTTACTTCGCCAGGCGGCGACTCGCCTTGGTTCATTGGCGGGTCGGATTGGGGTGGGGTTACTGGAGTTTTCCTTTGCACTGGTGATCTGCGCTTTCTTTTTCCATGGAGGGGAGGATTTAACGCGAGTGGCGAGGGCAGCCTTGAATCGTTTATTTGGTTCGGAGGGGAGTGATCTGCTGGAGTTGGCTGCACAGACCATTCGAAGTGTGATGCTGGGGTTGCTCGGGACGGCGGCGCTGCAGGCGGCCTTGATGTGTTTTGGATTTTGGATGGCGGGAGTACCGCAAGTGTTGCTACTGGGTTTCGCGGGGTTCTTCTTTGCTAGTCTACAGCTTTCGACGGCGATTGTTTGGGCTCCAGTCGTTTTCTGGTTATTTCGAGAGGATAAGATGGGGTGGGCGATTTTTACTCTGATCTGGGGAATCGGGGTGGTGGGGTTAGTGGATAATTTTACAAAGCCGTATTTGATTAGTCGGGGAACGAATCTGCCATTTGGAATTATTTTCTTAGGGGTGATCGGCGGATTCTTGGTTTATGGGTTTTTGGGAATCTTTTTCGGAGCGACCTTGATGGCGGTGGCCTATCGCCTATTGCAGGAGTGGTTGGCGGAGGATGGTTCTCGGAATGCGGGTTAGGGTTAGGCATCGTTCTAAGTAATTCTTACGGATTCCTTGATGGAGATTGGAGTTGAGTAGGATCAATTCCTTGTTTTTACGGCTGGCATTTTGGAGGAAATAACCACTATAAGTATTTAAAATGTATTTACATATAAAATCTTAAGAAATTGTTTTTTAAGTTGTCGAAAGAGCTCTTCTCACTACCTTCGTCGGATGGCAGCCAAGGAAAGAGTCGTTGTAACTTCCAAGTACGACGCTTCGAAGATCGATAAACTCGAGGGGCTGGAGGCGGTGCGGAAGCGGCCTGGGATGTACATTGGGGATCCGGACGAGCGTGGATTACACCATTGCGTCTTTGAGGTTCTGGATAATTCGGTAGACGAGCATCTGGCGGGTCACTGTGAGCACATTGAGGTTTCGATGCATGTGGACGGCTCGATTAGTATTTCCGACGATGGGCGCGGGATTCCGGTGGACATGCATCCCAAGTTCAAAATGCCTGCAGTGGAGCTGGTCTTAACCAATCTGCATGCGGGAGGGAAGTTCGACCAGGGAGCTTACAAGTACTCGGGTGGTCTTCACGGGGTAGGGGCGAAGTGTGTCAACGCTCTATCGGAGTGGTTCGAGGTGGAGATTTCTCGGGATGAGAAGCTGTACCACATGGAGTTCGCACAGGGGAAAACCACCTCCAAGTTGAGCGTAATCGGAAAGTCGAAGAAGACGGGGACGAAGATTACCTTTAAGCCAGATGCAGAGATTTTTCAGGATACAACAAAGTTTAAGTTCGATCTTTTGGCCAAGCGGATGCGCGAACTGGCATTTCTGAATCCTGGCCTTTCGATTACTTTAACGGATGAGGGGAAGAACGGGAAGACGGAGACCTTCCTTTATAAAGAGGGAATTATTGAGTTTGTGAAGCAGATGGCGAAGGCGAAGTCGCCGATTCATCCGAAGCCGATCGTTTTAGAGCGGAAGAAGGACGAGGTTTTTGTCGATTGCGTGATGCAGTATCACGACGGGTATGACGAGACCTTGCTGCCTTTTGCGAACTCGATCCCGAATCCTGACGGGGGAACCCATGTCTCGGGGTTTCGTTCGGCGCTGACTCGGGCGATTAATCAGTACGCCTCGGGTAAGAATCTGGCGAAGGAGAAGGATCCTAAGATTACGGGGGAGGATGTGCGGGAGGGATTGATCTGCGTCTTGAGTATTCGGTTGCCGAATCCTCGTTTCAACGCTCAGACGAAGGTGAAGTTGGTTAATGCGGAGATTGAAGGAATCGTGAGTAGCTGTGTGTATGAAGGTCTGCTGGCCTTCTTGGAGGAGAATCCTGGGGTTGCTAAGAAAATATTTGATAAGGCATTAACGGGCGCGCGTGCACGTGAGGCGGCCCGGAAGGCAAAAGAAACGATTCGGAAGGGAGCCTTTAGCGGTGGTGGCTTACCTGGCAAGTTGGCGGACTGTTCGGAGCGGGATCCCAGCTTGTGTGAACTTTATATTGTTGAGGGAGATTCGGCAGGTGGTTCGGCGAAGCAGGGTCGGGATCGACGAACGCAGGCGATCCTTCCGATTCGTGGAAAACTGATTAACGTGGAGAAGGCTTCGATTGATCGAGTGCTGAATAATAACGAAATTCGGACGATCATCACTGCGGTGGGCACAGGGATTGGGACTTCGGATGAGAAAGATAAGAAGAGTGGTGAGGAATCGGACGGGAGCGGATTTGATCTGGGTCGGTTGCGGTACCATAAAATCATCTTGATGACCGACGCCGACGTGGATGGGTCGCATATTCGTACCCTTTTGTTGACCTTCTTTTATCGGAAAATGCCTCAGCTGGTCGCTCAAGGATATATCTACGTTGCACAACCGCCTCTCTTTCTGATCAAGCGGAAGAAGCGGGAGGAGTACGTAGAAGACATTGAGACGCTGGACAAGATTTTGATCGAATTAGGCACGGAGGAGGTTTCCTTGGTTCGGCTTTCGGATAAGAAGACTTTCACTAAGGCGCAGCTCTTGGATATTCTAGTGTCGTTGCAGGAGTTGGAGAAACTTTCGAGGGCGGTGACGCGGCGTGGAGTGAAGTTTGATGACTATCTTGAGGCGCGAGACCCAAAGAGCGGTGATCTGCCGAAGTATATTTCAAAAGTGCGGGAAGGGACGGAAGAGAAATTTCACTACTTTAAAGACGACAAGGACATGTCGAAATTCCGAGAGAAGATGGGGATTGAAGAAGACGTGGAGGACGACGCCAAAGAGAACGGTAAGGGCAAGCAGGAGAAAGAGAGTCCTTTGGTCGCGAAGGCGAAGCCGTTGGCGCGGATATATGAAATTTACGAGGCAGGAAGTATTGCTAAGGCTTTGCAAGGGTTAGGAAAGAAGGGACTGGAGATGGAGCACTACTCGGCTCAAGACAAACCGCTTTTTGAATGTGTCGAAGGGGAGGGCGAGAAGCCGACGAGGACTCCTATTTTCTCGATTGCGGAAATTCTGACAGCGGTCAAGGCGGTGGGGAAGAAAGGGGTACAGATTACTCGGTTCAAGGGGTTGGGTGAAATGGATGCGAAGGAGCTGTTTTCCACGACGATGGATCCAGAGAAGCGTCAGTTGTTGAAAGTAGATTTAGTGGATGCGGCGAAGGCGGATGAGATCTTTACCACCTTGATGGGGGATGAGGTGGAGCCTCGCCGCATCTTTATTGAAGAGAATGCTTTGAACGTGCGTAATTTGGACGTCTAAACGAAAGGATATTTTTATGGCTCTGGCTCGCGCTAAAATTGTTCCGATCAACGTTGCCGATGAAATGGCGAAGTCATTTCTCGATTACTCGATGTCGGTGATTATCTCGCGGGCCTTGCCTGACGCGCGTGACGGATTGAAGCCTTCTCAGCGCCGGATTCTTTACGCAATGGATGGGCTTGGGGTGCAGCCGAACCGCAAGCATGTGAAGTGCGCGAAAATCGTCGGCGAAACCATGGGTAACTTCCATCCGCACGGGGACATGGCGATTTATCCCACCTTGGTGGGGATGGGGCAGTGGTGGGGAATTCGGCATCTTTTGATTGAGGGGCGAGGGAACTTTGGTTCGATCGACGGCGATCCACCCGCTTCGATGCGGTACACCGAGGCGCGCTTGCATCATTTGGGGGCGGCCTTGATGGGGGACATGGAAAAAGACACAGTTGATTTCGTTCCAACCTACGATGAGCGGTTGACGGAGCCGGTGGTACTGCCTGCGGCTTTCCCGAACTTGATTGTCAATGGCGGGACGGGAATTGCGGTGGGGATGGCAACGAATATTCCTCCTCATAATTTAGGGGAAACGATCGATGCGTTGATTGCCCTGATTGAGAATCCTAAGCTGACGGCGGACGAGATTCTTAAGATCATGCCTGGGCCTGATTTCCCTACGGGTGCTTTGATTTGCGGCAAAGAGTCGATCGCTTCCTATTACAAGACGGGGCGTGGCTCGCTGAAGATGCGGGGCAAGGTTTCGGTGGAAGACGGGCGGTCGGGCAAGCAGCAGTTAGTCATCACGGAAGTTCCTTACAACGTCAATCCTGAGGAGTTGATCAAACGGGTAGCGGAGTTGGTTGAAGAGAAGAAGCTGGAAGGAATTAGTGACGCACGCAACGAATCGGACGAATCGATCCGAATTGTTTTAGAGTTAAAGAGGGATGTTATCGCGAAGGTGGTGATCAATAACCTTTACAAGCACACGGCTTTGGAAAGTAGTTTTGGGGTGATCATGTTGGCCTTGGATGGGCGGCGTCCGAAGTTGCTCCCGATGCGGGACATGTTGATTTGCTACATGGAGCATCGGCGCGAGGTGATTATTCGCAGGACTAAGTTTGATCTGAAAGTTGCGGAGGATAGGGCTCACGTTTTAGAAGGTTACAAGACGGCACTGGATCATTTGGATGATTTCGTGAAAATTATTCGAGCTTCGAAGGATCGGCTTACGGCCCGAACGAAACTCCAAGACAAGTACAAGTTAAGTGACCGACAGGTGGACGCGGTACTCGAGCTTCGGCTTTATCAACTGACTGGATTGGAACGAGAGAAGATTGAAGAGGAGTACTTGGAGTTGATTAAGCGGATTGAGGAGTTGCGGAGCATCCTGGCGAGTGAGAAAAAAGTTTACGCACTGATTCGCAAGGAGCTGCTGGAGATCAAGGAAAAGTACGCAGATAAGCGACGGACACACATTGTGAAGGATGAAGGGGACATTGAGACGGAAGATCTCATCGCGAAAGAGGGCACACTGATCACACTTTCGCATGCGGGCTACATCAAGAGAACTTCGGCAGACAGCTATCGGGCCCAGAAGCGGGGGGGTAAAGGGGTGATGGGGATGAAATCGAAAGAGGAAACCGGGAAGGATGATGAGACGGATTTCGTGGAGCACCTTTTCTCCGCGACGACTCATGATTATCTGATGTTTTTCACAAGCACAGGTCGTGTCTACGTGGAGAAGGTTTATGAGATTCCGGAAATGGGAAGGACGGCCCGTGGAAAGTCGATTGCCAACGTTCTGGCCTTGCAGCCTGGTGAAAAGATTGCGGCTTTGATTTGCGTAAAGGAGTTCACCGACAAGCAGCATTTGGTGATGGCAACATCCTCGGGGATTGTGAAAAAGACTAACCTCTCCGATTATGCCAATTATCGGAAGGGCGGCATCATTGGGATCAAAATTGAGAGCGGTGATGAGCTGATTGGTTGCGCATTGACCTCAGGGACCCAAGAAATTGTTTTAGTGACTTCCGAAGGAATGAGCCTGCGTTTTCATGAAGATCAGCTTCGTGACCAGGGCAGGGCGACGGTGGGAGTGTACGGAATCCGGCCTGAGAAGAAGGATAAGGTGGTAGGGGCGGCGATTGTCGATTCGAAGTCCACTTTGCTGGTGGTCGGTGATAATGGGGTAGGCAAAAGGACTTCCTTTGATGATTACCGGAGTCAAACCCGTGGCGGGAAGGGTATTATCACGATGAAAACCACGGATAAGACTGGGGCGGTAGCTGGGGCGATTTCAGTAAAAGAGGACGACGAGATCATGCTGATCACTAACAAAGGTCAGATGGTACGCACCAAGGTGAAGGATATTCGGGAATCGGGTCGAAACACCCAAGGGGTTTATTTAGTGCGCCTAGAAAAAGGCGATCGATTACACGGAGTAGCGCGGGTGGTGGAAACGGACAAGAAAGACGAAGAGCAGCTCGAATTAGGCACGTGAAAATCCTTACGCTAGCATTGGCGCTGTTTTGGGGGGCAACAGGATTTGGGGCGGAGGAACCAGTGTCACGAATTGCCTTCGGGTCGTGCTATAAGCCCCAACGGCAGACGGAGATTTGGGAGGAAGTGGAGAAGTTCAAGCCGCAACTTTGGATCTGGTTGGGGGATAACTTCTACAACGACTGGGCCGAGGGCAAGTATCTCAAGAGCAATGACGATGCCGATTGCTTTACCAAGAATTACAAACTCTTGGAAGAAAGCGAGGCGGTGAAGAGCTTGAAGCGGATCGACCCAAAAATCATGGCGACTTGGGATGACCACGACTACGGCAAGAATGACGCAGGAAAAGAGTACGACCGAAAGGAGGAGAGCCGTAAAGCCTTTGTGAAGTTCTTTGGGAATCCTGACCAGCCTGATGGAGTCTACAGTTCGCAGGACTTTGGTCCCGCAGGGAAATGCGTCCGAGTGATTTGTTTAGATACGCGCTTCAACCGTGATCCTCTGCCGCCCCGTGGCCAAAGTGGGGGTGAGGGCGATATTTTGGGGGAGACCCAGTGGGGTTGGTTGGAGAAGGAACTGCTCAAGCCAGGTGCCGATTTGACGGTGGTAGGTTCGAGTATCCAGCTGGTTTCCGATCAGCACCGCTTTGAGAAGTGGGCCAACTTTCCTAAGGCCCGAGAGCGTTTTCTTGCTTTGCTCGAGAAAACAAAAGCACACGGAGTGATCGTTCTAAGCGGGGATCGGCACTGGGCAGAGATCTCTCGTTTAGAGAAGAATCCGGCGGGGTATCCCTTGTATGACGTAACCTCGAGTGGTCTAACTGAGCAGGCTAGTCTGATGAAGGAGGATAATCGCAGTCGAGTGGGTGCTGTTTTTATTGGACATAATTTTGGCGGAATCCGTATCGACTGGTCGAAGGAAGATCCATGGGTCACGCTGGAGATTCACGGGGAAAATGGGCTGAACGGACCAACGGCAGACTTCCCATTGTCTCAACTTGCCCCGCCGAAGCGGTGACCTAGTTTAATACTTATGGCTTTCCTTCTTGCTCGTCCGGAATTGAATCTTTGGGAAAGGCTTTACCTGCCTTCTATCTTTGGAGGTCTTTTCATCACCCTGCGGCACATGGTGGAGACGATACTCCTCCGCGTCTTTCCAAGAAAAAAAACCGGGCCTCAATCTTTGATGGAGATGAGTTCCACCGGGCTAATGAGTATGCAGTATCCAGAGGAAAAGTGGACTATGCCTGAAGGATATCGGGGGGCTCCCGTTTTAGTCAGAGACGAAGAGGGACGGGAGAAGTGCGTTTCTTGCCAGCTTTGTGAGTTCATTTGTCCTCCTCGGGCCATCCGGATTACGCCTGGATTTCTCCCTGGGGAGGATGCTCACGCCAAGGTAGAGAAGATTCCACGAGCTTTTGATATTGATATGTTGCGCTGCATTTATTGCGGGATGTGCGAGGAGGTTTGCCCAGAAGAGGCGATTTTTCTAAAGAAAGAGGAGCCGATCTTTGTGGGAACTTCTCGGAAGGCGATGGTTCGAGATAAGATGGAGTTATACCGTTTGGGGGGTGTGGTGGCGCGTCCGATCAAGAAGTGGGCCGGCAAGTAACACTTCGGTAGTTGCGGAGAATCCATGGAGCAGATTTTCTTTTGGGTGTTGGCGGCGGGACTCTTGATCTCGGCGGTTACAGTGGTGGCAGTGCGGAATCCTGTGACGAATGCAGTTTGCCTGGTTTCGACCCTTGTTTTCGAGGCGGCTCTTTTCATTACGTTGGAGGCAACTTTCTTGGCGGCGGTTCAGGTGATCGTTTATGCGGGGGCGGTCATGGTGCTTTTTCTCTTTGTCATCATGTTACTCGATGTTCGGGTGGAGCTTCTCGGCAAGATTTCCTGGCCGAAAATTGTCGGGGTGGGTTTGGTTTTTGTTCTAGCTTTGGTTGCTCTGCCCAAGCTTTTTTCTGCTTTTCCGTTCGCGGGCGAGGCACTTCATTGGGGCCATGCCAAGGTGCCGGGCACGGCTCAAGATTTGGGTCATCTTCTTTTTAGTGCTTATGGGCCGCTTTTTTTAACAACAGGAGTACTTTTACTCGTGGCGACAGTAGGAGTGGTAGTGCTTTGCCGCAGGGATACTGAAGCGTGATGGGCGGTGAAATTACTCTTGGGCACTACTTGGTTTTAAGTGGGGCTCTTTTTCTTATCGGTTTGGCAGGCGTGCTCCTACGCCGGAGCCTACTGGTTGTGATGATGTCTTTAGAGCTTCTGCTGAATGCAGCCAATTTAGCCTTAGTGGCGGTAGGAAGGTTCCAAGGGATTCCTGATCCTCAAGTGGCGGTTTTCTTTGTCATCACGGTGGCGGCGGCGGAAGCCGCGCTCGGGCTGGCGATTCTTGTGGCGATTTTCCGAATCAAGAAAACTACGGCAGCAGACCAGATGGCTAGCTTGCGTTTCTAAATGATAGCTTATTCCCCGTATCTTATTTTGCTCTTACCGCTTTTTGCGGCCGTGGTCATTCGACTTTTTCTCCACCCGTTTCCGCGATTTGCCATTTCGGTCTCTACGCTCGCCTGTCTAGGTAGTTTTATTGGTTCACTGCTGCTTTTATTTTCAGGCGGCTTAGGAGGTACGATCGCCATTCCAGCAATTCCTTGGATTGAGTTCGCTGGGTTGAAGGCCGATTTTGGTTTACTGATGGATCCGTTGGCTCGATTGATGGCTACACTGGTCTCGGGTATTGCGCTGCTCGTGCATATTTATTCGATCGGATATTTGAAAGAGGATCCGCATCGCAGCCGGTTCTTTGCGGAACTCTCCTTGTTTGTCTTTTCCATGATGGGAATCGTGCTGGCCGACAATCTGGTAACGATGTTCCTTTTTTGGGAACTGGTGGGGTTGAGTTCGTATCTGCTGATCGGTTTCTGGTTTGATCGCCCTGCGGCTGGGGCAGCGGCGAACAAGGCTTTCTTGGTCAACCGAATTGGAGATTTTGGATTTATTCTTGGGATTCTTGGGGTGTGGTCACTTTTTGGAACTATCAGCTTGGTGGATCTGCCAAGTTCTTTGGCGGCTAGTCCAGGGGGTTGGGCGGTTACGGCGGTAGGGCTAGGCCTGTTTTGCGGATGTTTAGGAAAATCAGCTCAGTTTCCTTTGCATGTCTGGTTGCCTGACTCCATGGAAGGGCCGACTCCAGTTTCTTCGCTTTTACATGCAGCGACTATGGTGGTGGCGGGTGTTTATATGCTGATCCGGGTTCTACCGATTCTTGAGCTGAGCACGGTGACGATGACGACAATTGCATGGGTGGGTGGTGCGATGACTCTTCTGCCTGCTCTGATTGCTTGCCAGCAGAATGATATAAAACGGATTCTAGCGTATTCTACTCTTTCAGAAATCGCCTATATGGTCATGGCGGTGGGGTTAGGGGTGACGGGACCTGCGATGTACCACCTAACGATGCACGCTTTTTTCAAGTGCTTACTCTTTCTGGCGGCAGGCTCGGTGATTCACGGTTGTCATGAGGTACAGGATATCTGGAAGATGGGTGGGCTCGGAAAGAGAATGCCCTTTACGGCGATCGTGACCGGAATTGGGACGCTGGCCCTTTGTGGGATTCCGCCTTTGTCAGGATTTTGGAGTAAGGACGAGATATTCGCAGCAACGGCTCATCATCCTGCCTTAGCACTGGTTTCGATGGTGGCAGGATTCTTCACTTCATTTTTTATGTTGAGGCTTATCTTGGTCGCTTTTGGGGGAAGCCCGCGCAGCGAGGCTGCGCGGCATGCACACGAGGGCAGTGCCTCGCTGATTTTTCCGATGTTGATTTTAGCGATTTTATCGGTGGCAGGTGGATTCTTGCCCGTGAACTCCTTTTTAGGAGCCTCACCTGAGGGGACCCATGCATCTTGGACTCTTTGGGTTTCGCTGGTTCTCGCTTTGGCTGGATTTGTCCCCGCATTCTTTATCTATCGGGCGGCGACACGCGACCCGCTGTCGATTCCTATCCTCCAGGGTAAGTTTTACGTGGATGAGTTTTATAATCGAGTGCTCGTGGCCAATCAGGATGGGTTAGGTAAATTGGCCGATGCTTTCGAGGGATGGGTGGTGCGTGGTTTCCTGGTGCGAGGTTCAGGAGTGGTGGCTCGGGCTGCAGGACAAGGTCTTCGTCTGGTTCAGTGTGGGCAGGTTCAGGTTTACGCGACGATCTTTATCCTAGGCGCACTATCTCTCCTTTGGTGGATACTAAAGAGCGGGGTTCGCTAAAATGGACATTTCTTACCTGTTGCCGACTCTTTTGCTGCTTCCGCTATTTGGCATTGGACTGATTGCCTTCGGCTCGCACCCCAGAAAAACGGCTATTATCGTTTCCTTTTTAAATCTGGTGCCTGGTCTGCTCTTGGCGGGACTAGTTCTGCGGAACGGCCAGGTTCTTTTTGGACCTGAGCCTATTCCGGTAAGGGGTGTTTTCCCTTTTAAGTTTATTCTAGGGATGGATGGATTGAGTTTGCCTCTAGTGGGGTTGACCTTAGGGGTGACGCTGGCGGCGATGGGGGTTTCTCGGGATGGGGTGAAGAGGGAGAGGGAGTATTTTATCTGTCTCCTTCTGGTGGGTTTGGGCGCTTTAGGAGCCTTTCTATCGGTCGATTTATTCTATTTTTTCTCCTTTCATGAGGTGGCCTTGATTCCGACTTTTCTCCTTCTGGGAATTTGGGGGCAGGGGGACCGTTCGGGGGCGGCCTGGCGGATGACCCTTTATTTAATGTTTGGCAGTCTGGTGCTTTTAGTGGGTTTGATTGGGTTGGTTTTGGCTCTGCCGGAGACGGCGCGAACGCTCGATTGGCGGGTACTGACGGAGGCCTTGCAAACCAACCCACTGGCAGGAGATCGGCAGACGATTTTAGCGGCCCTTCTGCTAGTTGGATTCGGGACGCTAATTTCCTTGGTTCCTTTTCACAGTTGGGCTCCGGGAGGCTATGCCTCGGCGCCAACCCCCGCGGCGATGCTTCACGCTGGGATTCTGAAAAAGTTTGGGCTTTATGGTTTATTACGAATTGCCCTACCGATGGTTCCAGCGGGTTGGCAGCAAATTGGGGGAGTTGTCGGGTTGCTGCTGGCCGCCAATATTCTTTATTGCGGTTTGGCGGCGCTCCAGCAGAGAGATTTCCGCTGGTTATTAGGATTCTCGAGCGTGATGCATATGGGAACTATTTTTCTGGGCCTAATCAGCGGGACGGTCCTGGGATTGGGGGGAGCTCTTCTTTTGATGGTAGGGCATGGTTTTAGCGTTGCTCTGGGCTTTGCGGTGGCGGGTGAGATCCATCATCGAACTGGGACAACCTGGATTCCCGATTTGGGTGGTTTGGCAAAAAAAGCTCCGAAACTTTGGTTTTACCTGATGATTGCGACGATGGCCTCGATCGGTTTGCCCTCGTTGGCTAATTTCGCGGGTGAGATCTTGATCTTCTTTGGTGCGTGGGCATCTCATCCCTATTTGGTGGTGATTGCGGCTTGGGGAGTTGTGCTTTCGGCGGTCGCCATGCTTCGGGCGGTTCGCGGAATCGCCTTTGGACCTGTAGCCAACGCGGTAGAGAACGCTCCAGAAGGAGATATCACAGGGACGCGTGAGGTTTGGCCGTTTGCTTTTCTTACGACGATTTTATTCGTTTTGGGTCTGGTGCCAGTTTTAGTACTGGGACCTGCTCGCCCTGTTCTAGAAAGATTATTAAGCCGATGACCGCCTGGCTTTCACCTGAAGTCCTCCTGGTATTGGCAGGAGTCGGCCTGATCTTGGTAGACTCTTTGACTCCTCGATCTTGGCGGAGGCTGATCTCGCCCTTGGCATTTGTTTTTGCGCTCGGCCTACTTTTCTGGACCCCTTGGAGTTCGGGACAATCGGTCCCTGATTCGTGGAGGAATCTTTTTGTATCGGACGGATTGTCCTCCATTTTCAAACCCTTTTTCGTCCTTTGTCTGGTGGCGGTGACCGGGATGTCGGCAAGGTATCGTTTGGGCACGGAGGAAAGTGTTCGAGCCGAGTTTCTGGCGCTGCCTTTCTTTTCGACGGCTGGGCTTTGCTTACTCGCTTCGGCTCGTGATTTTCTAGCCGTTTTCGTGGCTCTGGAACTTGTCTCCATTTCCCTTTACCTCTTGGTGGCTTTTCACCGTACGAAGCAAGCCAGCTTGGAAGCAGGGATTAAGCTTTTGGTCATGGGGGGGCTTTCTACGGGATTTTTGGTTATGGGAATTGCCTGGTTGTATGCAGCGGCAGGTACAACAGAGTTTTCTCGACTCCTCTTAGAGCAAGCGGGCCGGCCGGTGACGCCTGCGCTCCTTCTGGCGGCGGGATTGGTGGTTACTAGCTTGGCCTTTAAAATTGCGGCGGTGCCTTTCCATGCTTGGGCTCCGGATGTTTATGAGGGTGCACCGACTCCGATCACCGCATTTCTGGCAGTTGCCTCGAAAGCGGCTGGCTTTGTCCTGCTGATGCGCATTTTCGGTTGGGGGGCTTTTGCCTTGGACTCTGTAGAAACTGTTTTTCGCCCGATCTTCCTGACGATGGGGATTGCCACGGTAACCTTGGGGACATTGGCGGCGCTGCCGCAGCGCAACCTCAAACGATTATTGGCTTATTCGGGCATCGCTCACGCGGGGTATATGCTCTTGGCTTTGGGAACCTTAGGGGAAGCAGGGATGGGGACGGTGGTGGCTTATCTTTGGGCTTATCTTTTTGCGACGCTTCCCGTGCTTGTTTTCATTAACGAAATGGAGCGGAATCACGGGAATGCGGATCTGCGCCACCTAGATGGCTTGGCTCGGCGGGAAAAAGGAGCCGCCTTGGGCTTGATGTTGTGCTTTTTATCGATGGCGGGATTACCTCCCTTGGTTGGGTTTTCGGTGAAGTTGGCTGTCTTCACTACCTTATGGAATGCGGGTGAGATGCCTGCTTTGGTGGTAGCGGGTTTGATGGCAGTCATCGGGTTGGGTTTTTATCTGGCACCCATCCGTGCGATGTATTGGGAACGGGAAGCCGATGCGATTCCTGCGACCCGTTTGCCATCGTTTCTGGTTTGGATTTTGTTGGCAGTGGGGTTGCTTAATTTGCTCTTGGGTTTCTACCCGAAGCCTTTGGTCGCACTGGCGGAGCGGAGCCTCGCTCCAGCCCCGCTCAATCGCCAAGAATCAGGACGATGACCTAAGCTGGTGAAGTGGGAAAAGGTGAGATAAACTTTCCCAATGATGGCAAGTAACGACAACGCAAAGACGGGTGGGCCGAAAATCGGCTCTGAGAAGCTGGTTCGCCTTTCCGAAGCTGCTTCCTTACATCTGCTCGGTTTACTAAAGAATAAGAACTATGAAACTGGCTCTTTGAAGGTGGCGGTGGTGGGAGGAGGTTGCAGTGGCTTGCAGTATCAAATGGATTTGGTGGCAGAAGCGCGCTCGCAAGATATTTTGATTCAAAGTCGAGGGGTTCATATTTCGGTGGATCCTAAAAGTGCGGTTTTTTTGAGTGGTTCAGAAATCGATTTCAGCACCGATTTATTAAAGGGGGGATTCCGGGTTACCAATCCCAATGCGCGGGCTACCTGTTCTTGTGGCGATAGTTTCAGCACTTAGGAATTCCGAATGAAAAAGACCCGCAAAAAAGGGCCTGTACCACGGTCCCG
The DNA here is from genome assembly GCA_040397385.1 of Methylacidiphilales bacterium. Lineage (GTDB taxonomy): Bacteria > Verrucomicrobiota > Verrucomicrobiia > Methylacidiphilales > Verrucolacustridaceae > Verrucolacustris. The sequence goes on from JBBAWB010000001.1 coordinate 25,417, forward strand.
ACTCGGGAAAGCGAAGCTTTCGTATGGGGAGCGCTTGGAGTTGGGGTTTGCTCGAGTTGAGCGAGATCTGGTTTGGATGATGGATTGCCTGGAGGAACTATTTACGGAGTTGGGAGAGGGGAATATTCGAGATGGGTTGCCTTTCCGAAAGGAATCGAAAAAGGTTTTGCCTCCAATTACGGATGGAGAGGTGACCCGGTCTTACGCCATTGCGTTCGGGTTGCTTAACTTGGCAGAGGAGGTGGCGGCGGAGGCGATGCGAAGGCTGAGCGAGACGATCAACGGTCCACAGCACGAGCCAGGATCCTGGGCCCAAGCTTTTCGTTTAATGAAGGCAGAGGGAGCGGATGGAGAAATTTTGGCGAATGAGCTGCCTACTTTGAGGGTTGAGCCTGTTTTAACAGCGCATCCGACGGAGGCGCGGCGTCGATCCGTTTTGGCCTGCATCCAGGAGATTCACTCTATTTTAGTTGAGGGCGGAGGTCTTGGAAATGAGCAGCCTGCAGGGCGTGAGCTGCGGAATCGGCTGAAAGTCGTTCTGGAAAGATGGTGGAGAACTGAGGAGGTGCGCACCGAAAGACCAACGGTGGATATGGAGCGTGAGGGAATCATTCACTGTCTGGCAGGATCGATGGCTCAATCGATTGCGGAGACCGATCGTCGCTTAAGGGAGGCGTGGCAGCTGGCGGAGTTAGGGGAGGGTGGACCTATTCATCCAGCGGTGCGCCCCCAGTTACGATTTGGAACTTGGGTGGGTGGAGATCGTGATGGTCATCCCCTGGTGACGGCAGAGACGACGAGGAAGAGCTTGCGGATGTATCGGGCGGCGTCTTTAAGGCTTTTAGGGACATCGTTGGAAAAGTTGGCGTCGCACCTGACCCTTTCCCGAAAATACCATGGTACTCCAGCGGAGCTGGAAAAGTGGTTGGTCGATTGGCGGAAAAGGGTCGGTTCAGAAAGTGCGGAAGCGGTCTCGATGTATCAGGACGAGCCTTGGCGCGAAGCTGTCCTGCTGATGCGTAATTTTCTACCTAAGGAGGAGGATGTCTCTTTTGGGTATAATCGACCTGAGGATCTGATTTTGGATTTGGGAGTTGTCCGGCGTGGGCTGCTGGCGGTGGGGGCGGCTCGGCTAGCGGCGGCAGAGGTGGACACGGTGATTCGATTGGTTGAGGTATTTGGATTTCACCTAGCGGTTCTGGATATTCGCCAAAACAGCGCGCGCCACGATGAGGCGATCGAAGAGTTGGAGGCAAAGACGGGAACGGTTGGGGCAGTTCCTTATGCACTTCGCTCGGAGGCGGAGCGACGTGCTCTTTTGGGGAGCTGGATGGAAAAACTACCTTGGACGACGGATGAAGCGATGGCGGCTGGACCGGCCTCCTTCGAGGTGATTGGAACCTATAAGGTTTTGGCGGAGCACGCCGAGTTGCATGGAATCGATGGACTGGGGCTCAGTATTATTAGCATGACCCGAGATGTTTCTGATCTATTGGCGATTCATGTTTTCTCCCGATTGGCTGGTCTTGGGAATGGTAAAAGTCGAGTGGATCCATGGAGTCCTTTGCCAATCACGCCGTTATTTGAAACATTGGACGATCTGGTGCGTGCTCCTCGGGTGGTGAAAGAATTTCTGCAACATCCGATTACTAAGAAAACAATTCGGTTTCTGTCGGAACAAGAAGCGGAAGGGGCCCAACGTCGTCGTTTAGCTCTGGTCGATCCTGGGGAAGGTGCGGTGGTTTTGCCGGTCGAAGCGCCTCCTACTTTACGAGTTATGATTGGGTACAGTGACAGCAATAAAGATGCGGGCCTCTTGGCGAGTCAATGGGTCCTGCATCAGAGCCAGCGCGCGATTCAACGTGCGGCACGCGAAGAGGGCGCGGCAGCGAAATTCTTTCATGGTCGAGGGGGTACGGTGAGTCGAGGGGCTGGTCCTACCCATCGATTCCTTGAGGCCTTACCTAAGGGGACCTTAGACGGTGATCTTCGACTGACGGAGCAGGGCGAGGTGATTGGCCAGAAATATGGAACGGCGGCGACAGCCTCTTATAATTTAGAGCTCCTTTTGGCAGGTACGGCAAGAAGCTCACTTTCTTTGGATAGCCAAGGAGCGGACGACAGGGAGATGGCCGAAGTGTTTGAGATTCTAGCGGATGCAAGTAAGGATGCTTACCATCATTTGATTCGGGAACCAGGCTTCTTAGACTACTTTAGGCAAGCTACTCCGATCGATGTGGTGGAGAGGAGCACGATTGGCTCTCGTCCTTCCCATCGTACCGGCGCTGCGGGATGGGCTGATTTGAGGGCCATTCCTTGGGTTTTTAGTTGGAGCCAAGCGCGATTCTTTCTTCCTGGTTGGTACGGGGCGGGGACAGCGCTCGGACTTTTGGCAAAAGATCACGCCCCTCTTTTTCGGCGTTTGCAGAGTCGGTTGAGAATCTGGCCTTTTGCACGATATGTTTTTAATAATCTGGAGAGCGGGCTTGCGAGCTCGGATTTGGAGGTTGGCCAGTGGTATGCGGATTTGGTGCGCGATGAATCTTTGCGAGGTCGAATCACTGGGGTAATTCGCAAAGAGTATGACAAAGTTAAAAATGGGCTGGCGGAGTTATTTGATGAGTCGCTGGCATCTCGACGTCCCCGCTTTCGTTTTACAGTGGAGCGGAGAGTGACCCCTTTGCGTGCGCTTCACCGCCGACAGGTGGATCTGTTGCGGCAGTGGCGAGGCACGGACCAGGGAGGAGACCCTGCATCAGAGAAGCTTTTGGGTGAGTTGCGGCAAACGATTGCGGCAATAGCGGCTGGTCTACGGACGACGGGATAAAATTGAACCCTGGATGGAGAGTGGCGGCGGCGGGGACAGGAATTAATCTAGCCCTTGGGATTCTCTACGCATGGAGCATATTCAAGAGTGCGATCGAAAAGGATTTCGGTTGGAGCGCTGAACAGCTGAATGATCCTTACGCCGTCTGCTGTTTGGTATTTTCTTTTGTAATGATTCTTGGTGGGCGGTGTCAGGACCGGTTCGGGCCGAGGAGAACCGCAATGGCTGGAGGAGTTTTGGTAGCGCTGGGACTGGGGATCGCTTCGCAGAGTACCCAGTACCTGAACTGGGTATTGGGTTTCGGCGTTCTGGCGGGTATCGGTATCGGCTTTGGGTATTCTGCGGCGACTCCCCCTGCCTTGAAGTGGTTTCCCGCCTCGCAGACAGGGAAAGTCGCAGGGATAGTGGTAGCGGGATTTGGCTTGGCGCCTCTCTATATTGCTCCGCTGACAGATGCACTCCTGCGGAGAGGCGGAGTCTCTTTGGCGACGACTTTCTATTCGGTGGTTCTTCTTTTGGCAGTCTGTGGGTTTGCCACCTTTCTAAAGAATCCTGATAGCCAGAAGCCTTTGGGTGGTGTTTCGGTGGGAGGTGAGGAGCGCTCGGTTGAGCCAGGCAGACTCTTCTTTTCGCGCGATTTCTATCTTCTTTGGATGGTCTATTTTATCGCCTCGGGTTCTGGTTTGATGGTGATCAGCAGTATCAATGGGATGGCAAAGAAAAGTATGGGAGAGATGGCTTTTCTTGCGGTGGTGGTGCTGGCACTGGGGAATGCGGCCGGGCGAGTAGTTGCGGGGTTGGTTTCGGATAAAATAGGAAGGAAGGGGGCATTGCTTGGAGTGACGCTCTTGCAAGCGGCCTGTATGGCTCTGGCTGTGCATGTGACGGAGAGTGGCAACTTTCCCATGCTGATTGTCTTTTTGGCAACGGCTATTGGGTTTAACTACGGGGCAAACCTGGCTTTATTTCCAGCTTTCACGAAGGATCTTTATGGATTAAAGAACTTCGGGGTGAATTACGGGATACTGTTTACCGCCTGGGGGGTGGGAGGTTTCGTCTTGAGCCGAGTTCAGCAGATGCTGAAAGCCTCGTCCGGTACTTTTACCTCTTCATTTGTGACTGCGACTGTACTGCTTCTGGTGGCGGCGGGTCTGGCCTCGAGATTAAAGGTGCGTACGGTGCCCAATTAGCTCAGAGGACGAAATGGCGGGTTTTCTGTTAAACATGGAACGACAGGGAGAAACTAGACTTGGCGAAGGCAAGAGGGGAGATAGGTTGACGTGGTGATTTTTAATGGCCCTGACGTAGTTTTTGTTCTGGCTTCACTATTGAAGGCGATGGCGGTTGCGGGGGTGGTTCTGGTGATGGTTCCTGGGAGTGTCACGGCCGAGCGACGGTTGAGTGCCTGGATGCAGGATCGCCGAGGGCCCAACCGAGTAGGTATCCCTTTTACTAATATTCGTATCTTTGGGTTAGGGCAGGGATTAGCAGACGCGATGAAGTTCCTTCTCAAGGAGCAGTTTGTTCCAGCTTCCGTGAACAAGCTCTATTTCAATCTGGCTCCTATCCTTGCCATGGTTCCGGCCTTAGTGACGGTATCAGTAATTCCTTTTGCTCCTGGGTTCGATCTTCGACCGATTGCCACATGGTTGGCCACGCCTTTGCATTTGGATGGGGCTACGATTCAGGCATTTCAGATTAGCGGGGTTGTCGCGAATCTAGATATCGGACTCCTCTTTGTTTTTGCGATCATTTCCCTTAGCGTTTACGGAATTGTTCTGGCGGGGTGGTCGTCTAACTCTAAATATCCTTTTCTGGGTGGGATACGGTCCTCGGCACAGCTTATCTCCTACGAGATCGCCATGGGAGCGTCGGTGGTGCCGATCTTCTTGGTTACGCAGCAGCTTAATTTAGGGAAGATTGTCGAGTATCAGGTAACGCACGGTTGGCTAGCGTTGCCCCATCTTGCTGGGGGATGGGTGGGTATTTTAACCGGACTGTCTTTGTCTTTCTCTTTTGTGGTGTTTTTAGTGGCTTCATTCGCGGAGACGAATCGTTTGCCTTTTGACATGCCAGAGGCTGAGACCGAGTTGGTGGGTGGATACCACACTGAGTATTCGGGGATGCGCTTTGCTCTGTTCTTCCTTGGAGAGTACGCCGCGATGGTGTCCGCTTCTGCCATTATGGTCACCCTCTTCCTTGGGGGGTGGAGTCTTCCGCTTCCGTGGTTCAATGGCTTACCCATGCCCGAGTCCTTCTACGGGGCTGCCTTGCCTTCGTTCCTTGCTGGACATGCTTTACCTTGGTGGTTTGGATTTATTTCGATTGGAGTCTTCTTAGGGAAGATACTTGTTTTCATCGGGTTCTTTATCGTCATCCGCTGGACTCTGCCTCGCTTTAAATATGATCAGTTAATGAACTTGGGTTGGAAGGTGTTCATTCCTTTGTCGTTCTTAAATATCTTCGTGGTGGCGGCTCTGGTTCTCTTGAAGAGATGATTCTGTTTCGGTCTCGGCTGGCCCCTAGATTAACTTTTTTAACCGTAGTTCTGTTGGGAGCTGCCTTGGGGATTGCCGCGGATAAGGGGCTGACGATTGTGGTGAAGAAAGATGATCATCATATTGCTGGTTTAAGTACAAACGGAATCACCCGATGGACCTCGACGATCGGAAGGGACGATGAGGAGGTTACCTCAGTCAATCAAAGTGGTAATACAGCGATGATCAGTGTGATGAATAAAAAGGCGGGGAAGACGCGGATTCTAAACTACGATGCGGAGAAGGGGATCCTGCGTTTTTCTCAGTCGGTGAACTAATCTCCTTCACGGGCTGTTAGTCTTCTGCGTACGAGCCTTCGGGGTTTCACGATACCCACCCTTACAAGAAGCGGTGCAACCGCGGCTCAGCTTTTGGCTTAAAAAGGCCTATAGTAGCAACAATAATAAATGCTATTATTAGCTTGCTTATCTTGGAAGCTATTGAATAATTCTAATTAAAAGAAGGAGTTAATATAACAAATAATCAAAATGAATAACCTAAAGCAGCAGGATGTGGAGAGTCACCCTCTTGGTATGGTGCTTGAACGTTGGGCAGCTCATACTGATTTATCGATCGTGATCGCCAATGCGGGCGGGTTTATTGTTTGGGTGAATCCCGCGTTTACAAGAATGTGTGGATATAATTCGGACGAACTTTTAGGGAGACAGCCGGGGCATATTCTGAGTGGTGAGTTATCGGAAAAAAGACCCAGGGAAGTTCTGAATCGTGCGATACACCACCAAGTTCCTGTCCGGACCCGCTTGGTCAACTACAAAAAAAGCGGAGATCCGTATTGGGTTGAAATTCATTTAGAACCAATTCATGAGATCGATGGTCATTTGACTGGTTTTATCTCAATCGAGATGGATGTGACGAAGGATGAATTGCATCAGCATGAGATTGGGGAACTAACTGCAGTGATGTACAAGTCCCTTGTTACAAAAGTGGCCTCAAAAAGTGAAGGGAAAATTCGATCTAATTTGTTGGGGAACAAGCGCCACCCCAATCTGAATAATGCCATGGCAAAACGGAATCAAACAACGAAGAGCTGTAACATCCACCTCCCTTAAGCAATTCTGTCCTTTTGTACTAGCCGACCCTTTGTCTTGCGAATCTCCGCAGTCTGAAGGCTGCTGAACCCCCGCTGGGCGTTTACCCCAGAAGCCGAAACCTAGTCCGAGGGAGGTATATCTGTTTGAGCGTTTAGATATTCGCCTCGATCAGCAGGGATTGTAATTTCACAGGAACGACTAAATATCCTTGGCGAAGTAGGTGAAGATGATGTCAGCTCCGGTTCTACGAATCGAAAGAAGGGACTCATCCCTAGTTTTTCGCAAATCAGTCCAGCCTTTTTGGGCGGCGGCGTGAATCTGGGCGTATTCGCCAGAGACCTGGTAAGCCGCAAGGGGAAGGTGGGTGCTTTCCCGCAAATCACGAAGGATATCGAGATAGGGACCCGCAGGTTTGACCATGAGGATATCTGCGCCCTCCGCTTCATCAAGGAGAGCATCCCGCAAAATAGCTCGGCGGTTTGCTGGATCGGCTTGATAGCCGCGCTTATCGAGCGAGTGGGTTCCGGCGGAATGGGCACTTCCGACTGCGTCACGGAAGGGTCCATAGAGGGAAGAGGCGAACTTTGCGGCATAAGAAAGCATTCCCGTGGAGGTGAATCCTGAGAGGTCGAGAGCGCGGCGGATGGCGCCAATTCGGCCATCCATCATGTCGGATGGGGCAACGAAGTCGGCTCCTGCCTCGGCCAGAACGAGGGCCTGCTTGATGAGGAGAGGGATGGTCTTGTCGTTATCCACTTCTTGGCCTGAGGGATTGAGAACTCCGTCGTGACCGTGGGAGGTGTAGGGATCGAGGGCGACGTCGGCAAACAGGGGAAAGTCAGGGAGATCTTTTTTCAAGGCGCGAAGAGTTCGTGGGATGAGGCCTTTTGGGTTGTAGGCAGCACTGGCGTTGGCTGTGCGAAGGTTTTGGGCAAGGCAGGGAAAGAGGGCGATGCCTCCGATGCCACGCCGAGCGAGGCGAGCTGCCTCGCGTCGTAGGTCAGAAATGGAGAAACGAAAATGGCCAGGAAGGGAAGAGATGGAGGTGGAGTGAGTTCCTTCTTGAACGAAGAGAGGGGCAATGCAGTGGGCGGGGCCGACAGAGGTCTCGGAAAAGAGACGACGAAGGGCTGCAGTGCGACGAATCCTGCGAGGCCGAATCGGAATGGATGCTGGGTCTTCTTTTTTCACAAGCGGGGGTTATCTTAAGCTAAGAGTCACCCGCAGGCGAGATTCAGCGAGGCATGACTTTCAGTGCATCATTCCAAAGAACAAGGGCAAAGATGAGGCAGATGATTGAGGCTATCCAGCGGCCATGTTCTTCTAAAAGAGCGGTGCACTTTTCTTTCATTCGTGGCCCTGCCTGGGGATGGAATAGAGCTAGAAATAAGGGAAAGGCCACAGGCAAGAGGGCGAGAACAGAAAAAAGAGCAAAGCCAAAGATTTTGGCTTCCACTCCACTTGCACGGGTGATCTGGTGTCCCATAGTGATGGCAAGAATTGAGGTTTTCGGGTGAAGTCCGGTGGTGAAGAGACCGATTAAGAATGTGCTGCCTAGGTAGTAGGCGTTGATGGGGAAGGTCGATTCCGAGTTAAGTGAGGGCAAGAGCGAGAGGAGTTTTGCCTTCCATGGGGGAGGGGGTGTTTTGGTTTTGGGTGCGCGGTCATCCTTTCCTGTGAAATACTGCCAGGCGCGGAAAATTCCAAGATAAAAAAGGGCCGATCCAAGCCCCGCGCGAATGGCAAATCGAAGCCATGATGCATGCTCAACTCCTGGGGTGGTGGTTGGGGTAATCCAGAGGCCGAGCCCAATTGCGAGAAAGAGACCGATGGCTGAACCTAAAAAGAAAACGACCGAGTTGAGGCGGGCTCGGGTTTTGTGGGCGGCCATGAGTAGTCCTAGAACAAACGTTTCAGGGCTAAGCAGAACCACCATGCCCATAGAGAAGGCAGTCATGAGAGTGTGATGGAGGCTGGAGGTTTCCATAAATTAAGAAGTAGATAACTTTACCATTGGATGGGATTAAAACCGAATCAAAAGAGGTGATAAACGAGTAAAGAGTAATCATTCTTTTTTAGATTAGAGAAATGATTTAAGTTTTTCGCAGGAATGCGTACGATAGGTGATGGACGAAGTTAGGCTTTTTGATACTGCAACGAGGCAAATTCAAGCTTTGAGCGCTTCGAATGGGAAGGAGCTGAAGTTTTATGCCTGCGGGCCGACGGTTTATGGGCCGGCCCACATTGGTAACTATCGGACTTTTATCATCCAGGATTTGCTAAGTCGTGTTTGGACGGCGGCAGGAGGAAAGATTGAGCATGTGCGTAATCTGACTGATGTGGACGACAAGACCATCCGTGGGGCTCGGGAGGCAAAAACGTCCTTGGATGCGTTTACGAAGAAGTGGACGGATATTTTCGAGAAGGATGGGCAGGCACTTGGGTTGGTTGCCCCAATGAAGGAACCGAAAGCGACCGACTTCGTTCCTCAGCAGATCGCACTGGTGAAGCGGTTGGTCCAAGGAAAGCATGCGTATGAGGCAGGTGGCTCGGTCTACTTTCGGGTTAAATCTTTTCCAGGCTATGGAAAGCTATCGCGACTGGACGAGCGAGAGGTTCGAGAAGGTGCCTCGGGTCGAGCGGATGCGGATGAGTATGCGAGGGAGCAGGCGGCAGACTTTGTGCTTTGGAAAGCCCACAAAGAAGAGGACGGAGAGGTGTTTTGGGATAGTCCGTGGGGAAAGGGAAGGCCGGGTTGGCACTTGGAGTGCAGTGCTATGGCGATGCAGATTCTAGGAGAAACGATTGATCTTCATGGCGGTGGATCAGACCTAATCTTTCCTCATCACGAGAATGAGATCGCTCAGAGCGAGGCGGACACGGGAAAGCCCTTTGTGAAGCATTGGTTTCATATCTCCCATCTCTTGGTGGAAAACCGGAAGATGAGCAAGTCCCTAGGTAATCTCTACACATTAAAAGATGTGATCCGCCAAGGCTGGGATGCTTTCGATCTTCGATTGGTTTTGCTTTCGGGGCATTACCGCCAACCGCTGAACTTTTCTTGGGATACCATGACAGCGGCTCGGCATGGACGAGAGCGTTTGGGCCGAGTGCGTGCGGGTTTAGTTGAGACGGCCAAGGGGGCGAAAGCGGAGGTTGGGGAGTGGGGGACCTTTCGCGGAGCTTGGGACGCTTTGCGGGAAGATTTAGAAACACCGAAAGCTCTAGCAGCCCTTTACACGGCGGCGACCTCGGTGGAGTTAAGACGGAAAGCAGGCATGTCTGTGGAGGAAGCGGCGAAAGAGCTGGCAGGGCTGGATCACATCTTGGAGGTTTTAGGGGTGAATGTTCAGTTCGAGAAACAGACCGAGGCACCGCCCGAGATGAAGGCTCTGGCCAAGGCGAGGGAAGCGGCACGGGCGGCAAAGGATTGGAAGGAGTCAGACCGGTTGCGTGATGAGTTAGCGGCGGCAGGGTGGGAGGTGCGTGATGGTGCTGGCGGCTGGCGGCTGGTGCGAAAGCCGGGAACCCCCTAGGTTCGAACGATGACTCCTTTAGAAGAACTCCGTCACTCTACGGCCCACGTGCTGGCCACCGCGGTTTTACGGCTTTGGCCCGAGGCACTTCTGGATATCGGACCGCCGACCGATGCAGGGTTTTACTATGATTTCGACATGGCCCATCGATTGAGCGATGAGGATTTTCCGAAGATTGAAGCAGAGATGAAGAAAGTGGTTAAGGAAAAGCAGGCTTTTATTCGGAAAGAGGTGAGTCGGGCTGAGGCGAAGGCATTTTTTGAAGAAAAGAAACAGAGTTATAAGGTGGGTCGCTTGGCAGATATTCCCGAAACGGAGGCGATATCTTTTTACAGCAACGGCGAATTTACTGATCTTTGCGCGGGAACGCATTTTAAGAACACGGGAGAAATTAAAGCGTTTAAATTACTTCGGATGGCTGGGGCTTATCATCGTGGGGATGAGAAAAATAAGATGCTGCAGAGGATTTATGGGACCGCTTTTGGGAGCAAGGAGGAGTTGGACGGGAGCCTGAAAGCAGCTGAGGAGGCTCTGGCCCGAGATCATCGCAAACTCGGAAAGGAGTTAGATCTATTTTTGATTGATGATGAGGTCGGTCAAGGACTGGTGATGTGGACTCCGAACGGAGCGATTGTTCGCCACGAGATGCAAAAGTTTCTTTTGGAGGAGCTGGGCAAAAGAGGGTATCAGCAAGTTTTCACGCCCCATATTGGGCGTTTGGGTTTATACCGAACCTCGGGACATTTCCCATACTATCAAGAATCGCAGTACCCTCCTTTGGTGGATCGGGAGACGATGGAGAAGTTAGCGAAAGAGGGATGTTCTTGTGCGGAATTGAGCAATCGAATCGAGAAGGGTGAGATTGAAGGGTACCTGCTCAAACCGATGAACTGTCCGATGCATATTCGGATTTACGCTTCGAGGCCCAAGTCCTATCGGGATTTGCCCGTGCGACTCGCGGAATTTGGAACGGTCTACCGTTGGGAGCAGTCGGGAGAGCTGAATGGAATGACTCGGGTGAGGGGTTTTACTCAGGATGATGCCCATCTTTTTTGTACGGAGGAGCAGGTAGCCAAGGAGGTGGAGGGATGCCTGGAAATGGTGAGACTGGTTCTTGATACTTTAGGAATTGGAGATTTTCGAGTAAGGGTGGGTTTAAGGGACCCCGCATCGGACAAGTATGTGGGGTCGAAAGAGGGCTGGGATAAAGCGGAGAAGGCGGTGAAAGAGGCGGCGATGAAGTTAGGGGTGAAAACAAGTGAAGAACCTGGGGAGGCGGCATTTTATGGACCGAAGATCGACTTTGTGGTGAAGGACGTCATTGGACGTGAATGGCAGTTAGGAACAGTGCAAGTGGACTACAATTTACCTGAGCGTTTTGATCTGTGGTACACGGGATCAGACAATCAGAAGCATAGGCCGGTGATGATTCATCGGGCTCCTTTTGGTTCTTTGGAGCGATTCACCGGGGTGCTGATCGAGCATTTCCGTGGAGCTTTTCCTGTGTGGTTGGCTCCGGAGCAGGCGAGGTTTCTGCCAGTCAACGACCAGATGATTGAGTATGCGGAAAAGTTGGCGGCAGATTTTAAGGAGGCCGGCCTGAGGGTTTCGGTGGATAAGAAGGGAGACAAGTTGGGTGGTCAAATTAGGCGCGGGCAGTTGGAGAAGGTTCCGTTCTTACTGGTTTGCGGAAATCGTGAAGCGGAGGCGGGTCAGGTGGCTGTGCGGAGCAGGGAAAAAGGGGATGAGGGGGCGCAACTTGCTGGAACAGTTAAAGATCGGATGATTGATCTGGTAAAACGAAGGGTGAGTTCGGTCCAGCCAATTTCATAGCTCAAACCCCCGCTTCCAACTGCGCTTCAATGATGTGCAAGTCTTTTTGCATTAGCTATTTGAGGCTTCTTTTAAAGATTACTATATTTGCTTTTTTTTATTGGTCTTTGAGTTCCGCTTGCAGTTAGGTAAGTGAATTTCATTGAAGGATTTGGGGTGGCGCAGGTCGAAAGGTGATGTAATTTCAGAATCTTAACTTTGAGAGCGAACGATTTTCCTTCCTCTAGCCCTAATACATGGGGGACCGTCTCACCAGAAAACTGGGGAGACTGGACATGGCAACTACGTAATCGGATCCAGACTCTCGAGCAGCTCGAAAGCCGGCTGGAGCTGACCGGGGAGGAGAGGGCTGGTACTATTTTAGCGGGGAAGAAGCTCGCTTTGGGTATTACTCCACATTTCTTTGGACTGATCGACCGGAATGATCCGAATTGCCCGATTCGTCGGCAGGTAGTGCCACGGATTGAAGAATCGTACACGGCTCCAGACGAAATGCTCGACCCGTGCGGGGAGGATTCGAATATGCCTGTTCCAGGTTTAGTTCATCGATACCCAGATCGGGTTCTTCTCTTAGTGACCGACCGTTGTGCTTCCTATTGTCGCTACTGCACAAGAAGCCGAGTGGTCAGCGGGGCGGGGGAGCAAGAGTTGACCATGGACATGGAGGGGGCTTTTTCCTACTTGGAAAAACATCCTGAAGTTCGCGATGTGCTTCTTTCTGGGGGCGATCCGCTTCTGCTTTCGGATGCTAAGTTGAATGCGATTTTAACCCGCTTGCGGCAGATACCGAGCCTTGAGTTTATTCGTATTGGAACCCGAATTCCTATTTTTCTCCCTCAACGAATCACTCCGGAGTTAGTGGCAATGCTTAAGCAGCACCACCCTATTTGGATGAGCGTGCACTCGAATCATCCCAAAGAGCTGACCCAAGAGGTGAGGTCTGCGCTTGAGCGTCTGGCGGATGCAGGAATTCCTTTAGGCAACCAAAGCGTTCTTCTAAAAGGGGTCAATGATCGATCGGAAGTATTGAAGGAGCTTTTCCATAAACTCCTGTTGTGCCGAGTTCGGCCTTACTATCTCTACCAGTGTGACCTAATCACGGGCTCGGCTCATTTGCGGACGACGATTCGTGAGGGTCAGGAGATTATGGAGAACTTGCGTGGTCATACCACTGGCTACGCCGTACCTACCTACGTGGTGGACGGACCTGGAGGGGGTGGAAAAATTCCCATAGGTCCGAGCTATATTGTGGGCATGGCGGATGACCGAGTGATCTTAAAAAACTACAAGGGTGACGTTTATGAATATCCTGAAATTAGCCAAACGCGTCTGGCGGGTCTGCGCGGTTGACTGAGCTAGAGCTCGGGACGCTCCGACTCAATTCAAGCGGAACCTCTAAAACTGGGGCAGGGCATCCGTGGATTCTTTCCCACGAAATCGAAGAGCCCTTGGGACAAGAGAAAAGTGGCACGGCGGTCGTGGCACGTGCTTCGACGGGCGAGCTTCTCGGGACGGGATTTTATCGTGAAGGGGCCCGCATCGTCTGGCGCAGATTCCGTAGAGATTTGGGCGGGTTTGATGCTCAACACATCGCAGTCTCACTACTTGAAGCGGTAAAACGAAGGGCGGCGCAACCTGCTCGGCGACTGGTTTGGGCTGAGGCAGACGGCTTTCCTGGGCTGGTGCTTGACCAGTACGGTGAATATCTGGTTGCTCAAATTACCACCGAAGGAATGGAAAAGTCGTGGAAAGCTGTTAAGAGTGAAATCGTCAAGGCCCTGCAACCTAAAGGGATCTGGATTCGGCGAGATGCTGCTGGTCGAAAGCTGGAAGGGTTAGAGAACTTGCCAGGTGAAGAGTGGGGCGACATCCCGCAAGACCTGGTCCGAGTGGAGATTTCAGGAATGACCGTGCCGGTAGATCTGCGCGGGGGTCAGAAAACAGGGACGTACTTGGATCAGCAGGAGAACTACAAGGTGATTGCGCAACATTCACAAGGCAGAAAGGTTCTCGATCTCTTCTGCCATAATGGAGGTTTTGCGTTGCGTGCAGCCAAGGCTGGCGCTCTGGCGGTCACTGGGGTGGATAGTTCTGAATCCTCCTTAGCTCTGGCTCGGATAGCATCGGAGGAGAACCATTTAAAGATTCGCTGGGCGCAGGAGGATGTTTCCCGCTTTTTACGCGCGAATCCTAAAAGAGAATACGATCTGGTGGTTTTGGATCCGCCAGGAATGGTGAAAAGTCGTAATAGCCACGATGCAGGATGGAGGGCGATGGCAGAACTTCATCGGCAAGCGATTCGAGTTCTGGCTTCCGGCGGGCTTTTGGCCACATTTTCATGCTCGCACCGCGTTGGGGGTGAGGAATTGTTAGGGATGGCAAAGACAATGGCGCTCGAAGAGGGGCGAAGGATTAAGCCCCATACGATCCTTAGGCAAGCGGCCGATCATCCTGTGCTCCCAGCTTTTCCTGAAAGCCAGTACCTTTCAGGTTTTCTCTTGGAGATTTTATGAGGGTAGGTTTTATCTGGGCTTTTCTGATGACAGGGGCGGCTTGGGCGGCTCCATTGCCTCAACCGATTAACTGCGATGGTCATCCCTTCGAACTTAATCCGAAAGGTAAGATCATGATCCTCCTCGCGAGTAGTCAGCCGTTGGCTGATACGACAAGGGAATTTGGTTCTTCACTTTACGGCTGGCAAGGACGCGATGGGTTTCGAGTTACGGTAGTGGTGGATCTTCGTAAATCCCTAGGGACACTTTTCAAAGGTTGGACGCTGGGCACGATGAAGGCGAATCTTGACGAGGAGGGAATGCAGATTCAGCCCTGGTATCGGGCGAACGGAAACCTTGGGAACCCTCGGGTGGAACTTTGTGCGATTGCCGACTTTGATGGGAAGGTGACTGATGCCCTTGGATGGGGAAACGATGAAAACAAAATGAAAGTAACAATTTTTGGGAGGGATGGGGAGAAGATATGGAATTCAACTAACGCCCAATCTCCCGCTCCAATGCTCAAAGAAGTCCAAAACCTGCTTGGCCCGCCTATTGCGAAACCAAAGAATGCAGAGCCCAGGAAAAGTCGAATTCTCAAGTTACGATCATGAGACTCGACGAAGGGATTTTTTGTGTGGGTGTAGATCAGCATGCCACTCCTTTGACTGTGCGTGAGTCTCTGACGGCGGGAGCTGGAGATCGTCTGATTCCTTATTTGCTGGAAAACCAAGGGGCTTCCGAGGGTGTCTTTTTGAGCACCTGCAATCGGGTGGAGATTTACGGACGCTCCAAGCACCGTGGCCCAAGAATGATGGAGTCTCTTTTTCATTCGATGCCTCCCGATCTCGGACAAGCATGGAGGGATGCTCGCGGTTTGTATCTACATGAGGGAATTTCCTGCTGGCGTCATCTGGCAGAAGTTGCCACGGGACTACGCTCGATGGTTATTGGTGAAAACGAAATCCTAAGGCAGGTACGATTGGCCTACGCCTCTGCGGGTGAGGTCGGGGTAGCGAACCGGGGGATGCATGCTTTGTTCCAATCTGGATTAAGGGCAGCGCGAGCAGCGCGAGCGGCGGCTGGTTTTGGACGCGGAGATGCTTCTGTGGGTCGACTAGCAGCGGAAGCACTTCAGGAAGTGATGCAGGGAAGGGAATCCAGGCCTTTACTTCTTTTGGGATCAGGTCACACGGCACGCAGTTTCGCTTTGGTGGAGCACAAAAGATCTTCGAGGCCGATATGGATCTCCTCACGATCGGAGGATCGAGCACGGCTGCTAGCCAATGAAGTGGAGGGTGAAGTGGTTCCATGGGTTCGCTGGTCCAAAGCGGTTGAGGTCTCATCGGTAGTGGTCTCGGCTTTAGCAGGTGGAGAGCTCCCTTGGAGTGCAGAGCCCTGCTCGGGCGGTCCTGAGCTACTGATCGACTTGGGAGTTCCTCGTACGATGACGAGGGTGCGAAGATCATTTCCAAATGCGCTTTGGGTGGATTTGGAAGAGCTATCGAGCAAAACCGAAATACGCCCAGAATCCTTAGGATCAATTCATCGAGCAGAAGAAGTTCTTCGCGCTCATGAGATTCTTTTTGCTTTAGGTAAAAAGGGGGGACCAAACAGGACCCAAGTTGGGAGTGGATGAAATACCGAGTTGGGACACGCGGCAGTCCTTTGGCTATTTGGCAAGCTCGTCGGATAGTCGAATTACTTCGAGGCGCAGACTCCTCCTCTCATTGGGAAACCTGTGAGATTAAAACATCTGGCGATACACGATCTGAGTTTGGCGATGAACTTCCTGAAGGGGTTGGGGAGTTTAGTTCGGCGTTAGAGAAGGAGTTGCTTTCGGGGGGTATCGATCTAGCGGTGCACAGCGCAAAAGATGTTCCGACCCGTCTTCCAGAGGGTTTAATTCTAGCGGCTTTTCCAGAGCGCGCGGATGCCAGAGATGCGGTGGTTCGCCGTAAAGAAAACCCAGTTGTGCCTCCCGCGGGATCTCGCTTAGGTACGGGAAGCCCTCGACGCTCTCTTCTTTGGTCGGAGAAGTGGCCGCAAACCGTGATCCATGGAATTCGGGGTAACGTGGATCGTCGACTGGATAGATTACAAAAAGAAACCGAGTGGTGGGGTGTAATTCTTGCCTGTGCAGGAATCGATCGACTCGGTGGAGTTCCTGAAGGGCTGGTTATGGAAAGACTAAGTCCTGATTGGATGGTGCCAGCTCCTGGCCAAGGAGCCTTAGCGATTGAGTGCCGCGAAGATGATCTCAACTTACGAAAGATTCTTGAAAAGATTAATTGTACCGATGTTCAAGTTTGTGTGGAGGCGGAGAAAGCCTTTCTGAAAGAATGGGGTGGTGGATGTTCCGAGTCGCTTGGGGCTTACGCTCAGTTAACTGGTGGAGGTGTTCTCGCTTTACGGGTGGCGGTAAAGGGAAAGGCAGGGGAGGTGGTTCGAGGTGAAGCGGAGGGTAAAGTTACTCAGGCAGCGAGTGTGGGTTCAGAACTAGCGGAAAGAATTCGAAATGAGTAAGGAGGTAAAAGTCTGGTTGGTGGGAGCTGGACCAGGGAGTCCGGGACTGCTGACGATACGAGCACGGGATGTTTTATCTCAGGCTGAGGTGGTTCTGTATGATCGGCTAGTCAATCCAGCTCTCTTCACTTGGGCTCCCGAAACTGCAAAATGGATTGATGCGGGAAAGACACCTCGAGGACGGCGAATGGAACAGAATGAGATTCATCGACTTCTTTTACGGTATGCGAAGAAAGGCAAAAGAGTCGTTCGACTGAAGGGGGGAGATCCTTTTGTTTTTGGCAGAGGAGGGGAGGAGGCGCAGGCCTTGAGCCAAGCCCGCATTCCCTTTGAAGTTGTGCCAGGCATTACCTCGGGTATCGCTGCCCCAGCTTTTGCTGGTATTCCGATTACTCAAAGAGGACTCAGTTCCGAGGTTACTTTTCGGATTGGGGCGCAAGCGGAGGGGTCGACAACAGGGAAAACGTTAGTTGGATATATGACGGTAGAGGGACTGGGGGAGTTTCTTTCACGAGCACAAAACCTAGGCTTTTCTCGAACAACCCCTGCAGGGTTGATCGGAAGTGGAACCTGCCACAACCAGAAGACAGTCTTCGGGACGATTAATGATCTCGCTGAAAAAGCAAAGAAGTCAGGTGTAGGTGCGCCTGCAATCGTGGTCGTGGGTCCAGTAGTTGACCTGAGAAGGGAACTTGCGTGGTGGGAGAAACGACCCTTGGCGGGTAAACGAATTATTCTGACTATGAGTCGATCTCTTGGAAGTGGATGGCGCGAGAGGTTGGAGGGATTAGGAGCAGAGGTTTGGGAGTTGCCGATGTCCAAGATCGATTTGATCCAGCCTAAAAGAAGCTGGATACCCATTATCCAGCGATCGGACTGGCTTGTTTTTACAAGTTCTGCAGCGGTACGTGCATTTCCAAGCGCGATCGGGGATCTGCGAAAGGTCGCTGGGGCTAAGTTTGCCGTTGTGGGCAAAGCAACGGCTGAGGTTCTTCGGTCGATTGGGTTCCAACCTGATTGGGTCGGCCCTGGACCAGGCGGAGAAGCTCTAGCTCGCAGCTGGCCGAAAAAAGCCTCCGGGTCCATCCTTCATTTCACTGGATCTATAGGCGACGGAAAGTTTGCTTCACTTTTAAGGGCCAGCGGACGGGTTGTTCGGAAGATTGTTATCTATAAGAACTCGGAGGCTTTCTCGGTTCCAGATCCCGTGGGTAGATCTCTTAAACAGGAAGGGGCAGACTGGGTGGTCTTTGCTAGTGGCTCGGCGGCGGTGCGGTTTCGGCAATTATTTCCAGTGTGGCGTAAAGGTGAACCGCGAGTGGTGGTGATTGGCCCGGCTACCGCAAAAGCAGCTCGTGGTTCAGGTTGGAAGAGAATTGTGCAATCTAGTGAAGCGTCGGTAGAAGGGTGTTTGCGTACGATGCTTTGAACGCTCAGGATGAGGAAATGAGCCATGCAGATGATTCGATGGAGGAGGGGCATATGGCTTTAGCTATGGGGGAGATGGCTGAGGCGGCTGTCCATTACCAGAAGGCGACTACCCTTGATTCTGGGCATGCGGATGCGTGGCAGTGTTTAGGAATGGCGTTGGTGAAGTTAGAGAAATTAGATGAGGCGATTGTTGCACTAGGAAAGTTGGTGCAGTTGAAGCCGAGGGATCAGTTGGCTTACACCAGTCTATCACTTGCTCTAGGTCGGGCGGGAAAGATTTCAGAAGCTGAGGAAATGGCGGCAAAAGCCAAAGTAGCAGCCTGGGGTGGTGATCCAGGGAAAATCGGTAACCCAGCGTAGCTAGTCTTTACTTATTCTGTCTGAGCCGAATCTTGTCGCGCAAAGTGATGGCGGGTCCGCCCGCGAGCAAGGCTTTCTCGTAAGCACTTTTAGCTTCACTTTTCTGGCCGAGTCGGAAATTAATATCGCCATAGTGTTCTAATAGGGTGGGGTCATCCGGAACCATGCGCAGAGCCTCCTCCACGAGGGGTTTGGCTGCTGCAGGGTTTCCGAGTCGGTAAAGGGCCCATCCCTGGCTATCAAGATAAGCGGGGTTTCCAGGACTGAGTTGTACTGCTTTTTCAATCATGATGAGGGCTTCGTCGAGATTTCGACCCCGTTCGGCCCACATATAGCCGAGATAGTTGAGGGACTGGTGGTGAGATGGGTTGAGTTGCAGGGCCCTGCGTAAGGCAACTTCTGAACGGGTCGATTGACCAGACTGCTCGCAGGCCGAGCCGTACTCAAAGTAAAAGCTAGCATCAAGCATCTCCGGGCGTTTTTGGGATAGACGCTCGACCTGAGCAAAAGTAGAAGCGGCCTCTGCCATAAGATCTTGGGCTTTCTCGGTGAGACCACGAATCAGAAGCAATTGAACTGAATCGGAGTAGATCCGAGAAGCAGATACCAGGGTGAGCCCAGCTCGCCGAGGCTGGTTCAATTTAAGTTGAAGCAACGCAAGGCGAAGGAAATCGGATAAAGGTGGATCCTTAGCCACGTGCAAGGCGAGAACTCGGTACATTTCGGCGCGAGCGGGAAAGCCTAGTTCGTCGTAGAGATTACCAAGAACGGGATAGAGATTTGCGCGTTCCGGTTTTTCCATGGCGACGAGTTGAAGGTAGGAGTCTGCTTCCGTGGGTTGGCCAGCCAGAATGAGAGTGGCGGCAATCTGTTCGAGAATGGGAAGTTCTTGCGGTCGGTCGTCGTTGAATTCGCGGAGGTAGCGAACGGCGGTGGGGAGGTCATCGGCGGTTATGGCAATATCCGCCGCCCGCAGGATTAAACCGCTTAAAGAGGTGTTCATCTCGATGGCGCGGATAAAAGCGGGGAGAACAGCGGCGGCGATTTCCCGTTGAGATTTCCGCGAGAGTGCGGTGCCAGATCGAAGAAGGCCTTCGGCCACGCGAGCCAAGCGAGTGGGATCTTGGTTACTCCATCCTGCTAAAGCGGTGAGGGCGTCGCGTTGGGCGATGGTAGCCGCTTCGCCCCTTTTCTGGCCAATGAGAGCCAGGCAGAGAAGGGTGGCTCGTTCAGGCTCATCGACTGAAGAGGCGGGGAGCGATTGAAGAAGCTCTAACGATTCTGCCGAACGGTTGAGGTCGAGCAGGGTACCGGCTTTGGCGAGGGTTGCGGCACGAGAAGTGGGATCAGCATCGAGAGCTTTGCTGTAAGCCTCGAAGGCTTGTTGACTTAATCCTAGTGAGTCGGCGCGCCGTCCTTCGGTGAAGAATAGTGCTGAATCAACACGTTCGGCGCGCTGAGGAGCACCAAACGAGAGAAAGGCGGTGGCAAGAAGTAAGGAAGCGCCGAGCGCCCCAGCCTTAAGTCTTGTAGCGGAGACGCTTCTTATGGCGGTTCGCGCGACTGCGCTTGCGGCGCTTATGCTTCGCGATTTTCGATTTCCGCTTCTTCTTAACTGAACCCATAGGGACATCGTGGGGCTAGAAGGCTTAGGTGACAACCTTATTTAGCGGGTACTCAATAATACCCTCGGCACCGAGTTTCCTAAGGCGAGGAATAAGGGATCGAACAATTTTCTCTTCCATAACCGTTTCCACCGCAACCCAGCCATCGCGGGCAAGGGGAGATATCGTGGGATCGCGGAGGGAAGAGAGGACTGCGTTGATCGAACCTAGAAAACGACGAGAGACATTCATCTTAAGTCCGACAAGGTCTCGAGCCCGCAAGGCCCCTTCGAGGAGCATAGCTAAGTTTGTAATAAGTGCTCGCTGTGGTGGACGAGTCCAAACTTTGCGATTCGCGATAAGCTGGGGATAGGATTCGAGGATGGTGTCGAGAATACGAAGGCCGTTGGCTGCAAGAGAGGAGCCAGTTTCAGTGATGTCAACGACCGCATCGGCAAGTTCAGGCACCTTAACTTCGGTAGCACCCCAGGAAAACTCTACCTTAGCCTTAATCTTATTTTTTGCGAGGTACTGGCGGACAAGTCCGACGGCCTCGGTGGCGATTCGTTTTCCGCGAAGCTGGGAAGGACGACGGATGGGCGAACGATTAGGAACGGCGACGACCCATCGTGCGGGTTGGGCGGTGGCTTTGCTAAATTGGAAGGTGGAAACAACATGAATCTTGGCCTTGGTTTCTTGAATCCAGTCGCTGCCAGTTAGGCCAAGATCGAGAAAGCCGTCTTGGACGTAAGTGGCAATTTCTTGAGCACGAAGTAGACGGACTTCAAAATTCGGATCATCGATGGATGGACGGTAGGTACGCGAACCGCGGGCAATCGAGTAGCCTGCCTTTCGAAATAGATCGAGGGTTGCTTCTTGGAGGCTTCCTGAAGGGAGACCGATACGGAGTGGCTTGGCCATAGGAAAACCCTAGACGCAAGAGGGGGTGCAGTTCAACCCAGTGGAACGATCGCTGGCTGCTGTTGAGTGATACAGTGAATTGCGCCTAAGCCACCCACAAGGGCGCGGCAGTCAATGCCGTGGACCTTGCGGCCTGGAAAGTGGAGGCGAAGGAGATCAAGAACCACTTTGTCGGTGGGAGAAGCGAAGATGGGGACGAGAACGGCGGAGTTTCCAATGTAAAAGTTAGCGTGGCTGGCTGGGTTGCGATGGTGCGGACCATCAGCGCGCGGGGGCATGGGGAGCTGAATTACCTGGAGGGCTCTTCCGCGAGAGTCTTTGGCCAGAGAAAGCCGGTGCAGGTTGTCTGCGAGGGGGGCATGATTCGGGTCTTGGGAGTCGGATTCGACAACCGTCGCGACCACCCCTGGCTCAAGAAAGCGGGTCAGATCATCGACATGCCCGTCGGTATCGTCACCCTCGAGACCCTCGCCCAACCAGATAATCTTTCGGACACCCAACCACTGAGAAAGTCGTGCTTCAATTTCAGGTCGAGACAGAGAGGGATTGCGGTTGGGATTAAGAAGACACTGTTCAGTAGTGAGAAGAGTGTCCTGACCGTCGGTATCGAGAGAGCCGCCCTCAAGGACAAAATCGTGAGTTTCGAATGGGGTATCGGTAAGACGACAGGCGGCCTCAGGAATGACATCATCTTTATCCCAAGGACCATATTTCTTGCCCCAACTATTGAAGGTGAAATCATGGGCGACACGAGCCGGATTCCCTGTGGCTCGACGAAGCATGAAGATCGGTCCGCTATCGCGAAGCCAAGCGTCATCATTGGGGATGGTCACGACTTTAAGATTTGGGGAGATAAGGTCAGCCCGACGGAGTCGCTGATGGATTTCATCCGCGGCCGCACAGTCTTTGGCGATCAGATAAACCCTCTCGCCTGGGATGAGGGCGCGGATCATCTCTAAGTAGGTTTCTTGGACAGGCTCTAGGAGCCCAGGCCAGGTCTCAGCGTTGTGGGGCCAAGCTAGCCAAGTAGCTTCGTGAGCTTCCCATTCCGCGGGAAAACGATAGGCCGACCAATCAATCCCGAAGGATGGGGGTAGGGGATTTTTCAAGACTTAAGAAATCGTTGATCCAGCCCAGCGTAAGCATCGATGCGGCGGTCCCGAAGGAAAGGCCAGTGCTGGCGAGTCGTCGCAATTTTAGAAAGATCGAGTTGAGCCTGAAGAATCTCTTCTTTGTGGGAAGAGCCTTGGATAAGGACTTCGCCGAAAGGAGCGACGGCGAAACTGGACCCCCAGAATGTAAGATCATTTTCGCGACCTGTCCGATTAATCGAAAGAACATAAAGACCGTTAGCGATGGCATGACTACGTTGAATCGTCTGCCAAGCGTTTTGCTGCGCATAGCAAACCGCCTGCTTTTCCCCGGCGACCCAGCCGATTGCGGTGGGGTAGATGAGAATTTGTGCACCCCGCAGGGCCATCAAACGGGCGGCCTCGGGATACCACTGATCCCAGCAGACGAGTATTCCCAACTTGCCTACAGGAGTGTCGATGGGATGAAAACCGGTATCTCCAGGAGAAAAGTAAAACTTTTCACTAAAACCAGGGTCATCTGGGATATGCATTTTGCGATATTTTCCCAAGATCTTTCCATTCGGGCTGAAGACAACTGTCGTATTATGATAAAGACCTTCAGTTCTTTTTTCAAAAAGACTGGCAACAAGAGTCACTTTATTTTTCTTGGCAGCTAGCGCAAGTGCCTGAGTGGTGGGTCCGGGAATAGTTTCCGCGAGCTTAAAGCAGGCGTAATCCTCTTTTTGACAGAAATAGAGAGAGCGGAAAAGTTCAGGAAGACAAACTAGCTTGGCTCCTGACTTGGCGGCGGTAGCAATTCGCTGAAGGGCTACACGCAAATTCTTGGCTGGATCTGGCGAACAACTCATCTGAATCAAGGCGGCGCGGACTGGAGAAGATTTCGAGGTGGCCATGAAAGATATCAGCGTAAAGCGAGTGGCGGAGCGAGGATTTCGGATAGAATTATTGTTTGGCGCAGAGAAGCTGGGTCACTCAGTGCCTTCTGAAATGAATGTCGGCGCACCCCCTGGGGTTGAGCATAAGAAAAGGCGGGTTTGTCATGGACAAAGACTGGAAGTGGCGTTGCACTTTCCCCTGAAAAAGAATCGTTTAATACTTGAGGCAGGGCAGAGGTGTGGGGACGAAGAGGTGGATCCTTATGGGCGATTATGGGTGGAGAAAAGTCGATGAACGGCTTAGCAGGAGGAGCTGCCTTTGGGGGAATCGCAGCATGCGGTGGAGGCGATTCGTGGCGTCGACGACCGAGAGCCTCAAGAAGGTCACCGAATTCTCCAAGGGGATCAGCCTCTCGCTCAGGTGCTGATTTTGACTCTTGAGGAGCGGTGGGTGTGAGCACTGGCTCAGTTGACTGTTTTTGCCTTTTCAGCCACCACTGGGCAATACTTACGACGACGAAGAGAACTGGGACAAGCCACTCCACTAGAGGTGTCTTTCTTACTTCGAGTTCGGCTTGGCAGAGTCCTTGGCGATGGATGCACGCATTTCGGTGTCAGCTGAGACATTGCGGATTTTCTGATAATCCATGATCCCTAGGTTTCCTTTGCGGAAAGCCTCTGCCATGGCCAGAGGAACCTGGGCTTCGGCTTCAACAACCTTGGCGCGCATTTCTTGTTCAACCGCGACGGCAGCGGCTCGACGCATTTCAGCCTTGGCTTGAGCGACCTGCTTGTCGGCATCGGCTTGCTCGGCCTGAAGCTTCGCTCCGATATTCGCGCCCACTCCGACGTCGGCGATATCGATAGAAAGAATTTCGTAAGCAGTTCCAGCATCCAGACCTCGATTGAGAACGTCTTTCGAAATGTCTTGGGGGTTCTCAAGAACTCCTTTGTAGGTTTCCTTGGAGCCGATGGCTCGAACGATGCCTTCTCCGACGCGAGCGATGATAGTTTCTTCGGTAGCACCCCCAACAAATCGATCCAGATTGGAACGAACTGTGACCCGGGCACGGGCGCGGACAGTGATACCGTCTTTAGCCACTCCGTCGATGGTGCCTTTACCGGAATCAGTTCCTGGGCAGTCGATGACGCGCGGATTAACACTGGTGCGAACCGCATCGAAAACGGTTTTCCCTGATCCTGATGTGGCGAGATCGATGGCGCAGCATCGGTTGAAATCGAGTTTGATGCCTGCCTTATCTGCGGCGATAAGGGCACGGATGACCTGATCAACGCTCCCTCCAGCTAGGTAGTGGGTTTCGAGTTGGGCAGTGGTGACCTCGATACCAGCACGTACCGCCGTAATCCTAGCGTTAACGATGAGGGAGTTAGGAATACCGCGGAGTCGCATGGCGATTAATGTGGGAATGCCGACGGGAGCGCCTGAGGTCAGGGCACGCAACCAGAGTCCAAAGAAATTAATAAGGACAACCGCAAAGACCAAACCCACGACAGAGACCGCGATAAGAAGAATAATAGGCATGAGTAATACTTACGGAAAAAAAGCTGATAGGGAAATGAAAAGTTCCGATTGTAGAAAACAATAGAAAGGTGGTGTTTTTCTAGGTTTTTTTCTTGGGGGTTGCACTTGGGCGAACAAAAAGAGTTGCCCCTTCGATTTGATGAATTTCAATCGCGGTGCCCTGAGCAATAAAATGGCCTTCTGCCAAAACATCAAAGCTTTGCCCGTGAAATTCAGCCGAACCGCTAGGGCGAAGATCAGTCAAAGCTTTGCCTTTGAGTCCGGGACGGATTGAGGAGTCAATCGGGAGAGACGAGGACGGAGATACGGCACTCAAGCGGAAAGGTCGAAAGAGAATAGTTTCAGGCAGATAACGGGCAGCAAGGAGAATGGCGGTGAGTCCGCCGAAGAATCCTAATGCCAAGTTGATCGCGGGAGAGTGGAGTTGAGGGAGGGTGGGAAGTGCGGGATCCGTGGGGTATCGATCAATCATGGTGTTGAGGGAAGCAAAAAGGATGAGCGCAAGACCAAGTAGACCGGGAATAAAAGTTCCAGGAAAAAGAAAAAATTCGGTGATAAGAAGGGCGAGACCGAGAAGGAGAAGCAGAGCGTTTTCATAGCCGGACAAACCCGCGATGTAGTGACCAAAAAGAAAGAGGAAGGCACAAAGTCCACAGAGCACCCCAAAGAGACCGAAACCGGGAGTTTTGAACTCGAGATATCCGAAAAGAAAAGCGGCACCGAGTAGCAGGGGTGAGATGGTAATGATCCAGCGGCTAATATTTTCAAAGCCGGTGGGCTGAATCCGGACAATGACAGCTCCGGGCTGTACGGTTTTTTCGATTAGCGTCTGAAGATCGGGGGCGACTCCTGCGGCAAGGAGTGGACGAGGAGGATTGCCTGTCGGCTGGGTGGCTTCTTGGGTGGTTAGGGTGAGAATGTCTCCCTTGGCGACGATCTCTCGGCCATTTATTTTGAGGCCAATCTGTTTATTGACCATGGCATCAAAAATAGCGGGGTTGTGGCCGTTTTGCTCGGCAGCTGCACGAATCAAGGCGGCATAGCCTGAGACAAATTTCGGGGGAAGTTCTTTAGGCCCCTCTTGGCCAAGGGTAACGGGTGAAGCGGCTCCAATAATCGATCCTGGTGCCATCCAGATATGACGGGTCGAGGCGGAGATAAAAGCGCCAGCGGAGAAGGCCTCTTTGTTGATGTAGGTATAGGTTTTTTCGGTTGGCTGAAACTTAGCGATCGTGGCCATGACCTCCTTCATCGCTTCGCCTTCACCCCCAGGCGTATTCATATCCAGGACGAGAGCAGAGGCGTTGGCTGCTAAAGCTGCTTTGACTCCGCGGCGTATGACATAAACGGTTCCTTTTTGAATCTCCCCTTGAATGGGCAGAACATAGACAGGGCCAATGGGGGAGACGGGCGCAGAGAAAGATGTTGAAGGTGCAGCGAGGAGAACCACCATTAAGAGAATGCGCGCTGAGGGATTTGAACCCCCGACCAACTGCGTGTAAAGCAGCCGCTCTACCCCTGAGCTAAGCGCGCGAAGACCAGTGCAATAATAATTCATCTTCAACAGAAAATGCTAAGGATAACAGACAACCTGCCAGACGAGGCCATCTCCATGGGAGAAGCAGACAATTGCGGTGGTGTAGTACTGATCGGATTCGGCGACATAAATTAGCATTCGGTTGTAAATCCAGTCCACCCCTTGGATGTGGTTAGGCATACGACCAAAGAATTGTAGCACTGATTCTCTTCGCTGCCCGACAAGAAGCTCATGCAGCTGCTGAGGAGTATAAGGAGAGGCTCCCGCTTGAAAAGCGGTGTCTTGGGCCTGGAGGCTTTGCAATAAAACCATGCAGGTAAAGAGAAGAGCAGGGATAGAGGAGCAAAAGCGCATCAGCTTATTATCCTAGGTTCTGGATAAAGTGCCAGCCCTGCCTTGACCCATAGCTTTATCATTCCTAGGGATAGGGATGGTTTATTGGTCTCTACTTCTACTTTTTTTAGGGAGCTTGTCATGTCTTGCTCCTGCTTATGCTCAGGGGACTGCTGAGGATGAGAAGCGTCTCTTCGCACAAGGTCCCGCACCCGCCAAGGGGGATAATGGGAAATGGGGATTCCGTTCGTCAGATGGCTCGTGGGGGGTTGAGCCGAAGTTTGCCGAGGTAAAGCCGTTTCAAGAGGAGTTGGCGGCAGCCAGGGAAAATACCGCATGGGGCTACCTGGGTAAAACCGGCAACTGGAAGATTCCTCCACGGTTTTCGTGGGCGGGCGATTTCTCGGAGAACCTTGCGCCCGCTTGTGAGGGGGACCGACTCACGGGCAAGTTTGGTTATATCGATCGGCAAGGAAGGTGGGCGATTGAGGGCGACTATATTTGGGCAAGACCTTTTCAGGAGGGACTGGGCGCAGTCAAAGATGGCGGAAAATGGGGTTTCGTAAATTCAAAGGGAAAGCTTGTTGTGGAGCCAGACTACGATCAGGTGCAGTCATTTTCTGGAAAGCTAGCCGCGGTGCAAAAAGGTGGGGCTCCTGGTGATAAAGAAACATGGTTTTATATTAAACCTGATGGAGAAAAAGCTTTTGAAAAAAAGTTTGCATGGGCTGGCTCTTTTTACGAGGGAATGGCACGAATACAGGCTGATGATCGAATCACGGGAAAGTTCGGCTATATCAACCCGAAAGGGGAACTGGTTATTCCGGCGATTTATGATGAGGCCTCCGACTTTCGCGGGGGGCGAGCTCAGGTCAGGGTGGGTACTCAAACAAAGATGATCGACGGGCAGGGCAAGTCCAGCGACTAGCCTCCTCACAGCATTCAATGAAGGGCGACTTGCCTTCAGTCTTGGTTTCCGTAGAACAATTTCATGATCATTACTTCAATGACTTTAGGTGCTGCGGTGGTTTTGGTGGCTGGGGCTCAACTGGCGAAGCACCGTACCGATAACCGCCACTTCCCCATCGCCATAGGCCTCGGTTTAACCATTTTGGTTCCGACATTTCTGATTGCCTTGGTTTTGGAGTTGATTGTTCTGTGCACTTGGAATCCATTGATCTGGATGGAGTAAGGCTGGTTGGGGTTCGAGGAGGTGGTGGGGTAATCTAGGTGTCGGGCTTGGTTCTGGCACTCAAGCCTTGGGATTGTCAGCTGGGATTTTGGCTTTATGCTTTCAAGCGGAACCAGGGCAGTCGCCGCCACATTTCTACGGAGGTTTGGCGGAGGAAAGTCCGGACACCACAGGGCAATCCGCCCCGGGAAAGCTGGGGGCATCCTCGACGCAAGTCGGGGTTGACGGAAAGTGTCACAGAAAATATACCGCCTAGCGCAAGCTAGGTAAGGGTGAAATGGCGGGGTAAGAGCCCACCGCTTTCTGGGTAACCAGAAAGATAGATAAACCACGGATGGTGCAAGGCCGAACAGGGGGAATGGGTGGCCCGCCCGCTCTGCGCAAGCAGAACACCCCCGGGTTGGTGCTGCATCGGAACGGCGGTAACGCTGAACCGGAGTCCGTTGCAAGGCGGACTAGAGAAATGACTGCCGGCCGACTGAGGAAACTCGGAAGGTTACAGAATCCGGCTTACGGGTTCCACAGGAGGAGAGCCGGGCGGCGTAAAGGCCGTCCGGCTTTCGCCTTTCTAGGACTGTTGGTAGGCTGCTTCTACTCGATCGGCGATATCTCGAAATTGGCTATCCACTTCGTAAATCTTTTTAAATTCTTCGATAGATTCATCTTTCTTGCCCATTTCTTCTAGGATTATGCCGAGATTGTAGATGGCATCCTTTTTCACTGCGTCCATCGCGACAATCTCGGAAGCCGCTAGGGCGAACTGTTTGGCCGCAAGATCGAGCATTTTTCGTTTTTGGTAGGAGACTCCAAGCAGGTTGAGAGCACGGTGACGCACCGAAGGTTGCCGCAAGGCTTGCTGTAGTTCTGGAACCGCTTCTTTATAAAGCTCATTTTCGATGAGAGCTTCACCTAAATCGTAGCGGTATTGCAGGTCGTTCGGGTAGCGGGCGACACGTTCTCGCGCTCCCTCTAGGACTAACGTCTTGGCGCGGGCCTCAATTCCGGTGAGGAGGGAAGGGTCTACCTGATCGGTACGGGCTTGATCCATCTCGGCGTCGAGCAGGGCAAGGCGAATACGAAAGACGGATTTTTCTAGATTGGGATCTGTCTTTTGCGTCATGTCATAGGCGAACTGAAACCACTGAAGGGCGTATTCGAGAGAGCCCTGCTGTTCGCATAACTCTGCAATTTGGCGTGCTAAGGTTACGTTCTGTGGCTCTTTTTCAAATTGGGCATGAAGTCGAGTCAGCTGCTCGGCCATGGCTTCAGCCGTCTTCACAACCTTTGAGG
Organism: Methylacidiphilales bacterium; assembly: GCA_040397385.1. Lineage (GTDB taxonomy): Bacteria > Verrucomicrobiota > Verrucomicrobiia > Methylacidiphilales > Verrucolacustridaceae > Verrucolacustris. The sequence goes on from JBBAWB010000001.1 coordinate 54,400, forward strand.
AGGCTTCTAGGGCCAGGCTCTCTTCCTTATTTTTTAAGGAATCTCGGAAGTCTTCAGACTTTTCCCAACCCCCGTCTTGGGTGGCAACCAGCGCGCTGGCGTCTTTCATTCCTTTGAGAGCGGCTCCGTCATTGGGCACAAGCTCGAGGATCGATTGATAAACATCGCGAGCTTTTCCCATTTCCTTGGCCGCGATAAGCGCTTTAGCTAGTCCGTGGAGATTGGCGGTGTCTTGGGGTTTTCCTGCTCGAATGGTTTCATAAGCAAAGATTGCGGTTCCGGATAAATCATTGGCGAGGGCCATCTCGGCAAGGGCGCTGTTGGCTTGGGGGCTATGAGGGTCTAGGGCCAAGGCTTCCTCGAGTTTAGCCATACCCGAGCCCAAAGATTTTCCCGCAGCCATCTTCGCCTGCATGATGATTGGGGTGATTCGAACTGCGGCCATGTTTTTATCCATCTTGGAAGCGCCTTTGGCCTTGGCCAATTGGCTGGCGCGAAGAAGTTTACGGCCGTCGAGAAAACCTGGTTGAGCCTCAAGAACAGGCGGCATGAGCATCAGGACGTAGTCGTGATTTTGGCGGGCCACAGCATCTTTCGCTTTGCGGAAGGTGTCGACATGGGACCCTGTTAATTGCGTGGCAGAAATTTCAGGCACGATACGGAAATCTACCCTATAAGGGCAAGTACCCCAAAGGAAAAATAACCATAGGTTTTACTTGCTCTCGTCGGCTGCTTGGTTCATCTCGCAAGGGGTGTATTTCGATTGTCTCTATATCATTTTGGCGTTTTTTCTAGGATCTTTACCCTTTGGCTACTGGCTGGGTCGTTTTCGGGGGATCGATGTCCGCGGGCAGGGGAGTAAAAACACTGGCGCCACCAATGTGGGCAGGGTTTTGGGGAAAAAGTGGGGATTCCTAGTTTTGGCCTTGGATCTTGGCAAAGGATGGCTCGCAGTGGCCTTAGCCACAAAAGTTGGTCATGCAGGAGATTCAACCGCGGTGGGGGCGGCAGTGATGGCCGTTCTTGGCCACGTTTTCTCTCCTTGGCTTGGATTTCGCGGCGGAAAAGGGGTGGCCACCTCCGCGGGGGCCTTGCTAGCCCTTACCCCTTGGGTGGGAATATCGGTTATTGGAGTTTGGGGTGTTGTTTTTTTCTTTAACCGAATTGTTTCGGTCGCTTCTTTAGTGGCGGCGTCGGCCTTTCCCTTTTTAGTTTTGGGCCTCGACCCAGGGCGACTCCTTTTGCAGTGGGCTGCAGTGGGTATGGCTGGATTGGTCTGGATTCGCCATCGGGATAATCTCATTCGACTCTTTCAAGGGCGGGAGAGCAAGCTGGTAAAGAAGTGAAAAGCATGAAGATCACCGTTCTGGGCAAAGGAGCCTGGGGAAAAGCTCTCGGAGAAATTCTGCAAACCCGTGGACATGACGTGCACTGGGTCGAAAAAGGCGGGCGAGAGATTCCCAAGGGAACCGACTTAATCTGGATTGCTTTACCTACTCAAGTGGTTCGTGAAGTTCTGCAGAACTTGCACTCATTTGCAGGTATGTGCCCAGTGGTTAATTTATCCAAAGGGATTGAGATTTCTACAGGCCAACGGGTAAGTGAAATTGTGGGTCACGTTTGGCCTGGAACTCCCGTTGCGGTGGTCTCGGGGCCGAGTTTAGCTGCCGAGCTGGTACAAAGGGTACCGACCGCCCTAGTGGCGGCTGCTCAAGATGAAACCCTCGCCACCAGCGTGCAGGCGGCGCTGCACGGCACGGGTCTACGGGTCTATCGCAGTACCGATCTTGCTGGGGTGGAGTGGGGTGGCGCCTTAAAGAATGTCTACGCCTTGGCGGCGGGAATGTGTGTTGGCCTCGGTCTCGGTGAAAATAGTTTAGCAGGACTGACGACAAGGAGTCTGCGAGAGATGACGAGGGTCGCGGTGCAGTTCGGGGCACGGGAGGAGACCCTTCAGGGCCTAAGTGGAATTGGAGACCTTCTTTTAACCTCCTACAGCCAGGCGAGTCGGAATCGCAGGGTCGGTCAACGGATCGGAAAAGGAGATTCTCTTGAGAAAGCTATCGCCTCAGTTGAAGGAGTTTGTGAGGGAGTTTGGACAACACAGGCCCTCCATAAAATGCTAGCGCGGAAACATGTGGAGGCTCCGGTAGCTCGTCAACTTTACCAAGTTCTCTTTGAGGGGAAGTCGCCCAAAGAGGGTTTAACTTCTCTACTCGATCGTGATTCGAAAGCGGAGGCGGAATAGTCGAGATTACATGTTCGACGAAAAGGGGTAGGGGAGGAATGATAGCTCTCCTGATGAAAGTTGGCCGATGGCTCCACACTCGCTTACGCGTTGAAAATCTGGAAAGGTCTGTTGATTTTTACGGGAATGTCCTTGGATTGAAGCAGATCTCGCGAAGCACTTCTCCCCGTGGAAGTACTCTGGTTTTCCTTCAATCAGAGGCAGGGGGTGAGTGTTTAGAGCTTTGCCACTATCCAAAAGCAGGCCCGGTAAAAGTACCTGCGGATCTGATGCACCTCGCCTTTGAGGTGGATGATCTGGAAGCCCTTGGGCGTTATGCCACGGCCAAGGGTTACCCATGGTCCGACGGTCCGACCCAAACTGATGAAGGAGCGCATTTTGCTTTTCTCGATGCCCCTGAGGGTTATGAGATTGAGATTATGCAGAAAGCGAAAAACTCATGACGAATCGTCCCATCGTGATCGCTCCTTCGATATTAGGTGCCAACCTAGGCCGGATTGAGGAAGAGGCGGAACGAATCCGCGCCAGTGGAGCAGAGTGGGTGCACATCGATATTATGGACGGTCACTTTGTTCCTAATATTTCATTTGGGGCAAATATGGTTCGCGTTTTGCGGCGGGTGATGGGAGAGGCCACTCTTGATGTGCATCTGATGATCGAGCAACCCGATCGCTATGCGGGCGACTTTATTGAAGCAGGAGCCGATTGCATAAATGTTCATCTAGAGGCGCGTCATCAAGTGGCGCGAACCTTGGCGAGTATTCGAGAAAGGGGTTGCCGCGCGGGCTTGGCGATTAATCCTGCCACCCTTTTAAAACATGCGATTCCGCTTTTACCACTTTGCGACCAACTTATCTGCATGACGGTCAACCCAGGTTTTGGGGGACAGGCGTTCCTTGCGGAAGTTCTCCCAAAGATTCGAGAAGCAAGGGACGTGATTGTTCTGCAAAACTATAATGTAGATATTACAGTTGATGGCGGAGTGAGTGATGCAACGGCAGCAAGTTGCTCCGCGGCCGGAGCCAACATTATGGTGGCGGGCTCCCATCTTTTTAGTCAATCCGACCTAACTCAAGCGGTTGCCAATCTCCGCGCGGCTGCTGGTTCGGCGAATGTTTCAGGGTAGATTTAATTTCTTCCTTTTTCTATGGACCCTATCCTTACTCGGAACTTTTGTATCATTGCTCACGTCGACCACGGCAAGACCACTCTATCCGACCGCCTGCTGCAGGCTACCGGTCTGATCGCCGAACGAGATATGCAGGCTCAACTGCTTGACTCGATGGATTTGGAAAGAGAACGCGGAATCACCATCAAAGCCCATCCTGTCAGTTTGAATTATAAGGCCAAAGATGGGAAAACTTACCTCCTCAACCTCATTGATACTCCGGGTCATGTAGATTTTTCGTACGAGGTTTCCCGATCTCTTGCTGCCTGTGAAGGAGCTCTCCTCGTGGTCGATGCGGCACAAGGCGTGGAAGCCCAGACCGTGGCGAATGTGCACTTAGCTAATCGCGAGGGCCTGACTCTTATTCCGATTATTAATAAGATCGATCTGCCAAGCTCAGATATTCCCGGAGTCAAAAAACAGTTGGAGGAGATTCTAGCCATCCCTGGGGATGAGGCGATTCTCGTCAGCGCAAAAACGGGCCAAGGGATCAGCGACGTCTTGGAGGCGATCATCGCTCGCCTGCCACCCCCCAAGAACGCACACGGAAAAGAGCTCAAGGCCCTCGTGTTTGACAGCGTTTTCGATACGTTTCGCGGGGTGATCGCTTATGTGAGGGTGATCAGTGGAGAACTCACTGCGGGCACCCCAATTCAACTCATGCAGAGTGGGCGAAAATACGAGACCAAAGAGGTGGGGACATTTACTCCTAAAATGACAGTGGGGAAGAAACTAGGGCCAGGAGACTCAGGATATTTAGTGGCTAATCTAAAAACCACTGCGGAAATTGATATAGGCGATACAATCACTAGTTCAATCCACCCCGCAAAAGAGCCACTAACTGGTTTTCGCAAGGTTCAACCGATGGTTTTTTCGGGGCTTTATCCGATCAATACGGAGGATTTCGAAAAGCTTAAGACGGCCTTAGGTAAGCTTCAGGTCAATGATTCCTCCTTAGTTTTTATCCCCGAAAGCTCGCCTGCACTTGGGTTTGGATTTCGATGCGGCTTTCTAGGGCTTTTGCACATGGAAATTGTCCAGGAGAGGCTCTCGCGTGAGTTTTCCATGGAAGTCTTGTCCACTTATCCCAGTGTTATTTACGAGGTCCGTTTGACTAGCGGCAAGATACTTTCAGTTGAGAACCCGGTGCAACTCCCCGACCCCAGCGTGATTGAGGAGATTCGTGAACCGATGGTGACCGTGTTCCTCCTTTGTCCTAATGAGAATATCGGTGACCTAGTTTCCATGGTTCGAGAGAAAAGAGGGGATGTAAGAAAAACTGATTCATTAGATGCCAAGCGGGTCATGCTGACCACCGAGATTCCCTTGAGTGAGATTCTGGTTGATTTTAGCGATCGGATCAAAAGCATTACCCGCGGTTATGGTTCGATGGATTACGAACACGGCGCTTATCGGGCCGACGATTTGGTGAAACTCGAAATTCTGGTTAATGGGGAGCCGATGGACGCCTTTAGTTGCATTGTCCATCGTGAGAAGGCTCCTTCTCGCGGGCGCGCCTTGACCGCGAAGCTCAAGGAGGTGATTCCTCCTCAGCTCTTTAAGGTTTCCTTGCAAGCGGCCATTGGTGGGAAGATTGTTGCTCGACAAGATGTTAAAAGTGTTGGCAAGAATGTGACTGCCAAGTGTTACGGTGGTGACATTTCTAGGAAACGGAAACTTTTAGAGAAACAGAAGGAAGGAAAGAAGCGAATGAAGCAGTTCGGCAAGGTGAATATTCCGCAGGAGGCTTTCCTCCAGGTCCTAAAGGCTTTTGGAGATTAAGCCATGATCGATTACTTCTTTTTTGGAAAAGCGAAGGAAGAGCGGACCCAGCTCCGCGCAATCTCCCATTTCCTAGCCAAACGAGTGCGCTACGGAAGGGATATCTTGCCGACGGCACTTCTTTCAAGGCTTCAGGAGGCAAGGGGCTTTTGCGCCAAGGCACTGCATTGGAGAATGGCATCAGGAGAAAGACAAGAGATCCTCGCACAATTAGAGGGGTCTTATGGAGATTTACTTCGGACCGATCGACACCATGGCCGACGGGAAAATGCCGAGGTGGCTTTGGTGGCGATCGCATTGGCCCTCGGGGTGCGCGCTTATTTCTTTCAACCCTTCAAAATCCCCACCCACTCCATGCGGCCTACTTTGCTTGGGATATTAAATCAGCCTGAACTTAATTCTCCTCCCCATTTCTTTCCACGAGTATTTGATTTTATTTGGCTTGGTAAAAGTTACCACCGCGCCGCTGCTCCAAAAGATGGCACTATTCTGTCCGTTCGCGAGGGGCGGTTGGGCGGCTTCATTCCTTGGACGACCACAGAGATTATTGCGGATGGTTGGTCGCAAACCCTCTGGACAACGTTGCAAGAGGCTAGGGAGGGTGGTTTGCGATTGCGCTCTGGTGATCAGATTAAAGAGGGTGATGTCTTGGCGAACTTTAGTTCAGCGACAGGCGACCATCTTTTTGTGAACAAGATGATTTACCACTTTCGTAAACCGAAAAGGGCGGAGACCTTCGTATTCACCACGGACCGAATTGAAGGCATCGAATCTGGATTACGCCTTCGAGGAATTGAAGGTTCCCAGTACTACATTAAGCGCTGTGTGGCCATTGGTGGAGACGTGGTCGAGGTTAGACCGCCCGAGCTATGGATTAACAGAGCTCCTGCGGCAGCGGAGATTTGCGCAAAAGTGGCTTCGAAAACTGATGGCTATCCTGGATATACTTTTGGCCCGAGTTACCTTGCTAAAACTGGGGATCAGTACCGCATTCCTGGCAAAGATTACTGGGCGATGGGAGATAACAGCCCCAACAGCTTCGATAGTCGGGGTTGGGGTCCTGTTCCAACCGCTAATCTTGTTGGCAAAGGAGCCTTTGTCTACTGGCCGTTTACTAAGCGGTGGGGTCTGATCCGGTAGCTACAGGATTCACCCCATGACCTATCATTTGTCGCACAATACATATTGTATCAAATATGATTATCCACAGCTATTTTATGCATTTTACTGCTGAGTAGCCTCATAACTCCCCTGGCTGCTTGAGCTCGGTGGCTGATCCGTGCTTTGGTCCTCGGCGATAGTTGGCCGAACGTCTTGGCAAAGCCTTTCGGAATAAAGATCGGATCGTACCCGAACCCGCCCGAGCCGTATTCTCGGTGGGTAATTCGACCCCAAACGCGGCCACGTTGGGCCCCGAAAACTACCCCGTCCTTAGCCAAGACAAGAGTGGCCTCAAAGTAGCCTTTGCGGGCTTTGTTCCGTAACTTCATCATAACCCGAAGAAGTTTAAGCCGGTTGCTTTCATTGGTGGCTTTCGGACCCGAAAAACGGGCCGATCGAACCCCAGGTCGACCCCCCAATGCAGGCACCACTAGACCACTGTCATCCGCCAAAATCAGTTGGCCTGGCAAAATCCGACTCAGAGCTAAGGCCTTAATTTTGGCGTTCGCCTCAAATGTCCTGCCTGTTTCATGGATAACAGGAAGATTCTTGAAGGAGTGTAGATCCCGTACAAGGAACCGCGCACCAAAAAGTTCTTTAAATTCACGAGTTTTGCCTGGATTGGCTGTGGCAATCCATAAAACAGGGCGATGAGGTGGGGTTCGACTTGGCATACGGCTTTGCGTTTAATAACCCCTTAACCGCTTTATGCCAACCCACGCGCCCTATCCTTTCGCCGCCATCGAGCCTAAATGGCAGAAGATTTGGGCTGAGGCAGACTGTTTCCGTGCCGCACAACCTGGCGAGCCAGGATCAGAAAAACCTAAGAAGTATATTCTCGATATGTTCCCCTACCCTTCAGGGGCGGGCCTCCACGTCGGTCATCTCGAGGGATACACTGCGACCGATATTCTTTGTCGGTACCGCCGGATGCTTGGAGATAACGTGCTTCATCCGATGGGCTGGGACGCCTTTGGCCTGCCAGCGGAGCAGCACGCGGTTCAAACTGGAACTCACCCGCGTGTTACCACGGCGAAGAATATCAGTAATTTTCGGCGTCAAATCAAGGCCATGGGCTTTAGCTATGACTGGTCTCGAGAAATAGATACGACAGATCCAAAATACTTTCGCTGGACCCAATGGATTTTTCTCAAACTTTATGAAAAAGGGTTAGCATACGTTGCCGAGGCCCCAGTTTGGTACTGCCCAGCCCTCGGAACAGTTCTAGCGAACGAAGAAATTCTCAATACCCCAGAGGGACCGCGGTCTGAGAGAGGTAGCCATCCTGTGGAAAGACGCCCGATGCGCCAATGGATGCTTAAGATCACCGCTTATGCCGAACGACTCATTCAGGATCTCGACCTGCTCGAATGGCCTGATTCTCTTAAAGAAATGCAGAGAAACTGGATTGGCAAGAGCGAAGGTGCCGAAGTCGACTTTATCGTGGAAGGAACGGAGATCAAAATTACGGTCTACACCACGCGACCCGACACCCTTTTTGGGGCGACCTACGCTGTACTCGCTCCGGAACATCCCCTCGTTCCTACCCTCACCTCTCCTGGGCAGAAAGAGGCGGTGGAGCGGTATCGGCGGGAGAGCTCGGCGAAGTCTGATCTGGAAAGAGTAGAACTCGCCAAAACGAAAACCGGCGTCCCATTAGGGGTCCGTGTGATTAATCCCGTCAACGGACAAGCCATTCCACTTTGGACCGCAGACTATGTACTCGCTTCCTACGGCACGGGAGCAGTCATGGCAGTTCCAGCTCACGACGAGCGAGATTACCAATTCGCCTTAACCTGCAAACTTCCCATTTGCCAAGTCATTCAACTGGAAAGTGGAAAGAGCCCGGAGGGTTGCTTTACGAAACCAGGAATTCAGATCAATTCTGGTTTTCTGGACGGATTAAAGACGGAGGAGGCTTACCCACGTATAGTGGCTTGGCTGGAAGCAAACCAACACGGACGAAAGCAAACGCGATACAAACTTCGCGACTGGCTTTTCTCTCGACAACGATATTGGGGTGAACCGTTCCCCATTCTTTGGCACGAGGGAAAGCATTCACCCCTGGCTTCAACTGACCTTCCTCTCACCTTGCCAGAACTCGAGGATTACCAACCCAGTCCAACTGGCGAGCCGCCATTAACGAAAGCAAAATCGTGGGGAAATCTGCCGAATGGATTTACCCGTGAGGTCAATACCATGCCCCAGTGGGCAGGTTCCTGCTGGTACTATTTGCGGTTTTGCGACCCCCACAATGATCAGGCCGCTTGGAGCTCGGCCGCAGAAAAATATTGGATGAGCGGTGGTGGAGTGGATCTTTATGTCGGTGGAGCAGAGCACGCGGTCCTTCATCTTCTCTATGCTCGGTTTTGGCATAAAGTTCTTTTCGATCTGGGCTTGGTTTCTTGCCCGGAACCTTTTCGCCGTCTGGTTAATCAAGGGATCATCTTGGGGGAGGACGGCTGCAAAATGTCGAAGTCGGTGGGCAACGTAGTCAATCCTGATGACGTGATTGCTTTACACGGTGCGGATGCCTTGAGAGTTTTCGAGATGTTCATGGGTCCTCTTGAACAAATGAAGCCATGGAGCGCAAAAGGCATGGAAGGCTCCGTTCGGTTCTTGGCACGTATTTGGCGTTTAGTCTTTGAGGAAACTGAAGAAGGTCATTGGATCCCCTCCCCTTTGGTTACGGACGAGCCAGCGGATCGGGAAACTACGCGTGCCCTCGCGAAAACAACCGCCAAAGTGGCGGCCGACATCGAGAGATTACAGTTCAATACCGCTATCTCAGCTATGATGATTTTAGTAAATCACTTAACCAGCTTGCCCAAACGACCTCAATCCGCCCTGCGACATCTCTGCCTATTACTCGCACCCTTTGCCCCCCACCTTGCTGAAGAGGTTCACCAGCACCTTGGCGGGAAGAATAATCTCAGTGTCGCCCCTTGGCCTACCTACCACCCCGACGACATTTTGGAGGACAGCGTGGAGTTACCCGTCCAAGTAAACAGCAAGGTGAAAGGGAAGATTCATATCTCCCCTACGGCCACTCGAGAAGAAATCGAAAAAGTGGTTCGCGCCCATACCGATCTTCCGACTTGGATCGATGCTAAACAAATCCAGAAGATTATCGTTGTTCCTGGGCGAATCGTGAATCTTATATGCACATGAATTACGGACAGTTGCGCCGCCGCGAACGACTCTTCCTTTTGATCGTAGGTCTTGGTCTGGCTCTTGCCTCTGGCTGGATGTGGTTTCGGCACAGCGCGTAAGCCATAGACAAGAAGAGCCCTTTGGCTCATTCTTTCCACGTGAGCCAACTTTCTTTTGATGCTGCGGTGAAAAAAATCCGCCTGACAGAAACCCGCTTTTCCCTAGCCGCCTACGAATTTGTCCGCCGCTCTTTAGATCACGCCCTCCAGCGCCTAGGTCGTGCCGACCAGAAAAAGCCTGCTCACGTCCGCGGCGAAGAACTGCTGGAAAGCTTTCGTGCGCTTGCACTGCGAGACTTTGGTCCCATGGCAAAAACCGTACTGAATGATTGGGGAATTTCTACCTGCACAGAAGTTGGAGAAGTTGTCTTCCAACTCGTTCAACATGGTATTCTGGGAAAAAGTGAGACGGATAAAATCGACGACTTTCAGGAGATCTATACTTTTCGAGAAGCTTTCGAAAGCCCCTTTCTCCCTAAGGCCGTTCCAAGCAAGAGCCAACCCCCTTTCAGACGTTCGGGCTCGGCAAAACAATCCCCTCGGCGTCGCAATCGGAAGTCGGGGTCGCAGACGGGCTCAAGCAAGCTTTCGGACTAGGTACTTTTATGGCTGAAATTCAAAAAGCGAATCCGGTTACCAATCCTGAATTAGCTCGTAAGTTTGTGCAGTTCGTCATGATCCAGGCACAAAATATTCTCTATGTGCTTGGAAAGATCCCTACGCCTGAGGGGGATCACCTACCCCCCAATCTGCAAGCTGCCAAGATGATGATCGATCACCTCGATCTCATTCAGATAAAGACGCAGGGCAATCTGAGTGCGCAGGAAACAAAGATTATCAGCGAGGCTCTCCAGCAGGTTCAGTTGGCCTTTGTCGAAGCTAGCGGGGGAACCCCTGCAGGAATGATGCCCGATCGAAGTCCCCAAGTGGATATGTCGGCGCTTGACGAAGAAATAGGAGAACAATCTTCTACGCCCCCACCACCCGCATCACCCGCTGCCAACCCCCTGAATGTCGGCTCCCCTTCCGACGAGGAAAAGAAAAAGTACTACAAGAGCTACGGATAGATTTTTACTTATTTGGGGGCAGGCCCGAATAAGCTTTTCAGCACATTAACAGCTTGGCCCGCCGCATCGCCCCCAGAACCTCCCTGCGCCCCCGCGGCCTTTTCCAGAATCTGGGCTCCTGTCCGAATTGCAGTCCGAGCCAAGGCTCCGGTGAGCTTCGATTGAAGATCATTTTCTGGGCGATCCAATGTCCCTGAGATCTGGATCGGTTGACTCAGATAACCGTCACTCTCTTGGCGGAAGAGTTCGCCCCCGGTTAAGCCTGAGACTTTTGATCCAAGATTCTTTTCCAAGGCCAGATTGATGACACCGCTCAAATTTTGACCCGTCACTTTAACTTGTCCGTTCACCCTTAAGAGTCCAGGAGCCTCAGCTATGATTGAGCGAGCATTATAAATCCCAGGTTCAAGTGTCCAGGAGGCTTGGGCCGTGCTTAGCGTGCATCCGCGAAGACGCGGTTCCCCCGTCAGTACAGCCAGAAGGCCAAGAATAGTTTCCGATCCCTTTCCGGGTTCGAGTCGGGCATCGATGAGCTTTACTTGGCCTGTGCCCACAGGCCCGTCCGATTTCCAATCCGACAACTCAAACGAGCCGGACATTTTTGCGGGGACATCAAAGAGTCCCACTCCGATTTTACCTTCAGGCAGGGGCCAGCGATTCCAAGTCAGGCGACCTCTTCTACCAGCAATCGAGTCGGTTCGGCCTTCTCCGGATAATTCTAAGGTCCCCCCTTGGGCAGACTTAAGTTCGAGCCGAGTAAGATAGATCTGAGGCGATAGGTAGGAACCTTTCGCTTGCTGCAAGGAGAGCGCTCCTAGCCATGGGAGGGGTGAAAGAATTTCCCCCCCTTGGATTGAAAAGGTTGTGTTCTGGGGATTGGGATGAACCTCGATTCCAACGTTTCCTACTCCCCAACCCGAGGTGGTAGGACCGGGCTGCAAAGCAAAACTTTTAATCATAACCTTGCCCACTTGCACATCCCGAAAAAGGTCGCTCCCCGAAGATGAGGAGCCAGGTTTGGTCGATAATGCCTCTGGCACGGAAACCAAGCCTGTGCCCGGCTTCATCTTGATGCTCCCGATACTGATCTCTGAGAAGCGAAGAATTCGATCCAGAAGTAGTCGCGGTGATATCTCTGTGCGTATATCCCGAATGTCCCAGTTCCACTCCCCCTTAGCCCCAGATCGTGTCGCAAAGCCGGCCGAATAAACTGAAAAGGAGGACCAGTCAAAAGATTCGAAATCTCCCTCTGTCTTTAAAAAAGACGAGGCTTGTTGAGAGGCGATCCTCTGGAAGTCCTTTCCTCCGAGCCAATTCGTGATGAAGATGGGAAGCAGAGCCCCGAACAGCACTAGGAGAACAACTCCGGCGATGAATAAACCACCCAAAATGTACCACCTCTTTTTTTCGGACCCCTGTTTTGAGGAAGCAGTCATAGACTTATTTAACCCTAAGAAAGCGATTTGGGAAACTTTTCCACGTTGCCTTTGACCTCATAAGAGGATTCTCTAGAGGAATGCTGGTTCTTGATTCCATGGAGGCAAGCTTACCCAACGCCAGCACTCCCCTACTTTCGAAAATTTCCGCTTGGTACCCAGCCGCACACTTCGGCGCCATTCTAGGACCCTCTGGTTGTGGAAAGAGTACTTTCTTGAAAGTGATTGCGGGTATCTTGCCCCACACCGATGGGTCGATTTTTTGGCGAGGCCGCAATCTAGACGAGAGCGATCTTTCTCCAGGTGAACTTGGCTATGTACCCCAGTTTAGCTGTACCCAACCTCTTCTGACCGTTCGAGAAAACCTGATTTATACCGCCCGCTTACGGAGAAGTGCTTCAGCGAATGAAATCGAAACTATCGTGGATCAGGTTGTCGAAGAAACTGGCCTGACGGAGCTACAAGATCGACGAGCGGGAGTTCTTTCGGGAGGTCAACTTCGGAGATTAGGGCTGGCGATGGAACTTACTACACAGCCAAACCTTCTCCTGGCGGACGAGGTTACCAGCGGATTAGACCCTAAATCTGAAGAAGAAATTACCCTACTGCTCTCCTCTCTCGCCAAAGATAAAGGCCGATTAGTTCTTTTAGTGACTCATAGTTTGCGTTTCTTGGATTTCTACGATTCCGTTACCATTCTCTCCGCGGGGCGCCTCGCCTATTCAGCAGACCCCCGAGACCTTACCAGCTACTTTAACGTCTCTACGCCTGAAGATATTTATCCAGCATTAGCCAAACGTGATGCCGAGACGTGGGCGGAGGAGTGGGCCCAGGCTCCAAATCCTCCCGAACTAACTCCTTCTACGGTTCTCGGTGAGCTCGAGTCGGAAATGAGCCGAGCAGAAAAGGAGAGCTCCTTTGAGCTGCCATCCTTTCTCTCACAATCAAGCACCTGGTTCTTCCGACGTCTCAAGTTATTTATGCGAGACCCTACTCAGGTTTTCTTACAACTCTCACTCTTGCTCGTTTTCCCAGCGGTCGTCACCTTATTTGCTTATCGAGGATTACCCTCGGTTAGGAACATGACCATGTCCGCGGATAGCGGTGTCCTGGATCAACTCCGGGAAACTCTTGCCTTCACAATTCAGTCCAGTCGAATTGGAACTCTGGTCAGCGGTCTCGCCATGTTTCAGGTTATTCTTCTCGCACTGATGGGCTCGAATAACTCGGCACGAGAAGTAATTGGGGATCGTCCTATTTTAGAAAAAGAGAAGCTAGCGGGACTTCGCCCTGGAGCCACACTCCTCGGTATGTCCCTATTTTTACTTCTGCTTGTTTTTCTTCAGTCGACTTGGATGACGCTTTTCGTTCGGGCGGTCTGTCAGTTTCCCGGGAATATACTTGCCCAGTTCTTGCCATTTTTTATTTTAACTGCCGCCACCACTGCCCTCTGCTTGGCCATTTCCAGTTGGACCTCATCTTCAGAGCAGGCCTCCCTTGGCAGTCTCTATTTGGTCGGATTTCAACTTCCCCTTTCCGGGGCGATTCTAGCGCTGCCAGATTCTCTCGGCACACTCACACGCCCCTTGATTAGTGCCTACTGGGCTTGGTCGGGCTACCTGCAGACTCTTCGTGACACTCGCTTTTATGATCTGGTACGAGCGATCTCAGAGACACCCTTAGCAAGTTACTCCATGGCCCTCTGGATCCTCTTGATTCACCTTGGACTTGGACTGGTTTTTGCCTACTTCGGAATCCGTCGGAGTCAGTGGCGATAGTTGCTTCCTCCTAGCCCTTGGTTCTAGGTTAACTTTATGTCTCGTCGCGCTCATCCCACAACGCCCTCCAAATCGATTTTTTTCGTGGTTCTTACTTTCCTCGCTCTCGCAGGAATCGGAGCTTATTTTTTCCAGAAAGATGCCAATCCCTACCGAACAGTCGAAAAGCTTATCCCAACCGATTATTATGAAAATGCCAACAGCCTTCGGGGTAATGTCTACCAAATCGAAGGGACCATCCTTAATTCTCTGGCATGGAATCCAGAAAAAGGACGTCTCTTTAGTATTCGTGTAACCACAGGGGACTCCAAGAACTGGCCCCTTCCTATTCTGATTCCATCCAGCCTTCGCCAAATCAACATTCAAAAGAATCAATCGTATCGAGCCAAAGTTCGAATTAACGATTCAGGCATCCTTTTGGTGGAGGAGGTGCAGAAATCATGAAGGCTTTTAGCTGTCTTCTTCTATTTTTTATTGGACTGGGGGCAGCTCTCTTTGCTCAAGAGGGCAATTCAAAAGCCGCTACCGGCGGAGCTCGTCCCCCGCAAATGAATCAAGGTTTTCTCGGGCGCGATGTTCCAGTGATGGATCCTGGCTCAGACACCTCCACTTTCGATGGAAAACTTTGGAATATGAATAATAACCGCCTCTTTCGTTCTCGTTTTGAAAAGTACCTGAACGCTCCTGCTGAAACTTCAGAGGCCGATCAGCAATACGAAAGTACTATCAATCAAATTCTCACTTTACTCAGCCCAGGAAAAGTCACCTCTGCAAATGTTGACGCCGCATGGAAGCTGTTACCCAAAGCATCCGAATATCGGAGCGACGCGAACCTCTGCAACTCCCTAGCCGACGTTATCTATAGTGTTTGGCTGGCAAAAAACGAATCGGCCAGGTTAGAAATGGCCAACCGAAGTCTCCAAAGAGAAAAGTCCGCCTTAGAGTGGAACTACCGAATGAACCTAGGACCGAGCACCATTGCCTCGTCTGCCCCCTCCGGCACAAATTCTCCCACAAGCGCAACAACCCTCACGCCCCAAGACGAAGCTCGAGTGGAACCGATTAAGGAAGCTCTCTCAGATGTTCGTGCTACTATGGTAAATAATAAGCTAAAGAAAGAGGCATCGATTGTTCAGGCAAAAATCGATTTCCAGAGCTTAATCATTCAGTATTTTGCCCAGCGTAGATTTCGCCATGTACTGATCGGCACACGTTTTTATCGATCCCTCTTCGGCGACGGGGATAGTCGGCTTAATGCAATGGACCAGATCGCCTCTTCCCTTCCAGTCGATAAAGATGCAGGCCAAGTTAAAATCAAAGCCAAATTAGACCCCAAAATTGCAGCGAAAGGGGGCTCAGGGGCTTATGCAGGTGCCGGCACAGGTACCAATGGAAAGTATGCCAGCACAGGTGGAGATACATCCTCCTCTGGTGGCGGATTTAACGCGGAAGGATTGCAGCTTGGAGTGGAGAATCTTGGAGTAGAGAGCCTGATTAGTGCGGGGGCCAGCGGCTTAAAGGCTCTGGGAAAAATGATCAACTCCCTCGGTCAAATTGACGCTTTAGCTAATGAAGCGATTCGGGATGTCGATGAAGGCATCGAGTCCTACAAGTTCCTTCTTGAAAAGAATGAGCTTAAAAGTGCAACCGAGCGCCTTTTCGAGACTTTTATGATGGGCGAGTACATGCCCTCCGTCCGTAAGCTTTCGCGGGATGATAAACGCCGTGCTCTGGAGTTTACTCGCAAAACCAATGAACTTCTCGCCGCCCTTGAAGTTAATGATCTTACTCGTGCGGAGGATCTTATTAAGGAGCTCAGCCAAACCGCGAGGGACTTCGACACCTCGAAACCCTTAGCCGTAGTGGAAACAGCCAAAACAGTCAGTGCGATGCATCTCGCAAAGGCAAAGGCAGCCGCAAGTTCAGGAGACCGTACTACTCTCGAAACAGAACTTCGAGCGGCCACAGAAATCTGGCCTCGAAATCCAGCCCTCGCCACGGTTTCTGGATCTATCTTTAGCCAGACTGATGTTCAGCAGCAGGCTCTAAATGACTTCGATCGTCTTTTTGCCCAGAAAAATTATCGGCAGATTTTCGATGACAAGGTTCGCTATATCGCCGCAACCGCTATGTATCCAGAGCGGCAGGAAAAACTAAAAACTATTCTCGACCGTGTCCAAGGAGCCGAAACCGCATTGATGCGGGCAACGGAACTCGCAAAACGGGGAGACCCCGCTGGAGCGTGGGAGAGTGTCGAACATGGATTTTCCGATTACCCTGATGATCCTAAGCTCAACCAAGCACGGGCCGACTTCACTACTCAAGCCGCTGAGTTTGTTCGTTCAGTTCGTACAGCTCAGGAAATGGAACGGAAGCAGCAGATTGGCTCAAGTTTGGCGTGGTACTTGCGTGCTCTGCAGGATTATCCCAATAGTGAGATCGCCCGGGATGGGATCGATCGGATATCCGCCGCGATCGTCAAATAGAGATCCCTCTGTTTCGGCTAACTTCAGGCCTTCTTCTCTCTACCGCGCCAACGCCAGCGCAGGGGACATCCCCCCAAGTTGAAATGTTCTCTTATTCGATTACTCAAATATCGCTCATACGCCTCGGACATGACAGCGGGATGATTGACAAAACCCATTAAGGTGGGCAGCGGGCCTTCCACCTGGGTGGCATAATAGATTCTTAGTTTCTTATTCCCCTTCACTGGAGTACTGCGTGCATCTGTTGCCTTCAAAAGTACTCGATTAAGCTCTCCCGTGCTGATTTTTGTCGCTCGTGCCTTGAGCATCATGGTGACTGCAGCTTCCAACTCCTTCAGCCCTGTCTTTTTGACGGAGCTCAAGAAAATGACAGGTACATCTGGAAGAAAGAAAAGGGCACGACGCAATGCCTCTTCATACTTCTTTTTGAACTCATCCCCTCGCGTCTTCTCATCCCCTTCGCCCGTCAGGTCCCACTTCGTCACCGCCACGATGCAGGGGCGCTGAGCTCGTTGAATTAAACCCGCCACCTTCTTCTCTACAAGCCCCACCCCGAGGACAGCATCGACCGCTAAAATCGCTAAATGACACCGATCGATAGCGTGCGCGGTTCGCCCTCCCATGATCCTCTCAAGCGGATCCACCACCCTCCTCTTTTGCCTTAATCCAGCTGTATCAATGAACAAGACGGGAAATCCGCCCAGCTCAGCAGGAACATCAACCGCATCCCTCGTCGTGCCCGCCATGGCATTGACCATAGTGCGATCAATTCCAACCCAAGCATTAATCAAGGAAGACTTTCCCGCGTTCGGTCGGCCCACTACCGCAAGACGAGTTCGATCATCCTTCACCCTAGTGCCTTCTTCCCAAGCTTTACCCACCTCTTCCATTAAGTCTCCGAAACCAAGACCGTGCTCTGCTGAGACAAAATGTCCCGGGCCAAATCCCAGCTTAGCAAATTCCTTCGTTTTACCTCCGGCGTAACCTGGATCCATTTTATTGATAACCAAGGTCACTTTCTGCCCTGCTCTCCGTAATCGTTTGGCTACGTCCGTATCCAGCACATGCAGTCCTTCTTTGCCATCGACTACCAAAAGAACTCGCTGGGCGGAGGCGATTGCCAAATCCGCTTCTCGCTCGACTGCCTCCTGCAATCCGGTGCCGTCCTCCAGTCCTAGCCCACCTGTATCGATTAAAACGAAAGGCTTCCCCTCCCAATCCGCATCGGCCACTAAACGATCTCGCGTGACCCCAGGACGATCAAAGACCAGAGCAATTTTCCTGCGACAAATACGATTGAAGAGCGCGCTTTTACCAACATTGGGGCGACCCACGATTGCCACGGTTGGCCGCACAGATTCAATTTCCATGCGATTCTCCGTAGCTCGTATGTAAAAGATGCCAACCCCGTGTGACGTAAACCGCCAAGGAAGCCAATGTCACTATCCCAGCCAGCCAAAGAACCGGCTTGGTTGAAGGATTTCCTGGAAGAAGTAAACCAAGGAGCACGACTGCAATCTGCAAAAACGTAGATACCTTTCCGATCCAGTGAGGACGAACAAACTGATACGTGGACATTCGAGTGCCCACCAGAATTGTTCCAGTTACGATGATCAAATCTCGACTGACCACCAAAATAGGGAACCAAAGGGGCAACCTTCCCTTGCCCGCCACTCCAATCGTTCCCAAAAGAACGATTGCCGTAACTAAAAGTAGCTTGTCCGCGATGGGATCTAGGATCTGGCCAAGCTGACTTCTCTGTCCGAAGTGGCGAGCCACATACCCATCAATTCCGTCTGAAAAGGCCGCCAAGGCAAAAAGTCCAACCGCCGCATAGTACCAGCCATTCCCCTGATACCCCTCTGCGTGGGACTCGCTATGGTAAAGGAGGGCACCTGCGAAAAGTGGCACCAACAGTATTCGTAGAAACGTGATGCGATTGGCCAGGGTCACGCCGCTACCCCAAGTTGCCCCTCTTTCAATAAGGCGAGTGTCCGCCCCAATCGAACTTTCACTCGATCCAGCCCTAAGACGGTTAAAAGCGCAAATAATGAAGGTCCAACCGTTCGACCAGAGACAGACGCCCGAACCAAATGAATGACCTTGGCTGGCTTAAGAGAAGCCTCGAGCGCAACTTTTTGGCAAACTGCCTCCGCCTTAGCATCGTCCAGCGATCCACTGATCTCAGTGAAACCTGCGAGGAGTGCCGAGAGAAGTTTCGTGGCGTCAGGATTGGAGAACTGCTTTTTCCGAGCATCATCAGAATAAGTAAAATCCTCGGCTAAGTAGGGCTCAAACCAATCTGCCAGCTCCTGACCCGTGCGGACTTTCTCTCTCATAATCTTTCGAAGTCCATCTCGCAAAGCGGGCTCCATGGAGAAAGACTGAGGACAAGCATGGGCGAGATACTCGGAGGTAAACTTCTCAAACTCTGCATCAGGCAGGGCGCGCCAGTACTCCCCGTTTACCCAGAAAAGTTTTACGGCATCAAAGCGGGCATTGCTTCGATTTAAGTTCTTCAACTCAAAGCGCTGAATCAACTGGTCGAGAGGTACGATCTCCTCGTTTTCCCCAGGTGACCAACCAAGCAAGCAAAGATAATTACGGACTCCTGCAGAAAGGTATCCTGCTTTCTCGTAAAATTCCAGGGCAGCCCCATCGTCACGCTTACTCATTTTCGAACCACTCTGATTTAGAATAAGAGGAATGTGGGCAAACTGGGGCGGCTCCACTCCAAGTGCTTCGTAAAGCGCCAGATGCTTTTGGGTGTTGGTTAAGTGATCTTCCCCGCGAATCACATGGGTGATCCCCATCTCCAAGTCATCGACCACGTTGACGAAGTGAAAAACGGGAGTCCCATCTTTTCGGCGGATGACGAGATCAGGTTCATTGGTTCGATCAAAGGTTACGTCTCCACAAACCAGATCCTTCACTACTCCTGGAGTCTTCGGCATCTTAAATTTAAGCGCACCACCATCCTCATAAGTCTTCCCAGTGGCTTGAAGCTTCTCTAGGTACTTCGCATAAATAGAACCCCGCTGGCTTTGAAAGTAAGGCCCACGATCTCCCTTCACTCCCCCTTTCCCGTCAGGACCTTCATCCCAATCTAATCCCAGCCAACGCATTCCTCGAAAAATCACCTCCACCGCTTCTTGGGTGTTGCGCGACTGATCGGTATCCTCAACGCGCAAAACAAAGGTTCCGCCCATGTGGCGCGCGTACAACCAGTTAAAGAGGGCCGTCCTCGCCCCTCCAATGTGGAGAAGGCCGGTTGGCGAAGGAGCAAATCGTACGCGTACACTACTCATAATCTAATCCTGCCCAAGTCTGTCCCACTCTTCAATCGCGGATGCTCGTCTCTTTAGACTCGTTCCAAAGGAATCCTCCCGTTACTCGCTACAAGATGAAGCTTTCCTTTTGGATCCCCTGCGGTAATCCGTACCTGTCCCCCCGCTTCCTCCACCAGCAAGGCTCCTGCGGCTACATCCCAGATGCTCACTCCTTGTTCAATATAGGCATCCAGTCGCCCAGCGGCTACATATGCCAAATCCAAAGCCGCAGAACCCATGGCACGCATTTTCCGTACTCTGCCACCATAAAACTGATAGAGCTCTAGACATTTATCGATCGTGGCTTTGCCTTTAGAAAAGCCTAAAGCAATCACGGCCTCTTCAAGCTTGAGCCTCTTGGCGACTTGAAGCTTTTTCCCATTACAGGACGAGCCACCGCCCGCATGAGTTGAAAACATTTCGTCTCGGTTCGGATCATAAATCGCTCCAGCCAGCGACCTCCCATCTAACCGGCAAGCCACCGAAACTGCATAGTGCGGAATCCCATAGAAAAGGTTCACCGTTCCATCAATCGGATCGACCACCCATTCGTGCTGGCCTGGACTTGCTGCTTCACCCCCCTCCTCCCCAAGAAATCCGTGCTCAGGATAAGCCGCGATAATCTCGCGCCGGATCTGCTCTTGAATTCTGCGATCCAATTCTAGTTTAATATCGTGCTGCTCCGCAGAATCGACCAGTAAGGAATCATCTTTCGCCTTGCGAATGGCATCCCCAGCCCTTCGTGCCACCTGCTCTGCGAGCAAACGCAGGGATGCCGAATTAGGCTGATCCACGAATTAAGCCTCGGCTTGCGCGAAAAGGGGTGATTCATCACCCCGTGTCAGTTTCACCGACATCATTCGTGAAACTCCTGGCTCGGTCGCGGTAACTCCGTAGAGCAGGTCCGCTGAGGACATCGTCCTTTTATTGTGGGTGATGACCAGAAATTGGGACTTCTCCACAAACCTCTCGATGATCTGAACAAAACGCACTGTATTCGATTCATCGAGAGGTGCATCCATTTCGTCGAGCACACAGAAAGGACTCGGCTTCACAGAATAGATCGCCAGGAGAAGGGCCAAAGCTGTCATCGCTTTTTCACCACCCGAAAGCTGGCTAATATTCTTAGGCTGTTTGCCAGGAGGTTGCGCCTCAATGTCGATTCCGCTATCCACCGCGTCCTCCCCCTCTGTCATCTTAACCGTGGCTCGCCCCCCACCAAATAACTCAGAAAAGAGAGTCCCAAAGCTTACTCGGACCTTATCGAAAGTTTCTTGAAACAAAAGCTGAGTGGTCTGATTAATCTTCCGGATAGCCTCTTCCAGCTGGGATTTTGCTGTGGTTAAGTCTTTTTCCTCAGTCTCAAGAAACTTTAGCCGCCCTTCTAACTCATCGTACTCTGAAATGGCCTCCGTGTTCACTGGGCCCATTTCGTCCATCTTCTCTCGTAGCTCTTTAGCCTCCTCCTCTAGCTTTGCCCAATCTTCATCCGATACGGGCAAGCCCTCCCCTTCAGCTTTTGCCTCCATCAACGGCGTGGCGTAATCTCGTTGTAGGCGATCTGTCAAGATTTGCCGCTGGTGATCGAATTGTGAACTCTTTAAGGCCAACGCGCCCAGCTGATCCTTCGCTTTCTCACCTTCCTGTCTCCACCGAACAACCTCCTCCTCTTTTTGACCTAAGAGATTACCTTCTGTCTCGCGATTCAACTTCAGGCCCGAGGTAGCAGCTTCGACCTCTTGCGCCCGCTTGCCTGCGGCTAATTTTGCCTCAGTCGAACTTCGCGCCTCTCCACGAGCACTTTCCATTCGAGCTGTATCCGCTGCGATCTCATCGCGGCGTTTTGCGACAAGATCTGACAGCTCCCTGCGACGACTTTCTGCGGGTTGCAACTGTGAGCCACAGAGATCCTTCTTCTGCTGTTGAGCCGCACGCTCAACCCTTCGTTCCGTCAAAAGATCATTGCAACGCACCTCCTCTAATTCTGCTTCCTGACGAGCTTTCCCTGTTCCATCAGCTTCCCCTGCCAGACTTGTCTCCACTACGAGGTGCTTTTCCGCTTCAACACTTTTTTCTGTTGCCATCCTTTGATGCACCGCAATTTCTTGCTCAAGGTGCGCTTTTTCCGTATTCCGCCGAGCAATCTCTCCACCCAAACTCCGACAAAGAGACTCTCTCCTGTCATGCTCCCTTCGAACCTCTTCAAGAGCTTTTTGGGTTGTCTGTTCTTGAATCCGCGCCGTTTCCCACTCTCCACGTGCCTGCTGCAACTGATCTCGCAATGAACCTACTTGGAGAGTGGTTCTCTGCACAGCATCCTCAGCCTCTTGCGTAAGACCATGGGCCGTTTCTAGCTCAAGGCGAGCAGGGCGAGTCGCCCTCGCATATCCACGCCTTTGCCAACCCAACCGACTTATCATTCTTCCGTCGCGACAGATGATCGACGCCTCGGGATGAGTAAGGCTCAGCGCTTTGGCTTCCTCCCATGTCTCAACAATACAAATCCCCGCAAGCAATTTCGGTAGAAGAACCTCCCATCCCGCTCCGCCCTCAACAAAGTTCCACGCACCCTCGGGCCAATCCGCAACCAAGCCTCCAGTACTTGCGCGAGAAATGAGAATTCCTGAAGCCGAAACATCGGCTGACTCAAGAGCCTCCCCCATTCGATCAAGATCATCTACCAAAACCCCATCGAGCATCGGTCCTAGTGCCAAGGACACCGCAGCTTCATACCCAGGACGCACTTTCAGAGCAGGCCAGATCGCCTCCGCTCCGGTTTGACCTTTTTCTGTCCACAATCGCAAGCACACCTCTGCCTCACCTGCAGAACGCTCCCGCATCGCCTCTTCGCGCGAATGAGCCAATGTTTTTCCTGCGAGGAATTCCGAAAGGGTCTGCTCTGCCGTCGATAACTCCGTCTCTAGTTTGCGTACCAGTCCTTCGCAATCTTTAGCTGTTTGACGACCACCTTTCAGCAAATGTTCCGACTCTTGATAACGACGAGCGCAATCCACTAGACCAGATTTTTCCCGCACTTCTTCCACGCTTTTTTCTTCCAACTCAGCGCGAATTCGTTGGAGAGCTTCGCTCCTCTGCTGGGTGATTGCTTCTTCTGCGCTGGCTCTAGCCCGGGCACCTTCTGCTTCTCTTCGTGCCGTCTCCCGACGTGTCCGAATCGATTCCATTCTGCCCACCACCTCCTCACGCTGCCGTCGCGCCTTCACAACCAACTCCTGTGCTTCCAGACAGACCACCTCCGCTGCGGCAAACTCGGCAGATATTCTCTCCATATCTGCGGTTAAGGAACGAATCAGATCCTCTTGCGCCGAGGTTTGTCTTTCCGCGAGAGCGATTTCTCCCCTTGCCCGCTCAATTGTTGCTCCAAGTTCATCCGCTCGCTGACTCTGCAGGCTCGCTCTTTCTCCACAGCGTACTTCTTCCGCTTGCGCCGCTACCACTTCACGCTCTGCATCCCGCCAAGCCCGATCAGCTTCCTCTAACTTTACCCGCTGCGCTCGAACTGCCTGATCACATAAGATCTCCGTGGCTTGGGCCCGTTCGAGGTCGGCCTTGAGCTTGGCTTGATGGCTGGCCAGCTCATCGATTTTCAGAAGAAGCTGGTCACGTTCCCGCGCTGAGAGCGCTAAATCCAAACGCTTTAATTTATCGAATATTTCGCGGTGGCGCCGCGCCTTGCCTGCTTGTCGCTGCAGGGATCCAATCTGCCGACGAACCTCACACAAAATATCGGCCAACCGAAGGAGGTTGGCCTCCGTTCCTTCTAGCTTTCTTTCCGCCTCCCGCTTCTGAACTTTAAAACGCATGACTCCGGCGGCTTCCTCAAATATTGCTCTCCGGTCCTCTGGCTTTGAGGAGAGGATCTGATCGATCTTTCCCTGTTCCATAATCGAGTAGGCCGCCCGCCCGATTCCTGTATCCAAGAACAGCCTCTGAATATCTTTGAGTCGGCAATCGACTCCGTTTAAGGCGTACTCCCCCACCCCATCACGAAACACCCGCCGTGTGATCTGTACCTCATGGTAGTCTGTCCCCAAAATCGTCTCACAATCACTAAAGGTCAGCGAAACTTCAGCCATCCCACTCGCCTTTCGCCCCGCCGCCCCGTGAAAGATACAGTCCGCCATCTCTTGCCCGCGCAAGGCCTTGGCCGACTGCTCTCCAAGGACCCAACGGATCGAATCGAGAATATTACTTTTCCCCGTGCCATTCGGACCCACGATCGCCGTAATTCCCTCATGGAACTCCAAAACGGTCCGATCGCAAAAAGACTTAAACCCCTCCATTTCTAAGCGCTTTAATTTCATTGCCTCTTATCCCTAGTGACCAGAACCAGCTAGGCAAGAAAATCCAACATCTTGTGTGAATACATTATCACCACCCCATCTGTAGTTAATATCCCTGCTTGCTACTTCATCCGATTCTCGTCCATAAACATCCCTAGATGACACCTGCTGGATCCAAGCCAGGGACGACTCGTAGAGAGAGCGACTCCATGGGCACGGTCAACGTAGCCGCGGATCGCTATTACGGAGCTCAAACGGAGCGATCCCTCCACCACTTCGATATCGCCAATGACACGATGCCTGCTCCGCTTATCCACGCCTTCGGTCACTTGAAACGAGCCTGCGCACTAGCCAATCAGGAGCTCGGCTTCCTCACAAAGGAAAAGGCCGATCTCATCGTCAAAGCCGCCACAGAAGTCGCCGAGGGCAAACTAGACGACCACTTCCCTCTTCGCATTTGGCAAACCGGTAGCGGCACCCAGACCAACATGAACGTCAACGAGGTGATCTCCAACCGAGCGATTGAAATGGCTGGAGGACTAATAGGCTCGAAAAAACCGGTTCATCCTAACGACGACGTCAACATGTCCCAATCCTCCAACGACACCTTTCCCACCGCCATGCACCTTGCCGCAGTATCCGAACTCAAAAAGTCACTCCTCCCGTCCGTCCGACAGCTCCGCGATGCCATCGACAAGAAATCAAAAGAGTTTAAGGATCTGATTAAAATCGGCCGAACCCACTTAATGGATGCCGTCCCCATGACCTTAGGGCAGGAGTTTTCAGGCTATGTTGCTCAACTGGATGCCGCCATGGCCCGGATCGAAGCATCCCTTCCGGAACTTTATGAATTAGCTCTCGGCGGAACCGCCGTTGGAACCGGCCTCAATACCCATGTCCAATTCCCTGGAAAAGCCGCCGCCCACTTGGCTAAGTCGACAGGATTCCCCTTTGTTTCAGCCAAAAACAAGTTTTACGCCCTAGCGACCCACGATCCGCTGGTGGCGGCTAGTGGAGTCCTCCGTTCTCTTTCGGTCGCTCTGATGAAAATCGCCAATGACATCCGATGGCTCGGATCAGGACCTCGGGCTGGCCTTGCCGAACTTCAACTCCCCGAAAACGAGCCCGGCTCCTCTATTATGCCCGGCAAAGTAAACCCTACCCAATCGGAAGCCATGACGATGGTTTGCGCACAAGTGCATGGAAACGATTCTGCGATCGGATTTGCCGGATCGCAGGGCAACTTTGAGCTCAACGTCTTTAAACCAGTCATCATTCATAATTTTCTACACTCGGTTCAGCTCTTGGCCGATTCTTGCCGCTGTTTCCGCGAGTTCTGCGTGGATGGAATTAAGGCCGACGCCGCAAAGCTTAAGGACTACACCAATCGTTCCCTCATGCTGGTCACAGCTCTATCTCCCAAGATCGGCTACGACAAGGCGGCCGAGGTAGCAAAAAAGGCTCACCACGATAACTCGACCCTCAAAGAAGCCTGTCTCGCCCTCGGATATCTCAAGGCGGATGAATTCGATAAACTTGTTCGACCAGAAGACATGCTCGGGCCGAAGTCATAAGCTATTCCCACCTCAATTCGCATCGTGCTTTTGAGGATTCATTCGGGCAGGATGTGCGATGCCCTTTAACGAATTAGGCCTCGCAGCTCAGATCAATCAGGCGGTCAAAGACGCTGGATATACCGAACCGACCCCCATTCAAACCGCAGCCATTCCGGTTATTCTTCAGCGGCACGACTTGATGGGCATCGCCCAAACCGGCACAGGTAAGACAGCAGCCTTTGTTCTTCCTCTTCTTTCCCTAATCGCAGCGAATCCTCCCCAGCATCGCGGAGTCCGTGCTCTGATTATGGTTCCTACTCGCGAACTTGTCGTGCAGATCGAAGAAAATATTTACAAATACTCTCGGCATCTTCCTCTTCGCATCGCCACCATCTTTGGTGGAGTCAGTCAACGTCCACAGGTTCGGGCCTTGCAAATGGGAGCTGACCTCGTTGTGGCTACTCCTGGGCGGCTGCTCGACGTTATCCGGGGTCGTGAGCAGAGCCTGCGCACCCTCGAATTCCTTGTCCTAGATGAAGCCGATCGGATGCTCGATATGGGATTCGTACCTGCCATCCGCGAAATTGTTCGACTCCTTCCCCGTCAGCGTCAGACCCTGCTCTTTTCCGCCACGCTTTCTCGTGAAGTCGAAAGACTGACCCGCGAGTTCATGCACAACCCTAAGCTAATTGAAATCGGGCGTCGCTCGAATCCAGCAGAAACCGTCACGCAATATCTCTACGAGGTTTCTCATCACGCAAAACAGGCCCTGCTCTCTCATCTTCTAAAAGGCGACACTTTGCGAACGGTTCTCGTCTTCTCGCGAACCAAACACGGGGCCGATCGGATTGCTCGCCGTTTAGAATCAATGAAGATTCCTGTCGCAACCCTTCACGCAAATCGTTCTCAAAACCAGAGGCTTCGTGCCCTCCAAGATTTTAAATCAGGCCGAGTACGTGTTCTTGTCGCCACCGATATCGCCGCACGCGGCATCGATGTCGAAGGCATTTCCCATGTGGTGAATTATGATTTTCCGCGTCATCCGGAGGATTACGTTCACCGAATTGGACGAACGGGGCGGGCGCATGCCGTTGGTGAGGCCATCAGCTTTCTTGCTCCCGACGACTTCTCCCACCTCCGAACCTTAGAACGGTTTTTAGGTCGCGGAATCCTTCGGCGCCGGGTTGAGGGCTTTGCTGAACCTGCCAACACTGCCGCCTCTCACCGTCCAGCAGGTCCTCGGGATCCCTCTGCCCCTCCCCCCGCACCTTATCGACCCCGTCGCGATACCATGCCTTGGCGCCTCCGCCGTAGTTACCAGAACCAGAACCGCTTCCCCAGCAACGAACGTCCTCGGCAATAATCATTCCTTTAGGCTCATTTTCGGCGCCCAAGATGGGGCACCATACATACACCCTCCTCTCCCATGCTCGCAGCATGCTGCGAGCACGAAGGAACGGGAGTTGACTTTTCCCATCCGTTATCCAAATGAATAACTTATGTCAGTTCTTACTTCCCACCCCCTCTTAGGCCTACTTCAAGAGATTCCCCATCAAGCAGGGCGATCCTTTCTTCATCGTGTCGACTCCGATCAGTGGAAAGAGCTCGGCCTCCTCAAAAACGACCATCTCCTTATCGAATTTCGCCCCCTCAAAAACCAAGACCTGGCCCTCGTCCTCCACTACGGCCAAGCCACCCTCACCCGCTATCACCACTTCCCTAAGCCATCCTTCCTCCCACCCAGCCCATCCAAACCCATTCCCGAATCCGATGCTGTCCTCCAAGGCGTCGTCACCTGCCTCGTCCGCTCCATGTGAATCTACCACCCCCATCAATCCTTCACCTCGACGCCGACGCCTTCTACGCCTCCGTAGAACAGGCCGCAGACTCCAGGCTTCGTGGTAAACCCATCGCCGTCGGCGGCGCATCCCGTGGCGTTGTTGCCTCCGCCAGCTACGAAGCCCGCGCCTGCGGAGTGCGTACCGCCATGCCCACCTCCCGCGCCCGCCGCCTCTGCCCCAATCTCATCCTCGTCCCAGGCGACTTTGAAAAATATGAACGCTTCTCTCAACTCATGTTCGCTTACGCCTACGATCTTACCCCCGATGTCGAAGTCTGCTCCATCGACGAAGGCTACTTCGATCTCTCTGGCCAACTTCGTGGTCACCCACGCGAATCCGCCGCCACCCTCGCTCGAACAATCCAGCAATCTCTCAAAATCACCGTTTCCCAAGGCCTCGCCACCACCAAGTTCGCCTCCGCCGTCGCCTCCAAATTGCAAAAACCCAACTCCTACCTCGAAGTCGCACCAGGACAAGAACGCGCCTTTCTCGCCCCACTTCCCACTCACTGGCTCCCAGGAATCGGCAAACGAACCGAACCCCTCTACCTCCAAGCAGGACTCGCCCGTATTCACCAAGTCGCCGATCTACCCCTCGCCGATCTCGAACTCCTCGCAGGATCCGCCGCATCCTCCCTCCACCTATTCTCCATGGGCATCGATCCCCGGCCGGTTATTCCCGCCTTGCCCGCGCCAAAATCAGTCGGAGAACAGGAAACTTTCACGACCGATACCATCGACGAAAACTTTGCCCTCGCGGTCATGCGCACGATGGTTGATCGACTCTGTCGGCGTCTTCGCGATGACCAACTCGCCGCCCGGACTCTCACCCTCAGAATTCGCTATAACGATATGGAAGAAACCATGCGCTCCGAATCGATCTCCGAACCCTCCCCCGTCGAAAATACTTTTTATCCAATCTTGAAACCCCTTCTCCGCCGAGCCTGGTCTCGCCGAGTTAGTCTTCGTCTCGTCGGTGTTCGCCTCTCCAACTTTCACCCAGCGCTCCCCGAACCCGAACTTGCTCTCACCGGCTTGCCACAAAAAAGCTCTACCGAACAACTTCTAATTGCCGAAGCTTCCGACGCCATCCGCCGTCGTTACGGCAAAAACTCTATCCTCCGCGGCCACGATTTGTGGCTCAGGAAGAAACTCTCAAGTGGAGAGGGCGACGGAGATCCTCTCCCCGGCCCAGGCAAGAACTAATCCCCCACCCACGCTGATCAGGATATAGACCCAAGCCAGAAAACTCTCCCCGCGGCGGAAAAGCAGATCCGTTTCGATGCTGAAGGCAGAAAAGGTGGTGAAGCCACCCAGAAAACCGGTGACCAAAAAATACCAGAGATGAATCCCCATAAACCACCGCTCGGCCACCCAGCCATAAACCAAACCGATGATGAGACAACCCGCTAAATTCACCCCAAGTGTGGCCCAAGGCATTTTGGCATCTGGGTGGTGATGGACCATCCATGCTCCGAAAGCAAAACGGGCCAAGGAGCCAAATCCACCACCTAACATTGCTGCAACTCCGTGACGGATCAGCTCAGAATTCATTCCGAGAATTCTCCCGCGAAGAAATCGCTCTCCTGCCTCTTTACCCACAAACGAAGTGTCATCATTCCGCCGAAGATAATCCAATTTAATGCAACGGTCGATCAATCCTACTCAACACCTCCACATCCCTGCTTGCCTTCTTTTAAATGTTATCCATATGTATAACGATGACTCCTTACGTGCCTTTAAATATTCGTTCGTTTTACAGTTTTCACGATTCCCTACTCCCCATTCAAACCGCGGTGAATCGAGCCGCCGAGCTTAACCTCCCCGCCATCGGCATCGCTGATCCCAATCTACACGGTGCTGTGGAGTTCTTTCTCGCCGCCCAAGAAGCAGGACTCCACGCCGTAATCGGAGCCCAAGTCACCCCCGCTCCCGAACTCGACGCCCCTCTCCCCCGCCCCGTCCTTCTCTACGTCAAAAATCAGATCGGCTATGCCAACCTCTGCCGAATCCTAACTGAACCTACCCCCACCCGCTCTTTCCTCCGCGACCACGCCTCGGGCCTCCTCCCCATTCCACTCCCCTCCCGCCCTCCCTGGGGGCGCAACCCTCTCGGGCCCACTCCCCTTTTTCTTCCCGAAATCCGCTACCTTCAATCCCGCGAACAAGCTGACTTCGAAATCATCCAGTCTATCCGAACCTTAACCCGCTTCGGCCAAGCTCACCCCGCCAAACGTCTGGGCCACTTCTCTTTTCCCACCTCGGCCGAAGCCCTTCACCTCTGCGGGGGAGACCCAGGCCCCCTCCGCGAAACTCTCCGCCTCGCCGAAGAGTGCACCTTCTCCTTTAACCTCGGAGGACTTCGCTTCCCCTCCTTTGACACCCCTGACGGATCTCCCTCCTCAGTTTTCCTTCGAACTCAAGTTATCGCCGGAGCCCGCCTTCGATATGGCTCAAACTCCCACATCCACCGCCGCGTCCTTCGACAAATCTCTGAAGAGCTCTGCATAATTACCGAGGTTGGGTACGCCGACTATTTTCTCCTCGTCTGGGATCTCCTGCAAACCTGCCGAGTCCAAGGCATCGATTGGATAACCCGCGGATCCGCCGCCGACTCCCTTGTCTGCTACTGCCTAGGAATCTCAGGAGTGTGCCCGATCCGCTTTGACCTCTACTTTCGGCGATTTCTCAACCGCGATCGCATGGCCATGAATAAATTACCCGACATCGATATCGATTTTCCTCACGATCGCCGCACTGAAGTTATCGACCTTCTTTTCAAGAAGCACGGGCCAGATCACTGCGCCGTCGTCGGGGGCTTTTCCACCTACCAAGGCCGCTCCGCTCTCGCGGAAATTGCCAAAACCCTCGGAGCCTCCGAATTCGATGTCCGCCGTTTTACCAGCCAGATTTCTCCCATTCGCACTCGCGATCTTTCTTCTGCCCTAACTGAAAAACCGCCCTGCGATATTCCCATCGAAGAAGATCCTTATGCCACCGCCATCCGATTAGCAGCCCGACTCGACGGTTTTCCCCGCCATCCCAAAATGCATCCATGCGGGATCGTCCTCTCGGGCCCGCCTATCCTCGACCTCACCCCTGTCTTCACCTGCCACTCTGGCTATCCCGCCACTCATCTCGATATGCATGCCGTGGAAACTCTTGGTCTGGTGAAAATGGACATTCTCGGCCAAGCCGGTCTTTCGGTTTTACGCGATGCGTGCGTCCATCTCCGATCCAGGGGAGTCGTCGCCCGCTTCGGAGTTTCAGCCGAGCCACTCGCCCCCAGCCCTCTCGCTTGCCAAGCTACCCCCTTTAGCCCAGCCCGATTTGATCTCGAACGACTCGCCCCTTGGGATGATCAGGCCGTCTGGAAGATGATCGCCCACGGGGGCGCACGCGGAGTCCACCACGTAGAGAGCCCCGCCATGACCACTCTCAATCGTCTTTGTGGCACCGCCGATATCGACTGCCTTATCGCCATCGTTTCGGTTATCCGCCCTGGCGCCGCCAACGAACTAAAGAAGGATGAGTTTGCTCGCCGATACCAGGGACTCTCCCCCATCGAGTATGCCCACCCCTCACTCGAGCCTGTCCTTCGCTCTACCTTTGGTCTTATCGCCTATGAGGAACATATTTTGCAAATCTGCGAAGCCTTCGCGGGCTGGAACGCAGGACGAGCCGATGTCCTTCGTCGGGCCCTAACCAAACAAGACTCACCCACCCTCGAACGATTAAACCGTGAGTTCTCTCTCGCCGCCCGTCAAAAAGAACGCACCCCAGAAGAAATTCATCAGGTTTGGAATCTTCTCCTTGGCTTTCAAGGCTATGCCTTCTGTCGAGCCCACTCCACCGCCTACGGAGTCGAAGCCTATCAAGCGGCAATCTTAAAACATTATCACCCACGCGAGTTTATGTCCGCCGTTCTCACTCACGGAAAAGGTTTCTACTCGCGCCTCGGCTACAGCCTCGAATGCCATCGCATGGGAATCCCTCTTCTCCCCCCCGATATTCAGCACTCCGATGCCACCCGCTTCCTCCCTCAGCCCAAAGGCATCCGTACCCCCCTCTCGGTCATTCAAGAAATGGGCGACGCCTTATCTCTTCGTATCTTCGAACAGTGCTCTCGCAAACCCTTTAGCTCCCTTCTGGATTTCTTAACACGAGTTCAACCTGGCTCTCCCGCCATGACCTCGCTCCTCCGCGTCGGAGCCCTCGATAGCCTCGCCTCATCCCGTACCCAGTTATTCTGGGAATGGCGCCGCCACCGCGTCTTCACCGAGCAAGACGCCTTGGGTCTCTTTCAAAGCGCCCCCCGCAACCTCCCCGAAAATCTGAATGAACCAACCTCCCAGCAGAGACTTCTCGACGAACACGAACTCCTCGGCTTCACCACCTCTGGCCACCCACTCGATCTTTATCCTCAGATCGACTGGTCCAACTACTGTCCCGTCCAACAACTCGGCCAGTTTGCAGGGAAGCGAATCAAAATGTGTGGACTCATCGTCGCCGAACGTTCCCATCGACAATCCGATGGTCGCTTAATGAAGTTTCTCACCCTAGCTGACAGAACTGGTATGGTGGAAACTGAGCTCTTTGCCGATGCCAACCAGAAATGGGGAGCTACCGCATCGCGACACCCTGTTCTCGCAGTCACCGCAAAAGTAGAAGCCTTCGAAGGGGGCCGTGGCGTCACCCTGCACGTACTCCGAGTCGAGCCACCCGCCCAAAAGATTCAGCGCCGAAATAAGGTCTTCGCGTAAAGAAGTCCTGAGACCCAACTACCCACAACAAAGACCACCGCCAGACCTAGCCGCGGTAAGTAAGGCTGGAAGGCTTTCACCATTGAAATGTCCTCGGTGCGATCTCCGATCGCAGAAAAAAGCAGTGTGCAAAAATAGAGAGTGCCTGCCAGCGCGACCCCCATTTCGACTAGACCCCTGAAACACGAACCAGCACGAAACGTCCCAAGCCCAGGAAGAACCGTAGCGTTAAGCCCGAGGCAGTTACGCGCCCCTTCGGCGCTAGCGAGCATCGGGGGCACGGCCTTGGAATATTTGCTCATAGGCAGACATCGTCGCTAAAAAAGTCAACGGTACGGTAACGAAGAGACCAACCACCAAACAGAGAAGCCCCAAGAAATTAATCAGTCCCAAGACCAGTAGCAGGCCGAGATAGGAACCCATGTTCTGCCTGACCCCACGCCAACTTAGCTTCAGCGCGCCCCAAAAATCAGTCGAGCTGCAAGCCGCGATCGGCACGGCGAACGACCAGCAAATCAGCAGGTAAATCATGGCGAGAGAACCACCCAAAACAGGAAGGCCCATGCCAACGAGAAGCTTGGGATGCTCGATAATCTTTTCCATAACCACTCCGGAGGAAGAAAAAAGTGCGGCGGCGGGGATGACACCCAAAAGAAAAGGGCCGAAAGCCAGCAAACTCGAGACTGTCGTTGCCAGAAAACAAGGGAGGAATCTCTCCTTCGCCGTAGTCACCACATCCGAGATACCTTTCGACTTTCCATGAAGGGATTGTCTGCAGAAAAAGTAGATACCTCCCAAAATAGGGCCATTCAGTAGAAAAGAGAGAATCGCACCCACCACGGGGATGCTGTTGAGTAACGCTTGGGCCAGAAAAACCAGAATTATAATTCCTGTGATCCTCCACGGATCTTGACGATAAGTATGCCACCCCTGCCCGAGGCACTCTATAACCCGCAAATCGTGGGAA
This sequence comes from Methylacidiphilales bacterium, assembly GCA_040397385.1. Lineage (GTDB taxonomy): Bacteria > Verrucomicrobiota > Verrucomicrobiia > Methylacidiphilales > Verrucolacustridaceae > Verrucolacustris. The sequence continues at coordinate 87,497 of JBBAWB010000001.1, forward strand.
AAATGCTCGGCGGCTAGAGGAGGTAACAAATCAAGCTTGGGCGGAGTCGGTAATCCCACAGGATAAAATTCTGGAATCGATCCCAGCTCTTGCCAGTCGGCTGAGCCCTCCAGCTTCACCTTGGTTTTCTGGTCAGCCCGCCCTTCCCGAATCCAGCGCAAGACTTCCTCCGAAGATACCGGGCCATACGTTTTACTATCGCCACCTACAATGGAATACATCTGACGATCATCGAAAGCATTGGGCTCCGTCACAAGTTCCTTTTTCTTATCCACAACTTAATCTCATCGGCCTTGGAGATGCGTTGGCGAGCCCCAACTAGTCTCCCATAAACCTCTATGCACATGAAACGCTTATGCTTTTACCTTGGGACTTTCTGTCTTTCCGGAATCTGGACCTCGGCCGCCCCCTCGATGGAATCCACTTCCCAGCCCTTTGACTTTGATACCTATCGGCGTAACCCCATCGATGCTCGGCGCTCTTCGGCTGCAGATTCGCGGGGCAATCGCAATCTACAAACCCGTTTGATTTCAGGCGAAACCACTCCCCCTAACGACATTTCCCAGCAAGCCGCTGATCTTTTTCCAACAATTGAGACAATTCCTTTGCGGCGTGATCCTGAACCTTTACCTACACCCAATGAACTCACCGACCAGATCACCGTGGCTAAGACGGGAGAGACCACCAAAGGACAAAAAGATCTTCTCGCCCGAGGAAAAATAGCCAAAGAACTTAACCTTTCTGCTATGTCAGAAAGTGAATACGAAATTTACGTGAGCCAAGCGCGGGAAATAGAAGCAGAAACACCACAAGCTCCAAAGAACTTACTAAATCCCATGCCGACGGTGACGAACCTTAAGACTGGCGGACCCGCCCACGCCTATTCCGTTTCCCAAGCAGGCACTGGCTCCCGCACGAAACCAGGGTCCAACCAAAATCCCTTTGAAGATGTCCTCAAGGTTCTTCGACTGGATCAACCGATAACCCACGGGACCGATACTTTGCCAAGCGGGAACAAGAAAGTCGCAACGGCGGCTCCACTCGCTCCGAGCGAGACTCCAGAGTCAGAGAAGCCCAGTCCCTCTGGCGGCACCTACGGCAACTAACTTTGTCTGCCGGGAAAGTTCCGCCTAGACCCCGTTCCCTTTCTAGGGAAAATAATTGTTCTGGGTAAATCCGTATTGGCGCTCGTCCGTAGATTGTTATAAGATTTCTCTTCCGGGTGTGGTGGCAGAGTGGTCGAATGCGGCGGTTTGCTAAACCGTTGTACGGGTAATACCGTACCGAGGGTTCGAATCCCTCCCGCACCGGTTTTTTGATTCGAGTTTGCTCTTTTCCCCTACTTTCTTCAGCCTTACCCTAAAGTGAACTCCAAAGCCTATCGGGCGATCTCGTCCGCAAAATCAAAAAAGTATTTCGCCCTGCAAAACAAGGGCTCGGGTTGGTTCTCGAATCAACACTCCACGAAAACTACAGGCACTCGCGGTTTTCTTGAATCATCCTCACCCGCGAACAAACCCCGGCCTTCCACCAAGAAATAATTCAACTACCAACCTTCTTTTTATTTAAAGATATCCACAATAATCAGACCAGACAGGTAGAGACCAGTTGACCTGTAGCCAAGGAAGTCCCATTAATAACTTATGCAACGAATTGTTCTGTGGTCTTTATCGGCCCTAGTCAGCGTCCTCCTACTAGTAAACCTATTTCTTGGTCTCAGCACCCGCGGGGCAATTTCCCAGATCCAAGCAGTCCAATCTCAAGTTGCCAATGGTCCTCAAATGGAGACGGTCCTCCGCAATCTGAGTATCCGTATCGCGATGGCAGGTGAAAAAGAGCCCGCCTTCCGTGAAATTCTTAAAAAACATGAGCTCAATGTTAAACTCGATGATAAAGCTGAGGTCAAAGCCAACCCATGAACGACGAAAACCATTCTTATGAATCCCCTGTCTCCTGCGTCTGGCCCTTGGTCACGGTCCTGGGAGCACTCTTGGTCGTGAATCTTGTTCAGTTAACCTCCATTGTGCAGGAGCGGAAATCGGTTAACCAAACCGTCCTTAATGCCCAGCAAGCGATTAACCGCTATAAAACAGTTTCCGATAAGCTCGAGAATCTTGCCACAGATCTTATGCGCCTCAGCTTGACGAATAATGAGGCCAAAGAAATCGTCACGCAGTTTAATATTCAGATGAACCAGCCCGCGGCCAGTGCTGTCCCCGCAAAGAAGTAGTTTCCCGATTCTACTCAGTGATCAGGTCGAGACTGAAATCGATCGCCCTTGCACTGTGAGTCAAGCCGCCAACACTCACCCACTCCACTCCTATTGCCGCTAACTCCCGGGCTCGCGCCACCGTTACCCCGCCCGAAGCCTCAAGCCCGACTCTCGACCCGATCTTCTTTCGTAGCGCCACCACTCGACCCACCTCCTCGTTGGACATGTTGTCCAAAAGAACCCGATCAATCGGTTGAGAGAGTAGCTTCTCAGCTAACTCCACATTGTCCGCCTCCACCACCAAACATAAATCAGGGTACTCCTCACGAGCTTTTCTTAAAGTCTCCCCCGAAATACCGATAGCCATAAAAACCTGGTGGTTCTCTTTAACTAGAATCCCGTCATATAAACCAGCGCGATGATTCGCTCCGCCCCCAGACCTAACCGCCTGCCTTTCTAACGCCCGCAATCCAGGAGTGGTTTTTCGTGTGTCCAAAATTTTTGTTTCAGTCCCTTCTACCGCTTTCACATATTCCGCCGTTTTTGTGGCCACACCCGAAAGTCTTTGTAAGAAGTTCAAGGCGCAACGCTCTCCCGTAAGAATAGCCCGTGCCGACCCTCGAACCTCAGCAACAACCAGCCCGGCCTGAATCACCTGACCATCACGGCAAGCGGTCGACCATCGCAAGGAGCCGTCCACTTCTCTAAAAACCGCCTCCGCCACATCCAACCCCGCAAGCACACAGGACTCTCGGGATACCAAGGTTGCCACCGCTCGAGCCGACGCAGGTACTACTAGGCGACTAGTGATATCCGAAGGTCCCACATCTTCACCCACCGCCCGCGAGGCAGCCTCACGTACAATCGCCTGCCAAGATTGAGAAGAAAGGATCACCCTGCCAGCGTGCAATCTCTGCGGGGGGGAAGTCGAGGAAAAGGTCCTCGGCTTTCCACCGCATAATTTTCTTCTTAGACTACCAGAATGAAAACGAGGGTTCTTCCCATCTCGTCAGCCTCGATCCAAGAGGCTTGCCATATTCTCCGACAAGGAGACTTAGTCGCTTTCCCGACAGAAACGGTCTACGGCCTTGGGGCTCTCGGCCTTCTCCCCGCCGCAGTCCAGAAGATCTTCGAGGCCAAAGGTCGCCCATCCACCGATCCTCTCATCATCCATCTGCCTTCTACCGATCTTGCTCAAGCCCGAACCAACGGTGTTATCGCCGAACCCATTCCAGAGAACAGCCAACTTCTTGCTAGAGCGTTTTGGCCTGGCCCCCTCACCCTCATTCTTCCCCGTGGCCCCAAGGTTCCTTTTGAGGTTACCGCGGGTCTGGGAACTGTAGCCATACGCTGTCCTTCCCATCTCGGAGCCCAACAGCTCCTAACCGCAATTGGAGCTCCCTTGGCCGCCCCCAGCGCAAATCGCTTCGGTCGAATCAGCCCAACCGACGCCTCGGCAGTTCTTCAAGAGCTGGATGGTAAAATCCCCTTAATTCTCGATGGCGGTCCCTGCATCAATGGAATTGAATCCACCGTGGTTTCCTTCACCGAAAACCAACCCACCATTCTCCGACCAGGCGTAATCACCGCCCAAGCCATCTCTCAGCTTCTCGGGCTTGAGTGCAAAATCTCTTGCCGTACTCAACTTCAGGACACCCCTGCTACGTCCCCTGGGATGCTCGCCTCCCACTACGCCCCCCTATCTCCTTTGTATTTTTGCCAAGAACCAATCAAAACATTTCTACCCAACTTCCAGCATATTCTTTTTCACTCACCGCAAGAATCCAAACCCGACCATGCACATATCTTATCTCCCAACCAACGCCCCGAAGAAGCAGCTCAGAATCTTTACCGCTTACTCAGAATCGCTGATGCCCAATCACCTCAGGCCATTCTCATCGATCCAATTCCGCCCTCCGATCTCGCCCCCGCCCTGCAAGATCGAATCCTTCGCGCAAGTACAGGTAGCGCCATCTGGCGGGAGAGCTCCTGGATTTTTCAAGCCCGCGATAAGAATTAAATCTGACCCCCAGGCCCACCCGCGCTTTCCTGATCCTTTTCTTTCAGCTGAACTAATCCTAAGACATGGCTCAAAAGTTTGGCGACCGAGTCCTCCACACTTTCCTTGTCCGTATGCAGAATTAGATCAGGGTTTTCTGGTTTCTCATAAGGCGAATCGATCCCTGTAAATCCACGAATCTCTCCTTTCCGCGCTTTTTGATAAAGGCCTCGCGGATCTCTTTTTTCACAGGCTTCAATCGGTGCATCGATGTAAACCTCCGCAAAACTCAACCCAGCGCTATGGGAGGAAGCCCGCACCGCTTCACGCTCCTTTCGCAAAGGAGAGATCAACGAACTAATCACCACCAAACCTGATTCCGCCATCAACTTAGCCACCTCACCCGCCCTACGGATATTTTCCGCTCGGTCCTCAATACTAAATCCGAGATCGGCACAGAGCCCGTGCCGCAAATTATCTCCATCCAGAATCATCGATCCAATCCCCCTTCGAAAAAGAAGGCTCTCTAGTGCCACCGCAATGGTTGATTTGCCAGAACCCGAAAGACCCGTTAACCAGACGATAGCTCCCTCATGACCAAAATGAACTGCTCGAGCTTCCGAGGTGACCTTACCGTCTGTCCATGTCAGGTGCTCACCCTTGACCGCCTTTGCCAACGAAACCGGGTAATCTGCGGATATAATAATACCCCCACCGCCGATGCGGGATCCTCGTTGCAAAGCAAACCGACCTGTCGCCGCCACCTGGTCGTGAGCGTCATAGACCAAGGGACGACGGCAACGAAGCCGAACCTCTGCTACCTCAAATCGACCAACCTCCTCCCGTGCCTCCTTGACCGCCTCCAACTTGTCCGCATCCACGACACGGTCGATCGCCACCAGACGTGTCTCCACTGATTGGGTTCCTAGCCGAAGCGTCACCGGCGATTGCAGTCGCAAGGGTTCGGCATCTAACCAAAAGATACGGGCGCGAACCTCCCGTGATTCCACTGGAGGATGATCAGGCAGAGATCCTACGTGACCTCTCTCCACGAAAATTTGCTCCTCCAGGGTAACCGCCACACATCTCCCCGCTCCAACCCGCGTGCTGGCCTGATTTTCACCCCAAGTTTCAATTGTTTTGACGCGACTCGTTTTACGATCAGGAAAAAATACCACCGGATCGCCCACTTGGATCGTTCCGCTCTCTAGTTTACCTGCCACCACCCTCCGTTCTTCAAACCGATAGACATCTTGGACGCTAAAACGCAAGGGCCCCTCGTCACCAGAAGGTTTCTTTGCACGACTTGTCACGAGCGCTTCTAATAAACTAGGCCCCTTCCACCACCCAAGATTCTTCGAGTCCCGCCTCATGACTGTTGCCCCCTCTCGTGCAGAAATGGGGATGACCTCACGAGGAATGATCTTCAGTCCGCCGAGATACTCGCGAATCTCTTTCTCTAACTCACGAAAGCGGACCTCGTCCCAGCCCACTAGATCCATCTTATTCACGGCGACAATCACCTGGGATACGCCCAGCAGAGAAAGTAGCAGCCCGTGTCGACGAGTCTGCTCCTTACAACCCTCTTTTGCATCGATGAGCAAAACCGCCTCCTCCGCCGCCGCCGCACCCGTCACCATATTCTTAATGAACTCACGGTGACCTGGGGCGTCGATAATTTCGAATGATTGACCCTCGTAACGGAATCCGATCCGCGTCGTATCGATAGTAATATTCTGCGCCTGCTCTTCTAAAAGCGCATCCAAAAGAAAGGCATACTCCAAGGGCATGCCCTCTTCTCGCGAAGCTTTCTCCGCTGCCTCTAATTTTCCCTCTGGGAGAGAGCCGGTATCCGCCAGTAGCCGCCCAATTAAAGTCGATTTCCCATGATCCACATGGCCCACCACCACAATACTTGTTCGAGCCTCTTCCGCTCCGCCAGATGCTCCAGCACCCCCTTGCCGTTTTGGAAAGAATACGGGTACATAATCCTTGGACACCGCTTTCGGTGCGGGAGGCATCACGACTCCTTGGCTCACATGAACCCCTTCGCCCGCAGTTTCTGCATGGCATTACGTTCGTGGTGATCTTGGGCCCGACCCGCCCGCTCTGAAGTTTTCGTCGTCTTGAGCTCCGCCACGATTCCTTCAAGAGTGTCGACCGAGCTCTCGATCGACTTAGTGATCGGCCAGCAACCCAAAGACCGGTACCGACGCCCATTTTGTGCAAAGTACATCTTGGGAATTGGAATGCCTTCGCGTCGGACATACTCCCAAACATCTAACTCAGTCCAATCCAAGAGAGGTTGCACCCTAACGTGCTCCCCAGGCCCAACCGCCGTGGTGAACTGCCCCCAAAACTCAGGCGGTTGATCACGGTACTCCCATTCGTTTTCTGCGGTCCGCGGAGAGAAATACCGCTCCTTCGCTCGGGTTGAATCCTCGTCTCGGCGTATACCTGTGACTAAAGCATCCCACTTATACTTGGCTAAAGCCTGTTGCAGGGCAGCCGATTTCAGCTCATGAGTTACCGTCACCGGATCGTGAGTTTCATACCCTACCCCTCGCTTCCGAGCCTCCTCGTTGATCATCACAATAAGATCCAACTCGTAGTGCTTTCGTGCCCACTCCCGAAAAGAAAGCATTTCAGGAAACTCATAGGTCGTATCAATATGGAGCAGCGGGAACGGAATCTTCCCCGCAAATGCCTTCTTCGCCAGCCATATTAAAGTATTTGAATCCTTCCCCATCGACCACGGCATAGCCATGTTCTTAAAATTCGCAAAAGCCTCGCGAAGTATATAAATACTCTGATCCTCAAGATGTTGCAAATATGACATAAACGATAGACTTTGTATGGTTTCCATGTAAATTGCAAGCATGATTCGCGCTCCTTCCAAGGGTCGGTCTGAAACCAAAAACCTCGACCCCTCAACCGAACCCGACCTCAAGGCCAAATCCCCCTCCGACCGGTTACGATGGGCTATCGAATCCTTTCCTGAAAAGGTAGTTCTAACGACCTCCTTTGGAGCCCAATCGGCTGCTTTCCTTCACTGGGCCTCACAAATATCTCCCGCCTTACCAGTCATTTTCATCGATACTGGATACCACTTTCCTGAAACACTCGCATTCGCTTCAGAACTAACCGCTCGTTTAGGACTTAACCTAAAAACCTATCGACCCCTGCTCACTCCAACCCAAATCGAGAGCCAACACGGACTCCTTTGGCAAGAGGGTCCCTCAGGATTAGAAAAGTTTCATGAAATCATTCGGGTCGAACCCCTGCAAAGAGCGCTAGCAGAAGTCAATCCCTCCGTCTGGGTCGCTGGACTGCGCGGCAGCTCCTCACAATCTCGGCAAAGTCTCGATATCCTCGTGCGGAAGAAAGACCGCTACAAACTTCTTCCTATTCTCGAATGGACCGGCCGTGATATCGGACTCTACCTCAAGGAGCACTCTCTTCCCTACCATCCGCTATGGGCTCAAGGCTATGTTTCCATTGGCGATCGTGTTACCACCAAGCGCCTCGACGAAGTTTCCGATCCAGCGGAACTACGTCATTTCGGATGGAAACGTGAATGCGGAATTCACGACAAAGTATAACCAGCTTAGGGAATTAGATTCCTTTCCTCCTGCCCTTCAGGTAGGCTCTTCCTCTTATGGCAGGTGAAGTAGTCGAAGTAGAAGGAGTCGTTAAGTCGGTGCTCAAAGGCACCCTCTTTCGTGTCGAACTCATCAATGGTCACACTGTCCTCGCTCATATTTCTGGCAAAATGCGCAAGCACTACATTCGCCTCAATATTGGAAATAAGGTTAAAATGGAAATGTCCCCGTACGACCTCACCAAAGGTCGAATCACTTATCGAATTCCACCGCCCACAGCTGATGGCCAACCCGGCGCCGTTCCCCTAGCGGTTTGAGTCACAGAGTTTCCTAATTGTAGCAAACATCGGCCCACTCTGGTCTCGGGCCATTTAGAAAAACTCGTCCTTCTTGAGGACAAATCGAAACCATATCTTGATTGCCCTGTTGCTCTAAAGATAAGATTTTAACGATGAACCCTGCTGCCCCCCAAATCACTGGTTCAGTTCGGGCGACAGCGATTCTCAATCAGTTAGCGGAGGAACTTGCTTTTGTCGTGCCCGAGCAGGACACCGGCCTCCTGCCAGTAAATCGTTTCATTATGGATCTCGAGGAGTTAGCCGCTCAGGAATCTCCCATGGAAGTCTCTTCGGGTCTTCAAGTAGCGCGAAAGTGGTTGGACCATATACTCGATGGAACCGGCAAGTTCACCACAGAAGCCATTCATCACTTCAATGAATGGCACACCTGGATGAGTCAAGTTTTGACTTCTTGGGATAAAAAATCCCCCATGCCCTCCTGGCCTGAAAAATGGTCCAAACCCACCCCCTCCTCTGCTTCTTCCCAGCACAAATCCAACCCTCCACTCACCACTGCTCCCACAGGAGACGAAAAATCTATTATCTTAAATCTAAAAGATGATGCGGAACTTCTTCGCGAGTTTCACGGCGAATCACTCGAACTACTCCAAAACATCGAACAAGGATTGATCGTCCTAGAAAGCAACCCCTCCGATGCAGGCACGATCAACTCAATCTTCCGTGCCTTTCACACCTTCAAAGGGGGCGCAGGATTTCTTCACCTCGGAGCAATGCAAGACCTAGCCCATGACCTAGAGTCCCTTCTCGACGCGGCTCGCCGTACCGAACTCAAGATCTCCTCTGGGGTCATCGACCTTATCCTCAGTGGCGCCGACGCCCTCACAAACTTTACCCGCCAGATCGGTTCCCAAATCCAAGGAACCGGCGCAGGTCAGCCCATCATCGTCCCAACCCGAGATCTTATCCAAAGACTCAAAGCTACACTCCGTGGGGAGACACCTACTCCTTCCGCCGCCCCGTCACCAACTCCCACCGCGCAACCCATTAAACACGCCCCCATAATCATCGAAGAAATGGCTATGGAGGTTTTGCCGTCCGTAAAAACCATTACTCCCCCTTTAAAACAAGCCGCCCCCCTACGTTCCCCTGCGGCAACTCCGACTAACCCAACTGAAACCTCAGGTGGTTTTGTTAAATTGGATACCTGGAAGTTAGATACTTTAGTCGATCTCGTCGGGGAACTCGTCATCGCTCAGTCAATGGTCGTGCAAAACCCAGAAGTCCAGAGTCTGACCAGCAGAAAACTCGCCAGATCCCTACGCCAACTCAGTCGTACCACCGCAGAACTCCAGCGCAACGCCATGTCCCTGCGCATGGTCCCAATTCGTGCCGCATTCCAAAAAATGTCTCGCCTAGTCCGTGATCTTGCCGCCAAACAGCAAAAAGAGGTTCAACTGATCCTGGAAGGTGAAGACACCGACCTCGATCGCAATATTGTCGAAAAACTCAGCGATCCGCTCGTTCATATGATTCGCAACTCGGTCGATCATGGCTTGGAAACGGCCGCGGATCGGCTCGCCTCAGGGAAACCCACCCTAGGAACAGTTCGCTTAACTGCCTCTCACCAACGTGGGGGCATCTGCATTCGGATTCAAGATGACGGTCGGGGCCTAAATCCCGAACGGATCTTAGCCAAAGCCCGTGAGCGTGGACTTATAGGCCCCGACGAAAAACGCACCGAGAGCGAAATCTTTGACATGATCTTCATGCCTGGCTTCTCCACGGCCGAGAAGGTTACCGATGTCTCAGGGCGCGGCGTCGGCATGGACGTGGTTCGACGTAATATCGAAAACCTCCGAGGAAAAATTGAAATTCAATCTGTTCTCGGTCAGGGCACTACCTTCACCATCATCCTCCCCCTCACCCTCGCAATTATTGACGGCCTAATGGTCGGGGTCGGCGATGAGCGCTACATCATCCCCACCCTTTCCGTTCGAGAATCTTTCCGGCCTCGTCCAGGCATGGTCACGACCATTCAGGAACGTGGAGAAGTCGTTAGCGTCCGAGGCCATCAAACTCCCGTCTTACGCATGGGACCCTATTTAGGACGCCCGATGCGCGCCAAGAAACCAGAAGACGGTATTCTCGTGGTCGTGGAATCGGGAGAGGCCTGTCGCGCACTTCTCGTGGATGAACTTATCGGCAAACAGGAAGTCGTCATTAAAAGCTTAGGCCAAACATTCCAGAACCAACACCTCCTCGCTGGGGCCGCCGTCCTCGGGGATGGCTCCGTTGGCCTAATTTTCGACGTCGATACTTTGGTTAAATTCTCCGATAAAGGGAGTTTGGCCACCTCCAGACCTTCCCCGGTATCTGTATGAACACCGCTTCTCTCAACCGCACGACTATGTCTTCCCCCTCCAGGTATTTAACTTTTACCCTTGGGCAAGAGTCCTACGGACTTCCTGTCCTTCATGTCCGCGAAATCATTCGCCTTTGCCCAATCACCCCCGTCCCCAATATGCCGAACCACGTCCGCGGAGTGATCAACTTGCGTGGAACAGTCATTGCGGTGCTCGATCTACGGGCAAAGTTCTCCATGGCACCAGTGCCAGCAGGAGAAAGGGCCTGCATTATTGTTCTGCAACTTGGGCTCACTTCGACCCGACCGACCTTAATTGGCATCATCGTCGACGCGGTCGAGGAAGTCATTCAGTTGGGTAATTCCGAGATCGAACCGTGCCCTGATTTCGGGGGGTCCACCGCCTCTCAATATATTCTGGGTGTTGCCACCGTTCGGGGCGGGGTCAAAACCCTTTTAGAGATTGAAAAGATCTTTGCCGAGGAGGGCGCGATTTCATGGCAATTACTTGAGCGTCTACCTCCTGCGCAAGAAACACAGCCCCACGCTTTACCTAGAACTTTTTTAGGAGCAGGAGCCAACTCCGCTTCACCTTAAATCACTTCAACCTAAGACTGAAACTAGAGGAACGCGGAAACGCACAGAAAGCAAATAGATGAATATAAATTCTTGGATAACCTCCGGCTTCTCAGCACAGAGCAAACCAAAAGCGAGATTCCCTATGGCCGGAGATCAACCATTCAAACCAGGTTCCACGGATGGAGAATTTCGCAAATTCTAACCTTCTACGATTTATTTTACGGCATTCTCATGACAACTACTCGCCCCTCCACGAAAGACCATGAAACGAAATCCACTCGTTTCTTAACCTTCACTTTGGGCCAAGAGTCCTATGGACTACCCGTCCTTCACGTTCGTGAAATTATCCGCATCTGCCCAATCACCCCCGTTCCGAATATGCCACCCCATGTTCGCGGAGTGATCAACTTACGAGGAACTGTCATTGCGGTGCTCGATCTACGGGCAAAGTTCTCCATGGCACCAGTGCCAGCTGGAGAAAGGGCCTGCATTATTGTTCTGCAACTTGGTCTCACTTCGAGCCGGCCAACCTTAATTGGCATCATCGTCGACGCGGTCGAGGAGGTCGTTCAGTTGGGTAATTCCGAGATCGAACCCTGCCCTGATTTCGGGGGTTCTACCGCCTCTCAATACATTCTCGGTGTTGCCACCCTTCGAGGAGGGGTCAAGACTCTCTTGGAAATTGAAAAGATTTTTGCGGAAGAAGGATCCATCACTTGGCAACTCCTGGAACGCCTTCCCGTCAACCAAGAGATTCGGCCAAAAGCCTTTTTAAAAGAAGAGGGCAGAGTATCATCGACATCACCATCTTCTTCATGATTCAGTTCTCCCCTAACCGAAACAACCAAAACTCAGGAAAACAAAAACTATGAAATCAACCTTTTGGACTATCTCCCGCCGTATTATGGCTGGCTTTGCTATATGCGTCCTTATCACCGCAGGCTTAGGGCTATTCGCTATGCGCCAAGTAGAGAGTCTCACCACCAATATCTCAGATCTAAATGATAACGTCATCCCCAGTCTTGTTCTGATATCAGATATTTCGGATGGCTTCCAAGATATCAGGGTTATCTTAGAGCAGCTCGACGGAGAAACCTCTGCCGAGCGCATTATCCAGCTGGAAAAAACGAGTGGTGAGCGTAATGCTCTCGTCGAGGATTGCCTAAAGAAGTACGAGCCCCTTGTAACCAGCGAAGAAGATGGCCGTCTCCTCAAGGAAATTAGGCGCACCTACGAGTCTTTCTATGTTGCCAGAAATCGCGCACTCGAGCTTATCAAGCAAAACCAAACAGCCGAAATCAACCAGCAGATGCACTCCATCGTCTCACCCTTGTATGAGAAAACAGAGAAAGCCATTGACGAACATACGGAATTCAACATTAAATTTGGTCAGTCACAGGCTACCAAAGGCAAAATGACAGCGAAGGCAACGGATCACTGGCTCAAGGTTTTTCTTCTTTCTGCCTTGCTCGTAGCATCGTTAATCGCTTGGGCAATCTCAAGCACGACCAATCGCGTTCTTCGGGGTCTCGCCATGAGCTTAGATCATGGGGCCTCGCAGACCGCGGCAGCCGCGAGACAAGTATCCGTGGCAAGCCAAAACCTGTCGTCAGGGGCAAGTGAACAGGCCTCATCCGTCGAGGAAACCAGTGCATCGTTAGAAGAGATGACCAGTATGATTCGGGCCACTTCCGAGAATGCCCAAAAGGCAAAATCATTAGCCTCCGATTCACGTACTTTTGCTGAGGCTGGTTCCAAAAACATGCACGAGATGATAATTGCCATGTCCGCCATCGACTCCTCAAGCGCCGAAGTAGCGAAAATCGTTAAAGATATTGATGAAATCGCTTTTCAAACCAATATTCTTGCTCTGAATGCCGCTGTCGAAGCCGCTCGGGCTGGGGAAGCTGGCGCGGGATTTGCCGTAGTGGCCGACGAAGTCCGCTCCTTGGCCCAACGCAGTGCCGCCGCTGCCAAAGAAACGGCCAATAAAATCGAAACAGCAATCTCCAATAGCCGCCAAGGCTCCTTGAATTCCTCGAAAGTAGCCGAATCCCTCAAGCAGATATCAGAAAAGGTTACATCAACTGATGCTCTGGTGGGGGATATCTCCACTGCTTCCCGAGAGCAAGCCCAAGGCATCGATCAAATTAATAGTGCTATCGCCCAAATGGAAAAGGTAACTCAAAGTAATGCCTCCAGCGCAGAAGAGAGTGCCAGTGCCGCCGAGGAACTCTCCGCTCAAGCCGAGTCCCTCCAGGAATTAGTTGGGAAACTCCGCCACTTAGTCGGAGGTAAGACAGAAAGCAGCAGCACCCAATCCCGATCTTTATCCCATCGTGAAGAGGAAAGGCACCATTCCAATCGCGCCTCTTCTGATGTCCATAAAAATAAAACCCGATCCACTATTCCCATGCCGGAGGATGGGCGCGCTCTAGCGGGAAATGAGGACCGCGATTTCCGCAATTTCTGACCTCAACCTCTTCCAAGAACCTCAATCCAATGGAAAGTCCTTTGGAGCCGGTCATGACCCCGGAGGCATATCGCTTTGTGGTGGACCTTGTCTACCAGCATAGTCGAATCCGCTTGGGCGAGGACAAGCAGGCTCTTTTGGCAAATCGTTTGCGACACCGACTCAAGGATCTAGCGCTCTCGTCCTACCAGAAATATTCCCAACTACTTGAGTCGGTTGCTGGTCCTGAGGAGATCGAGCATCTGGTCGATTTAATCTCCACGAATCACACCAAGTTTTTTCGAGAACCTGAGCATTTCTCCTTCCTCGCGAAAAAAGCTCTTCCTGCACTTCTTCCACGCATACTTAAAGATGGAACTCCTTTAAATATCTGGTCTGCAGCCTGCTCTTCAGGAGAAGAACCCTACACTCTCGCCATCGTCTTGGCGGAGGCTCTCCGAGCCTATCCTTCCGTCTCCTGGACTATTTCTGCCTCCGATATCTCGAAAAGAATGTTAGCTCGAGCTCAACATGGCATTTACCGAATGGAATCGGTCGAGCCGATCGAACCAGACCTTCTGAAACGCTATTTTCAACAAGGAGTGGGAACGCGCACAGGAGACTGTCGCGTAAAGGCAGAGCTTAAAGAGCATATTCTCTTTCATCGTATCAACCTCTTCCAAACTGAGTTTCCCATCCCGAGGCGACAACATGTGATTTTCTGTCGAAACGTCATGATCTATTTTGATCCCCCATCCCGTGCCACTCTTATCGCCCGACTCACCGAGCAGCTCGCCTCAGGTGGCTATCTTATCGTCGGCCACTCCGAAAGTCTTTTCGGAATTCGCCACTCCTTAGAATCTATCCAGCAAGGGGTCTACTACAAACCATGAGCACAGGCAAAAAGATCCGCGTACTGGTCGTCGACGACTCTGCCCTCGCACGCCGTGCCATTAGCGAAGCTCTAAAACAGGACCCCGAGCTCCTGGTCGTCGGGGGCGCCGTCGATCCCTATGAAGCCCGTGAAAAGATTTTAGAGCTATCACCCGATGTCATCACCCTGGACTTGGAAATGCCTCGAATGGACGGTTTAACTTTTCTTAAGATTCTCATGGAGCACCATCCGATTCCAGTTGTTGTGGTGAGTTCCCTCACCCAAGCGGGGTCCGCCAAGGCGATGGAAGCTCTTTCTCTAGGCGCAGTCGATGTCCTAGCCAAACCAGACGGCAGTCGGAGCCTTGGCGAACTCGCCCACCAGCTAGCCTATCATGTCAAAGCCGCCGCACTCTCCCACCGGCCCAAATTAAAGGAAGAACCCGTCGCCACAGCTTCTCTCGCTCTTCCCTCAGGAACGTTTTCAGCTCGGCAAGTCATTCTGATCGGTGCTTCCACAGGCGGCGTCGAAGGTCTCCGCTACATGCTTCCTAAACTCCCGAACGGACTTCCCCCTATCGTTGTCGTCCAACATATTCCAAAGAACTTTTCCCGCTTGATGGCGGAGCGCCTCAACGAAGTATGCCCATACGACGTCGCCGAGGCCCAACAAGGACAGGAGCTACATCCAGGACTCTGCCTTATCGCCCCAGGAGATTTCCATCTAGCCCTTTTGCCGTCAGGCCGTGGCTACAAAGTCCGCCTCACCCAGACTCCACCTGTTCACCACTGCCGCCCTGCTGTGGATATTCTTTTCCGATCAGGAGCCGAACACGCTAAAGATCATGCCGTCGCCGTCTTGCTCACGGGAATGGGCGTTGATGGAGCTCGAGGAATGCTTGCCCTCCACGAGGTTGGGGCCACCACCTTAGCTGAACATGAAGATAGCTGCATCGTCTACGGCATGCCTCAAGCCGCCATTAAACTCAATGCTGTCGATCGGGTGGTCACTCTGCCTCATATGGCCTCCACCATTCTCCACGCCTTAAGCCATCCGAAAGTCAAATGACCAATCCACTTTCTCAACAAGAGCTAATCGAGATCGCAAATCGATCCGTCCCTGAGGTTTGGCGAACCCAAATCAAAAAAGAGGTTCAGCCTAGCCCAATCTTAGATCTGCCAATTCCATCGCCTCGAATCGCCACGGTTGCTTGGACTAGCTCACGCGGTTCAGGGGAAATGGTTCTGACCATCTCCAGCGCAGGGGCCCATTCGGTTGTCCAGAATCTTTTAGGCACATCCGGCAATTGCGTCACCGAGGAGACGGACCTAGAGGATGTAGTGGGAGAACTTTGTAATATGGTCGCCGGACGTGTTTCCACGGAACTGCGGAACCGAGGTCTCACAGGCATATTACATCCACCTGTACTCAGTCGCACTTCACCGACAGACAGCGCGCATTCTCCCACGGCCACCCTCTGCCGTACCCATTGGACCTGTGAAGATTACTCCTTTACTTTTTCTATCGATATCCACCCCAACGCGTCATGAAACAGAAGATCCTTAGTATCGACGACAGTAAAACGATTCGCCTTCTTCTCGCTCGCATGTTTCGTCCATTTCAAGTCGAACTTCGCGAAGCTGGTAATGGGGAGGAGGGCCTGGCCCAAGCCAAGGAAGTACGACCCGATCTTATTATTCTCGATTACAATATGCCCGTTATGGATGGAGTGACTATGCTTCAACATCTCCGCAGTGAACCAGAACTAAGATCCGTTCCCGTGATTATGCTCACTGCTGAATCAAACCCAAAGGTCATTTCTACCGTTGCCCGACTAGGAGTTCGAGACTACGTCGTAAAGCCATTTCAAGAGCAGGCCTTAATTGCCAAGGTTAGCAAAATTATTGCACTCCACCCTCAAGACACCGCCTCCTAAACTCTACCCTCTTGATAAGTTGACAATCTTTCGGCGCAGCCTTCCTCGTCTTTGACCTTACACTTCTAACTGCTTATCTTCTCCCCCAACCCTAATCCCTATTATGACCACAGCAACCCAACCCAGTGTTTCCGCTCCGCGCCTCGATCCCACTGTAAAGCCGATTCAAGAAGCCAACGTTCTCGTCGTGGATGACAGTCGCACGATGCGCCTCGTTCTCATCCGCGCCCTCAATGGCTTAGGCTTTACAAATATTACGGAGGCCAAAGATGGGCGCCAAGCCATGGATTTGATTACGCAAAAATCCTTTGATCTCATGCTTCTCGACATGGAAATGCCCGAAATGAATGGCATGGAAGTTCTCCAAGCCGTTCAGGCAAACCCACTACTCAAAGGTCTGCCCATTATTGTCATTTCAGGTGCAGAACAAATCGAAAATGCGGTCAAATGTATCGAAGCTGGCGCCGAGGATTACCTCCCAAAGCCTTTTAACCCAACCCTCCTCCGTGCTCGAGTCACCTCCTCCCTTGAAAAGAAGCGCTTGCGCGATCTCGATCGCCTCCGCTTCATCCAACTTCAAGAGGAAAAGGAACTTCTTGAAGCTACCCAAAAGCGCTTAACCCAGGAGCTCGAGGAGGCCGCTCGCTATGTTCGCAGCATTCTTCCCGAACCCGTCCAAGGCCCTTCCGCCATCGATTGGCACTACGAACCCTCCACAGAGCTTGCCGGGGATTCGTTCGGATACCACTGGATCGATGAATCTCACTTCGCCATTTACCTTCTCGATGTCTGCGGGCACGGCGTCGGCGCTGCCCTTCTTTCCGTTAGTGCCATTAACGCCATTCGTGCGGGAGGTCTTTCCGGTGTCGACTTTCGTGATCCTGGAGCCGTTCTTGCCGCTCTCAATACCTCCTTTCCGATGGACAGAAACAATAATATGTACTTCACCATCTGGTACGGCGTCTACCACACTCCCACTCGCAGTCTTCGACACGCCAGCGGAGGCCATCCACCCGCCTTTCTTCTTCTCCCAGATGGGGAAATCGAGGAACTCAATCAGCCTGGATTGGTCATTGGCTACATGACCGGTGTGCCCTACTCCTCCGCTACGCGCATCGTTCCGCCCAATTCTAAGCTCCTTGTTCTCTGCGACGGTACCTACGAAGTAAAGAAACCCGATGGCAACATGCTTGAGTTTAGCGAATTTAAGGCCTTCATGAAAAGCAATGGAGCGGCTCCGGATGTTTTTAAAAGGCTCCTCGATTGGCTCCACTCCATGAATGGCCCAGGACCTCTCGACGACGATTTCTCCCTCATTCGCATCCTCTTCCCTTAAATCCCACTGCCCTCATTTCAGGGCGCCGCCCTGCTAAAATTTCCGCGAACGACTAGGCCTTCGCCGCGCTATCCTTATCCGGAAAGGATTTCACCAAAGAGAGAAAGCCAGAAAGCTCAAGCAAACGCTGGACGTCAGGCTGTAAACTACTCAAACGCAGACTGCCCCCCTTGGGCTGCAACTTCTTTAAAGCCTGCAAAATAGATCGTAGCCCTGCACTACTGACATAGTTCAACTCCGCCATATCCAGTACCACAACTCCCCCGTCTGGAATTTTTGCATCTAATGTCGGACCAGTAACCACATCCAGACGACCACTGCACTCGAGAATAGTTGCCGTGCCGATTTGGGACTCTTTTACAGTTAACATAAGCTAAGAAATTACGTGAAGAAACCAGATCTGGCAATCCGGCAATCGCTCTCCAGATCGACCCCTAGCGAGTGGGTACTTTCGATTCCACCCCGCTCAGCCCAGATAAAAAGCTAGATCCATGATTCATGAAATTAAAGGTATGCAGGCCCAACTCTTCAGAAAGATACTGGAAAACACGAATTCCACGGCTGCTATTGCCTTTCTCATCGATGCGAGGAGAAAACGTTCCAATCCCAATCTGCCGATTGACTACTCCAAGGATTCCACCTGCCACACCACTTTTCGCAGGAATCCCAACACGGAACGCCCACTCACCTGCGAAATCATACATTCCGCAGGTAAACATCACGGAAAGGGTCGCTTGAATACACTGCACATCGAATACGCTCTGTCCTGTAAACGGATTTGTTCCCATGTTCGCGAGGGTCGCCCCCATCACCGCTAAATCTCTCGCCGTAACCAGAATCGAACACTGCATAAAATACAACTCAAGGGCTTCAAGGTTATTTGTGGCCTCAATTTGGTTGAAGTTAGTCACAAGCCAAGTCAGAGCACGATTCCGATGCCCAGTTTTGCTTTCGGATTGATAGACCTTCTCGTCCATCCGCAGAGTTCGCCCCGCCGCCGCACTCAAAGTGTCGAGAATCTTAGCCCACCGACTCTCAAAAGTCGCCCCATGAACAAAAGCTGTCGTCGTAATTGCCCCCGCATTGACCATTGGGTTGAAGGCCCGATTTTTCTTGTCCAACTGAATCGAATTAAAAGCATCGCCGCTTGGCTCCACCCCGACGTGAAGAGAGACCTCTTTTTCAGCATGCAACGATAGAGCCAAAGCATAAACCAAGATTTTGGAAATCGATTGCATGGTAAACTCTTGATCACAATCGCCAACTTCAAAGGTCTTCCCCTCAACCGTCGCCACGCAGATCCCAAAGTGATCAGGATTAGCCCTACTCAACTCAGGAATATAGCTGGCCACCGTCCCCTCATCGACACTCTGATACTCTTTATAGGCCTGTTCTAAAAGGTTTTGGATCTTACTGCCTGAGCCAAAAGAATTTTCCATGAAAAACTTCAGCAGTTTATTTATTTTATACGAGAAAAAACGCGCTTAATTTAAGACGGACGATTCCTGCCCAGAAAAACCCGCGTTCGCTATTAATGCCGCATAAGCTTCCCAAGGAATATCTCCCCCTTCATCTCGAGGGACTCGCTCCAAACCCTTGGATTTAAAATCAATTCCAAATAAACCAAAACGAGGGGCGTACGTTCCCCATTCGTAATTATCCGTTAGCGACCAGTGAAAATATCCCACTAATGGTAAACCTTCCCGTTTTAACTTAATCACCTCACCGACATGTTGCTTCAGAAAATAACTCCGATTCTGCTCATCTCCCCGCAAATCACATGACGCCTCACCCGTACAGCGCCGCTCCGCCATTCCGTTCTCCGCAATCACGATAGGGAGACCCGGATATTCCGCGGCGTAGCGCTCAACAAAGAAACGCAAGCCACGCGGCAACGCCTTCCAATCCCACCACTTGGTCGTCAGACTCTGGGTTAACCATTCCCGCAGACCGACCCGCCCTAGCTTTAAGTCGGACAAGGTCGGCATACGAACCGCATTTCCCACAAAAGGGTCGTAATAATCAAAGGAAATATAGTCCACCACCCGATCCTCCCTCTGCTCCCGAACTAAACTCACCAATCGAGAAAAGGTGCTTTCGTGGAGAAAACGTCGGCTCAATCCATGTTGAACTTGCTTAATCAACTCCCCTACTCCCTCAGAGAATAAACCATGGTGAGGAAAATCCATTGCCCGATAGGCACGAGTAAATTCACGATATCGGTCGTTGAGAAAAGTAATGATCGGCTCCCTACCGTGCGTCTGGCGGGCCCCCTCCAAAACATCCAGCAACATTTTATCCATCCAGTAAAGATCACTGGCAAAGTTATTAAAAGTAAGCTTGGGCAGACCCCAGTCAGAATTCTCAGCGTAAAGAGAGTGAACTTCACGGCGAACTCTCACATGCGCCTCCAACATGGTTTGCAATGCGCAAAGAGCCGCCGCCCACCATGCCCGTCGCCCTGCCGGAAATGCTCCGACGTTATAAGTACATGCCGCCAACATGTTCGGCTCGTTCAGTGTGATAAACCAACGGGGTGGTGCCACACCTTTATCGACCAAACGTCGATTCAGCGCCTCCAACATCAGGCGCGCAAACCTTGCAAAGATTTCGGGAGTTGTCTCATCCAACCATGGATCGTTGCCTAACCATGCTGGGGTTGTGAAATGAAAGAGAGTAATCAGCGGTTCCATTTTCCGCGCTCTCAAAGCACCTATCATCTCCGCATAGCGATCCAAGACGCTTGCGTCTAATTCTGTTCCAAGCCCTTTTGGCTGAATTCGCGTCCAATCTAACCCCAGACGGTACGCGGTCAGACCCATCATCTCTGCTCGATCAAAGTCCTCTTCATACCGATTCCAGAAATCAGCCGCCCGCCCCGAGCGCTCCACCTTTCCCGCGTTCTCCCATGCTGCCCAATTATTCTGCGGTTGGCCCTCCTCGTTGTACCCGCCCTCGTGCTGATAAGGACAGGAGGACACCCCCCAAAGAAAAGAACCATCCCCAGTAGCCGACTTCATCTTTTTCGAACACTTTCCGCCATCTCCTCTTGCTGATCAGAGTTTACCTGGATCGGATCACTCCCCGAGTCGGCCAGGAGGGTTTTCACAACCACTTCCGCTGCGTGAGGACAACCCATCTTTCGGGCCGCTTTTCGCATCTGCTCCAATCGTCCAGCATCCCCCAAGAGTTGGCCTACTTTATATCCAAGGATGGAGATTTCATTACATTTAATCGCAACCCCTTTCTCTAAAAGCTGATCACTATTTCTCTCCTCCTGACCAGGAATTGGATCATAAATAACCATCGGCAAGCTCGAGGCCATCGCCTCCGCAGAAGTCATCCCCCCTGGCTTGCTCACCAGGAGATCTGCCGCCCCCATCCAAGAAGGCATCTCATCCACATAACCCATCACCTTGAAATCCACCTTGGAGCCATTCCCTCGAGCTAGCTCCTGCTCGACCCGCTCCTTCGCCTCAGGATTCTTTCCGCAAATTACTACCACCTGCGCTCGCTGCGATGACTGCCGCAAGGATTTGACTACCGCTTCGGCGGGATTGACGCCCAAGGCTCCAGCCGTAACCAGAATAACAGGGCGATCCAAAGCTAAGCCCAGCTTTCTGCGCAAACTTGGTTGATCCGTATTCCGCCCAAATTCTGGGTCCACCGGAATTCCGCTTACCGTAATCCGTTCCGCGGGCAGACCCAAAGTGGTTAGATACGCCTTCGTCTCGTCCAGAGCCACAAAGTACCGATGAAAAGCGCGCGACAACCACATCGCATGAAAATCAAAATCGGTCACCACAATCGAAAGCTTGGCCTGAATCGCTTTTGTGGTGATTAGATGTGAAATAATCTCCGCAGGCATGAAGTGAGTGCAGATGGTGATATCTGGCTGCATCTTCGCCAGCAAACGAACCAAAGGGCGGGTATTCAAACGATCCAGGAGAATCCGCATCTTGTCAGTTTTCCAAGGCTCGTCGCTCTTCGCATACCACCAACCCAGCAAAGTCGGTGCATCTTTCACTAAAGCCAAGTAGAGCTTCGAGTAGAAGTCGCGGAACAGTTTGTTCGTAAAAGCCAACGCATCCACATTGGCCACTTCACCAATCCCTGGGGTAGCTCGACATATCTTCTCAATCGCTGACGCGGCTCGGACATGTCCCGTCCCCGCACTTGCCGATAGGATTAAAACCTTCTTAAGACTTTTCACGCAGAAGGATGGTAACCAAACAAGAGCCCCTCTTAAACCTCTAAAGCTTCGTCCTCTTTGCCTTCTTTGCCGCTCCTCCCCCAAAAAGATCTAGTTGTCCCTTCGCATCGTTACCACCAGGCACAGCCTTAGGTTTAATTCTAGCAGGCTTTCCCGTAGCATCGGTCTCCCCTTCGTCTAAGCCTTTCAATATCTCCGTCGCTCGATCTAAAACCTCCACAGGCAAGCCCGCTAATCGTGCTACTTGAATTCCGTAACTCCGATCCGCCCCTCCTTCAATAATCTGCCGAAGAAAAACAACGCGGTCTTTTTCCTCCCGAACTGCCACTCGGTAGTTTTTAACCCCGCCCCGGGTCAAGGCCAACTCGGTTAGCTCGTGATAGTGGGTCGCGAAAAGAGTCTTTGCCTTTACTTCATCGTGAAGGTGCTCCCCCACCGCCCAAGCAATACTTAAACCATCCAAGGTGCTCGTCCCCCTACCGATCTCATCCAAAATCACTAAACTCTCGTCTGTGGCATTATGTAATATCATCGCCGTTTCATTCATCTCCACCAGAAAGGTACTTTGGCCTCGCGCCAGATCATCTCCCGCTCCGATCCTCGTAAAGATCCGATCTAAAACCGGTAACTCAGCCGACATCGCAGGAACAAAAGAACCCATCTGGGCCAAAAGACAGATCAAGGCCGCTTGCCGTAAGTACGTACTTTTTCCAGCCATGTTCGGTCCGGTCAAAACGATCAACGTCCCATGCTCATTCCCCAGAAAAAGATCGTTCGGCACAAAGGTTTCCGCCCCACCCGCTAAAATCTGCTCCACCACAGGATGCCGACCCCCTCGAATCTGAATTCGCCCATCCCGCCGCATCGTCGGACGCACATAGCCCCAGCGACGAGCCGCCGACGCCATTCCTGCTAAAGCATCAAGAGATCCGATTGCACTGGCAGTTTTCTGCAAAAATGACAATCGAGCTACAACCCGATCCCTCAGCTTACCAAACAGAATTATCTCCCTAGCAATCGCCTTCTCCTCTGCGCCTAGAATCTTTACCTCAGTGTCCTTAAGCTCTTTCGTCACAAAGCGCTCCGCCTGAGCGAGAGTCTGCTTTCTTTCATACTCCGCTGGCACTTGATCCAAATTCGTTTTGGTGATTTCAATCCCATATCCCGATACCTGATTAAAACGTATCTTTAAACTCTTGATCCCTGTCCGCTCAATCTCTTTCGCTTGCAGATCAGCAATCCAACCTCGCCCTTCTCGCATCGCTTCTCGATAGCCATCCAACTCCGCATCATATCCATCCCGAATCATTCCACCCTCTCGGGTCAGCGCTGGAGGCTCATCCGCTACGCCCCGCGCTAGTTCCGCCGCTAGCTCAATTTCCAAATCCACCTCCCGATTCAACTCCTGAATCTTTTTTCCTCGTATCTTCGCCGCCATTTGCTGGAGACCAGGTAAGGCCTCTAACGTAAGCCGTAAGACCACCAAATCGCGTGCACTTCCTGCCCCCCCTGCCAACCGTCCCACCAGCCGAGACAAATCTCGAACTTCCTTAAGACTTTCCCGGAAATCATCTAAAGCCCCCGCATCATCTAAAAACCCCGCGACCGCTTCGTGACGCCCCTCAATCTCCTCAAGATTGCGCAACGGTCGCACAAGCCATCCCCTCAGTTCGCGTCCTCCCATCGCAGTAATTGTCTGATCGATCGCCCGAATGACACTTGTGTCCGCCCCTGTCGAGGCCGATGAGAGTAACTCTAAGTTTCTCTGAGTGGCCGCATCAAGACGTAGGCACTCCTCGGACCGGAAAGGCTTCGGTGCTTGCAGATGTCTCGCCATCCCCTTCAGTGTCTCGGTCAAATAACGTACCAACCCGCCTGCTGCACCCACCGCAGAACGCATCCCACCACAACCGAAGCCATCGAGGCTTTGTACTTTAAAATGATCACAAATTAGGGTTCTTCCCGCCTCTTCCTCTAAAGTCCACTCCGACACCCTAGTTACGGTTGTGCTTCTCTCCACCCATCCATCGATTTCCTTCTCCTCCTCCGTAATCAAAATCTCTGCAGGATTTGTTCTTCGTATTTCCTCGCGACAAGTGGCTTCGTCGTCGAGCTCTGCTAACCGAAAATCTCCCGTCGTCGCATCCAGCAAGGCGAATCCCCACTTCGTTTTTTTACCATCTCCCCTTCGAACTGCCGCGAGCCAACGTGGCATTTTAGGCTCGGCCAGTTCGACCCCTACCGCACATCCAGGGCTGAGGATGCGAGTGATCGCTCTCTCCACCATCTGCCCTGTGCGCACCTCGCCAACCTGATCACATAGCGCCACCTTTTTGCCCGCAGCCAGCAGCTTGGTCACATATCCTTCCGCCGCATGAAAAGGCAGGCCGCACATCGGAATTCCATTTCTCTTCGTCAGGGTCAGATTCAATAAACGCGCCCCCTCTTGCGCATCTTCGAAAAACATCTCATAGAAATCTCCTAACCGAAAAAAGAGCAGAGTATCTTTAGGAATCTGCGCCCGCAGTCCTTGGTACTGCCTAATCATGGGAGTTGTCCCTTCAGCCATCCTCCTATTTTTCCCTACTCCACCCCCGATCTCAACCCACAACAAAGTTACCTGTGCATAGACCGACAACATATGTCGATTTTCAATCAACAGGCTGGACCGAAAAACCCATCGAATGAGCAAGCAAAACCAACCTCGACCCTAATCTCCTTCACCCTTTGCTGTTTCCAACTACACTCCACTTCATGCGGATTATTATTACAGGTCTGGTCGGCCAGTACCCCTTCGGTGGAGTCATTTGGGACTACCTCCAGTACCTCCTAGGATTTCGTAGCTTAGGTCATGAAGTTCTCTATCTCGAAGATTCAGGAGCATGGCCCTACGACCCTGTCGCGGGCACCATCACTGCCGACTGCTCTTTTGCTCTTCAATCTCTCCAGAAAATCTTCACCGATTTCGATGCAGCTGATTCCTGGGTTTACCGCAACGGGGCCGATGGAAAGTTTTATGGTGCAGGCGAAACCGTTGCCCGCGAGTGGCTTCGGCATGGCGATCTTCTTGTTAACGTCTCCAGCGCTGGCTGGCTTCGCGATTATGATCTACGGGTCGGGCACAAAATGTTTATCGATGGGGATCCGATGTTCTGCCAGGTCGGCCTCCTCGATGGCTCCAATCCCCAGTATGCCGGTCGCCTACGTGATCACCATAGCCACTTCACCTTCGGCCTATCCGTTGGCCAGCCCGATTGCCCAGTTCCTCTGGATGGCATCACTTGGCGACCCACGGTTCAGCCCATTGCCCTCGACCATTGGCCGGTTACCCCCGCCCCACCCCGCGCCCCTTGGACTACGGTAATGAACTGGTCCAGCTACCCACCAAAAACCTGGGAAGGATGCCCCTATGGTCAAAAGGATATCGAATTTAAAAAGTTCTACGACCTCCCAAAAAAGTCCCCAGCCCGATTCAAGTTAGCCATGGGGCTCGGGGTTGATGCCCAACGTCCAGCCGACCATCTTCGCCAGATCGGGTGGGAACTTATTGAACCCCAAGAGGTCGTTCCCGACCACCTTACTTACAGGAAGTTTCTGCAAAATTCATTCGCCGAATGGAGTGTCGCTAAGCACGGCTACGTCCAAGGAAAAACTGGCTGGTTTAGTTGTCGTAGTGCCTGCTACTTAGCCTTGGGAAGGCCGGTGGTCGTACAAGAAACAGGTTGGACAAAGCACCTCCCCTCAGGTCATGGGGCACTCTCCTTTACCGATCTTGCCGAAGCCGCCGAAGCCATTGCCCGAGTAACCCAAGAGTATTCACACCATGCACAAGCAGCTCGTCAAATGGCAGAGGAACACTTCGAAGCCAAGCGGGTTTGCCAGCATCTTCTTCAAGCAATCTAAGGGCTTTAGAAAATAAAGAGAAGCCGACTCCCCGGCCCCAAACGAGGCTTTAACGAGGCAGGACGAAAGAAAGATTGAGAACGAGGTTTGTCCAAAAAACAAAGCTGTTCCCAAAGACTACAACCCCAGCTCCCGTGTTTATTCCTTTTTCGAAGAAGTTGAACTTCACTTGCTTCTCCTAGTCCCCATCAGGAGAAAGGTACGGAACGCCAGGTGCCTCCGCATGAAGCTTGTGCACCCTTTCTCCGTTGGACGTTACGTGGGGAATTCCATTTCCCATAGCCCAAGGTAGTTGGGTCGCACGAACAATGCCCAATTTTCGGTAAACTGATTTACGCTGATTTTTAATCGTGCCTACCGAAGTTCCAAATGTTTTCGCGGCCTGCTCTGCCGAGCGCCCCAAGACCAAGTACTGCGCCACCTCCATCTCCCGACGCGTCAGCGCCTGCAATCCCACCTCTGGATCCGAATTAAGAATCGCATCCTCGGCCGAAGGAGTGGCCGCACTTCTTCCGTTTAACACTTGGGCAAAGCACTCCCGCCAAGTCTCAGGACCATCTCGCAAATCCATTAGTCCATCTGCCCCTCTCTTTCTCCACCAGAGTACCGATGTTGCGTTAAAAGATTCCCCAAAAACAATCGACTTAGCCCCCTCGTGCTTATACTGGATCAACTCACCATAAGGCACCAGTTGGACCGAGAAGAAAAAAATATCAGGCTTCCCTTCAAGCTCTTTGATGTTTTTGTAGCACGACGAATATTCCAATTCACAGTTGAGGGGCTCCGCGAGGATATTTCTCAAAATATATCGAATCGACTCACGATCCTCTAGGGCTACCCCCCGCAAGCGTAAAGATGAAACACCACCTATCACAAACTAGTTTTTATTGTTTTATCGCTTGAAGCAAAAGCTTTTTGGGATTAATGGCATGAAAAGTGTGACAAACGGGATTTTCGCCTGTCATTTAAGCGCTATTTTTATTAGTTTTCATAAATATTCAAATTCAATTATTTGATATGAACAAACTCCCTCCTCAAAATGATCAAGCAGCCAATGTCCTCAAGGGGGTGCTCTTGACAGCCTTTAGTCAAATGGCTTTGGCTTATATTTCGCTATTTATTCATAATCTCTACCCCGTATGGTCCGCCCCACTCTGGCCCGCATCAGGAGCCGCTCTCGCTGCTGTTTTACTAGGGGGACCCTGGATGCTTCTGGGTGTTTATCTGGGTCTGCTCCCCTCTCAATTTTTCTTTTGGGGCGTTGTTCCCACTAGCACCGCCCTACTTTTACCATTAGCCAACGCCGCTGAAACATTCCTCGCATGGCTTATTTTACGCAAAGGGGTCCGCGGATTTCACGATTGGATCTCCACGCAAAGGGATATTGTAGTTTTCCTCCTCGCCGCCCCTTGGATTCCGACCCTAACTAGCGCCCTACTCGCCCAGACCCTTTTACGCTATAACGGCGTCGTCCCATCCAACACCTTTTTTTCCGAGGTTCTCATCTATGCCCTGGGAAATGCCAGCGGGATAATTCTCGTCACTCCATTGATCCTGGTCTGGCGGGATTACTTAAAATTTCCTTGGCTCGGCCACACTGGCCTTCGACTCATTGCCCATGCCTTGGTTGTGGCAATCACGATATGGATAATTCAAACCCAGACCGACCTCTCCAGCGCCCTTTGTATTATTCTCATCCCTATATTTATCTGGGGCGTCTGGTCAACCGGACTCAAGGGGGCGACTCTCTTTTGCCTGCTTTTATCTTTTCTTTTCTTCAGCTTGGAACCGCAGCAGACATTTGACCTATGCCTAATCGCGAAACACTCCCATGCCACTTCCTCGGTGTTTGCAACTATTAAAGAACCACTCACCATGCAAATAACCATGCTGACCATGGTCTGCCTAACCATGCTCCCGCTCGGCCTAGCCGCCGACACCCTTCGTGCCAGCGCCCAAAAAGATCAGCTCGTCATGGATTCACTCGATTCCACATTCTGGTCCTGGGACTCCATTACCGGAGCAAAAATTCAGAGCAAGACCATTGCCGAGAATCTTTCTTTAGGGGTTTCCCTTTTCCAGAGAGGAAGCCCAGCTGGGCAGATTAAGGTCACCTCCGCCAACCCCTCACAACCCTCTTACCTTTCCCACTGGGTCATCACCCAGTTCTCACCTGGTGGGGAGCCACTCCAAGCCACCGGATTGCTCCACTGCCTCCGGTTGCAAGAAAAGATGAAAAAGGCCGAAGCGACCGCTGAAATTGCCCAGATTGAGATCGCCTCACTCCGCTCTCGCTTTAACCCTCACCTTCTTTTTAATTGCCTTACTGGCCTAAGAGCACTCATCCGTCGCGATCCCGCCAGCGCTAGGGAATTCACTGGTCACCTCGCCCGTTTTCTACGAACTGCCGTCGACTCCCAAGCCAGCCGGCTGGTTCCGCTGAAGGATGAAATCTCTCTTTGCCGTGATTTTATCGCCTTGGAAAAGATGCGCGGCTCGGCAATTTTCACAAAACTAAGTTTTCCCCGAAATACCGTAAATATTCCTGTGCCTCCTATGAGCATTCACACCCTCATAGAAAACGCCGTGAAGCACGGAACTCGAGACGCAAGAGGTAAACTTAATGTCCATGCCTCCGCTATACTCAAAAACGAAAATAACCTAGTGATCCAAATTTCCCAGCCTGGTAAGTTTTCTTCGACAAACTCAACAAAAAACTCTGGCGGGCTCATGCTCGTCCGCCAGCACCTAACCCTGCTCTTCGGAGAAGAAGCGAATCTCACTCTCCGCGAGGATCCCCCCGGAACGGTTACTGCCGAATTGCAAATTCCATTAATTAAAGCCTGAAATGAAATCCTTGCGAGCCTACATAGTTGATGACGAACCTCTCTGTCGTCAGGACCTTCGTGATGTCCTCCTTAGCTTCCCTCATGTTCAAATATGCGGAGAGGCAGCCAACCTCGATGAGGCTACTGCCTTCATCAATAAAAGCATGCCCGATCTACTTTTTCTCGACCTCTCCCTCGGCCAGGAAATGGGCTTTCATCTACTTCAAGGACGCTTCTTTCCTGGTGCGGTCATCGCCGTCACCGCCCACGCCGAGCATGCCGCCACTGCATTCGATCTCGATTTTGCCGATTACCTCCTCAAGCCAGTCGCGGAAGATCGGCTTCATCAAGCCCTCATTCGCGCACAAAGACAACTAACAAACCCTAAAAACATGCGGCCCGTACCTAAGTTCGTCGCGGAAGTAGCCGGAAAAAAGGTGCTCATTCCAGCGGATGAGATTCATCAAATCAAATCGAATGGGAACTATGCTTTTCTCTACTTAATCAATGGCAAAGGAATCCTGCGTTCAACCCTAAGAGCTATCCTGCGAAGGCTTCCCAAAAATTCTTTCATCCAAGCCTCTCGCAGCCAGTGGGTATCAAGAGCTCAAATCACTGGGTGGTCTCGCCCCTCATCGGCTAGTTTAACTTTGACCTTGCGCGATAATTCTACCGTTCCCGTTTCTCGTCGCCACGCCAAAGCCGTCCTCAGTGCCATTACCCCCCCACACACACACACAAATAACGACTTAAGATGCTAGTAGTTAGGATTTTAAGTTCATTAGTCTTTCTATTTTTACATCTTCACAAGAGATATCTAATATATTTTCTGGAGAGGATGCTTTTCGGCTCAAATCGGTTATCTTGGAACGATGTTTAGGTTGTCTTCGCCAAAGCCGTATCTCCTGCTGACTCTAATCTTGAT
Organism: Methylacidiphilales bacterium; assembly: GCA_040397385.1. Taxonomy (GTDB): domain Bacteria; phylum Verrucomicrobiota; class Verrucomicrobiia; order Methylacidiphilales; family Verrucolacustridaceae; genus Verrucolacustris. The sequence continues at coordinate 117,017 of JBBAWB010000001.1, forward strand.
ATTTGGAATCTGCTCTGGTCACGCAGAATCCCTCCGTCCAACACCCAGCTCCCAAGCTACCGCTATTCTTGTGCAGAAGTTGTTGCAGGATCACCACTTTGCCGGAAAAGCTCTAACCGAGGAAAAAGCCAAGGACTGGATCAAAGGGTACATGGAGTCGCTCGACTATAATCACGCCTTCTTTCTGCAGACCGACCTGCAAGAACTCCAAAACACCTATGCCACCCAACTTTCCCAATTGACGCAGCGAGGTGACATCACCCCTGCCTTTATTATCTTCGCAACTTTTAATGATCGCGTTCGCGAACGCTTGGCCTGGATCAAAAAACGACTTCTCCTGCCTTTTGATTTCACCACTGCCCAAAGCTATGAGATTGATCGAACAAAAGTGGGGTGGCCTGCCGACCAGATCGCCGCAGACGAGCTTTGGGAACGGCGTCTCAAGTTCGATGTCCTTAGAGAGAAACTTGCTCCTCAATCGAAAATCGCCAAAGAGAAAAAGAAGCCGGAAGAAGCTCCTCTAACCACCGTAACCAAGCGCTATGATCGCCTTGTTAAAAACCTCGATGAGTACGATAGCGAGGAAATCACCCAGCTTTATCTTACCGCCTTGGCTTCACTCTACGACCCCCACTCCAGCTACATGAGCGCATCCTCTCTTGAGGATTTCTCCATTGGAATCAAACTCGCTCTTTGCGGGATTGGCGCCGTTCTCGCTTCCGAAGATGGCTACTGCGTGATTAAGGAGCTCGTTCCTGGGGGGCCTGCTGATCTTGATGCCCGACTCAAAGTCGGAGACAAAATTATCGGGGTAGCCCAAGGCGAAGGAGCTTTTGACGACATCGTCGACATGAAGCTCCGTAATGCGGTGAAGAAAATTCGTGGCCCCAAGAAAACCGTCGTTCGACTTCAAGTCGTCCCCGCTGGTAGCAGTGCTGGAGAACAAAGGGAAATCCAGATTACCCGCGACGAAGTGAAATTAGCAGCCCAGCAAGCTACCGCCGCGGTTTACGATGTGTCTAAAACCGAGAAACCAGTCCAAACCAGCGCAATCGTCGCGACACCTCCTACCGCCCCATCCCCTCCTTCGGGAAACTGGCTGAACGAGTTACGGGACCGTTTCGGAAAGAAAACCGAGGATGTAACCCCGAGCTCACAGACCTTAGCCACCGTTCCAGAAGTACTCCCAGACGCATGGAGAATAGGAGTCATCGATCTCCCGAGTTTTTACGGGGAAGTAGGCGGGACGGATTCATCCGCGAGCGGAAATGGTGCCACGCCGCGCTCCACCTCCCAAGATGTTGAAGTTCTCCTGAAAAAACTAAATCAGGCCAAGGTCGATGGAGTGATTCTGGATTTGCGCAAAAACGGGGGCGGACTTCTTGATGAGGCGGTTACTATGACAGGGCTTTTCATTGATAAGGGTCCAGTAGTCCAGGTGCGCGATGGCAAGGGCACCGTTATCCAGCGAACCGATGATAATGCGGGAGAAACCTACCGAGGTCCGCTCCTCGTTCTTACTGGACGGCGGAGTGCCTCTGCCTCGGAAATCGCAGCGGGAGCTCTGCAAAATTATGGCCGCGCTCTTATCGTTGGAGAAAAAAGTACTCACGGGAAAGGAACGGTTCAGGCGGTCGTCGAACTTGGAAAGTTCCTCCAACAAAAACCGGATAAAACCATACCCCAAGCGGGAGCGGTCAAACTGACCATTCAGAAGTTTTATCTTCCCAACGGACACTCCACCCAAAATCGTGGTGTAGTTCCTGATATCTCGATTCCTTCCCCTTTGGATTACATGAAGATTGGAGAGGCCGATCTTCCTAACGCACTTCCCTGGGATGAGATCGGGCCGAGTCGCTTCTCCTCACTTATGTTCGATCCAGCACTGCGTGTCATGCTGATTGAAAAGTCCAAGGAGCGCTTAGCGGCAGACAAGGACATGACTTTTCTGGAGACAGACATCGAAAAGGTTCGCGCGCGTATTCAGGCGGGTTCCATCTCGTTAAATGAAGTCACCCGCCTTGAGGAAAAGAAGGTGGAAGATCTGCGAAATGAGGACAGAAAAAAGATGGAGGAGGCCATTCGCAAGACTTCCGAACCTCGTGCTCGATTCATCATCGACGATAAAAAAGGAGTGATCCTTTCGGACAAAGATCCCAAGAAAAAGAAGCCGACCCTTGAGGAATCTGCCGATGGCGAAACCGAAGGCATTACTGATGCCATCGACTTGACCGAGACTCTTGAGCTCAAGGAGACATTAACCATTATGGCTGACTGGTTAAACATTGTAGCTTCCCACCGCACGGGCAGCATGACGAAAGATCGTGAAAGCAACAAAGAAACCGTAATTAAGTAACCCTATGGCACGCACCGAATCCACCCAGCGCCTTCGTCTTGGATCAGTAGCCCCAGACTTCTCCCTGCCCGATGCGCACGGCAAAACTTGGTCAATGGCTCAAATAGCTGTTGGGAAGCCTCTGCTAGTGGTTTTTGCGTGCAACCACTGCCCCTACGTCATTCACCTGCGCAGCGCCTTAGGTGCTTTGGCTACTGAATTTCTTGGTCGCGGAGTAAATTTTGTTGCGATTAACTCCAATGATTCCCAATCGCACCCTGACGATTCTCCTGAACACATGCCCGCCTTTGCTCAATCCGCCGGGTGGAAATTCCCCTACCTTGTCGACGCCACTCAGCAAGTGGCTCATGCCTGGCACGCGGCCTGCACTCCTGACTTTTTCTTAGTCGACGCAGCTGGAAAATTGGTTTACGCGGGCCAATTCGATTCCAGTCGCCCAAAAAGCGAGACTCCCATCACCGGTTCCGATTTACGAGCAGCCCTAGAGGCGGTTATTTCGGGTCTTCCAGCTCCCACCCCCCAGATTCCAAGCCTAGGTTGCAATATTAAGTGGATCCCAGGTAACGAGCCAAATTCCTAACACCCTCAAGGGGAGTAATTTTGTTACTACGCTCGGGAGCTACTCTGAGCTAATTCTGAGTTGTTTCGACCAGTTTATCGGAACTGAGCAGGTAGAAGAATGAGAAAGGTTTGCGCCACCAAGAGACTCGTAATATAGAAAAACGCCGCCTCTTCCCAAGGCATCACTCCACCGATCTTCTTGCCGGTAATCTGCTTCTCATCAAAATACCAAATCCCCTGCCCAATGGCGTACCAGTCCGCCAAACACAGATAACTTCCAATCAAGAAAGTCGGCAGAAAAACGTGCCAAGCGTAGGCCAAAAGCATCTGCCCTGCCACAATCCACTGAATCAGAACTACTGGAATAAACCAAAAGAAAAGATGCCATGCGTAGTGAATACGCCTCTCCCGACGAGGCCACTCCTTCAGCGCAACCCCGAATCCCACCCAGATCACCAGAAGAAAGCATAATTGCCGTATCACTTGCGGATCTCCAATCCATCGGAGAGGAGGCGCCGATTGAGGAGGAGCCATCCAGCGCAGAAATATCCAACTCAAGAGCATCACCTCCACTGACTGAATTACAAAAAAGGCGTACTCCTCCACCGGCAATCGACCAATGCGAAAGCGCACCCGCTCGGGGGGGAAATCCCATATTCCCTTCGCCACCGCCCAATTATCCCACGGCGAGGTGAAAGCCACGACAATCCCCAGTACCCCTACCATGACCAAAACCATCTCGCCCGGCCAAAATCCCTTTCCAGAAAGAAAGAAAAGAGCAAGAAGCAGTGGAAGATTGAAGGCAAGGTGAAAGCCAAGATAACTCATATTGCACCTATCGGTTTCGGCGTTCCTTGCACCAAGAGCAAGCCCGATGTTTTGCCCGCGGTCGGTTTAGCGTACTCTACTCAAGTGAAACTACTCCTCATCGCTGGACCTGCTTCTTCGACCCTCGATGAGGCTAGGGTCATTACCAACCGATCCAGCGGGCACACTGGTGCCACCATCGCACAAATCCTCCAAAGAAATTCTTTCAAGACGACCCTTTGGTTTGGCGAAGACATCTCCTACCCCCTACCTGAAAAACTCACGCCTTCAGCCCGTTTTCGTACGGTCAAGGATCTTGAGAATCTAATCTCGGGAAACGACCTCTCTATTTATGACTCCATCCTCCTTCCCGCCGCCCTGCCCGATTATCAGTTAGAAAAAGCCTATGGGCCCGATGGTCAAGAGTTGAACCACCACAAATGGTCAGGCTCCCTTTCAAAAATCCATCTCGAATTGACCCCAGGACCAAGAATTTTGCCAATCCTCCGCAGGATGGCACCTCATGCCAAAATTATTGGATGGAAATGGGAGGCCGACGGAACTCTGGAAGACCTAATGACCATTGCCCGAAAGCAGATTCGTGACTGCCAGACCGATGCCTGCGTTCTCAATGGACCCGCTTATGGTATGGGTCATCTCTTGGTTCCTGTCCGAGGGGAGCCAGTTCATTGCCCTAACTCCGACGAATTAGGCGAAGCTCTCGTCGCCTTTCTCAAGTAAGTCCATTTGAGAGGATTGTCTCTCACGGGAAACTGATACGGTCTACAAAACGTACAAAATCGAGTAGAGGAAAACCCAAATCACATCAACGAAGTGCCAGTAGTAGCCAGTTAGCTCCTCGAAAGTATGAGAAGGATTTGGGGTTTGCCCCGAGAATATCTTCATCTGCCTTAAGCCGGCACGACCCACTGCTAGGAGAATGGCTAAGAGCCCAAGCAAAACGTGGAGACCGTGAAATCCTGTCATAGCAAAGAAACAGGAACCGTACGTTCCAAAGGAATTAAACCACATCCCCTCCTCTTTTAGGTGAAGCCACTCCCAAGCCTGAACCCCCAAGAAAATCACCCCAAGAAATGCAGTCAAGCCGTAGCCAAGAAGACCGCTACCCCCTTTTCGCATCCTGCTTTCACCCCAGTGATAAGTCACACTGCTCGACAGAAGAAACACGGTGTTGGCGATCATCACCCAGTTAAGAAAAGAGGGCGGTATGGAAACCCCGATCGTGGGTGCTCCGGGAGGTGGCCAACTTCCTGGTCCCTGCGCAATGCGCAGCACGATGTAGCCACCGATCAGACCAGCAAAAAGCATGGCCTCCGAGGCTAGAAAAACCAACATGCCGAACTTAGGTAAGGTAAAGCGGGGCGCCCTCACAGGACCAGAGGAATAGCCTGGAGCGGCAATTGTGGTACTGCTCATATTTCCTATCGATTTAGGGTCGAAGCGGCTCTTTGGCGATGATGAAATAAATCCATAAGGCGGTCATAACGAGAGAGGAAGCGATGAGAATAAGAAGCAACCGAACATTCGATTTTTGATTCGGCATCATGTTCATTTCCGATCCGCCACAAGTAAAATAAGCAGGATGGGGAGATAAAGAATAGAACCTAAAAAAAGCTTTCGTGCCGAAGCCATGCTTGGTCTCCAAGCAAAGGCACCCGCTAAGAAAGTGTATCCAAGCCCCAAGAGAATTGCGCCTCCTGCATAAATCCAGCCAGCAGCCTGCAGAGCTACAGGCCAGATCGATGCCACCAGCAAAGCTAAACAGTAAATCAATGCGACTAGTCCCGTAATTCTCCCCTTCTCATCCGAACATGGCAGCATTCGAAAACCCGCCTTCCGATAGTCCTCGCGATGACGCCAGGAGATCGCCATAAAATGCGGAATCTGCCACAAAAATAAAATAGAAAAAAGGGCCCAACCTTCCGCTTCAATCCTACCGCGGCCTGCCGCAAAACCAATTAAAGGAGGAATCGCCCCAGGAATCGCCCCGACCAAGGTGTTAAACGCCGTCCACCTCTTCATCGGGGTGTAGACAAAGAGGTACAAAGCTAACGTCAGAGCGGCTAACAGAGCCGCAGGAGGATGCACCCCGAAGTAAAGAGTCGCCAGCCCCAACCCCGCCATACCAGCCCCACCTAAGAGCGCTTCATCAGGCCGGATTCGCCCTGCAGGAAGAGGACGCTGAGCTGTTCTCGTCATCTTTGAATCTAAATCTCTCTCAATCCACTCATTCAGGGTCGCCGCCCCCGCGGCTACCAATGAGGTGCCGAGCAGTGTGAAAAAAGTCCGCCAAGGCTCCAGCACCCCTCCCGCTCCACAGTACAGCCCAACCAGGGTCGTTAAGAGGACAAGTAGACTCAAACGCGCCTTAGCTAGTTCTGACCAGTCCTGCAGCCAACTACGGAATCCCGCAATACTCATACGGCCCGATATCCGAAGAGCATCTTCAGCAGGTCTCATACCTCCTCCATTATACTACTGTGCAGCATTGGCGCCCTCGACCCAGAGCGTATGGAAATCAATTGAGTGGAGCGCCAAGAAGCCAAACCCAGGAGCCAGCCTGTCAGAATTAGTGTCGCACCAAGCAGAACATGCAGAGTCGCGAGCTCTGGCAACCGACCCGTCCAAATCACCGATACCCCAAGAACAATTTGGGCCAAAGCCAGAAACGACCAACCCACCATCCCATGACGCCACCAAGTAGGAGTCGACGTAGCCCGAATCGTTAAAAAAGCACAAAGAAAGATTCCGCCCGCTGTGAGGATTCCCAATGACCGATGGAGAATCTGCCAGAGGATAAGACTGGAGGTGGTGGCGGGCCACTGCAGCTCAATCGCCCTGTACTCATTAATCTTCTGCAAAGTGGCCCCCTCCCAAAAAGCTGGAAGCCACTCCCCGTAAACCTTGGGAAAATCAGGGACTGCCAGAAATCCGGGACCATCGTGCCTCATAAAGGCACCCAGAATCGTTTGTAAAAAAACGAAACCTGAAAGAATCCAAATCCAACGCGTGCGCACGGTCGCATGATCATCCCCAATTCGTGGATTTTCCCAAAACCGAGAAAGAACCAACGCTAAACTCCCCGCCACCAATAGGTAAAGTTGTGCGAGGCATCCGTGCAAAAGCCCTAGAACCCAAGAGACCTGAATCACTCTTTGTCCTCCGAGAATACCCTGAAGGATAACCAAGACTAATGCCCCCATCGCAAAACGCCGCGCCCAACCCGCAGGTTGCGTCAGCCACACCCAAATCGTTACGCCCAAGGTGATCAAGCCCACGCCACTCGCGACAAGCCGGTGGGAATGCTCAAGAAAGACCATGGTAGAAGCGGTCATGCTCGACCATGGATAAATTAGCATATTGTGTCCGAATGTGCCGGGCCAATCAGGCACTGCCATGCCAGCGACCTTGGTGGTCACCTGCCCACCAAGAGTGATGAGAAACAAGATGGAGCCGACAAGAAAACACGCGGCCCGGAAAACGAGAGCGGGTCTCTGAAGTGATCTCATCCCGCCGTAACCGGTTTCCGCTCCACAACCTTGCTTTCTGATGATTCACTGGGCTCAGGTTCGTTTTGCATTATGAAATCACGACGAGCTCCCGGAACACTGTAATCATAGGCTCCCCGATAGACACGAGGAGTAACCTCAAAGTTTCCGTGCCCTGGAGGCGAAGCCACGGTCCACTCAAGGGTTGTCGCATTCCACGGATTCTTTCCAGCAGGCTTACCATGGCGCAGGCTCCTGAAAAAGTTCCACAGAAATAGAAGCTGGGAAAATCCCAAACCGATTGCTGCTAAGGTGATAAACTGGTTGATTGGCTGGAGAGCTCGCAGATGTTCATAGGCTGTTGGATCGGCGATCCGACGCATCATGCCGCCCAGTCCGACGTTGTGCATCGGGAAAAAACAAAGATTATAAAAAGCAAAAGTCAGGCCGAAATGAATTTTCCCAAGGTTTTCGTCCAGCATCCTACCAAACATTTTCGGGTACCAAGTGTAAATTCCGGCAAAGATACCGAAAATACTTCCACCAAAGAGAACATAGTGAATGTGGGCTACAATAAAGTAAGTGTGATGCACAAAGATATCAACTGGGGTGGAAGCCATGAAAATTCCTGATAGCCCACCAATGACGAACATCAGAACAAAGGCTAAAGAGTTGAGCATCGCGGTTGTGAAGCGGATCGAACCACCCCAAAGAGTGCCCAGCCAATTAAAGGTCTTAATCGCCGAAGGCACCGCTATCACCATGGTCGAGACACCGAATGCAGCCGAAAGCACAAGATTCATTCCAGAGACAAACATATGGTGGCCCCAGACAATAAAACCGAGGAAACCAATCGCCACCATCGCGTAAACCATCGCCCGATAACCAAAGACGGGCTTTCGCGAAAAAATACTCAAAATATCACTGACCATTCCCATGGCAGGCAAAATCATAATATAGACTTCAGGGTGACCGAAAAACCAGAAAAGGTGCTGCCACAGAAGGGGCTGACCCCCATTGGCTGGATTGAAAAAGCTCGTGCCCGCATTCAAATCCAAAAAGAGCATAGCGGCCGCTGCCGAGAGGACCGGCACAGCCAGCAGAAGCAAGAAGGCAGTAATAAATAAAGACCAAACCGCAAGAGGCATCCGGAAAAAACCCATTCCAGGAGCCCTCATATTCACAATCGTGGTGATATAGTTGAAAGCCCCCATAATCGAGGCCAGCCCATTAAGGAAAATACCCACACACCAAAGACTTTGCCCAATCTGTGTTCCGTTGTAGGCAGAAACCGAGCTCAAAGGGGCGTAGGATGTCCACCCACCAGCCGCAGATCCGCCCGCGACAAAGAAGCTCCCTAGAAGCACGACCCCTGAGAACACGTAGACCCAGTAGGACAATTCGTTGATCAACGGAAACGCCATATCCCCTGCCCCGATTTTCAAAGGAATCAAGTAGTTGCCAAAGGCCCCAATCAATAAGGGCATCACCACCAGAAACACCATGACCGTTGCGTGCATCGTGAAGAGTGAGTTGTAAAATTGCGGGTTGATAAAGGGTAAAGAAAGAGGATTACCCACATCCCCGTTAGCCATGACCTGCGTGGAGGGAAAGGCCAACTGCCATCGCAGCAGGAGAGCCAGCCCGCCGCCGACGAAAAGAAAACCAAGTGCAGTAAAAAGATACTGCAATCCGATGATCTTGTGGTCCAAAGACCAGATATATTTCCTCCAGCCCGTCACCTCTACATGCTCGTGGCCGTGGGATTCGATCGAGTGGTTCAAGGTTGTTGTGCTCATGCTTTTATTTTTCTCCTTAGCGCCCCGTCATTGTCACAGGCGGGGGGGTTTTGCTTTTAGCCCAAGTTTCGTAGTCGATCTCAGGCACGACCGATAGTTTACCGAACATTTTGTAGTGGCCTTGGCCGCAAAGCTGGTTACAAGCCAACTGAAAATTTCCTGTTGCCTCCGCCTTCAGCCAAACAAAGTCGTAGACTCGGCCTGGGACCATATCCTGATACAAACGAAACTCAGGAACGTAAAAGGCATGAATCACGTCTTTGGAGCTTAGATAAAGGCGAACAGGTCGACCAACAGGAAAAACCAGATCGTTGTAGGTGGTGAAATCATCCAATCCTGCGGGATCAGCCACATCCACCCCGAAAGGATTCTCCTTGGAAATTTTGGCTGCAACCATTTTTGCTAATTTGCCGTCGGGTCCAGGATAACGAACATTCCAACCGAACTGCTCTCCTACCACTGCTACGGGCAGGGCATTCGCGGGGGGAGTCTGGCGGCGCATTTTGCTCCACTGCTCGTTCCCATAAATAGCCAAAGCCAAAAAGATAAAGGCCGGAATCGTAGTCCAAACCACCTCCAAGGCATTATTCCCGTGAGTGTGAATTGCGGCGACTCCTGGGCGGTAGCGGTACTTAATCAGAAAGAGGATCATCGCAAAAAATACCCCGATAAAAGCAACCCCGGTCAGAAAGAGGATGACATAAAAAAGAAAGTCCACATCGTGCCCGAACATGTTTACGTTACGGGGTAACCACCAAACACTCGTCTCACGAATCTCGGCCTCGGCGCTCGCTAAAGACAAAACGAAAGCGGACAGAAAGGCTAGGCCCCGCAAAGAAGAAGCTCGTGTCATAAGTGGAGTCTCCAATAGTTTCACAAGATTTCAACTCCTTCCGCCAAAAAGATATCCGCGCACCCTCCCGACCTTTATACGGCACTTAGTTCTGGGAGGAGAAAAGCAGTGTTAAGAAATCTAATACAAGGCGGGTTGCCCTTAATACTTCTAATGGGTACTTGATGAAGCCTCTTAAAGACCCCATTTTAGAGATGTGTCTTACCCCATCACATTCATGCGACTGGTAGCGCAGTTTAATTTATTTTTTTCCTAGGAATCCATGGCCAATATTTTCCCCCGCTACACTAACTGGTTGCCTATTAAAATTCTGGTGTGTCTGACCGTGGTCGTCGCCAGCGTCGTTTCGGGGATGGCCTACTATTTTACCCCAAAATACACCCGCGTTGGCTACCAACCCACTCAGCCCGTCGCCTTCGACCACTCCCTTCACGTCAATCAACTTGGAATGGACTGTCGCTATTGCCACACCGGAGTGGAAAAATCCTCCCACTCCAATGTTCCGAGCACCCAAACCTGCATGAATTGCCACACTCAAATTAAAGCCCTCAGTCCCAAATTAGCGGCAGTCCGAGAATCATGGAAAAGTGGAAATCCTGTTCCTTGGGTTCGGATCCACAAAGCCCCTGACTACGTTTACTTCAACCACGCCGTTCACGTGAATCGCGGCGTTAGCTGTGTTGCGTGCCACGGCAAGGTCAACCACATGGAGGTCGTCTACCATGCTAAACCCCAAAGCATGGGATGGTGTTTAGAGTGCCATCGTGCCCCCGAAAATTATCTACGCCCACTCGACCAGGTGACCAATCTTGATTGGATACCTCCCGCAACTACCACCCAACGTGAGCTCGGGGAAAAATTTGTAAAAGAATGGAATGTGAAACCGCCCGTTAGCTGTAGCGGGTGCCATCGCTAGTTTTCCCATGAAACGCATTCTCCAACATCCCTCCCCCACCACCACCGGCCGCACTTACTGGCGCAGCCTTGGGGAGTATGCCCGTACCCCTGATTTCGAAGAGTGGCTTCACCGTGAATTTCCGAAAGGCGCAGCAGAGTGGGAAAATGATCCCCTTTCTCGTCGAACCTTTTTACGGTTAATGGGGGCCTCCTTGGCTCTGGCTGGTCTCAGCCTTTCTGGTTGCCGTCGCCCAGAAGCCCACCTCGTTCCCTTCACCCAAACTCCCGAATGGGTAGTTGTAGGCAAGAAGATGTCTTTTGCCACGGCCCAACCGCGGCGCCGTGGGTCAATTCCTCTTCTCGCCACTACTTTCGATGGACGCCCCGTCAAAATGGAAGGGAACCCTCTCCATCCCATAAGCCAAGGAGCGACCGATAATCACGCCCAAGCATCCATTCTCGATCTTTATGATCCAGCCCGACGACGCTTTTTCACTCGCGCCAACAAAAAAGCCACAACAGAAGATTTGGCCGCAGAAGTAACCCGTATTCGCGCTGAAGCTAGTAGCACTTCGGGCGCCTCTCTCGCGATTCTTGCAGAAGAAACCTTATCTCCAAGTCGCGAGCGCCTGCGTAATGACCTTCTTCGTCAATTCCCCCAAGCCACTTGGGCCGTCTATGACCCCCTCAACTCAGGGCGGGACCTCGCTGCTTCCTCCTTGGCCTTTGGACCAAACACCGATTTCCGCCCTCAGCTTGCCGTTGCATCGACTATCCTCTCCCTCGATTGCGACTTCTTAGGATCCGACGAGGGAGATATTCCCGATACTCGCGGCTTCGCCAGTGGCCGACGAACGCGAAATCCTGATGATAAAATGAATCGTCTCTATGTGGCGGAACCCAGATTTTCCCTCACCGGCACAATGGCCGACCATCGGCTACGCCTTCGCGCCAGCGCTGCGGGCGCATTCTTGCTCGAGCTCGCTCGCCAGATTCGTAGCCTCCGCTCAACTCCCGACCTTAACACTCTTTTGCAGCAAGCGCCCGATCTCTCTCTTCCAAAAGGTATCGACCCCGCTTGGATCCGCGAATGCGCCGCCGATCTCGTGACCCACGGACAAAATTCACTTATTCTTGTCGGACGTCGCCAACCCGTCGCCATTCAAGCGCTCGGCCTTGCTCTTAACTCCGCTCTCGGAGCTATCGGCACAACTCTACTTGTTCAACCTCAACTCAGCGCCCCTTCCACCAACCTCGCCTCTTTAGCGGATAAAATCAGAAGCGGCACCATTCGTACGCTCGTCTTGCTAGGAGGTGATCCCGTTTACAACGCCCCCGCAGATTTAGACTGGGCCTCACTTCAATCTTCCATTCCCAACACGATTCATCTCTCTCCCTTCTTCAACGCAACCTCCGCCCGCGCCAATTGGTTCATCCCTGGAACCCACTACCTCGAATCATGGGGCGACACCTTAGCCGCCGACGGTTCCTACCTTTCGATTCAGCCGACCATCCAGCCCCTCTGGGCCGGCCAGAGCCAATTGGAATTCCTAACGTCACTCACCGCCCAATCAAAACCGGTCGGACCGTCTATGATCCGCGAAACGTTCGCCACTCGCACCAACTTTACGGGCGAAAAACTCGAACAAGCTTGGCAGGACTTTGTTCGCGAAGGATTTGTGCCATCCATTACAATCACTTCCCCTCGCAGCGCCAACGCCAGCTCAATCGCCACTCTTCTTTCTTCTATCGAGGTAGCCCCTGCTGACGATATCCATTCCCTCGAAGCGGTCTTCACTCACTCCGGCGCGGTCGACGATGGTCGTTACGCCAATAACGGGTGGATGCAAGAGTGGCCCGATCCCATGACTAAGCTCACCTGGGATAATGCCATTTTGATTTCGAAAGAAACCGCCGATTCTCTGGGCTTCAAAAATGAACTCAGTAAAGGAATTCTCATCGCGGATGTTGTCCAAACAACCATCGCAGGCCGTTCATTAGAAGCGCCTATCCTAATCGCACCGGGCCACGTCAATTTTGCGGTCAGCCTTCCCGTCGGTTACGGTCAAGAAAATCTCGGGCCAGTAGCCAAAGGTTCAGGTTTCAACGCCTATCACCTTCGCACCTCGGGCACTGACTACCTCGCCCAAGGCCTGCAACTCAAGCCCACCGGCCGCACCCGCGAGCTCGCTATCACCCAAGAACACCAAGCCATGGAAGGACGGGACCTCGTTCGCGAAGCCTCCCTCGCCGAATACCAAGCAAAACCTGACTGGGTGAAAAAGGTCGGCATGGATGGCCACATTCCGCCCAACCAGAGCTTCTATAAAAATCCCAAACTCACCGGTGACCACCAGTGGGCTATGGTCATCGACCTAGCCACCTGCACAGGTTGTAACGCATGTGTCACTGCTTGCACCGCCGAAAACAATATTCCCGTCGTCGGGAAAGACCAAGTGATCAAAGGTCGTGAAATGCACTGGATACGCGTGGATCGCTACTACACGGGCGAACCCGAGGAACCTGAATCTGTCTCACAACCCGTCGCCTGTATGCAGTGCGAAAACGCTCCTTGTGAAACAGTCTGCCCCGTCAACGCCACCGTCCATAACGAAGAAGGTCTTAATGTCATGGCCTATAATCGCTGTATCGGCACGCGCTACTGCGCCAATAACTGCCCTTACAAGGTCCGCCGATTTAACTTTTTCGACTACAACCAACGGTCTTTGGATAAACTTTACCTAGGACCTCTGGCGCCTAAGGGAACCGAAGAAACCATTAAGCTCCAGAAAAACCCCAACGTCACCGTACGTATGCGCGGGGTCATGGAAAAGTGCACCTTCTGCGTCCAACGGATCGAAGAAGCGAAAATTGGCGCACGCGTTCGTGCACGTGATTCCGCTGATCTCGGGATTCCAAGCGGAACTCTCCAGACCGCCTGCCAACAGGCCTGCCCTGCCGATGCCATTGTCTTCGGAGATCTGAAAAATGAGAAAGACGAAGTCGGAAAACTTCGCTCCCTTCCGCAGAACTATTCTCTTCTCGATTATCTTAATGTCGGTCCCCGTTTGACCTATCTCGGGCGCATTCGTAACCCCAATCCCGCTATGCCCGGAGCGAAAATGCACTATATCCCTTCCCATGGTCACACCGAGTCCCGTGAACAAGAAAATGGTCACCCCGCAGAACCTAATGGCCAATCAGGCGGGAAAGCGGGCCACTCATGAGAGCCGACAACTCTTCCGCCCAAGCCGCGTTCGCTAACGCCTCCGCCTACCTCGAACGAAAACCACTCGTTTCAAATCAGCGCCCGCTTGCCTGGATTACCGACCACATTTGTCGGATCGTCGAAAAACCTGCCCCAATGTGGTGGTGGATACTGACCATCTTTTTTGGAGCAGTAGCATGCCTTACCCCACTCATGCTTACCTATTTAGTCTCTACAGGGGTGGGAGTTTGGGGTTTAAACGTTCCTGTTTGTTGGGCTTGGGATATTACCAACTTCGTTTTCTGGATTGGAATCGGCCATGCCGGCACTCTGATTTCTGCAATCCTTTTCCTGACTCGTCAAAATTGGCGAACCTCCGTCAATCGCTCTGCCGAGGCCATGACAATTTTTGCGGTCATCTGCGCAGGCATCTTTCCTGCCTTCCACGTCGGTCGAGTATGGATGGCTTGGTTCCTCGCGCCCGTTCCTAACGCCAACGCCATCTGGCAAAACTTTCGTAGTCCGCTGCTCTGGGACGTTTTTGCCGTTTCCACTTACTTCACTGTCTCACTAATCTTTTGGTACCTCGGCTTAATTCCCGACCTTGCCTCGCTTCGTGATCGCGCAAAAACCCGTTTCCGCCAAATGGCCTATGGACTCCTCGCCATGGGTTGGCGTGGATCGAACCGCCACTGGACTCACTACGAAAAGGCCTACCTCATTTTAGCGGGAATTTCTACTCCGCTCGTTCTATCCGTGCACAGCGTCGTTTCCTTTGATTTCGCCACTTCTATTGTCCCAGGCTGGCACACCACCATCTTCCCCCCGTACTTTGTCGCTGGAGCCATCTTCGGGGGATTCGCCATGGTGCTCACCCTCCTAATTCCCTTTCGCGAAATCTATGGCCTCCATGATCTCGTCACCGATAAGCACATCGATAATATGTGTAAGATCATTTTGCTGACCGGTTCTCTGGTGGGATACGCTTACGCCATGGAATTCTTCATTGCTTGGTACAGCGGTAACCCCTTCGAAATCTACGCCTTCACCAATCGCGCTTTCGGTCCGTACTGGTGGGCCTACTGGGCAATGATTACCTGCAACGTCGCCGCACCCCAACTCTTTTGGTTTAAATACTGCAGGCAAAATCCTTGGGTCGTCCTCGCCATCGTTATGTTCCCCAACACCGGAATGTGGTTCGAACGCTTTGTTATCATCGTCACCTCAATTCATCGGGACTTTCTCCCATCCTCCTGGGGCTACTTTTCGCCTACTTGGGTGGATATCACTCTTTTTATTGGCACCATCGGACTTTTTGTTTTCCTCTTTCTGCTTTTCGTGCGATTTCTGCCAATGATCAATATTTTTGAAGTCAAAAACATTACCCCAGAGGCTGATCCTCACACTCCAGACTCCCACTCCGAGCGGGACTCCTCTATTTCTCACGCTACTACCACCGAGGTGCATGCATGAACCGATCCGAGAAATCTCTTCACGGCCTTGGGGCAGAATTTCCCACTGCCGCATCCCTTCTCCACGCTGCTAAAAAAGTTCAAGCCCTCGGCTTCCGCCGCTGGGATGTCTATTCGCCTTTCCCGGTTCACGGCATGGATCACGCCATGGGCTTCAAACGCTCTCGGGTATCCCTCTTTTCCTTAATCGGTGGCTTCATCGGGCTTGGGACAGCCTTCGCCCTCATCTACTACACATCCGCCGTCAACTATCCCCTCATCACTCAAGGTAAACCCTATTTCTCGCTGGAGGCTTCTTTACCTATTTTCTTTGAGCTGACCATCCTCCTGACAGCTTTCGGCACGGTGCTTGGTCTTCTGCTCCTCACACTTTTACCACGCTTTCATCATCCCGTTTTTAACTGGGATCGATTCCAGCGTGTGACCGACGACGGATTCTTTATCGTTCTCGAAACAGCCGATCCTCAATTCTCCAACGAAACCTCAAGAAAGTTCCTTCAGGAAATCGGCGGAACTCATATCTCAGAGATTTTTCAAGATCCCGAAACCACTCCGCATCCAGCTCGTCCTAACTCTGAGGTTTTCTCATGAAGGGTTTTATTCGCATCTTTCTCGCCGTTTTTGGCTCGCTCGCCCTTGCCGTCGTGGCCATCGCCGGATTTAGGGGTGACTTCACTAAGAATACTCCAATTGAAATCTTTCCCGATATGGATCGCCAACCGAAATATAAATCTCAGACCCCTTCGCCCTTCCTGCCCGAGGGACGCGCCGATCGTGTCCCTCCTTACGGCAGCATTCCTTTCCATATCCAGACCGACCAACCTTATCTTATCACTGGCAAAATGGGATCGATGTGGGGAACAGGGATTCCTGTAACCGTCGACCAGAAACTTTTGGCCCGCGGCCAAGAACGGTACCAGATTAACTGCCAAGTCTGCCACGGTGCCGCTGGCGCAGGTAACGGCATCACCTCCCAGTACGGACTGGTTGGTGCCGCCAGCTATCACGCAGACAAATACCGTACTATGGCCGATGGGGAAATATTTAACACCATCACTCACGGAAAAGGACAAATGGGACCCTACCACCATATTGAGGTCAAAGATCGCTGGGCCATTGTTGCCTACATCCGAGCTCTGCAACTTTCCCAAAATGCCCCAAGCAACCTCCTCCCACCAGAGTCGGCCACCACTACTGCCGCAAAACCATGAGCCACCCATCCTCTTCTCCTCTGCCCATGGCTGAAAAACTTAGGATCGAAAAACTAGGCATTCTCCCTGTCCTTTTTCCCACCGTAGGAATTATCGGACTGCTCTCCGCTTTTATTTGGGGACTCACCAGTAATCCCCTCCAATTGGCCTTCTCGTATCTATTTGCCTTTTCGGTTGGTTTTACAATTTGTGCAGGAGGGCTTTTCTGGACACTACTCCATCACGCCCTCGACGCCGACTGGTCAGTTCTGATGCGGAGAATCTTAGAATCGATTGCCTCCTGTTTTCCCGTCCTCTTACTTCTCTTTGTCCCTATCGCTTTTCTTTTCGCCCGTGAACTCTGGGAGTGGATGACCGCCGACGTTTCCCACGACCCCTTACTTGCTTGGAAACGACCATTTCTCAATGAGCCCTTTTTCTATATCCGCTGTGCGTTCTATCTTCTGTTTTTCTCCTTGGCTGGCCTGCTCTATCGCGGCCTGTCGATGAGGCAAGATGAAGACGGTGATCCTCGCATCACACTCCGTCTCCGCCACACCGCCTATGGGTTTATCCCGCTCTTTGTTCTCTGCCTGACCTTTGCTGGCTTCGATTGGCTCATGGCCTTAGACCACCACTGGTACTCAACCATGTGGGGCGTATACCTCTTTGCCGGTTGCGCACAGTCCTCCATGGCGATTTTAATTCTCGCCACCAACGGCTTGGTTCGCACCGGCCACCTCAAAGGACTCTTCACCGTGGAGCACAATCACATTATGGGCATGCTCCTTTTTGCTTTTACTACTTTCTGGGGTTACATCTCCTTCAGCCAATATTTTCTCCAGTGGTACGCCAACATCCCTGAGGAAACTTGGTTCTTTGTCTATCGCAACACTGGGACTTGGTTCTGGTTCTCGGTCTTTCTTGTCGTGGGCCACTTCTTTATTCCCTTCTTGCTCCTTCTCACCCAACCCGCGAAACGCACCACATGGCGTTTGTGCTCAATCGCTGTTTGGGTCGTTTTCATGCACTGCGTCGACATCTACTGGATCGTTATGCCTAACCTACAACTACAACAGTCGCGCCATGCTGGCCTCACGGCTGCCACCACCGGATTCCAGCCCCACCTTCTCGACCTACTCGCCCTCGTTGGCGTTCTGGGCATCCTCGCCCACACCTTCATTTGGCTCCTTTCCCGTGGTTCGATCTTCCCACCTCGCGACCCCCGCCTTCGCGATAGCTTGGCGGTAACAAACTGGTTGTGAGCGAATCCTCCACCTCCTTGAGCCAACGGCGCCGTCCCTATCTTCCTGGGCTTTGGCTGGCCATCGGTTTTCTCGCGCTCGCCAGCATAACTTTTATGCTCCGTCCCTTTGGCGTAACCCCGAGTACCGTCACCGAATCAGCCGCAAAGATCAGGATCGAAAAACTCAAAAAGGCACAGGAGGAGCAACAAAAGCTAGTCACCACCTTCGGCTGGATCGAAAAGGATAAGGGTGTCGCACATATTCCTATTGAAAAGGCGATGCAACTTTCCCTCGCCACCCTGCGACAAAACCCTCCTCATCCTGCCTACGCCATTACCACCATCCAACCCTCCGCTATTTCTGCGGCGGGGGCGCCCCTTTACCCCGAACTACCTATCGCAGAGGTTCCCAACGTTGTCGCTACATCCTCAACCAATGCCCAACCGAAAAGTCTTGGCGCACAGCCTTCAACTAATTCTTTACCCAAAGCATCTCCTGCACCAACCCTCTCTGTTCCACCACCTACGAAAAAACCATGACATCCTCTTCTGCTACTAATTCCAAAGCTTCGAGCGCCTCCCTTGTTCTTCTTGGCGGCTCTATCATTTGGTCCCTGCTTGCAGGCGGCTTTCAGATTATCTCCACCATTAAACTCCTCATTCCTCTTCTCTCTCGACTACTGCCAATCTCCTTTTTCAGCTACGGCCGACTCGTTCCCGCCTCCACCTTCCTCTTGACCTACGGCTGGATAGGAGCGGGTCTGCTTGGAGTTCTCTTAATTCTTGCTCCACGAATTTCGGGGATTCCTTTCCGCCATGGTCGCTTCCTCATTGTAGGGGCTCTTCTTTGGCATCTGGCTGTGCTCATCGGTTTTACCCAGATTCTATGGCAAGGCAGTACGGGCCTTCTCTCACTTCCCTACTCCCGCTCGGTAACCGCTGTCTTCTTTGTATCTTTTTTAATTCTTGGCATAGGAATTAGCCGAGGGCTAGGGGGCACATGGAAGAGTGGCCCCCTCCTGCCTCGTTTTTATCTCTTGGGAGCTCTTTTAGCTTTTCCTCTTGGCCTCGGAACTGCGGAAATTATTCTCCGGCAGAGTGTGGCCCCTGGGTCAGTCCAAATTATTACTCAGCTCGTCTGGCACTCGTTTTTTAACCACCTCTGGTTAACCCCTTTGGCTCTCGTATTCCTTTTCCAATTAATGCCAAGTCTAACTGGGCGAGCAGTCAGTAGTCTGCCATTAGGACTTCTCGCATGGATCGCCACCTTTACTCTGGGCGGTTGGCTGAGCAACTCCCTCGCCAGCGATGGACCTGTGCCCGCATGGATGCAAAGTGCTGGGGTTATTGCTACTCTTTTATTTTTTGTCGCTGTGTTAGGAAACGGTGTTTTGTTAAGGCCACTTCTTGAGGGAAAGATGGACGAAATACGGCGCAACGTAGCGCTACGTTTTCTGTCTGTAGGAGCCTGGGCTTATGTCTCAGCCTATGCTTGGCTCGCCTTTCTGTCTTTTCCTGGAGTCCGACAAACCACTGCCTTCACCATGGTATCTAGCGCCACACAAACGCTTCTCTGCCTCGGATTTCTCGGTTGCGTACTCACCGGATCGATCTACGCCCTTCTGCCTGCTTCTCGAAATGTGGGATGGCCCAGCCATCCAGCCCTCACCTGGCATTTTTGGTGTACGACAATAGGTCTAGCGATAACCGCGTCCTCTTACGCTCTTGCTGGTATTTTTCAAGGTTTGGCCTGGAGCGACCCAGGGGTCCCCCTCTCAACTATCAGCAGTTACCTACGACCCTTTCTCTGTACAGCCATAGTAGGGCAAGCCCTCTGGCTGGTTGGGCAGATCGCCTTCTCTGCTCTTTTCTTTTCAACCGTTCTAAAGCTTTTTCCGAAAACCGCTCCAACAGCAGTCTTTCCTATTTCCATCGTCGACAACCCCGACACCCTACAGGAGATTTATTCCTAGCACATCATGAAATCTACTCGTGCTCTTATTCTTGTCTTCCTAGCTCTACTTTTTGCCTGGATCGGCCAAGTCGGCATTGGCTATGTCCAAGTCGGGCGTCTCCAGCCTGTCTTGAACGAGGAAACAAATTATACAGAGCCGCCTGTGCCTTCAGGGCTTGCCCAAACTGGCGCGCGCGTCTTCGCCTCAGAAGGCTGTATCGAGTGTCATAGTCTTTCCGTTCGAGGACCTATTGGATCTTCTGACTTAACCCGAGGATGGGGCCAACGACGTTCGGTTCCTCGAGATTATCTTTTTAGAGAACCTGCCTTAGTTGGATTCGCTAGGATCGGACCCGATTTATCGAATATTGGAGAGCGAATTAAAGATCCTGCAGAACTCATGATGCATCTTTACGATCCTCGAAAACGCAAGCCTGCCTCGACCTGCCCTCCTCATCCTTGGCTATTTGAGAAGCGCATTGCCGGACCCAAAACTGAAAACGACGCCCTGCCTTTACCCCAGATCAACTGGAAACAAACCATACCCAGCTACTCAGCAAAATCTTTGGTGGCTTATTTGCAGTCCCTGAATTTAAGCTACGCTTTACCCGAGGCTCCATTAAAGTAATCGCAAAATGATAAACCCCGAATCAAACCCTCAATCGGACCTTCCGGCAGAGCGTCACGCCCCCATTCCAGGGTGGCTCATAGGTTTTGGTGTCATTCTAGCCTTTTGGGCGGGTGGATATCTTTTTGCATATAGTGGTGGGTTTCGCGGGGATATTTATGACCCAAGCCAAGTCACTTGGGGTCCGGTCAGCACAGGACCGGTTGCCCCGCCGGATCCTAAGGTAATTGGAAAGCGCCTCTACAGTGCGAACTGCGCCCAATGCCATCAAGCCACTGGCCTCGGTCAAGCTGGGGTTTATCCGCCACTTGCTCAATCTGAATGGGTGGTCGGATCTAAGAGTCGCCTTATTTCGATTCTGCACAAAGGAATAGCCGGAGTAATTCACGTAAGGGGGGCTGTTTACAATAATAACATGCCTGCATGGGGCACAGGGGCTCCTATCGAACTTAAAGACGGTCAAATTGCCGCAGTCCTCACATATATACGGTCTGATTGGGGCAATAGTGCCAGTCCAATCGCTGAGGAAGAGGTAGCGGTTAAACGCAAAGAACTTTCATCGATGACTTCCACTTGGTCCGAGTCCGGCCTTCTCGCTATCCCCGATGAATCCGCCACCCCTCCAGCTCCTGCGTCGGCCACAAAGAAATAGACGACAAGACCTTGAGGCACTGCTCTGGAGCGATTTAAAGCTAGATTGGAATCACACTATTTGTGATTGGGAGGACGAAGCGCGGATTGAAAATCAGGCTCGGAATTTATCCGCTCGAAAAGTGGTTCATTTGCCGCCTTTTCGCGCATCGGAAGACCGCCAAGTCGAATCGCATCTTTCAGTAGTTGATAAAACTCCACCCGCTTTCCCATAACCAAGGAAAACTTAGCTAAACCCAACTTTACCTCGGCATCTTCAGGAGCAAGCCTTTCTAACTTCCGCCCATATTCCAATGCCTGCGGTACCCTGTTTTGCATGGCGAAATAATTAACCGCATCCCGCATCACATCCAGATTAGTCGGAAAGAGGGTGGTACCCTCCCGAATTAAGGCATCCGCCTTTGGTAAATTTCCCTCTTCCGAGAGCTTAGCAAGCAACTGCTGATACAAAGCGACGTCCTTTGAATTCGTCGAACGCTGATCTTCCAATTTCGCTATTTCGCTCCTCAACTGTATACGACGGTCACAATTGGATAGGAGCATTGTCAGCATTCCATTGTTTGGATCCTCTTTTGCCGCCTTAGCCAATAAATCTCGCAAATCTCCCGCCCGACCCTGAGACACTAAGAGATCGGTGAAGTTATTCAGTGTCTCCGTATTCCCAGGCCATAACTCAAGAGCCTGCCGGTAAGCCTGCTCCGCGGCTTCAGGCATTTTTCTCCACTTATAAATATTGCCGCCGGTATTCCGCAGCTTGGAAAAAGAACGCTGAGCATCAATGTCATCCTCAAAACCAGTAGTCTTCACTAGATGATCGATGTACTCCCGCCAGTACTGCATATCCACCTTCACCATCTCAGGAGTTAATTTTGCCACAGGGTCCTTTTTGATCTCATAGCAAAGCCCATGGGGCACCGCGTTGGGATACGACCACTCCATAGGAAAACTCTCCTCCACAAAGAAAGCCCGCTGATCTTTATTTCGCTGCCAAATCCACTCCCCCACCATTGAATTTAAAACGGTAGGATCCGCATTCGGATCAGGCGCCGTTGCATCTTTCTGCCGTCGCTCGATAGCTGCCTGATAGATTTCCATGATGTCCTCTTGCCTTGGCAGGACTAAGGGCGCAGTTGGGAAATGTTTATCGCGCCCCAACCACTTATCTACCCAGCTCCTCGCACTTGGACGCTCCGTCGAGTAGTGATTGCGAATGTATTGATTGTAAAAAGCATCCGCCAAAGCGTTCTGCGTAATAATATAGAGATCTCGTCGATCAAAACTCTTATCCCTCTTAAACCTCTTTGGTTCGAAGCTTTCCGATAAGATCATATAGGTAGGCACAAACCGCCCTGGATCCGTCCCCCCGAAAACGAAACTGTCTTTGGGTAAATCAGAAAGCATGTCGCGCCCGTACATCCAACCAAACCAGTGATCTCGTTGACTGCAAAAGGTAAGGTTTTGCCTAAAACTAAACCCACCCAATCCAAGCGCGAAAATCGAGGCTACCCCTACCGCCCAACTCGGCCTCTTAATCCCCCTCTCCAAGGCTAAACCAGAACCAAGACCAGCCAGTAGGACGAAAAACGCGTGCGAGTACCCCAAATAAGGCATCTGTAATAGCCATGAGGCCTCGTCCGCTCCTGCCTGATCAAATGCAGGTTGAAGAAAACCAGCCAAAAGAAACCCTAAAGCGGTGACCTGGATCCATGCTCGGATCGGAGGTGGCAGGCCGCCTAAAAACGCCATCGCGGCCACCAAGGCCAAGATAGCCAATGGAGTGAAATTCTGCACAATCTTGCGCCAGTAAAGTTGAGAGAATTTCCCCAGATTCTCCATGAAACTTGGTGGAACAGGTGTACCTGGAGCAGACACAGGAGGATTAAGAAGCTCCAGCGGTGTGGCCCCCATCCCCTTCCCGACGGTCTTAAGAAGCTGGTCCGATAATTTACCAGAGTATTGGCTGCGATTAATGGAATAAAAAAATCCCTCTTTCGTGCTTGTGAAACCCCAATTCATTGGGGGATTCGTGCTCGAAGAAAGAGGCATATAGGCGTAAGGAGAAAGACCAACCGCAACCCCGAGTAAAACCAAGCAACCAGTCCGCCAGTGAACCAAACGTCTCTTCACTACCAACCAAATCACCAAAGCCGTTCCTACGCAGTAAACGAACCGAATCGAAGCATGCCACGTGGGTTGCTCTCCAGAAATACTTCCGAAACCCCAGTAGACCAGTGCTGCGGCTATAGACAGGTAAAGTAAGCCCTCCGCCAAGAGATCTCGCCGCCGCAGAATCAAAACAATTACCGGCAAAGGAGACAAAGAGATCATTAAGTGATGATTACTCATTCCTAAAGCAAAAAAGAATGCGGACCAAGCGAGCCCATTTGTCCAGGCGGGATCACGGTTCCAGCGGTAAAGCACCAGAAGATAAAACATAACCACTAAAACATGGAGCCCGTAAACTTCCGCAATGACCGCCTGGGACCACATCGAAACACTAAAAGCCAGCGCCACTGCCCAACCAACCGAGAGAACTTGGGCCAGCCCATCCCTGACCCCTGCCCAGCGCATGGAATTACATAAAATTAATCCGACTAACCCTGTTGCGATTGCCGCACAGAAACCGGAGAAGAGATTTACCTCCCACGCACCATTCCCGATTGGGAACAGAGTGAAAAGATGGGAGCCAATTGTCCAAAGAGGATAGCCTGTCGGATGAGGAACTCCTACGTGAACGGAGGCCGTGAGAAATTCTCCTGAATCAAGTAGACCTACATTCGGCTGGGTCGTTAAAAAGTATCCGACCTGCGCCACCGCCCAAGACAAGACAGCAGGAAGGAGATCTTTTTCATCAAAAGGCCAACGCCAATCGGACCGGGCTGGGCTTAACTTAATTTCGCTCATGGGAAAATCCTCCGTAAGCCCAGTTGTAGGACTCTAACCGCTGCCTCTTTTGCGATCTCGGGCGACATCTTGGAACTGCCCTGACGCCGCTCCGTAAACACAATTGGAACCTCCTGAATCGTAAATCCACTTTGCCAAGTAAAGAAGTGTAGCTCCACCTGAAATCCATAACCCTGGGCAGTAAACTTTTCCCAATTGAGACTTTCCAGAACTTTCCTACGAATGGCCTTGAATCCACTAGTCGGATCGGTCATCGGAAGTCCAGTGAAGCATCGGGCATACCAACCCCCAAAGGTGCTGATCCATAAACGGCTTTGCGGCCAATTAAGAATCCGTATTCCATTCAAGTAACGCGACCCCACTGCCATATCCGCCCCTTCACTTAAAGCCGCCAGGAGCCTAGGGACATCTGCAGGATCGTGGGAAAGATCAGCGTCCATCTCCACTACAACATCGTATCCTTTTTCCAAGGCCCACTTGAACCCTGCTCGATAAGCAGAGCCCAGACCCTCTTTTCCTGCCCTAGCTAATAGGTGCACCTTTTTGCCATACCCTGGATACTGACGAACTTTATCGGCAGTGCCATCAGGCGATCCATCGTCCACTACCAGCACCTCCACACTTGGCGCTTTATCGAGGAGTTGATCTAGAGCCGATTGGATCATCTCCACCTCGTTGTAGGTGGGGAAAATGACCAGAACTTTTGTCAGCTTTTCACTTCGATTCGATCTCTGCGGGCCCGAACCACCTCGCTTTTCAAGTCGGCGAGTCGTGGCTTCAATAAACTTCAACTCTTCTCCATCCCACCACTGCTTCCAGCGTGTAGGGGCGGAGGCAAAGCGAAGATAACCGCACCCGCCTAGCACGATAACCCAACCCAGAAGCCCTAAGGACAGAGAGATCGAAACCCAGATGGGAGGAAGGAATACAAAACTCACCTCTCGAACTCCTTCCCCGATTCGAATCCCGCTAAAAGCTACCGCCACCCGATTCACCTCATTCTTCACTCCATCCACCAAGACTTTCCAATCGGGATGCCAAGCCTGCGTTAGCATGATCCATCCCGACTGTCCTTGCGGAAATATTTTAACAAGATTGGGGCCTTCATGTTGATAGGTCTCGCGATTAAGGATTCGAAAGGGCTGGCCCTCGCGATCCCGAAAGGCATTGGTTAACTCAACCTCACCATTCTGGGGGTTCATCAACCCCGCCAAAGCAGGGTCGTTCATCTCCACTCCAGACACCTCCACGGGTAGAAAATAAAGCCGAAGAAGACCTAGATCTGCCGAAGCAAACTCATACTTTGCGGGCGGAATTGTGACGTAGTTCCGCGCAAAGAATCCTGGGGCAAGTGAGTTAGGATTCTCAAGAATCGTGAAGAACTGGTTTTCGAAAACAATCGGATACTGCTGTTTGAAAGCAATCTGCAACTGCTCAGGCGTGTCCCCATCTTTGCGATCAATAAAAATGTAGCGCACACCTTGCAAGCTGAGCGCCACCTTCATCATCTCTGCGTTCGACCCGCCTGCGTCCTGAACCGCCCTCATCCCCTTGGACATGAAGTAAGCTTGAAAGGCTTCAGTGGAAATAGGGCGACCACTCAACTCGGGCAGGCGCATATAAAAATATCTCCCAGAGAGAGGTAGTATGGACCCAGGTTTATCTTGGGTCCGAAGAAAGTCAGCCGCCTGAAAAAAGTTTTCGTAGGTCCCCTGCTCCAGTCCTGGCTTGAAAAACTTTGCGTAATAGGGAGTGAAATCGAGAGCCGCCAAGATGAGAGCCATCGCGGGAAGCCAGAAACGGGTTTTACATGGGCAAAACCGCGCCACGGCTACTCCTCCAATGGCCGCCAAGCAGAAAGAACCTCCCACCTGCCAAAATGACCAAGGAGCACGAATGGTTCCCGCAAGCGGGATGAGTTCGAAAAGTCGAAATCCAGGTGCCAGCAAATAAATACTAAGGGCTAGGGCAAATGTGGGCCACTTCCACCGCCCCGCGGGCCAAATTTGAGCGAGGATGATAATTGGCCCCAGAGCACTGATCCAGAAAAACGGCAGAACCCAGTCCTGAATCCCTTGGGCAGATTTCAGAAACTCGCTCACTCCACCCAAACCACTGCGCGGACCGAGGCTGAACCAGTGCACGAAAAGGAAAAGTCCTAGAAAGATTCTTAAGGGACTATCCAATGAAGACTCTGTCCCTCGCCTACGAATCTCCAAGGCGACAGCCGCGGCAATAATAACAACCAGCCCGAGATAGAACCCGCCTTCATCCACCGTAAAGTTCCCAGGCATTCCAGACAGAAGAAGGCCTCCGCGGTCGAACCAAGAAAGCGGAGCTTTAATGGAAAAGCTGGACTGCCAACCGAGTAGAGGATCGGTGGAAAAGAGAGTCATGCGCCCGGACTCGCGGAGGCCTGGAAGCTGGGGGAGTAGTCCTAATACCACCCAGACGGCGGCTGCCCCAAGACATCCTTTGATGAGGGGCATCGACTTATTTTGGAAACGAAAGTGAAGCCAGACAGCTAGGCCAAGAGCTACGGGGGCAAAAACGGCGGTGATTTTATTAAAAGTGAGGCTCATCGCAGCGACGGCCATGGCTAAGATAATCATCCCCCTGCCAGATCCGCGGGTGGCGATTTCGAGTAACGCCCACCCAATCAATGGTGGATAGGGCATACAGAAAATGACTGGCATATGCTCGTTCCCTGCGAGTCGAAGGGCGGCTTGAGGTCCTAGCGCATACAAGAATGCTGCGATCCACCCTGCCCTCTTGTCGCCAGTCACTCGGCGGACAAAAGCTGCCATCAAGAGGCCCGAAGTTCCGAGGGCAATAAAACCCAGAACCTTCCCTCCTATAATCGGATCAGTAAAGAGACCGCCCAGAACGAGCCAAAACATTGCCAAAGCCGTACCTGCCAAGGGAGCAGTTGGCGCTCCCCCCAGATAGCTGGGACTCCACCAGGCGAAACCTTTATTGGTAACGATGAGATCCCAAACATCCTTCGACTTTGCGTAGTTGGCTAAGAGCTCTTGATTGGATGGGCCTAGGCCCACCCAGCCCGCAAAAAGTGCCCCCAAAACAGCGAAAAAGATGCAGGCCTCCGCGGAGAAGTTGAAACTCTTGGAACCCTTGGCCATAAGAGATTTATGCTAACTACCACGACCTGTTTCACAAGCCATCCTTAGGCTGGAGAAAATCGATTTTGACTAAACCTAAGGCTGCTTCTTGAAGATATAAATCGCTTCTGTATTGAGATCGAAATTCTCAATTGGTTTGAAGGTCCTCCAAAAAAGCTCAGGACGGTAAAGGTCCTTCCAGAAAGTCAAAAGACGAGCTTCCTCGTTATATCGAACTCCTTGCGTTGCCCACTCACTAATATACTGGCGCACTTGTTGGACAACCGGACCAAAAGCCACAATATAATCCGGCACAACAACACCCCTAAAATGAATGTCGGGCAGGTTTTTAAATTGCTCTTCGTCTTTTTGTTCCGGGCGCAGCTGCCATGCGTAAACGGCCTGGGGCGCATGAAACATTAATGGATAACAGGCATAATCCGGCAAAACCCATACTGTTGAGAGTGGAGAAACATTCCCTCGAATCCACTTGGAGGCTGCCGCGTAGGGATCAGAGGGCGGTGCAAGAAGTTCTTGAAAAAACTCCAAAGGCAGAAACCGAAGAGGCCTATTCCAAAAAAAAGCTCCGGAAATAAGATTTGTCCAGAAAAGGGGAAAACATAAGGAAAGAGCCAAGAGGGGTTTGGCTCCAAAAAGAAGAACAAAAGATCGTACAGAAAGAGCCAAACCAAGGGGTATGATTGCCGCTAGATAACGCACATCAGCAACAGATGTTCCTAAAATCAACTGAGGAGAAAAAACGGTAGCAATAAGAATAAAACTGATTAACGCTACGACACCCCGTAGAAGCCATAAGTCCTTTTGAAAGAGCGTTATTGCGAAACCGGCAAGCAGTAAGCCCGTTATCCAGAATTGGCACTCGGCCGTATCACGGAGGTTCCAATAAAAAAGCAAGAGACGCTGAGCCCAGGAATTCATTTGAGTATAGGCACCGAGACCAGTCTTAAAGGGGTTCCAGATCAGCGCGATAAGAAGACAGAACACCAGAGATCCCGCGATCGTAGGCAGATTTCTCTTCAGCGAAAAACGGGCAGACCTTCTCTTCCAAATCACATAATCGAACACAAGCGAAATGAAAAGGGCCACACAAGTCATGTAATTGGCACAGAATAGAATTGGAAATATGAGAATAATCCATAAGAGATTCTTTTTTCGATGGGTATCCCAAGTTGCGTATAAAAGAATAATCAGTGAAACAAAAAGAATAGTCGGCGCATAATACCTACACTGCCTCAAATAAAGAAATAACGATACATTCCCAGTAATAGCCAAGTACAAGAAAAAAGAATCTAGAGTTGGAACTTTTGTTTTTCTTAACACCCAAACTACAAGGCTCATTAAACTCATACCGATTAAAGCAAAAGGAATTCGTGCTGCGAAGGAAGTGGGGCCAAACAACCATATCGATAGTGCAGCAAGGTAGGCAGCCAGCGGGGGAGTGGACCGATCGCACAAACCGTGAAGAAGAAGCCCGGAGCGGTATGCCACGATGTTGTCGCCATGTGTAGCGATAGTGTCTCCCGAAGACAAAATTCCTTGGGAAGAAAGTGCTACCATGGCTTCGTCATCCCATAGCGAATAATGCCCAAGCCGGCTAAAAAGCATGATGCCGCAAAGAAATAGAAAGGCACTGTCTAGTATCGGGCGAAGAAATCTATTTAGCATGAGAAAGTGTACTTCAATCCCTTAATCCATTGCTAGTAATAGCAAGTCAAAATCTATTAGGACGTTGGAAGCCTAATTCCCACGAAAGAACAATACAACAACTCCCCTCGCCTTAAGTAGTAATTTAGTCACCTCTACATCCGCAAATAATTAGCCACCCGAAGCCAATCTGAGATTGTGATATATCTCTGGCCGTAGCATTCCGAATCGGGGCATAGATACCAAAGCCATCGGGCCGGAAACATGCTGCCTACAATCACCACAGGCAATTACAATGTGTTTGCTTATTGAGGCGCCACGCTTATGTGATACGTCTTTTTTTCGTAATCCCAGATCAAGCCGAAGAGCACCTGGATTTAGTTACAAACCTCTTTTTGGCTTATGGAACAATGATAAGTGGGTAGAAAGGTTCCCACGATGCAGGCCGTAACTAAACATCAAGAGGAGCTAAACTTCACAATATTCACAAGAGGGATGACAAAATAAGGCCTTTATTATCCAACGGAAGAGCTAAGGTCTCTTTCGAAAGAGTTTCAGCCGAATAAAAGGAATTCGCGTCTTTTTGCAAAAAACATTCCTGCTCATGCATCGCTCGTGGGTAATAGATTTCCGTTTGAACCCCCTTTACCCCCAGTTTTTCCCTAAGGGCATCCCTTTTACCATTACCGGTCACCCGAATCACAAACTGGTTCCAAGTGTGTTCCCCTTGGCCAGAATGACAGGAAAAAGGCAAGAGTATCGCTCCTGGTTTCTGCTCCACAGACGTCCCCTCTCCTTGGCATATGCACGATTCGACTGGCATGGTTGCGCTCCACTTCTCTTGGAGTGACCTCATTAGCTTTTGCGCGCTTTCCCGCCTCTTCTGCAGCGCTGAATCCAAATGCTTGAGTTTTACCCGCAAGAAAGCCGCCTGCAACTCGTGTAACCGAAAGTTCCCACCAATCATCTCATGGAAATATTTTTGCTTTGCTCCGTGAACCCGAAGCATCCTTATCTTTTCAGCAAGAGCAGAATCGCTTGTTGTCACGAGCCCGCCCTCCCCTAGCGCTCCCAGATTCTTCGTCGGAAAAAAGGAGAATGTTCCCAAGGTGCCCATCGTGCCCGCCTGTCGCCCTTTATCTTTTGCTCCCAACGCCTGTGCCGCGTCCTCAATTACCGGAATACCATGTTTTCTGGCTGCGGCCAAAATTGGATCCATATCGGCACACTGACCAAATAGATGAACCACAATTATGGCTTTTGTTTTCGGTCCGATCTTGGCCGCGACCTGATCCGCCCGCAGGTTGTAACAACACTCTGCACTATCCACAAAGACAGGCACCGCACCCAGCCTTGCCACTGCTCCAGCCGTAGCAAAAAACGTGTAGGTAGGACAGATGACCTCATCCCCAGGACCTACTCCAACCGCCTGCAGAGCCAGCAAGAGTGCATCCGAACCATTCGAAACCCCAATCGCGTGCGGAGTCCCAATCCATGCGCCGATCTCCTTTTCAAATGCTTCCACCTCAGGCCCTAGAACAAATCGACCGCTATCGAGGACTCGATCAAAAGCCGACTGAAGCTCCGCCCGGTATGGAGCGTGCTCCGCCACTAGATCAAGCATCGGAACTTTCATACAACTTCAATAAACCATACCATCCTTAATCCCATTCCTCGACTTTAAATTTCCCTACTCCGCTACAATTTGAAAATCAGCAACCAGAATGCCTAACCTTAACCCACCAGCCTCAGCTTCGGGAAAAGCCTGCGAAAATCAGTAGCATTGCGGGTTAGTAAGCCATCAAAACGCAATGCAAATGCGCCGATCAGAACATCCGCCACAGGACGTCGCGGCCCGCGACTGGAGCGGCGCATCTGAATGTGTCGCGCCCATGCACCAGCCGCTGCCTCTGTATCTTGCTCAAGCCAAGGCTCCTGAAAATCTGTGGGAATTCCGAGAAGGAACTTGCGTAAAGATGTTAAGTTACCCGCGAAAGCGGGGGCCAATTCCACAAAAGTCACGGGGCAAACCAAAAGCCCATCGGCAGACTTCATTCTCAAAAGGTCTTCCGATGTTCGCCCAAATTTAGGGTCGTCCAAACCCACGTCCAAAAGCAGGCAGGTGTCCACGACCCAAGCCACTCAGCTAGCCTCTCCTTCGCGGAGAATCTTCATCCAGCCCGCACTATTTGCCGGGCCATTACGAATAAACTTCTTCATAAAACCACGCATAGATGCGGTCGCACCCTTGCTCGGAATAATGACTCGCAACTCACAATCGGACACGCGCCGCCACACCAACGATTGCCCTGGACGAAGACCCAACTGCTTGCGCAAGGCGGAGGGCATGGAAACCTGCCCCCGCTCCGTTAGGGTTGTGATTTTAGCGACCATAATCTTTTGTATCATGTATTTTCATCATGTCAACTTTCAGAGTTTGATCCGACTAGGGCATGAAACCCAGCCGATTCCCACCGTGCAGGAGCCCACCACGGCTGCACCAAACAATTTAGTTTTCCTGAAAATGCCGAACAATCGATCTAACTTTCCACATCACCCAACCCATTTAAGAAAACCCGAAGTCGAAATAAAAAAGGAAACAGCGCGAGCTGGACTAATTCATTCATGATTTTAACTTACGAAAGTAACGCTGTTGCTCGACCAAACCCGAGGTGAGCGATGCCGGTGTGCGCTTAAGCTCCTCACGAACCGAGCCTTGAAAAAAACGCATCGCTTTTTGAGTGCTCGCGCTTCGAATCTCCTCATCTCGAATTCTATTCAATTCAGGAGCGGCTTTCTGCCACTGCAGGACGCGCTGCCTAACGCGATTTAGGAATTCATTTATCCATTTATTTTAGCCTACCTCGCAGCCCAAGCGAGGTCTGTTTTGCATCAGAACAGATCATCCTCTCCTCGCACTTAGGGTCGGACCTAGGGAGTGATCTAGGGTTAGACCCTTGAGACGCAGGATTGCCCTAAGCACCCGCCCTAGGCAGTTTCAACCTATGTCCAGTTCCAACGGAGCAAAGTTTATCGTGCAAGGCGGGAATCCCATCTCAGGTGAAATTGAACCCCAGGGAAACAAGAACGAAGCGATGCCCCTGATGGCCGCCGCCTGTCTAACCGGTCAACCCATCATCCTAGAGAACATTCCACAAATCGATGATGTTCGACTGATGGAAAAAATCCTTAACGATCTAGGCTTATCCACATCGGAGTCCGACGCCTGCTCCACCCGCCGCACGCTAACCCTTCAAGCCAAAGAAGGTCCCAAATCGACGATTCATTCTGAGCTCGGTTCCCGCCTACGTGGATCGGTCACTTTGGCAGGACCCCTCCTCGCCCGCACAGGAGAAGTCACCCTGCCCCGCCCTGGTGGCGACCGAATCGGACGGCGTCGCCTCGACACTCACCTGCAAATCTTCTCGGCTCTAGGAGCCACGATTAACGACACCAAAGACGGTCTTCAGATCAAAGCCAAGAAACTGCGCGGAGCCGATATTCTGCTGGATGAAGCGTCAGTCACCGCTACCGAAAACGGCCTCTGCGCCGCATCCCTCGCAGAAGGAACGACCGTCGTCCACAATGCGGCCAGCGAGCCCCATGTCCAAGCCCTAGCCAATTTGCTCAATGCGATGGGCGCTCAAATCACGGGAATCGGGACCAATACTCTTACGATCGAAGGGGTGAAATCCCTAAGGGGCGCCACTCATCGTATCGGTCCCGACTACCTCGAAGCCGGCTCTTTCCTTGCCTTGGCTGCTGTCACAGGAGGCGCTTTAAAGATCAAGAATGCAGCTCCGCATCATATGCGGATGATTTTACAAACTTTCGCCCGACTCGGAATTCATACAGATATCCAGGGCCAAGATATTCTGGTCGCAAAAAATCAGAAACTCGAAGTGGAAAAAGAGTTCGGCGGCGCGGTCCCACACATCGCCGATGCACCATGGCCTGGTTTCCCCGCCGACATGACCTCGGTAGCACTCGTCACTGCCACCCAGTGCAAAGGCACAGTTCTGATTCACGAAAAACTGTTCGAATCCCGACTCTTTTTTGTCGACGGTCTTCTCGAAATGGGGGCACGAATCATCCTTTGTGATCCTCATCGTGCCGTAGTTCTCGGCTCTGACAAACTACGTGGGGCCAAACTCGCCAGCCCCGATATCCGCGCAGGAATGGCACTCCTCATCGCCGCACTTTGTGCAGAGGGGGAATCAGAAATCCGCAACATCACTCAGATCGATCGCGGCTTTAGCCGGATCGAGGAGCGCCTCAAGTCGCTCGGCGCTCAAATTGAGCGCAGGTAATAGGTCTTACCCCTTAAGAATCGTTGCTCCTGATGCGGGGCGCGAAGCGAAGATCGTGGCGGCGATGCCAGTTCTGGCTTTGTAATCGTCGGAGATTTTTTTTGTGATGGCATCTACGTAACCGGCTTTAACCAGCGCCACGCAGCAACCACCGAAGCCTCCGCCGGTCATGCGGCAGCCATAGACACCACCCTGCTCGCCGATCGCCTCGGCAATCTCAACGACCGCATCGAGTTCCGGGCAGCTGACTTCGTAGTCATCCCTCAGGGCTACATGACTCGCATGCATCAATCGACCCACGGCGACCCAATCGGATTGTCGCACACATCCAGCCGCACGGACCGTGCGGCTGATTTCACCTATGACGTGCCGGGCCCGCCGGTAGACCAACTCCCTCATTTTGCTTTTCCCGTTTTCGAGTTGCTCGACGGTCACATCGCGGAGCGATTCCACGCCGAGGTTTCTTGTGGCTTCTTCGCATTGTGCCCGGCGCTCAGCGTATTCGCCGCCGCTCAGCTCGTGCTTCACGTTGGTATTGATAATGAGCAGCGCAACGGACGGGTCCTGCAGAGGCACGATCTCAGTTTTCCGAGTCCGGCAGTCCAGCAGGAGTAGGTGACCTTCGCGTCCCAGTGCGGAAATAAACTGATCCATGATGCCACAAGGGACCCCCGCGAAGTCGTGCTCGGCCTTCTGGCAGAGCAATGCTTTTTCGACAGGATCAAGCGTCGTGCCGGTAACCGCTTCGAGCAGAGTCGCGGTGCAAACCTCCAGGGCGGCGCTGCTGCTCAAGCCGCTGCCGAGTGGCACGGTGGAATGCAGGAGCACGTCGAGGCTTCCGGAATGAATACCGCGCGCTTGGAAACCGGCGACAACGCCACGAGGGTAATTTCCCCATTTCGGCGCACCTGGTACGATGGGTCGGGAAAGATCAATCGTCGCCACCTCAGCTTCTAAGGTGCTGCGTAGCGTGATGATATCTCGGCCATCTACCTGCCGATCTGCCGCCATCACGCTATAAAACTCGATAGCCATCGGCAGGACAAAACCGTCGTTGTAATCGGTGTGCTCGCCAATGATGTTAACTCGGCCCGGGGCGGCGGCGATCCATCGTGGCGGACGGCCGTAGATTTTCTCAAATTCGGTGGCGACATGCGTTCCGAGGTCTTGGAGTTTTTTCATAATGTTTTTTAGCGGGTGGAGAATTTGTAGGTCGTGGTTTGGGTGTAGGGTTGTCTGGGGCGAAGAATGATGGAGGGAAACTTTGGGTGATGGAGAGAGTCGGGAAAATGCTGGGTCTCCAGACAGAGACCGCTGTGCTGAGTGTAGTAGATGCCGCCATGACCGCACTGCGTTCCATCCAACCAATTACCTGTATAGACCTGCACGCCAGGCTCGGTGGTCCGTACCTCCATCACCCGTCCAGTGATTCTCTCGTAGACCGTGGCGCAAGCCGCGAATCGTTGCCCGCCGCCCTTGAGGACGAAATTGTGATCATAGCCAATGGGCTTTCCGGTCAGCCGAGCGAAGTCACGGCCGATTACCTTTCTCCTAGTAAAGTCAAACGCCGTACCAGTCACCGGCACCAGCTTGCCAGTGGGAATCGAGGTGGCGTCCACTGGGATGTAAGCTTTCGCTGCGACCTTCAGCTCGTGGTCAAGAACGTTACCGCCGCCAGCGAGGTTGAAATAACTATGGTTGGTCAGATTGACCGGGGTAGCGCGGTCGGTGGTGGCGGTGTAGTCAATCCGTAGCTCGTCGCCATTGGTAAGCGTCATCAACACGGTGACGTCGAGATTCCCTGGATACCCCTCCTCCCCGTCCCGACTCAGGTAAGTGAAGGCCACTGCGGCTTCCCTGACGTTCACAATCTCGGCCGACCACACAACCTTGTCGAAGCCCCTAGCGCCACCGTGGAGATGGTGCGGACCGTTGTTGGCGGCTAATTTGTACTTCTTTCCGTCAAGTTGGAAACGACCTCTGGCCGTGCGATTCGCCACCCGACCGACCGTGCAGCCCAGATAGCTGGGATTACCGGCAAGGTATTGAGGGAGATTATCGAACCCCAGAACGATGTTGCCGAGGCGCCCTTCCCGGTCAGGAACCCGCAGTTCGGTGATGATCGTACCGTAGTTAGTGATTTTGGCGCAGAGACCCTGCGCGTTGGTCAGCGTAAAGAGATCGACGCGTTTTCCACCAGGGGCTTTTCCAAACAGTTTCTTGGTGATGGTTGCTTTCATGTGCGAAGGATTCGGCAAAACGACCGGCATCGGCTGATCACGCCGACACCAGCTGGACAGTTATGGTTTATCGTTCTTGCCGCGAATCGCCCCGAGCAGCATTAAGGAGCCAAAGACGAGGAGCACAATGCCCCAGATCATATTAATGTTGATGCCCAGCGAGACGGAATCGGCGGCTTTAAACACGCCGTAGCCCGTCAGCAGCACCCCGATCAGGGTGAACATAGAACCAATCGGCCAGCGGATATCGAGTCCCATAGTATTAAATTCCTTTTGGTTGGATTGTTTGGTTTACCAGAAGATCAAGTTCATGATCAAGCAGGCGAACAGCAACACCAAACCGACGACACCTGGCTGCAGGTAGAATGGCACATCGCCAGGCGTGATTTTCGGAGTGAGAGAATAGACCAGACCTTTCAGGTCCTCGTCCGTTTTCTGGGATTTGGTGACAAGCGAGATCGCTACGGTCAACGCAAAGCAAACAATAAAGGCGAATGAAGCGAGCCAGAAGTTTTGCGCCATCTCGCTCGGGAAGACATGCAGGACACCGAGGTAACCGCCCTTGACCCCAGGCAAGTTGCCCGTCGTGATGGTCAAGGCATGGAAAAGGGCCGAACCGCAGATACCGAGAAACAAGCCCAGAAATGCCCCCGTGCCCGTAGTTCTTTTCCAGAACATGCCCAAGAGGAACGTCGCGAAGAGCGGGGCGTTCACGAAGCCGAACACGAGCTGAATGATATCCATTGCGTTGTTATACATGGACGCGAAGTAGGCCGCCGCAATGCTTAGAACAATGCCCGCGACGGTCACCACCTTGCCGGCCCAAAAGTAGTGCTTATCAGTCTGGTTTTTCACAAAGTAAGCCTGGTAAAGATCGTAGGTGAAGACCGTGTTAAACGCCGTCACATTGCCCGCCATACCAGACATGAAGGATGCCAGCAAGGCGGTCAGCGCTAGGCCGAGTAGGCCGGGAGGGCAGTATTTTTTCACGAGCGACAGAATGACGCCGTCGTAGTCGTAGGCAGAAATGCTGTTGTAAATGCCAGTCTTGATCTGTGTGTCCGTCAGTTCCCCATTCGCGTTGTCAGCAATCAGAGTGCCTAGTTTTTTCGAGTCAACTTTTTCACCAAGAGCGGACTCGACGGCCGCAACGCCCGCTTCCGAAACAGCCGGGTTAGAACTTCTTACCGCGGCGATCGCTTTGGTGTAATTTGCCTGCGAGATAACCGGCGGCGGGATTCGGTAATCCTTGGAAGGCATCGCGGTCAGCGCCACGGCGATCATGCCGGGAACGATGACGAGGAAAGGGAATAAAAGTTTCGGCACCGCGGCAATGAGCGGAGTGTTACGTGCCGCACCCATGTTTTTGGCCGCCATCGCGCGCTGGACGACCAGGAAGTTGGTGCACCAGTAGCCGAAGCTCAAGACAAAGCCGAGGCCGAAGACCATGGCGAAGAGATCCACCCCCATCGGGTTGTGCGCCGGCCCGGCGAGCAGTGGCTGCCATGCGCTTGTCCACGCATTGGCAGCGTATTCCGTGCCTTTCGCAGCCGCCGTATCGACAGCCACCCCCTGCAGCGAATGGTTCATCGCACCCCAGCCACCGACATCTTTGAGTCCAAGATAAACCACCGGCGCAAAACCAAGGACGATCATAAAGAACTGAAGGACTTCGGTGTAGATCGCCGAAGTCAGTCCACCCTTCAAAACATACATCAGCACGACGCCCGAACATATCCAGAGCGCGAGGTCATAGTTCCAACCCAGCAGCTGGTTGAGAAGCTTGGCCAGCGCGTTCATCGAGATGCCGGACGCGAAAATGGTCATGACCGCGAAGGCGACGGAGTTCAGCGCACGGACCCGCTCATCGAACCGCATCTTCAGGTATTCCGGTACAGACCTCGCCTTGGAACCGTAATAGAACGGCATCATGAACACCGCGAGAAAGATCATAGCGGGAATCGCGCCCAGCCAGTAAAAGTGCGCCGTGCTGATGCCGTATTTCGCTCCGCTGGCCGCCATGCCGACAAGCTCCAACGCACCGAGGTTGGCCGAAATAAAGGCTAGCCCAGTCACCCAGGTCGGGATCGACCGGGCGGAAGTAAGGAAATCAGCCGAGGTCTTCATGTATCGCGAGAGCGCCCATCCGATTCCAATGACAAAAGCGACGTAGGCGATGAGGATTGTATAATCAATCGTCAGGAGTTTGATGGGTTCCATAGGTTATCTTTCCTTAAGGGGGTTTTGGTTTCTGGTCTTAGTTGTAACAGATATGAAAAATGTTTATATCAATAATGCGCACTACTTTAGAATAATAATCTCGGCCAAGTATGGAGCAGTCAGTGGTCTTGAAGGTCAGGAGTTTCATAGTTTTTGTGTGGCACAACCTACTGTTTGACTTTGGTATTTTTCGTCCCCTCCCCTTGGGCGACGATGGCCTTTAATTTATTCTCCAACTCAGCGGCCTTCTTGGGATGCGACGTGATGACGTTTTTTGTCTCGTTCGGGTCGGTAGCGAGATTAAAGAGCAAGGGCTCTGGAATATTCGCAGCCGCAAAACGCGGGTCGGCTGCGTTCGCGCCACTGCCCATGCCTCCCGATTTCATCTTCTCGGTAGCAGGGATGTATTTCCAGTCACCCTGCCGAAGAGCAAGTCCACCAATGCCGTGCAACACGGTGTTGTCGCGAACGTTTTTCTTTGTCTTACCCAACAGCACAGAGGATAAATCGAGACTATCTGGAGCGGAGCCTGCTGTGAGTTCCTGGCCAGTCAGCTGCGCCACCGTGGCGTAGACATCCACCAAACTGAAGAGCTGGTCGGTAACCCGTGGCTTGATCTGCTGCGGCCAACGAGCGATGAGCGGCACGCGGCAACCGCCTTCATAGGTGAGATACTTCCAGCCACGCAAACCCGCCGTGGGTTGATGGCCATTTAAATCCTCCTCCGATCGGTCGAAGTAGCCGTCGAAAAGAATCGGGCCGTTGTCACTCGAGAAGATGACGAGGGTGTTGTTCGCGAGCTTCAATCGGTCGAGGGCCTCCATAATTTCCCCCACCTCCCAATCGATTTGCTCAATAACATCGCCACGCAGACCGGAACCGCTCTTACCGACAAATGATGGCGCGGCCACGCGCGGCACGTGCGGTTCAAAGAGGCCGACCTCAAGAAAGAACGGAGCATCCTTGTGTTTTTCGATGAACTCCACGGATTTTGCGACGACGGTTTTGGGCAGTTCCTCGTCCTTGAAGCGTGCAGAATGACCGCCCTTCATGTAGCCGATGCGGCTGATGCCGTTAATGATCGTGCAGGCATGCTGCTTATCCGCACCATACCGGGTGAGAAGTTCGGGGTGCTCTAGACCGGTTGGCTCATCACTGATGTTGGTCAGATAGTTGACGGTGATGGGGTCGGCCGGGTCAAGATTCTGCACCTTATGATTTTCAATCCAAACGCTTGGTACGCGATCCACGGTGGCGGGAATGATGTAACAATAGTCGAAGCCGACTTCCAGCGGGCCAGGTTTGACTTCCCTGCTGAAATCCACCTTGGTCTGACCGTCACCGAGGCCCAGATGCCATTTGCCGACAATGCCAGTCTGGTAACCAGCCTGGCGCAACATGCCAGGAAGAGTGAGCCGGCCTGGCTCAATGCAGAGCGGTGCGTCACCATCAAGAATCGTGTTCTTCTTGGCGGACTGGCGCCAGGCGTATTCGCCGGTTAACAACGAGAAGCGGGACGGCGTACAAGTGGCCGACGGCGCGTATCCCTGGGTGAAACGAGCACCGTCGGCAGCTAGTCGGTCAATGTTTGGAGTCTTGATTTTTGTTGCGCCAGCACAGCTCAGATCACCCGAGCCAAGGTCGTCTGCGAGAATGATGATGATGTTGGGTTTGCTTCGCAGTTTCGCTGGTTCAGCACTAGAGAGCGCAGTCAGCGGCAGCAGCAGAGCAGCGAAACAGAGTGCTAATAAACGATTCACTTTGAATAATACTTCTTGTCAGTCTCGGGAGATGAATTTTCCTCATTCATCATTTCAGGAAGCGACGCTACCTTCTTACTCCTTTTCGGCTTTTTCGAGTCCTTTGGGGGTTGCTCCGGCGCATCATAATGCGGCGAAGGCGTGTGCTCAGAAGCCATGATGGCTTCAATTTTTTGAACGATATCCAGGTGGGCCGCAGCAAGGTTTTGCATCTCCGTTGGGTCAGCTTTCAAGTCGTAGAGTTCGAGCGGCGCTTTCGTGCCCAGACGGTAACCTTTCCAGTCGCCCCAACGCACCGATTGCTGGAAATAAGGCTCATAGATCTCGAAATAGAGAGAGTCGTGCAACTTTGTTTGTTTCTGGCCGAGCAAGGTTGGTAAAATAGAAATCCCATCCATTCCGGATGGTATAGGAACCCTGGCTAGCTCAGCTGATGTCGGCATGAAATCCACAAACGTGGTCAGCAGGTCACTGGTCGAGCCCGGCTGGATCTTGCCCGGCCACCGGACGATGAAGGGCGCACGGATGCCCCCTTCGTAAAGCATTCGTTTGTAACCACGCAACCCACCGGTGCTGCTGAGTTGTTCAATGCATTCATCGTTGGCGCCGTTATCCGAGCTAAAGATGACGAGTGTGTTATCAGCGATGCCGAGGTCTTTCAGTTTTTGCATCACCCGGCCCACGTCCTTATCCACTAGTGCAACCATCGCGGCGTAATTCTTGATCTCTACTGGCCAGGTTTGCTTTGAGAATGGCGCGTTATCCGGTATGACCCATTTGTCGTGCGGTGGTGTCCACGTGGCATAACAGAAGAATGGACGGTCTTTGTTTTTCTCGATGAATTTGAGCGTCTCATCGGCGATGCGGGTATGAGAATAATCCTCCCACGTGTGCTTGCCCGATTGCTGAACCGGAACATTCACGCTGTTGCGAACGAGGTAGTCGGTATAATAGTCATGGGCGTGTTTTTGGTCGTAGTATCCAAAGAACAGGTCGAAACCCTCGTTCTCCGGCACCCCTGTCGTGCCAGGGTTGCCCAACCCCCATTTACCAAAACCACCGGTCGCGTAACCGGCATCGTGAAGCAATCGGGCCACGGTGGCCTGAGTAGCCGGAAGTGAGAGGAGGCCATCCTTGCTTTGGTTGGAACGACGCAAGGTGTGGCCCGTATGCTGGCCAGTCATCAGCACACAGCGTGAAGGGGCACAGACCGCGCTTCCGCTATAGGCACGGGTAAACTTCATTCCCTCTGCGGCGAGTCGGTCGATATTGGGCGTGACGCCATATTTGCAACCATAAGCCGAGAAATCTCCGATGCCCGCGTCATCCGCCAGGATGAAGACGATGTTAGGTTTCTTAACTGCCTGCGAGGACGAATCGGCGGCGGGCAATGTGGCGGTCAGTAATCCGAGGATTACTACGATTAGCGACAAGGGTTGATTGATGAATTTCATAGTCACTCTTTTCTATTTGTTGGCTGCTATTCCTCTTTGGTCGCTTCGATTTTTTCGCCGCGAATAGTGCGTTCATAAAAGTTGCGCTTGCCGGCAAAGCCATAGGGATATTCGTCGTAAATGTTTCCCTGGCCCAGCATGCGTGGATCCCCCTGCTGTTTGAGTTCCTCAAAGAGCTGCTTCTGTAAGCCGGCAAAGGATACCGTCGAGGCCAGATTGGTCATGCAATCCGGATCGCGCCGCAGATCAAACAACTGATCGGCAGGTAGCTTTCCAAACGAGGCCTCAAAGAGGTATTTGAGGTCAGGCTTCTTTTCCGTGGCAAGCACCGCCGTCTTGGTCGGGCTGTCGTCCGTGTCCTTGTAGCCGGTCTCCGGAACTCCAGCAGGACCGCGACCCGTTTCGAAGTTATGCAGATAGAGCATTCCTTCCTTTACGATTGCACGGATTGGATATCCCTCGTCCTTGGGTCGCCCAACATCATTGCGTTCTTTGGCAAGAAGGACATGATCCCGCTCTGGAATGATGCGCCCGGATTGATCCGATTTAAATATTTCCGTGAGACTCCGGCCCGTAATCGGGGCCATTCCGGTCTTACTCTGCTCCATGCCCGCGACATCGAGGAATGTCGGAGCGAAATCAATGAAGCTCACATAGTCATCCACCACCCTACCCGGCTTGGCGATACCTTGCGGCCACATAATGGCCAGTGGCAAGTGGTCGGAGTTATTGTAGGCATAACCTTTGCAGTGCGGAAACGGCATGCCGTTGTCGGAGGTCACGACCACGATCGTGTTCTGGAGTTCCCCCCGCGTCTCCAACTCGGCGAGCATTCGCCCCAAGTGAAGATCGAAATTTTCCACCTCGAACGCGTAATCGAGCATGTCGTTGCGCACCTCCTCGGTGTCTGGCCAACATGCGGGCACGCGATCAATATCGGAGATATTCTTGTCGCCCTTGGCCACGCCAGAACCGTATTCGTAACCACGGTGGGGCTCATGACCTCCGTACCAGAAGGACCAAGACTTCCCCTTGGGTGCAGCATCGAGGAAATCATTGAAGTTCCCCGCGTAATCGGTCCGAGACATTCCCTTGGTGATCTTGGAGGGAAAATTCCTCTCCTCAAAAGACTTTCCCGTCATTTCGCGCTTCTGGCCTGCAGCATTCTTGGCGATACCCGGCCCCCAGCCCTTGCCAGTCATTCCGACAAAGTAACCCTGCTCGCCCAACGCTTCTTGGTAGGATTTGAACTCGGGTGGAAAAACGGACCAGTGGTTGCCCGCCTCCTTCAGCTGCCAAGGATTGCGACCGGTGATTACACTCGCGCGTGAGGGAGAACATTTGCCGTTTGGGGTGTAGGCCTGGGTGAAAAGTATGCCGTCGCGGGCCACGCGATCCATGGCCGGCGTCTTGACCCATTTGCATCCGTAAACTCCCGCGTGCCCAAACGACCAATCGTCTGCAATCGCGAAAAGGATGTTGGGTTTCTCTAATGACTTCCCCACTTCAGCGGATTCGAGAAAAACCGGACCAGCCACAAAAACAGCGGCAAGAGTAACAAGTATGTTTTTTGTCCTAAGATTCATTTCGTGATTTCAATCAAGTGGAAGACATCGTCTTCCTCATCCTCATTCACCAGGGAGAAATCGCTGCTGAGGGGACCACGATTAGTAAACTCTCCGTCAGCGATAGTGATGCTTTTGTTCACCCACCTGCCGCTGTTGGTTTTGGTGATGGTAACCGCGGTTTTGTCAGGATCGGCTGAGGAATCATAACGGAGAGAGAATATTCCGGTCCCTTGATCCAAGTAAATGAGTTTTAGAGTGACTGGGCCATGGGCTCCGTGGGGAAGAAATTTGTCATCCAGATCGAAAACCATC
Source organism: Methylacidiphilales bacterium (assembly GCA_040397385.1). Classification (GTDB taxonomy): domain Bacteria; phylum Verrucomicrobiota; class Verrucomicrobiia; order Methylacidiphilales; family Verrucolacustridaceae; genus Verrucolacustris. The sequence goes on from JBBAWB010000001.1 coordinate 159,700, forward strand.
CGTTTCCGTCCACTGGTATTTTCAAAACTCCGCGCATAACGGCCGTAGGGCTGATCCGCTGGCCCGACCCGCCACAATCCGACACTGGTTTGATTCGCATCGATCTGGGTAATGAACCGGCTGTAGTTTCTGGCAATCAACCCGAAGCCGACATCGTTCATCGCTTTGGCCTCAAAGAGATAATTGGATCCTAAAAGGGATGTAGCCGCATCAAGGTCGCCAACTTTTGCCCCATACTTTTGGAACTCCGACTCAATTTTCTCCATACGCTCGCCGTTGCTTTGCACGGCCTTCCCGTATGTTCCTTCGGGGAAGCGGACGGTATCCGCACTATCAAGTACATCACGCAATGCGATAAAGGCGTACGGGCTAGTCTGAGGTCGCTTGTAGTAGGAATACCGGTTGGCGAACGCAAACCCCTCATCGTATTTGCCTGTTTTTACAGCGCTATATTCAACCTCCCAAAGATCTAGCCCTCGATCCACCGTAGAAATGGCAGTCCAGTAGTAATTCCAGATTGGATTTTCCTCAAAAATTCCCCCCTGACCGAATTTGGAAAACTCGCCTCGCACAAAATCTGGTTCTTTACCATTCAACCCGTAAAAAGCGGGGCGCAACTCGGCATCCTGCTCGATTTCACCATTGGCCTGATAACCGATGGCGATCGTAAATTGCTGTTTCCGGAGTTCGATCGGGTAGTTTTGGCGAAGCCAGTTTGCATAAAGCTGCTCCCCTGCTCTTGCTCCCTTGGTCTTCGCCTCTCCCGGACTACTCTCACCGGCTACATTAAAGAGGAATTTGATGTGCTTGAGTTCCGCCTTATCAAAGGCTTCATAAAACCGTTTTGTCGCTCCGCTGCAAAATTCTAAATACTGCTGGGCACTGATCTTATATTTCGGGTCTTGAGGAATGCCTTTGTAGAGCTGCCGGTCACCCGTCGAGCCAAAGGCCGGCTGAATGAATGCAAAGACACTTCGTTGCTCTTCTGGGAGGGAGGCGATGTGATCTGCCAGTTTGCCGATAAAGGAGTGGAAGTATTTGATGTAGTTTTCGTCGAGGTAGTACGGAAAAGTTTCTTTGCCCTTCCCTCCACTCACAGTCACCTTCGGGACTCCTTTTTCATAAATCCACTCAGGCGCGTTCGGGCCGGTCCAAAGAACAAAATAGTAGTAATATTTCCCCTTAACCGCATTGCGGATGTGAGAATCCATTTGCGACCAGTCGTAAACTCCCGGCTTGGGCTCCATATCCGCCCACTTAACTCGATCTGCCTCCCCTTTAATAAAAGGAAACCTCACTGAGTCAATTTGATCGTTTTTGCAATTAGCATAAAAGCCCGCCCACGGGGGGCGTTCCATCGCGGGCGCATGATTCAACGCAAAAAGCAAAATGGTGACAAGCCATGGAAGCCGTGTGCAACTATAAGAACGTGGTTTTTCATATCGTGTTTCTGTCATGGAGATGCCGGACTGCTTTTTCCTAATCTGTTTCTTCATCCGCTTTCTTCCGCTTTCCCTTTTTCTCTTTGCCGGGCTTGGTTGCCTTTCCCGCATCTGGCGGCATTGGCGCATTGTCCAACACCTCGGGAGCCTCCAGTTTTCCGCGATGGACTTCAATCAGGCTGAAGATGTCATCCTTGTCATCGGTGTTCACTAGGGCGAAGTCCGCGCCCTTGGTTCCGCCCTGACGCAGCACGGCATCCTCGACTGTAACCGTTTCATGGTGCCACTGCTTATCACCTTTCCCAATGACGTTCAGTGCGGTCTTCATACCTTCCTTGCCCGCGTCGTAATCCAGCTTCCATGTTGAGCCTGCTGTCTTGTCATACCAGACGACGGTCATCGTCATGACCTTCGGTTCACTGCCTTCGGAGAAGCCCTCGTGCAGCTTGAAAAGCATCGTGTCTTTACCGGAAGCGTGCTCAAAGGCGCGGGCAAAGCGGGAGTAGATAGATGAGGTCGGAGTTATCGAACCGCTCACGCGCCATAGTGGAACCGACATGGCATCGGCATCAATCTGATACAGGAAACGGCCATAGTTGTCCGGCCAGATATCCCAACCTACGTCGTTGAATCCGGTTTGGGTGTCTCGTTGGCGGACTTGCCCCAGCAACAGCGCATCCTCGTCGTCCACCGCCGCCCCATACTTGGCGTACGCGGCGCAGATTTTCAGCATGCGATCCGCATTCTTACGTTGGGCCGGTCCGAACACTGACTCGGGATAAGCCTTGGTATCGGCGGCATCCAATCCTTTGTGCAGCGCGCAGAAGGCATCGGTGGCCGTCTTGGGGTAGATCTGTCCAGCGTAGCGGTTGAAAAAATAGAAGGAGTAGTCGAAGCCCTGTTCCTTGCACGCCTGCAAAGCGCTCTTGGTAACATCCCAGACACTCTGACCGCCATTAAGGGCGTTGATCGCGCCCCAGTAAAAATTAAGTGGGACGTTCAACTGATACCACGGCTTCTGCCAAGTTTGATCCATCTCCGAGCGTCGGAACAGCGTCAGCCCCTTGGGATCAAGGAGGTAGGGTGTCCACTGATTATACAAGGAGCGTTCGCCGGACAGATGATGCCCACGAGAGAGAGCTCCGTTCTTAATGCCAAAGCTGCCTTGGACATGATGGGTCACCCATTCCCACTCCTTGACGAAGCCTTCTTGGGCTTCGACTGGGTCTTCGTCCGATCCGATGACCGGTCCGATGGCGTTGAATAGCAAATCAATCTTAGGCTGATCAGCACTCCCCGCGAAGATTTTCACAAACAAGTCGAAGGTCTCCAAACGGAACTCCCGCCACGCGGGAGAGCTGCGAGGCAAATCGTATTTGCTCTCGATGGCTTTGCCTTTGTAGGCGGTTTCATCACCGGTGCATCCGGTCTTGATTTGGATAAATGCAATACGCTCCTGTTTTTCACGGGGATAACTGCGAATATGTTTTCCGAATTCGTTAATCAGACGGAAATAAAACGTTTTGTATTCGGGAGCCAAGTAGTAAGGGAAGCCATCCCATTTATCCATGTGTTTGTCCTTCTCACCGTCGGTCTCAACTTTTGGCACACCATGTTGGTAAATCCATTTCGGTGCGACCGGACCCACACCCAAGGATAAATAAACGAACTGCTTATTCTGAGTGGCTCTTTCCATAACCTCATCCAAGCCGCTCCAATCAAAAACTCCCGGCTGCTTTTCTAAATCGGCCCATTGCTGATCGAAACTAAACCCTTTGAGGAAGGGGTACTCTTTGGGGTCAAATTTATCCGCCCGATCCCACACCCCAAAGGCGCTTGGTGGCGGCGCGGCTTGAAGCAAGGCAAAGGAGCAGGTAACGATCAGCGCAACGAAGCGAAGGGCTCCAATCCATCTAGCGGTTTGGATTTGAGTTTGCCTCATAATGGTGAGGGAGATGTCGAGACTCTTAAGGAACGGAATCCACACGACACCCGCTTACTCCGGAGTAGTGTCCTCGTCCGATTTTTTTCCCTTCCCCTTTTTCTCTTTGCCAGACTTGCCGGCCTTATCGCCCTTATCGCCTTTATCGGCTTTAGGCCCCTTCGGTGCTTTGTCGGGCACCTTGTAATTCGTTGGAGGCAGTAGGACGGGCGTTTCCAGTTTGCCACGATGGACTTCGATCAGGCTGAAGATGTCGTCCTTGTCATCGGTGTTCACGAGGGAGAAATCCGCGCCCTTGGTTCCACCCTGACGCAGCACCGCATCCTGTGCCGTGACCGTTTCATGGTGCCACTGCTTATCACCCTTCCCAGTGACGTTCAGCGCCGTCTTCATGCCCCCCTTGCCAGCGTCGTAATCTAACTTCCATGTTGAGCCTGCCGTTCCGTCATACCAGACGACGGTCATCGTCATGACCTTCAGCTCGTTACCTTCGGAAAAGCCCTCGTGCAGTTTGAAAAACATCGCGTCTTTGCCGGAGGCGTGCTCAAAGCCGCGCGCAAAGCGGGAGTAGATGGAAGACATCTGCGTGATCGGCCCCCCCACGCGCCATAGTGGAACCGACGTGGCGTCGGGATCGATCTGATAAAGAAAGCGACCGTAGTTGTCTGGCCAGATATCCCAGCCCACATCGTTCAATCCCGTTTGCGTGTCTCGCTGCCGGACTTGCCCGAGTAATAGACCATTCTGGTCGTCCACCGCCGCCCCATACTTGGCGTAGGCAGCGCAAATTTTTAGCATGCGGTCCACGTTCTTGCGCTGGGCAGGCCCGAACTCGGCCTCGGGATACGCCTTGGTATCGGCAGCATCCAGCCCTTTGTGTAAAGCGCAGAAGCCATCGGTGGCGGTCTTTGGGTCAATTTGACCGGCATAGCGATCAAAGAAATAGAAGGAGTAGTCAAAACCCTGTTCCTTGCAGGCTTCCATGGCGGCAGCGCTGACATCCCAGATGCTTTGCCCGTTTTGCAGGCCCGTCAGTGCACCCCAGTAGAAGTTGAGTGGCCGATTGACAAAATACATGGCCTTTTGCCAAGTCTGGTCCATTTCAGACCGGGCAAACAAGGGAGTACCCTGCGCAGCGATGAGGAGGGGTTGCCATGCATTAATCTTGGTTCGCTCCCCGCTCAGGTGGTGACCACGTCCGCTGCCAGCAATTTTGACACCAACTCCGCCCTTAGCGTTGGCTGTGACCCATTTCCACTCTTCGATAAATCCACCCTCGGCCTTCCCCTCCCCCTTTCCTCCTTGCTTGCCCTCGGCCGTCTCTTCGCCATCCGGCTCCACGTTATTAAACATGAGGGCAATCTGGGGCTGGTCAGAACCGCCTTGGAAGGTCTTCACAAACAAATCAAACTGCCACAGTCGGAACTCACGCCAGGCGGGCGACTTGGTGGGCAAGTCATACTTATTCTCCACGACAGTGCCCTTGTAAGCACACTCATCCCCGGTGCACCCGGTCTTGACCTGAATGAAAGCGATGCGCTCCTGCTTCTCTTCTGGATAACTGCGAATATGTTTCGCAAATTCGGTGATCATTTTTTGTAGAAACGATTTGTATTCCGGTGAGGGATAGAAGGGATAAGAAGGCCAGCTGTCGTGAATTTGGTTACGTGTCTCCACACGCGGGACACCCTTTGTATAGATCCACTCCGGCGAGTCCGGTCCCACATTAACGGAAAGATAAATGAACTGGTCTCTTTTAACCGCAGAATCCATGGCCTGATCCAAAGCGCTCCAATCAAAAACACCCGGCTGCTTTTCAAGATCCGCCCATACTTGGTTAAACGCCAACCCCTTCAGGAAAGGGTATTCCTTTGGATCGAAGGTAGAGGTGCGATCCCAAACCCCAAAGGCTATCGATGGCGGCACGGCTTGAACCGTCCCCCAAGAGCCTATACCGACGAGCAAAATGACGAAGAGCCAGAGAGATATTTTATTCATAATGACTGAATATTTAGGTTATTCATTACTCGGTGTCAGCCTATTTCTTCTTTTCGCCTTTTTTTCTCTTTTCTTGCGGCAAGGCCCGCAAGCTTGGTGTGTAGGTTTTTCATAATTTTGTTAAGACGATCGGCGGAATTCAGTTTTTGATATTCTCCTTAGATTTTTCCGGCAGGAGCCCGGCACGAATGCAGACGTTGAGATAGGCGGCAGCGGACCAGAGTTGATGGCCGGAACCGTCGATCAATCCGATGGGGAGCGAGATTTTTTCATGGAACGAACCCAGGCCTGTCCCCCACTCCTTCTCATTGTTACCCTTTTTCTTTTTTGGTGCGAAGGCGGTTCCCAGGGAACGCCCCAGCAAGGCCGCATTCTGGGCGGTATGGTCGCCACCATCGGCGACCTCTTTTCCCCAAAGGAAAAACGTGTCGCAGAACGGCCAACTCGCCATGTTGTGCTGGCCCGTGTTACCGGGGATGAACGGTGAAAAGAGCGGAATGCCCTTGTCGGTCATGGGATAATCTGCAAATGCCGCCTTGGCAGACCCACCTGCCACAATGCCAAAGAGCCCCGCAAAGGCGGTTCCGAGGATTTCACGGTTGGGCATGATTTCCCCATGGCGGTCTTTGTAGTAAGCGAGAGTGCCATCAGGCTTGGTAAAAACCTTGACGATGGCCGTCTTGAGGGCGGCAGCACGATCCAGCCACTGCTGCTTTTCACTGGCCGGACGACCAGCTTTCTCACAGGCGTTAGCCATGGCGAGCATTCCCCGGTAGTAGAGGCAGTTTGTGGAAAGCGCCTTGAGCAAAACACAATCGGCAACTTTCATGCCGTCGGGATAAGCCGAATTGGTGATGTCGTGGAAGAGTGGCTGGCCGCGGAAGAGACCATCACTTTTATCGAACCACGGTTCATAAAAAACTTTGAAAAAATGTTTGCCATTTTCGAGCATCCACTTCCAGTCCGCCAGTTCGGGATGAATCGTGAAAAGATCGTCCCCTGCCCAAAGCCAGATCACATCATCCGTGGCCCGGGTGTAGGAGTTGCTTTTGTATTTTAACATGACCTCCTTGTCCTCTTCAGCGATCACCTCCCAGGGGACTTGAATCTCCGGGATCACGTGCGGAGCGGAAACGCGGTAGCCGAGGTTCCTGCGGACGTCCCGGGTCACTCTGAGGGACGAAAGCATAACTTCGGGATAAAAACGATTCACACCCAGCACCCCCGCAATGGAAATGTCCCGTGTGTAAACCCTGTCGCCATAGCGTGAACCGGCCCCGAAATACATCCTGCCCGCTTCGTTTTCGACCTGATTGCGCTCCACATCGTCGAGAGCGATTTTCCACATACGCCTGGTCAGCGGGGTGACGGCACCCTTCAATTCCACCTTGCACTTGGGCTCGGGGTTCGGCAACTGAGCAAGGAAAAAGCTTCCGTTCGCATCGCGCAACGCATCGGCTGTCATGACTAACGGGCCTTGTTCGAAAAGAAACCGGGTCTTCACTTCGTTGCCACCAACCGAAGCCGGATCACCGGATGCCAGTCCGATCCCCATCAACAGCCAAACGCAGGACATCCCAGCAAATTGACCAAGTAGAGCCCTTTTAATCACGCGGAGGGTTTTGTCAGACGCGATTCTTATTTAGATTTCATTTTCCCACAGAGTTGCGCGAAAGAGTCCTTACCCTCGTATTTCAGGATGACCGAATGACGTCCGTCCAATTTGACAGGCTCGGCTTTACCGAAAGCTTGCAGTGCGTACTCCTTGGACTTGTCACTCCAGTTGAAAACTCCGAGGTAGATCTCCTCCCCTTTATGAGCGAGCACCAAATCGAAGCCGTCGCCCTTGTTCTTGCCATGCTGCCAAAGATCCAGCGGCACGGTCTCGTCCATCGCTGGATACTGGAACACCTCTTTCACCAGTGCCTGCCGTTCTGGCCTGAGCGTCATCAGGTTGTCACTGCTTAGTCGAGCTGTGCCGTAAAGCTTGTTGAAGTCCGCCCACATTTGCGCCTCGTTCAGCGTCATACTGCCGCCGTGCTTGACGTCTTCCTGGGAAACTGTCGCGTCTTCATCAGCCGCCTCCCGGTAGACGAGATAGTCGGCATCTCCATTCCATACCTTGCCGCTCAAATAGAAGTTACCGAGATTGGCCAACGAGCGTTCGGGAAAGGCCCCGTATCTTGGTTGGATGTCACCGCCGGTGCGCATCCCGTCAACGAATCCGATGCATGGTCCGAAGACCGCTGAGCAACCCAAAAAATAGGTGTCCGGCCCCATTGCCTCGCGCATGGTTTTCATCGCGAGACGGAAACGCTCCACACTGGTGATCGTTGGATCGTAGGCTTTGATGCCTTTGGCGTTTTTATTTTTACCCAGAGTGTCGTTCTTTAAGCCGTAGCGCATGAAGTCCACTTTGAAATAACGAATGCCCCAATTGTCCTTGAGGTTACGGATGCAGTCAGCGATGTGAGCACGCGCTCCGGGATGCGAGTAATCAAAGTAAATATACCGCATCACCTTGTCTCCCTTGTTGTTCACCTCAACGATCAACTTGCCGTCCAGGTCGTGCAGGAAATATTCGGGGTGGGCTTTGTAAATCTCTGAGTTCTCATCGCCCCGAAAGCCATCGAAGTGAATGCCGGGGATTTTCCCCTCGGAAGTGACACGGGAGATGATCTCCTTGATACCACCAGGAAGAAGATCGGGCCGCACGCTCTGGTAATCGCCGCGTTCGGTCCACCAACCGCCGTCGATCTGGACCATGTTGGCCTCGGGGGCGAGTTTTTTAAGCGCATCCATGTTGCCGTAGATATCCTTGGCGGTGAAAACTCGGCCATAGTAATCCCATGTCGCCCAACCTTTGAAATCGGCAGGCTTCAGTTTCTTGATGCCATTCTCCGCTGCGATGGCGGTCCCGAATTGGTCGAGAGTCATCAGCCAATCGTCCCCACGCTTGAGGACAATTTGCTCATACGAAATAGTCTCACCCGGTTTGAGTCGCCGACCTTCGCCGTCGGACCAGATCACGATTGCGCCGTCCTTGATCGTGAAGTTTGGCAGGAAGATGCGCCAAGAGAGCGACCCAGCGAAAAGATACTTGCCGTCCGCCAGTCGCACCATTTCAAACATGTGGCTGGAGCTTTTCGCAGTCGCCGCTCCGACGTTCTGTCGCAAAATGGGTGTACGTCCCATGCAACTGCCCCCGTAAAGAGCCTCGAGATCACTGGTCAGTTTTTCGGCCACAGGGATGCGGACGATGATCCTCTCGATCGCCAGCGGTTTAGAACCTTTGTTGGAGAGAGTAATGGCCAGTCGCTGGAAACCGTCCGCCTCATCCGTCAGGCTTTGCGCCGTCCCAACCGGTTGGTCGGCTTGAACCTCGACCTTGATGTCCGGCCACAGTGAAGGACCCGCGCATGCGAGCTGGGTCAGCAACATGCCCGCAAAGAGGGTGAAATAGGTTTTCAAGGAGTTTTTGTTGAGATCAACCAAATATGAATTGGCATTCTAATAACATACACAAGATGAATGAATTGCCACGGAGAATTAGAGACTCCTGAACCCACTTTGCCAATTTTCTCATGATCTGCACTCGGGCCAACTCCCGCTCAATCAAAGAATGGCTTGGACAGGGTATTTATAAATAAGCGAGCCAAACAGAACGAATTTGAAAACGGTCGCAATAGAGTGTTTTCGTACTATAACCAACGGTGGAAGCTAATTTCATGTCCCACCTCTTTTTATCCCAAACAGGAACGAAAATCGTTCGAATTATATCGGTTAAATTTCTACGGCCTTTGCGGTGCGATCGCGTATACCCAATCGCCTGCTTGCTAAGCTTAATTGGCCTGACTGGATGCACTCCTGAGGCCAAGCCCGTTGCCGACCCGGCTGCACAATTTCTTTTTAAGAATAGAAACGGAATGGAAGTGCGACTGACCTCCTACGGGGCACGGATCACCTCGATCAAAGTGACAGACCGCAACGGAGCCATCGCAGACGTCGTGCTCGGCTTCGACACGGTCGAACCCTATCAGTCATCCGTCAAGAAGCCCTACCTCGGGGCGACCCTCGGCCGATACGCCGGGCGGATCGCCGATGGACGCTTCACCCTGGACGGCATCGAGCATGTGCTGGCGAAGAACAACGGTCCGAATCACAACCATGGTGGAGTCACCGGCTTTGACAAGGTCGTGTGGGACGCGAAGCAACTTCGGAACGGCGTTCATTTCGACTACACCTCGCCTGATGGAGAGGAAGGGTATCCCGGAACGCTCAAGGCCCGGGTGACCTATACGCTCACTGATGCCAACGAGCTCATCATCGATTACCGGGCCACGACCGATCGCGCGACGCCGGTCAACTTATCCAATCACACCTATTTCAATCTGGCGGGCGAGGGTTCGGAAACCGTGCTGAATCACGAACTCATAATTGATGCGGAGGAGATGCTTCCGATCGGCAAGACCTCTGTCCCCACCGGTAAGATCGCATCTGTCGCGGACACGCCGTTCGACTTTCGCCACCCCAAGCCGGTCGGGCGGGATATCAATCAGACGAATGAGCAACTGGCTAATGGGACCGGGTATGACCACACTTTTGTTCTGAACCCGAAAAAGGGGGTTAAGAATCCTATCGCGACCCTGTATGAAAAAACCAGCGGTCGAAAGCTGGTGGTTTTTACCGATCAGCCGGGACTTCAGCTCTACACCGCGAATTTCCTCGATGGATCGCTCAACGGAAAATCCGGGCGTCCGTACCTGAAACGCGGTTCACTTTGCCTGGAAACCCAACATTTTCCTGACAGCCCGAATCAACCGCGGTTTCCCAACACCATCCTCCGGCCAGGTGAAACCTACCAGACCCGGACGATCTACCAATTCAGCGTAAGCGATTCCGCCGGGGAATGATCCACAGTGCCCATGCTCCCTGCGATGCTGGGCCAGCCGTTCGTTAAAGACCTCCCATGAATTTTTTCCCCCTTAGTGTCGCCGTCCTGGTTTCCATGATGGCACACTTTGCATGCGCGGAATCAAACCCTGTCTCGTTCGCCTACATCCTGCAGGCCGACTCTTTTGCTAAAACAAAACCTGCGGTGGTTGCAAAACTCAAGGAAAGCGGGCGCGATTGGATCGTGCTCGACGCGGCCTTCGCTGGCGACACGCCGTGGGAGCAAGCAGACCTCGACACAATCCGCAGCGGCAAAGTAGGGCGAAAAGTGGTCGCCTACCTTTCCATCGGCGAGGCCGAGGGCTACCGTCCCTACTGGCAGTCCGAGTGGGTCAGCAATGGCAAGCCAACCGCTGCCGCACCGGCCTGGCTCGGGGTCGAAAATCCGGGGTGGAAAGGAAATTATCAGGTCAAATATTGGAACGCCGATTGGCAAAAGCTAATGCTAGCCGCGATTGACGATGCGATGGCGCGAGGTTTCGACGGCGTGTATCTGGACATCGTAGATGGCTTCGAGACATATGAGCAGGGAGCCGATGGTTACCTGGACAACCGCATCAACCCAGAGACCAAGCAGACCTATCGCCGCGACATGGTGAACTGGGTGAAAGCGATCGCTGCTCGCGCCCGCGCAAAGAATCCTGCGGCGCTCGTCATCCCGCAAAACGGCTCCCAACTGGCCGTACAAAAGGACTTCGTTGAGGTCATCAACGCCCAAGGCATCGAGGATTTGTTCACCAACGGAAACAAACTACAGCCCGCATCACACACGGATGAAATCCTCGCCCATTTGAAATTATTGGCTTCGGTAAAGAAGCCCGTGTTGCTCATCGAGTATCCAAAGACGCCAGAGGGACAGGCGCTGTCTAAGAAAATGGCCGAAGAAACCGGCCTCGTTTGGCTCGTGACGGATCGTCAGCTCAAGACGCTTGGTCAATCGGGTAAATAGCCATTGCCATACCTTTCTTTATGATCGAGAGTCCCATTTAGGGCGGGGTCAGAATTTCTCAACGCGCCTTTTTTTAAGGGAGAATCCTCCGCCCACTATTCCATTGGCACCAGCCCCAGCATAACCCCAAGGGGAAAAGTATCTTTGTCATGAGCCTTTAGCCGATAGGCACCGCACTCCGCTTCCGCTGGTGGAAGGCACTAAGCTCCTTATAGCCAACCTCCTGAACCAGAGAGATCGCCCGATCAAACTCATAACCCACCTCCTGAGGGGCGTGGGAATCAGAGGAGATTAAAATTGGAATCTTTCGTCGGAACGCCTCTTCCAAAAATACCTTGGAGGGATAAACCTCCATCACCTCCTTCCGGAGTCCCGCGGTGCTAACCTCCATAGCGATTCCAGCCGCCTCAATCGCATCGAGAGTCTCTTTGTAGTAAGTGCGGAGATCTCCCTTGGGGCGATGACCGAATTTTTTCACTAAATCGGGGTGAGCCATGAAATCAAAAAGGCCGCTTTGCGCCGCTTGAGTCATCGCTTTGAAGTATTTCGTCCAGACTTCTTCGACGGGCTGATCTTTCCACCGCGCTAATTTCAAAGGATTATCTACATCCCAATCAGGCGTGATGTAGTGGACCGCTCCAATGAAATAGTCGAACTGGGCCTTCGTCGCTAATTCTCGGATCCACCCCTCTTTTCCAGGAATAAAATCACACTCCAGACCTAATCGGATCGGAAGTTGGGGAAACTCTAGACGGGCCTCCTCCACAAGACGGAGGTACTCAGGAAAATCAGCTAAATCCATCCTCCAATCATCGAATTTTGAGGGCATAGGATTATGTTCTGAAAAACCAATTTCTTTCAGACCTTTCCGCACCGCCTCAGCCGCGTATTCGCGCGGATGCCCTGTGGCATGGCCACAAAGGGGCGTGTGCATGTGATAGTCGAAGCGCATCTTTCAACTTTACCTACCCCAAGGCTCTTTTCCAAGGGCATAGGGGAGCGTTGCCCAGTGGCCTACTTTTCGGCATCATTCAGAGATGGCATCCCTACCTTATCTTCACCTTTCCCCTGCCCGCCTACGATCAACGCTGACCCGTTTCCGCAACCTGCGCGCTCTCGTTGTGGGGGACCTCATGCTAGACGAGTTTATTTACGGCCGCGTCTCAAGAATTTCTCCCGAAGCGCCCGTACCCGTGGTCCATGTCGAACGCGAACAGTCCTACCCCGGTGGCGCAGCGAATGTCGCACGAAATCTAGCTGCTCTAGGAATTCATGCAGAGTTGAGCGGCGGCATCGGTCAAGATGCCACAGGACAACACCTCCTGACTCTTCTCCGCCATACCAAGATTGGAACTTCAGGCGTCTGTCGCTCTACCAAGTTCCCCACTATTCGGAAAACCAGAATTCTGGCTCGTCACCAGCAAGTCGTTCGGGTGGATCGGGAAGAACCCAGCAATCTTTCTCCAAAAGAGAGAGGTGCCGTCCTCAAAAAAGCATTGGAAGTTCTCCCCCGCTGCCATGCCCTTATCCTGGAAGATTACGGCAAAGGCCTCTTCGATCAGTCATTCGTCGACTCCCTCCTTGAAGCCGCCCGCAAACACAAGATTCCTTCCGCCGTCGATCCCAACGTTCACAACACCCTTGATTGGCATGGAGCGACTTTAGTGAAACCAAACCGGGCAGAAGCTTTTGGAGCTTTAGGGCAACCCGACTCTTCCAACCCGAAAGATTGGACCGCAGCGGGAGAAGAACTCCTCATCCGGTGGAACTGCCAAAATCTTCTTCTGACACTTGGTGAAAATGGCATGATTCTTTTCCAGCATAATAAAAAACCCTACTCTATCCCTAGCCGAGCTCGCGAGGTCTACGACGTATCCGGTGCAGGCGACACGGTAATTTCTGTCTTAGCTGCGGGACTGGCCGCGGGCTTAAGCGGGCAGGTTTCCGCCGAGCTAGCCAACTTGGCCGCGGGGATTGTTGTTGGGAAACTCGGCACCGCCACGGTCACGCCAGAAGAAATTATGGAAGTGGCCCGGAACCATGGCTAAGGCAGCCGTCTTTCTCGACCGCGACGATACGCTCATCGAGAACGTTCCCTACCTCGGCGACTCTACTCAGGTTCAACTTCTTCCGGGCGCAAAGGAAGCCATCACCCGACTTCACCAAGCGGGTCTGCTCTTAATTGTAGTTTCTAATCAATCTGGTGTGGGTCGCGGACTCATCAGTAAAGCGCAAGTCCGCTCGGTCGATGCAAAAATGGAGGAACTTCTCGGGGGAAAAGGGATCATCACCGCCTTTTCCCACTGCTACGCCGCACCAGGCGATCCTTACGATGAAAGAAGAAAACCTTCACCTCTCATGTTGCAAGAGGCTGCACTAGAGCACGGCTTGTCTTTAAATGACTCTTTTATGGTTGGGAACCGACTCAGCGATATTCAGGCAGGGCACGCCGCGGGTTGTCGTACAGTTATTCTGAAACTTCGGATTGAACCAGGAGATGAAAAAGCAAGCACCGAACTAGCTACCTTTTCCGCTGAAGACTGGCCCGCTGTATCCGCTTGGATTTTAAACTCGAAAGAGTCGCCTCTGTGAGTCACCCCAGGATTACTGCAGTCATACCCGCCCGATACGCCTCGACCCGTTTCCCAGGCAAACCTCTTGCAATAATTGCAGGTAAACCACTACTGCAGTGGGTTTGGGAGGGAGCTTGCCAATCCTCAGCGATTGCCAAGGTGCTGATCGCCACCGATGACCTGCGAATTGCCGGCCTCGCGACAAAGTTTGGTGCCGAAGTTAAAATGACTCGATCCAACCATTCATCGGGCACAGATCGGATTGCGGAAGCCATGGAGGGGGAGAAAGCGGATTGGATTATAAACATTCAAGGCGACGAACCCTTAATCAATGGCTCTTTTTTAAAGAGCCTAGTCGACGGCTTAAACCCATTCTTCGGCATGGCTACGGTGGCTACGCCCCTACCGTTGCCGAACGACCTCGCAAGACCCGATATCGTAAAGGTTGCCTTCGATCCCACCGGTAAGGCGCTCGGATTCCGACGAGAAGTGCCGTCAGCGGAGGCCTCCCAATGGTCTCACCAGCACGTGGGAGTTTATGCCTACCAACCGGTCACCTTGAAGGAATTCATCAGCCTGCCTCCCAGCGAAGGGGAAATACGGGAAAGACTTGAACAGCTGCGAGCACTAGAGAACGGGATTGCGATTCAAGTTCTGCCGCTTACCTTCATATCCGTTGGTGTGGACACGCCGGGGGACGTGCCACGCGCGGAACGAGCCCTGGCAGACCGCGCTAAAAATGTCTCTATATGAAATATATATTTATTACCGGCGGTGTTATCAGTTCCCTGGGAAAGGGACTGACCGCGGCCGCTTTAGGCACAGTTCTTGAGAGGCGTGGCCTAAAGGTGGGCCTAATGAAATTTGATCCCTACCTCAACGTAGATCCTGGGACGATGAGCCCCTATCAGCACGGCGAAGTGTATGTTTTAGAAGACGGAGCCGAAACCGACCTGGACCTCGGGCACTACGAACGCTTTACCTCTTGCCACTTGACGCGGAGACACAACTTAACTGCAGGCCAAGTCTACGAAGAAGTTTTACGTAAAGAGCGACGGGGTGATTATCTTGGCAAAACAGTCCAAGTCATTCCCCACGTGACCAACGAAATTAAGAATCGGTTGAATCACATGGGGCAACATGAAAATTGCGATATTCTGATCACGGAGATCGGCGGCACGACTGGGGATATCGAAGGACTACCCTTCCTCGAAGCACTTCGCCAGTTCGCCCTTGAAAAAGGACCTGGCCAGTGCCTTTTTATCCACGTCACTCTGGTTCCTTTTATCAAAGCGGCGGGAGAGCTAAAATCCAAACCCACCCAGCAAAGTGTGGCGAAGTTAAGAGAGATTGGCATCCAACCTCAGATTCTCGTCTGTCGCAGCGAACATCCAATCGACCTAGAAACCCGTCAAAAGATTTCCAATTTCTGCAACGTTTCAGTGGATGCAGTCATCGAGGAACAGGACGTGAAACATACAATTTATGAAGTTCCCCTCATGTTACACCGCGAGAAGCTCGACGATCTTGTTCTTTTACATTTAGGCTTAAAAGCACCCCCTGCCGATCTAAAGGATTGGGAAAAGCTAGTCGGCCGGATGATTTCCCCGAAATATCGCGCGAAGGTGGCCATGGTTGGGAAATACCTTGGGGTGCCCGATGCCTACAAAAGCGTTACGGAAGCCCTTTTCCACGCCGCCTCAGGAGAAGATACCGGTGTGGACCTCATAAAAGTAGATGCGGAAGAGATTGAAAAACAGGGAGCAGAAGCTTTTCTTAAAGGAGTGGACGGGGTCCTCGTCCCTGGTGGATTCGGGGAGCGCGGAATCGAAGGTAAAATTGCCGCCGTACAATATGCGCGGGAGAAAAAGATCCCTTATCTTGGCCTATGCCTTGGCATGCAGGTGGCGGTAATCGAGTTCGCCCGAAGCCTCGCAGGCCTAAAGAAGGCTCACAGTTCCGAGTTCGACCCGCAGACCAAAGACCCCGTGATTACCCTTCTGCCAGGGCAAAGCACTAGCGGAGATAAAGGAGCTACCATGCGACTCGGTAGTTATCTTTGTCAGTTAACCGCGGGCTCCCTTGCTCATAAAGCCTACGGCAAAAATGAGATCAAGGAGCGCCACCGCCACCGTTACGAATTTAATAATCTTCATCGCGAGACACTAGAAAAAGCTGGTCTCCGCATCAGCGGCATTCACCCAAAAGGCAACTTAGTCGAATGCATCGAGATTCCAGATCACCCCTGGTTCGTCGCTTGCCAATTTCACCCCGAATTTCGCTCCAAACCAGATGCCCCCCATCCACTTTTCCGCGGCTTTGCCCAGGCCGCTCACCTCCATGCCCAAGCCAACTAAATCCAAATTTCTCTTAATCGGAGGCCCTTGCGTTCTCGAATCACGCGCCACCTCTCTTCTTATCGGGCGTACCCTTCGCGATCTCTGCCAAGAGCTTGGTTGGGACTATGTCTTTAAGGCGAGCTACGATAAAGCTAACCGTACCTCGATCACCTCCCCTCGCGGGCCAGGCTTCAAGAAAGGCCTAAAGGAGCTGGTGGCAATACGGAGAATTCTCAAGGTCCCTGTTCTCACTGATGTCCACACCGCCGAGGAAGCCAGGCTGGCTGGGCGGGTGGTAGATATATTACAGATTCCAGCTTTTCTCTGCCGGCAGACCGACCTGCTTCTCGCGGCGGCTCGCACCGGCAAAGGGGTCAGTGTCAAAAAAGGCCAATTTCTTGCTCCTACCGCAGTTAATTCAGTCATGGAGAAACTTCGTCGAGGCGGATGTCGCAATGCCTGGATTACGGAGCGAGGAACAAGTTTTGGCCATGGGGATCTCGTGGTGGATATGCGGGGCTTGGCCACGATGAAAGATCATGGCCATCGGGTCATTTTCGATGCGACTCACTCTGTGCAGCGACCCGCAGGCGGCAACATCACACGAGGCGAAGCCCGTTTTATTCCAGCTCTAGCACGAGCCGCTGTCGCGGTGGGTATCGATGGGCTCTTTATCGAAGTTCATCCGCATCCGAAAAAAGCCCTCTCCGATAAAGAGAGTATGCTCCCTTTAAGCCAGGCCGGCAGACTCTTCCGTCAAATCAATCGGATTTTATATGCAATTTCCTAAAGCTATCTTTTTCTTCATCTTTATCAGTGGAGTCCTGCCCCTTTCCGCAGCCAACGGACCCGAGTTCCCTATTGGCTCAGTCATTCAGAACTTCGCCCTCCCACAGGCCGATGCCAGCGGTAGGAAGACAGCAGTCGTCCATGGGAAACGCGCCACCGTTGTCAGCCCAAATCAGCTTAAAATAGAGGATCTGAAGGTGGAACTCTTCAACTCGGAGGGTTCCATCGAGACCACCATCACTGCCACCCGCAGCGATTTTTGGCGTAAGGAGAACCGCCTGACAACCGACAGCGGCATTATAGTTAAACGCCCCGCTCTCCTTATCTCCTCTAATGGGATCGATTGGAACGTCGCCGAATCGAATGGAACACTTTATAATCGTGTCCGGGTGGTTCTCTCAAGTTCAGCTCCATGAAAATCTTTATTCTCACTCTTTTTCTCGCGGGATCGTGGCTCTATAGCGAAGAGGCCACTCCGGCCCCTGCGAATCCTGCCGCCACAACTGGCGGACTAACCACAATCACCAGTGATTCTCTCGATCTTAATCTTGGCAAAGCGAACGGCAAAAAACAGGGACTCTTCCGTGGCAATGTGACGGTCGACGAACCACGCTTCACCATGACCGCAAAAGAAATGACGGTTATCTTCGCCGATAACGACGCGGTTCAATCCCTCGAGGCAAGGGACGATGTCATCATCAAGCGGAAAGATGGTTCCTCCGAAACCTCGAGCGAAAAAGCCGTCTACGAGGTGGCTGATAAAAAACTCATCCTCCTAAAAGTTACCCGTCAACCCAAGGTCACCACCAGTGACAAGAAAATCGTCAAAGCCGATAAAATCATCATCTACCCAGAAGATGATAAAATGACTACCGAAGGAAAAAGCTCGGTCGAGCTTAAGGCCCCCTGAACACCCCCCTTCCCACCGCAGAGCCACTTACCGGGGAACCCATCCTTTCTTGCGATGGTCTAGTCAAACGATATGGGGATCGAAATGTGGTCAATGGAGTAAATCTAAATATTCGCGCAGGTGAAGTCGTCGGACTACTCGGCCCGAACGGTGCCGGAAAAACTACCAGTTTCTATATGCTGGTAGGTCTTGTCCGACCTACTGCAGGTTCAATTACCTTTGCTGGGGAAGATGTCAGTGGCATGCCGATGTACCGACGCGCCCGACGTGGAATCGGTTACCTTCCTCAGGAAGAGTCGATTTTTCGGCGTCTAACCGTAGAGGAAAACCTTATGGCAATTCTTGAGACACTTCCGATCACCGATCAGGAGCGAAAAGAACGCTGCCAAGAACTTCTGGTCGAACTGGGCCTCGACGCCCTGGTCAAAAGTCTCGCCATCCAGCTTTCAGGTGGTGAGAAGCGTCGCCTAGCCATTGCCCGTTGCCTCGTTACCCGCCCGAGCGTTCTACTTCTCGATGAGCCTTTTAGCGGCGTCGATCCGCTCGCCGTATACGATATTCAGCAAATCATCCTCACCATGCGGAGGAAAGGAATCGCGGTGCTCATTACCGACCATAATGTACGCGAGACTCTGTCCATCGTCAGTCGTGCCTACTTAATTTGTGAAGGCAAGGTGGAGAGCGAAGGAAATGCGGAATTCTTGATTAATGATCCTGTGGCCCGCGGTCTTTACCTTGGGCCACGGTTTTCCATGTAACCGATCTGATCCAATTCTAAATTCCTATCCCTTTCCTTCCAAGATGAGATCAAGGACTTCTTCTGGATTTGCCGCGCGAAGAACAGGCCTCCCCACCACCACACGACTAGCACCCTCGTTGATTGCCTCGGCCACCGTTTTTGACCGAGCTTGGTCGTCGGTCTTTGCTCCAGGTGGCCGAACCCCTGGAGTAACAATCTCCCCAACTTTGCCCCATGTCGCCCGCTCCTTTTTTGCCTCATGGGGACTACAGACAATTCCCGCTAACCCTGCTTCTCTGGCCAACCCTGACAAATGCTTAACCGTTTCAGCCACCCCACCCGTCCATCCCATAGCGCTAACATCTGCATCAGCTAAACTAGTCAGTATGGTAATTCCAAGTACATTGGTCTCAGCGGGAGCTGCAGCCACGGCGGCCTGCATCATCCCCCGCCCCCCTGAAGTATGGACGGTTAGAAACCTAGGACGCCAGTGCGCCACCGCCGCCACCGCTTGTCCCACCGTATTAGGTATATCGTGAAACTTAAGATCCAAAAAAATAGGGACTTCCAGCTTTTGCAATCCCGACAGAACTTCGCTCCCTCCTCGAAGGTAAAGCTGCAGGCCCACTTTAAATGTCCCAACCCGACTTTTCAGGCGATGCGCCCATTGCAACGCCTCTTTGGCCGTATCCACATCCAAGGCAAGAATCAGCTGATCAGAAGTCACCTCCACCATCTAATCGGGATCAGTCACCCATGACAATCCGCGCCTACGCTAAAATTAACCTAGACCTTCGACTCCAGAAACGCCGTTCCGACGGCTTTCACCCCATCGATACTTTTTTTATTCGCGTCGACGTCGCCGACAATCTGAATGCAGAGCTAACTACCGACGCAAAACTGTCCCTACAAATCAAGGGAGATAACCAGCTCTCTTCAGGAGCAGATAACCTTGTTTTACGTGCCGCCCAAGCCTTGCAATCCCATGCGCCGACCCTCGGAGCTCACCTCCGACTCGAGAAAGTCATCCCCCAAGGTGCAGGCCTAGGAGGCGGAAGTAGTGACGCCGCCGCCGCCCTCCTTCTTCTTCGAGAGCTTTGGTCTCTTCCACTCACCGATGCCGAGCTTAGCAAGATCGGAGCGGAGTTAGGGAGTGATGTTCCCTTTTTTCTACAGCCCTATGCAGCGCGTGCTACAGGTCGGGGCGAAATCCTTCAACCTGTCCACTTGACCCACCTACCCTGGTCTGTCCTGCTCCATCCTGGTTTCGCTTCTCCCACCGCACTTGCTTACGCCCACTACGCCAAGAATCCTCAAGCTGGATCCGAAGGCCCAATCCTACGTTTACAATCGCTCGAGGGCCAAGATTATGAAATTCGTCCTCGGAACGATCTCGAGCCTGCGGCCGAAGGAAAATTCTTCTGGATATCTTCCGCTCGCGAGTGGCTAGAGAAACAGCCCGCGGTCCTCGCCGCGCGAATGAGTGGAAGCGGATCGACCGTCTTTGGTCTGTTTTCCACAAAAGAAGAGGCCGAAAATGCTGCCCAGCAGGCCCGTGAATTTTTTGGGATCGATACGTGGATTCAAGTCTCCCGCCTTCTAGGCGGTCACGAATGAATTTAGCGAAGCTTGAGCGAGATCCGGGATTTAATCCGCGCGGAACGATTCCGATGGATGGCCTTCCCTTTTGCCGCTCGGTCCAAACAACGTTGCAGTTCAGGGAAAAGTTTCAGGGCTTCATCCTTCTTCCCAGCAGTGATCAGCGAAAGAAGCTTTTTTTGCGCCAGTCGGGCATTATCCAAAAGACGACGATTCACCACCCGACGCCGAAGGGAGGCTCGGGCTTGTTTCGCAGCAGAAGCAGTGTTGGCCATAACCTCAAATCCTGCCCGAAGCTGGGGGGGGGCGTCAATCCATGAACTTACTTCGCCTCTTCCTCTCCCTCACGCTCTGGCCAGGGATTTTCGCCACCGCGCTTTTCCTCCACCGATTAATTCTTGGGGCCTGGGCAAATCCCAACTTCCCTTGGATGGGCTCAGCTGCTTTTGGGTCGGGTCTGGTTGTGTCTTGGGCTGCATTTTTCTTTCTTCCGCGCCCGCGGGGTCTTTACGTACTCGGACATGAACTTACCCACGCTCTCGCCGTCTGGTGTAGCGGAGGCCGAGTTCATTCTCTCCACGTGGGCGACCAAGGAGGCAAAGTCGTCGCCGACCGCGTTTCACCTTGGATCAATTTGGCCCCCTACATCTTTCCTTTTTATCCTTTGGGAGCAGGAGTTCTCTGGCTGGCAGGGACCCGCTGTTGGCCTGAGGCCGCTCACTACCCCATCCCCTTTTTGGGAATTTGGGGGGCAATCTGGGGCTACCACTATGCCTTTACCTTGGCTCTCATCCCCACCCGCCAACCCGATTTCCTCGTCTACGGCCGAATCTTTTCTTTAACCCTCATTGCCCTAGGTAACCTACTTGTGGCTGCCCTGCTCACTTGGGCCGCTTTTCGACCCACCCCCGCTAGCCAAACCCTCATTTTGCTCGGCTCGGAATGGGCATGGACCTATACCCAAATCGTTCATTGGCTCTCAGGGCTACTCTTGCGCTACCTACCCCATCCCGCCTAATTTCATATGCCCGTGCTCGTCTCCGATCTCATCACCGAAGGCAATCTAATACCCGATCTCCAAGCAGAGGACAAACAAAGCGCTTATTCTCTTATGCTTCAACATCTTGCAGATAGAGGAATTATCTCCAAAGACCTCATTCCCTCCAGTCTGCAGGCGTTGCAGATTCGTGACGATAAGATGACCACTGCCATGGGCGGAGGGTTTGCGCTGCCCCACGCTACAATTTCTAAACTGCCCTCTCTGTGTACCCTTCTCGCTCGTAGCCCCAAAGGGGTCCCCTGCGAAGCAATGGACGGCAAGCTTGTTACCATTTTTTTTCTTATTCTCGTCCCGCCAGATCAGAATCAAACACACTTACAAACTCTCGCCACCGTGGCCAAATTCTTTAATCGGCGCGGTATTAAATCAAAGATCCTCCAAGCCCTCGGCTCAGCAGAAATTCTCGAACTCCTCCGACTCCCCTAATGTCCCTGCGTGCTGAAATCGAAGCGCGGGTCCAGTCCTGGACTGCCGCGAATTTTCCAACCATCGGTCAAGGACCTTGGATCCGAACGTGTGCCGACGCCCGCCATGGCCACTTTCAAACTCACCTCCCCATGGTTGCAGCAAAGCAGACGGGTGGTAATCCGCGTGAAATCGCCACCCGCCTCGCTGAAGAGTGCTTACCTCCTACCGATTGGGAAAAACCCAGCGTCGCAGGAGCTGGTTTCGTCAACTATCGGGCTACACCCCAAGCCGTCGCCCAAGCCGCGCAAAACCTTCGCGCGGATCCATCCCTTGGAGTCGAGCCAGATCCTCAACCTGAAACTATCGTGGTCGATTTCAGCTCTCCCAATATCGCTAAATCCATGCACGTCGGCCACATTCGTTCCACCCTTCTTGGTGATACTCTCGCCCGTCTACTCAAACGACTCGGGCATCGGGTCGTCCGTATTAATCACCTCGGGGATTGGGGCACTCAATTTGGAAAACTCCTCCTTGCCTACAGGGCCGCAGGTCGCCCCGAAATCTCATCCACCAACGCCATCCAACAGCTCGAAGAATTTTATAAACAAGGTCACCAGGAGGCAGAATCGGACCCCTTGAAAATGGATCAAGCCCGCGCTGAACTCGCCGCTTTGCAGTCTGGAGATCAAGAACGACGGCGCGATTGGGAACTCTTTTGTGCACGCTCTTCTGAGCATTTCCGCGAGGTCTACCAGCGCCTCGGCATAACCTTCGACCTCGAAAAAGGGGAGAGCTCCTACCACGAGGAACTTCCTGGCATTGTAGAAGAGCTCCTCCGGCTCAAAATCGCAGAAAATAGTCAGGGCGCTGTGGTTATTTCTAATCCTTCCGTAGCCGAAGAGCCTTTTCTTATCCGAAAATCAGACGGGGCTTTTCTTTATGGAACAACCGATTTAGCCGCCCTGCGGTCTCGCCTTCGCGATCTTCATGCCGACCGAATTCTCTATGTCACCGATGGTCGACAGCAACTCCACTTTCGCTGGCTATTCGACACGGCCCAGCGATGGGCTCAAAAAGTCGCCCTAGAACACGTCTGGTTCGGAACCATTCTTGGCCCCGACCGAAAACCACTGAAAAGCCGCGATGGCACGCCCCTCAAACTCGTCGACCTCCTCGCTGAAGCGAAAGAACGAGCCAAAAAGATTCTCTTAGAAAAGAGACCCGACCTCGCTCCCGACCTTCTTGAATCCAAAGCTGAATGCTTGGGCATCGCCAGCCTGAAATATGCGGACCAGATGCCAGGGCGTAACCTGGACTATGTTTTCACCTGGGAAAAGCTTCTCGCTTTTGATGGAAACACCGCCCCCTACATCCTGAATGCTTACGTACGCACCCGAGCGATTTTGCGTAAAGCAGAAATAACTACTACGCCAGTCCACCCCTTCCAGCTCGAGGAAAAAGCCGAAGAAGAGTTGGCTCGCCAACTTCTACTTTACGGGGATGCCGTTGCCCTCGCCGCTAGTGATCGCCGCCCACACCATCTCTGTGGTTATCTCTTCGAAACCGCAAGCATGTATCATCGGTTTTACGAGGCCTGCCCAGTCCTCAAGGCCTCCACTCCTACCTTGCGCAATTCACGCCTAACTCTCGCTGGGCTTACCGGTGATATTCTTAAAGATGGCTTGGGTCTGCTCGGTATTCCCACCCTCGAAGAAATGTAACCTCAGGCCCAACTCACCGCCTCCCAAGGCATAGTTAACCCTACGCGTCGACGACGTGGCCTACTTATCGATCCGGTCCGCATCGCCCCAGAGATTCTCTAGGCGATAAAAATTGCGCCGTGCCGAGTGCATCACATGAACCAAAACATCTCCATAGTCCAAAATAATCCACTGACTGGAGGAGTTTCCTGAAATTCGATACGGCTTGCGGCCACTCGATTCCTCTACCCCACGATCAATTTCTCCGGCAATTGCCTTGAGGTGAGGCTCATTATCGCCAGAAACAACCAGAAAGAAATCGGCAGGACCACCCACCTTTCGTAAATCAAGAATCACAGGATCTTTCGCCTTCTTCTCGGCCGAGGACTCCCGACAAAGTCGGGCCAACTCCACTCCACCCACGCTCATCGGTAAACCCTACTTCTTCGCAAGCATTTCTCGACCGAAGGTAAAACTAAGCCCTTCACCGAAAGCCCTCGTTGTAGACGCCCACGGATATCGGTAGCCGAGATATCAAGGCGAAGAGGAATCGACTTCATTTTCATACAAGTAAGAGGTTGGGCTATTTCGGGGCGGGGAAACACCAGAAACTTCACCAGACCGCCTAGCTCCTCGAAGTTTTTCCAGCGCGGAAGTGTGGACCATTGATCAGAACCTAATATCCAGTACAGCTCCCCTTTCGGTTCCAGGGCGTTCCAATGGCGGGCAGCCTCAACTGAGTAGGAAGGACCCTGCCGGTCGACCTCCCATGATGAGACCTTAGCCCAACCCTCCCCTCTCAATCCCGCACGCAACCAGCTCAACCGAGCCCGATCAGACGCAATCGGACGAGCCGATTTCAAGGGAGATTGAGAACAAGGTAGAAAGATGACTTGATCCAGAGAAAATATTTCGCGAGCCGCGAGGGCAATCAAGTAGTGACCAACATGAAACGGGTCAAACGTTCCACCGAACAGGGCTGTTTTTCGCCTCAGAAAATACTCCGATCAACCTGAATTTTGTCGTTTGGTCGCAAGCGAATATCGCGCCCCTGATCACTCTGAATTTCCTTTGCGTTAAACTCCTGCGTAACTCCATTTTGTGTCAACCGCACTTTCCTTCGATTGGCGAAATCAGTGAAGCCCCCGCAAGCCGCCACCGCACCCATTGCGGTCAGATCCTTTGTATAGGGAACCCGCATAGGAGACCGGACCTCGCCCGTTACGTCAACGAACCTCTGCTCCTTCAAATCCACCGTTACGTTAGGATTGGTAAATATCTCTTCCTTGATGTAAGTCGATTCAATTAACTTTTTTAAAGTGACGGTGGTGTTGTTGGCGGCGGCCAGACTTCCTATGTGGGGCATAGATATTTTGCCTGCCTCATCAATTTTCACCTCGAAAATCCCCTGATCTGCTGTCGGCACACCCGTGAGGCGAATAATCAAAGTGTCCCCCCCTCGCAAGAGATCGCTGATATCATCCGAAGAAGTACCCGAGATTGCACTGGCCGGGACAATCCCCGACATCGGGTCGGGGAGTAACACTGCAGGTGCACCATTCGGCGCTATTGGATTTTCTGCGGGTCCATTGGTGGTAAATGCCGATCCTCCTCCTAAATTAAGCGATTGAGCCGAAGTCATGGACGATATCATCATCACCGCACAAAGCGGTCCTAGAAACCGTTTCATAGAAGTACTAAAACAGATCCTCGTCCTTTGGAGGACGCACATAAGTAACCCTTGGCGCTGGCGCAATTGTCTCCGCAACTTCGCTGGGGGACATTTCCACTTCAGCCACCGAAATTACTTCCTCGCTATGGTTCTCGTGGTTCGATCCGCTGACAGGAGCGACTACGGCGATCTCTTGAGCAGGAGCCACCTCCGACTTTTTCCGGGCCCTCGGGGCACGCTTCTTATAGCCATACTGGGTCGAGTATCCCGCATAGTAGTAGTAATTGTCGTCGGTCTTGATGTTTACATTGTTCAAGATAACCCCGAAAAGTTTGCCACCCACCTCTTCGATGACCCGCTTGGCCCGCTGGGAAACATTCCGAGGATAGCGTCGATGCTGAATCAAGAGAAGAGTCACATCGACCTCCTGACTAATGACCGAGGCATCACTAATTCCGAGCACAGGCGGCGAATCCACCACGATGACATCGTAATTCACCCGACATATCTCCAAAAGGGAGGCAAAGCGGGCACGACTAAATCCCCCCAAGTCTTCAGGTCCGAGACTTCCCGCCGTCAGCATCTCCAAGTTCGGCACCGAGGTGGATTGAATCAGCTCATCCAAAGAAGCCTGACCCGCAAGAAATTCCCCTAGCCCTAGGGTGTTCTCCAAGTCGACTGCCCCATGCATGGAAGGCCGCCGAATATCAGCGTCGATAATCAGCACCTTCATTCCGCTCTGAGCACACACCCAACCTAAATTGAAGGAGGTGGTTGATTTTCCTTCTCCAGGCCCGCCACTAAGCACAGTAATCGAGCGCGCGACTTCCCGCGCACCCGTGAGATTTAGTTTCGCACAAAGGATTCTATACCCCTCAGTAAATCGAGAATTTGGATCATCTTTCGTTAAGAATTTTGCCCCCTTAGGAATAACTGCCAGAACGCTGATTCCCAAGTGACGCTCGACGTCATCCATCGTCTTGATACTCGTATCCAAATACTCAATGAAAAAGGCCAAACTCAATCCAAGGACTAGTCCTACCACCAAACTCAGAGAAAGATTCAGCTTCATATTCGGCTTGATCGGCCTTACCCCAGGCTCTGCTCGATTAATAATCTGCACCGGTCGAGTTTCAATTCTGGACTCCACCGACTGCTGGCGGTAGCGGGAGGTTAAGACGTCCAAGAGTTGGCTCTGCGTTTCAAAATCACGTCGTGCCTCGTTGTATGGTGCTAACCGGTCGGTGCGATCCTCCCGCAGTTGCGTCCTCAACTCAGTTACCTCCTTCTCCAACCCTTCCACTTTCGCCTGCGCTACACTCAAATCGATAGAAAGAGCGCGGCGAATTCCTGTAACCAGCTTGTTTAACTGGTCTCGGCGCTCACTCACCACCCGGATCGCGCCCTGCATCTCGGGGTGCTTCTTGCCGTACCCCATCTTCTGCATCGAGGCGACATTTTGCAGGGCTTGCAAATACTGCTGCTTGGTTGAAGCCGTTGTGGCGTCTTCCAGTTGCAAGGCAGGCAAAGTCGACTCCAGTTGCTCAATACTTAAGTCGGCGACCTTCTCCAGTCGGACTTTTCGCGAGATCATATCAGCCCGTAACTCACTGAGCATCGATTCCTTTCTCTGGATTTCCATATCCGACAAGGTGGTTGACTGAACTTGAGAGGAAGCGCCAGGCAATTCATCAATTTTCAAATCCCGCCTTAGGGCCTCAATTCTCGCCGCAGCCTCCTGCACAAGCTTCTTCTGCTTTTGCACCTCCCCATCCAGAGCCTTAAGCCCCGAATCGCTACGCCCTGTGATTTCGCTTCGCCGAAACTCTTCATAAGAATCAGTAATCGTATTGGCATACAAAGCTGCCTCTTCAGGCTTTACGCTAGTGCAAACAACCTCAATCAACTTGGTGTTCCGAAAGGGTCTCACCTCAAGATAACTTTTGCGAAAGATCATGAAAGCCTGGTCGTCGTTAATCGAACCATCCGGTAGTTCCATCGCTTTCGAAAGACGATTGGCTACCCCAAGTTTCGTGATCACCGGATAGAGAACCTTCTTGCTCTGGATCATCTCGAACTCCGTCTGAAAGAAAACCGGATCAAACCCCTCAAAACTGCTCGAAAATACTTGAAGATCCTTATTCTCTTTTTCCACCCGAAGAACGGCGGAGGACTCGTAAACCTTGGGCTGGAGCTTGGTCACCACAAAACCTGTGCCCATCACCAAAACAATAATCGTAACCGATGTCGGCCATCGGTTTTTGATTACCCGCCATAGATCATTAACATGAAAAGAGGCCTCACTGGCATTTGCTACACCCGCCCCATACCCGTAGGTTGCCTGTGCCGATGGAATCTCATTCACTGAGTCAAGTTACTTGCAATTAGGCGATTAGGCAATTAGTAGGTTCCTCGAACCCCCAAGTAAACTTGATTCCTGGTATAACTTCCTCCATTCCCATTATTTACATCAAAGTACGATCCGTAGTTTGTATAGCTCCAACCCAACTCTGCCGATAGATAAGGAAAAATTTCATAAGCGAACTTACACTGGTAGGTCAAAGTCGTTTGTTGACCGCTTCCTTGGTAAGACCCACTGAGGGCAATAGTCTGGTCTTGGGTTAGTTGAGGAGTGAAGACCGCCACATTGAGAAACACGCTCTGAATTACCGAAAGCTTGTCGGTGAAGTAGTGATCCCAGTTCGCGTTGATCGTGTAGGCCTCAGAGTTGGAGGAGGTGGCTAGATTAGACTGCTGGACTGCCACCGAAAGTCCGCCCGAAACAAAGCTTCTTTGCTCGTAGTTCCAAGTCGCACTAATGGAGGTAAAGGGAAAAGCCCCGATTTCCAACTCACCACTCCCAAGTCCTCCCGCAGAAATTGTCGAATCGCTATCGGACAAGCCATAGTTGTCGTTCAACTGAATACCCGCACGTCCACTGAAGGTAATCGTCGGAGTAAACGTCTGATCCGCACCTAAAGACAGAGACACCTGCTGATTGTCACGATATGACTGATCATTCTGGTAATCGTAGATCTGATAATCAAAAGTGAATGTTCCAACCGTTTCGGGTGAAAAATCCAAACGGAACTGCTGGAAAGCTCCATTGTTCATGTAATTACTTGTGCCCGCGCTCCCCGAGGTGATCCCTCCCACATTATTATAAGTAGCCGCTCCATCGCTATTTAAAATCGAGTTATTCCACCGAGTGATCATCGCCAGACGGTCCGTGACTCGATAATCAGCCTGGATCGTTCCCAGATTATTAATAAACCCCTGCGTATTCACGACAGGCGCTAAACCTGCTGTGACCAAAGTTGGCAAGGGTTGCTCGCTATAAATAAAATTATCCGAAACCGTCAAGCTGATTCGCGGATCAAAAGCATAAGTGTAACGCCCAATAAAAGCCTGACTGTACTGCAAGTCATAAGACTGATTGATGCTAGGAAAATAAGTGCCGGTGAAATCATATCGCAAAGCCAAGTCTGCCTGGAGCCCAGTATAATTATATCCGAGAGAAGGCTGGACGCTCGAGTAGGTTGACGAGACCACATCCGCAGAGGACTGGTACGATTGAGTCAACGGATTGCTATCATAGCCTTCTCGCAAAGCGACGGTGGCCGTAAATGGTTTGGTCCCCTCCTGCCCAGCGGATCCTTGAATTTGTGCTGATAAATTTCCAGCCGAAAATACAGCTACGCCAAGCAAGAGTAGCTGAAAAATGACCCTTATCTGATTTGGAGGAGCTTGGCCGTCTGCCATCTCCTAAGTCTTGTGGTTCTGAGATTTATTTCAATGCAAACACACTATATGTTGTGCCATATTGCCTATCACTATCCAATAACTTGTGCTTAATTATACTAGAAAAAGTTTAAGAGCATATACTTCAACTAGTTCCATCTTTTTTGAATTGAAAGAAGTAAATAGTCGTTGTTTGGAGGTAAGGATGTGGCAAATGCCTGAGGTAAGTCGGGTGGTTTTTGGCGACGAATCAAATCAGCCCATGCGCTCCACTCAGAGTTTTCTGCCAGCATTTGGCTGTACATCTTCACATCTGAACTTGCTGGCGTGAAAAGTATACTGAAAACAGGGGTTACCCGATCATGAATCTTGAGAAAATCCTCCCGTGTTGATGGTATCCACAAAGTAGGCTGGTCAGTGTACCACGCTTCGGCCGCAGGCAGATCAGAAGCCTGCAACTCACCGGGCTCAAACCAGGAGCGTATATACAAAAAGATAGGAGGATAAGTTGGGGGATAATTAAACGGCGGCGGCTCAGGTAACGCCAAACGAGAAAGCGTAGGCCAGCACGCCAAGATGGCGACGAGGATGGCGAATAACTGCCCCAATAGATCAATCTCCAATTTCCACCGCTCGATAATAATCCAAAGATAGGCCGAACCGTAAACACAAGCCACGGGCAGAAGAACCAAAAGCAAAGGACCTTCTTTCGACTCGTTCCCCCGGTAAATAAACGCCGTAGCCAACACAAGAGCTAGAAGAGTTACCCCCCAAATATTTCTCCCCTGTGCCGCTGAACTTTTTCGAAAGCCATGCATCATTGCAATCAAAGCCAATGTTCCGGCTACCGCACTACCGCAAAGTACAGGTCCTTGCGAAACAAGCGAAGTAAGACCGCGCAGCACTGACCCCCCGACTCGCCGCCAAACATCCGTTTTATCAACGTCGAAGGTGTACGTCCGCCAAACCAAGTTACCAGGGTAGTTTCCCGAATCCGCAAGGAAGTAAGCCCAGTTCAACCCCAAGGGATTCCCCGTGATCAACCATAACCTTCCCATCCAGGCTAGAAAAAGGGCAAGTCCGATTCCCACTCCGAGCAAAAGAAAAAACCGACCCTGCTTCAGAAAGTAAAAACCAAAACAGGTAAATGCCAGCACAGGCCAAATCTGAATCATCTGCACTAGAGGAGTTAAACCCAAAACCAAGCCCGCCAACCCCACCCACAACCCTCCTCCTCCTCCGCCTCCACCTTCCTCAAGACTCTCACCGTGCTGACAACCGCGAAACAGAAAATAGCCCGAGAGCGCGTAGAGAAAGATGACAAAACACGATAATCCGCCTCCTACCGTCTGATCCCATACCGATGCACTTCCCAAAAAGAAAACCACCGCTAAGACCCCTGTGCCGATATCAAATTGACGCGCCGCCCAACCGTAAATCGAAAAACTCGCGCCCAGCAAAAAGAGCACATTCAAAACCAGCACCAGATAGTCGGCAGGATAAATCCGGAAACCTTTCACATCATCTGCCGAAAGATTGAATTTAACCAAAGAGGTTACCTGCCCGATTTTGAAAAAAGCCCCTAAAACTAGCGGGTAAAGTGGGGGATTTAAAGTTTCAGGAAAAGCACTTACTGGAGGCGCATCATTCCCCATCTTTGCCCGCATCTGCCAGAGCGACAAGGGACGAATAAATTTTGTTGTAAAACCTTTTCCCGTCGAAAGCTGACGAGCTTGCTGAGCAAGATCCATTGCTTCACTCGTCCTCAATCCATTAAATTCCCGAATTCCAATCCAACCCGCCAACCCCGCCAAAATTAAAAATAAGGCGATCCGCACCAGCCAAAGCCGGATCGGACCCGCCTCTACATTGTAAACCCAATCTTGTAAGGTGCTCATTTCTTCTTCTCTTTGCGAGGTTTCAATCCTGCCAGCTTCCGATGGAGTGTGCGACGATGAATTCCTAGCTGTTCCGCCGCCGCCCTCACATTCTGTCCTGTCTGGATCAAGGCCCCTTGGATTGCCTCAAGCTCTAGCTTCTCCAGTTTCCCCCCAGGAGGAGGCATCCGACTATTCGAGGCCTGCCCCGTTTTCCTTAGTGAGGCAGGTAGATCGCCTGCCTCGATTTTTAACCCTTGAGCCAAGACCACCCCATGCTCCACTGCCGTCCGCAACTCACGCACATTCCCAGGCCAGCGATAATCACAAAGAAGCCCCAAACTCTCTCGACTAAACTCTAGGCTTGGCTTCCCATTTTCCAGCGCATACTCCTTGCGAAAATGTTCAGCCAAAATTGGAATATCCTCGGCTCGGTCTCGCAGAGGTGGCAATAGAATCTGCACCACTCGAATCCGAAAAAATAGATCCTCTCGAAAAGTCCCATTTTTCACCAAAGCCTCCAAGTTGCGATTCGTCGCCGCGACCAGACGAACATCCACCTCCATCAACTTATTTCCCCCCACCCGCTCCATCGAACGCTCTCCGAGCACACGCAGAAGTTTGACCTGAGTCGAAGCATCGATCTCCCCAATCTCATCCAAGAAGATCGTTCCTCCCTGGGCCTGTTCAAACCGCCCGATTCGACGCTCCACCGCTCCGGTAAATGCTCCTTTTTCATGGCCAAAAAGCTCGCTCTCCAAAAGTTGCGGGGAAAGAGCCGCACAATGCACCGCTACGAAGGGGGCGTTTTTTCTCGAGCTCAGTCCATGCAGTGCCCGTGCGACCAACTCCTTTCCTGTCCCACTCTCCCCTTCGATTAAAACACTCGCCTTTGAGTCCGCGACTTGCCGAATCAGCTCCAGTACATCCTTCATCCCCGCGGAACCCCCCAAAATCCGCTCCAGGCCAAAGGACCGCTTCAGCTCCGCTCGTAACTGAACATTCTCCTTTTCCACCTGCACCGTCCGCACCGCTCTGCGTAATAAAACTTCCACCCGATCTAAATTCAACGGTTTAGTCACATAGTCATAGGCGCCTTGCCTCATCGCCTCAACAGCACTTTCCACCGAGCCATACGCCGTCATCACTACACAGACTGGAGGAGGTCGTTGCGCTCGGCACAAGTCCAATATCCCTAATCCACTCTCATGCCCCAAACGCAAATCAGTTAGAACCGCATCCATCGGCTCAGCTGAAAAAAGGGTTCTGGCCGAATTCAGATCCGCCGCCACATAAACTTCAAACTTATCCGCCAACCCGCGACGTAATGCATCACGTGTATTCTTTTCGTCATCCACCACCAGCAAATTAGGTTTCTTTTCGATCATAACTCTTTCTGGCTCTTCTCAGCTAATCCTGCTTCGAGCAAGTGAACTCGGCGCTCATGCAGCGGAATGCGCAGAGTCACCACCGTGCCTTTTCCCACCGAACTCTCCAACTGTAGACTCCCGCCATGCTCCCGGGCAATCCGTTGGACAATCATCAACCCTAAACCCGTGCCGCCGTGGCGTGTCGTAAAAAACGGTTTGGCCAAATGCGGCAGATCATCCGCTTGAATTCCTGGTCCATAATCCTGACATGCCCAAACTAAAAACCCAGGCTCTCTCTTCACCGTGAAACAAATCATTCCCTTTTCCGTCGAGGCCTGAATCGCATTGCGTAGAATATTATAAATAGCCTGCTTCATCTGATCTCGATCCATGGGAACCGTTCCCACATCCTTTACTATCACCTTCTCAAGAAAAATCGCCCGGTCCTCCAATTCCACCCGGAGAGGCTCTAGTGCTTCTGCCAATACCTTCTCGGGATCCTCCACTGTCTTCTGCAAGGGTTGTGGCCGAATCGCCCGCAAAAATTGGGTGATCAGGCCATCTAATCTTCGAATCTCCTGCTGGCAGACATGAAGCGACTCTTTGATTTTTCCTGCGGGAGACTCCTCGAAGCCCTTTAAATCTTTCTCCATAATCTGCAGATTAAGGTGAAGGCTGTTTAAAGGATTGCCGATTTCATGAGCCACCCCTGCCGCCAAAAGAGTCAAGGCCTCCAACTGCCCCGTCTCCAACGCTTGCTTGGTTTCCGCCCGACTCTTAGTCACATCATGAAAAATCACCGCATGAATTTTTCCCTGCCTCCCACCGATCTGCACAGGTACAAGATAGTAGTCCAAAACTCTTGCTTCGGGATAGTCCACCTCAAGGGTTCCTGAAGAAACTTGGTGATTTTGCAGAAGGGCAATCCAGTCCACCCCACGCAGACTACGCTGCAAGCTCCAACCGCCCGCTTCTGCGTTCTCTGGCAGCGCTAAAAGTTGGCCCGCAGCCCGATTCCAGTAGGTCAACCTCCCCTCATCATCCACTACCGCAACTCCCTCCTGCAACGTGTTGAAAATCGTCTCGAAAAAACCCTTGTCCTCCGCCAGTCGAGTCAGCTGGGTTTGCAAAGCCTCAGGCGTAACCCGATTCGCCCGCTCAATCACCTTCTCGAAAAAGGATGACCTCATGCCAGTCTACTCTCCAAACTCAAAACCAACGCTTCGATTTAAGCCACGCCCCTGTGCCAATCATCAGAGCCAGAGTCACCGCAATTAAAATAAAATAAGCGTGAGGATGATCGAGTTCAGGCATGGCACGAATATTCATACCATACCAAGAACCTAAGACTACGGGAGGGATGGTGATCGCCGTCAAAGCCGTCAGCACTTTAATTCCCTCATTCGCTTCGTGGGCCGAGCGGTTTGTGTAGACATCGAATGCTACCATCATTCGATCGTTACAGCCCTGCAGACGCTCGTCCACGCGGGTCAAGGCGTCCTGCACATCTCGAAAATAGGGCAACATCAAAGCACGCACTAATTTTGACTCCCCTCGCGATAACCGCGAGATCACTTCGCGTTGCGGACGCAACGTTTGCCGCAGAATCGATAGCCGGCGACGCGCTCGGAGAATTCGATTGGAAAGATCTTCGCGCCGCCCACCGGCCAATGCCTTGTCTTCCACATCCTCCATCTCCCCCGTCACGGCCTCGACCACTGGCAAATATGAATCCGCTACATGATCCAAGACCTGATGAGCTAGACGATCCGCCCCACGGGCCTGTGGGGCAGTTCCCTTAATCAATCGGTCCTGGAGCAAAGTAATCCCCGGAATTTTATCAAGGTGGTACGTCACCAAAAACTCTTTTCCTAAAAAAAGATTAAGCTCGGAGATTTTTAAAGTCTTTTCTGTAGTCAGCCCCACACTGTGCATGATCATATAAAGATAATCTTCATAATCCTCAATCTTGGGGAGCTCACTCAGAGTCAAACAGTCTTCAATCGCTAAAGGATGGAACTCGAACAAACTTTCTAGAACCCCCTTCGTTTCCTCAGGGGTGGGAGCGGTCAGGTCGATCCAAAGAATTAGCCCCTTATCCGCCCGGGCTAAGCGTAAAGCTTCCAGCTCAAGGTTATGACTAACCAGGCGGCCCTCACTAAAAACAAAGGATTCAATCACGTCCATATCTTCGCTTGATTCATGACTTTCGTCCAAAGTTTTCCGCTCCGCCCAACATCCTCTCTCGATTCTATTTTTCTACGTGGTAAGTTCGGTCCTCGTGAAAAAGCCGGTTTTACTTCTCATTCGTGACGGTTGGGGGATCAATCCAGCAGGTAGGCAGGGCGCCGCCCTCCAAGGAGACGCCACCCTTCTGGCCTCGACCCCAGTGCATGATCAACTCTACGCCACCTACCCACAATCCCGGCTCCAAGCGAGCGGACTCCAAGTCGGTTTACCCAAGGGCCAAATGGGGAATTCTGAAGTAGGACATCTCAATCTCGGCGCAGGTCGCATCGTCTATCAGGAGCTCACCCGCATCAATCTCGCCATTCAAGATGGCACTCTCAACCGTAATCCTGTCCTCCAGGAAGTTATCCAAGCCTCCCATGGCCACCGCCTACACTTGATCGGACTCGTTTCTGATGGCGGGGTTCACTCGCATATCGAACACCTTCTGGCTCTACTTACCATCGCTTCTAAGGCAGGAATAAAAGAAATATACGTTCACGCCATCACGGATGGACGCGACTGCTCGCCCACCTCAGGCCGCGAGTTCATGCAAACCTTGGAAGCAAAAATCGCCCTACTCCCAGGTTGCCACCTCGCCACCATCATCGGTCGCTACTACGCCATGGACCGCGACAAACGTTGGGAACGTGTTCAGCTCGGCCACGACCTCTTTCTAAATGGGAAAGGCAGCCCAGCAGCCTCAGGACAAGCTGGACTCCAAACCTCTTACGACGCGGGAATCACCGACGAATTCGTTCTCCCCATCAAAGTTATCCCGCAGGCTGGACCTCTGATTCGCGATCAAGATGTTCTCTTCTTTTTTAACTTCCGTGCCGATCGTATGCGCCAAATTGTCCGCTCCCTCAGCGACCCAGATTTCAACCTATTCCCCTGTTCACATCGTCCCAAGATCAAGACTTATACCATGACCCCGTATGAGAGCGACTTCGCCCGCCTCGGCATTCGGCATCTTTTCACCCCCCTCGAAAAGAAAGATCTCCTCGGCGAGGTTGTTGCCGCTCACGGCCTTTCCCAATCGCGAATAGCCGAAACCGAAAAATATCCGCACGTCACCTACTTCTTTAACGGCGGGAAGGAAACCCCCAACCCAAACGAAGAACGAGTCCTCGCCCCTTCCCCTAAAGTTGCCACCTACGATCTTCAACCAGAAATGAGCGCCGTCGAATTAACCGATAAAGTAATCGATCGTATCGAACGCGGACTCGATGATCTCATCATACTCAATTTCGCCAACCCGGACATGGTCGGTCACACCGGAGTTCTCGCCGCTGGTATTCGTGCAGTCGAAACCATCGATCGCTCCGTCGGTCGGGTTGTTCAAGCTCTACTTGAAAGAGGTGGCAAAGCTCTCATCACCGCCGACCACGGAAACTGCGAACAAATGCTCGAAGCCGACGGGTCCCCTCACACCGCCCACACAACCAATCTCGTTCACCTGCTCTATGTCGCACCTGATTCAGCCAACTACACTTTGGCCGATGGTATTCTTGCGGATATTGCCCCTACCCTCCTCGCTATACTCGGCCTGCCCAAACCCGCCGCCATGACCGGCAAGTCGCTTCTCCGACTAAAAAAGTAGATACTAATTCTGCCCCGGTACCGCCGTCTCCGTATGAAGGACCGATCCCCAAACTTTGACTAACTCACAAACATCCACTGTCTTGGCCTGCTCCCCAGGGAATTGCACCACCGCCGATCCGTATTCTGGATGCGCCGACTCCTTTTCAATCGTCACAATCGTCCCCTCTTGCATTTTCGTATCATAGGCCGAGACCACGCGATCTCCTGGCTCTAAGGGCCCAAGAAATTGCCAAAAACAGTCGTCCAACATCCCATTCGTCTCCTTTAAGTTCTTTTCCATGTCCTCTTCCAGATCGCTTACCGCAATTGACTTCGTTAAGCCCTCGATGAGCCGCGTGTGCCGATCAAGAATCGCATATAAACGGCGCTCCGCCTGTTCGATCCTAATCTCATTGGCCGTCATCGCCAAAGCCCGCAAGCTTGCTCCTGAGCTTTCTAAGCCTTTTACCTTTTTCCCACTGCTTTTCTTCATCGCGCTAGCTCCAATCCTCCCTGCGCTCTTCGACACCTTCCAGCATGAATTCACAGCTCACGGTCCCGCTCTCCCCATCCAAGATAGAAGCTCAACGGCAGCCCCGAAGTACCTCTCCTCTGTCCCGTCCCGCTCGCCATATCCATAACCCACAAATACACCCTCAACCCCAGCCCTCCTTGCCGTCTCCCTATCCACACCGCTGTCCCCCACAAAAAGATGCCTCCCCCTGCCTGCTTTTAATCGACTCAACGCTAAACGTAATGGCCTCGCATCGGGTTTACGCACGCTATCCTCTCCACTGACCACCACTCGAATCCACCGATCCCAACCCAATTGCCTCACCAACTTCCTCACCGTGGCTCCATCCTTATTCGTACATATTCCCAGCCTCCAGCCCCGCTGTACCAAACGCCGCAAACCATCGTCGACCCCGGCATAAGGCCGACTCATCCCACCATTACTCCGCCCGTACTCCGCAAAATACTCTTCAGTCAAACCTTGGACCTCCTTCCCCGCGGCACTTTTTCCCGTCGCTCCCCAAGCTCTATGCAATAAAGTCTGCGGCCCCCTCCCCACAAGAATCTTCACCTCCGCCTCCGACAAACTTCGCCGCCCATGCCTGATGAGTACTCGATTTAGAGCGCGGGAAATCTCCCCTAATGTATCCACCAAGGTCCCATCAAAATCAAAAACCCCTACCCCACTCAAGCGACCAGCTCTCATACCCATCATTGCCTCACTAACTACAAACGCCGCAAGGCAGGCAAACCATAATCTTTACCTATCTTATCCCCCATCGCCTTCACCTCCGCTGCATCTAAAACAATTCGGCCAGGATTATCCGTGAATTCAAAAACCAGATTCCCCTCTTTCGCCCCATCCGCCAACAGCGCCAAGCTTTTCAAGCCATCAATCTCTTGCCCATTGAATTTAGATAAAACCAGCCCCGACAGCTGTAAATATCCCATCGTAATCGAGGAAGGCAGCACCTGACTAAGAAAAACTATTTTCTTTGTTGGATCCAGATTCATCTCCTGCTGAAAACTAAAAAGTTGCACTAACCTCTGCGGAGCTCTCTCCGACCACTTATCTCCCCACTCTTGCAGATAGGCCCCCGTCAGCTCTTGAAAAACTAAGCCCCCAATCACCACATAACGTGGGGCGACATCAAATTGTAAGGTGGGAATCGCAATTTCATCCCTAGCCCGGCGATCGTAAGTTCCCGTAAGATCCATCTCCTTGCCATCTCTAGAAAAATGGAACTTCGCGGGCGACCCCACAATCGGCCGCGTCCGAATCAGATTTCCCACGGAAGTCGGGCCATACAAAGAGTCTTGGTAATTTCCATCCTCATCCAAAACAAATCCATCTACCGATAGGAGCACATCTCCCTCTTTCAATCCCGCTCGCCCGGCCGTCCCCCTCGCGTTGACCCTCGTCAGCAAAATACCTCCACTCTTCGGAGCTCGAAACTCCTCACGCAGATTGGGATCACGCAAACTCGTCCAGCTCACCCCCAACGTTGGAAATCCTTCGTACTTCCCATTCAGAGCATCCTTCAGAAAATGCTCGATCATCGGCACAGGAATCACCGTCCCTTCCTGCGAATCCCGATCGTAGCCCATCATCATCCCAACCAGCATCCCATCCCTCATCATTGGCAAAGTATAGCTATCATCCCTCTTCGGCAGAGAAACCCGCACTCCATAAAGCAGAAAGCCCGCTTCATCCGCAGGATACCTACCCACCCCGGCTGAAAGTACCTCCGCCTGATTCCGCAGCATTTCTCCGTTTTTATCTAGCTGCCAAACCTGCGCCGTATCCCCCGCACGCAACGCCGGTCCCATCTTGACCCCCGCAAATCCCAGCAGAAACTTTGTATCCGTCGGCCTCAATAACGCTAAGTTCGCCTCATAATCAATCGCCTCCACTTCTGCTGCACACTTTTCCGCCGAGCCAGGTCTTTCCAACCCCACCTCTGTGCGGTTTTCCACTAAGGCCGCCGTCGCTAAAACCTTCCCTCCAGGCAAAACTACCCCCGTTCCATTCAACCCAAAGGGAGCCTTCTTTTGCCAAGGCCGAAACTGATCATACGGTTGTATCGATGCGCGCACTCTGACTAACGAACCCCGCGATTCATCAATCGAAGCCGCCCAAAGCCAACTCCCCATCAACAAAGTTGCCGTGCCTAGCCTTATTAAGTTTTTCATTTTGAATCCGCCTTTTGGAAGGAACCCTTCGCTAATCTCCGGTTTCCCAAATCTGTCCGACTGGCCTCTGCAATTCCGTACTGAGCCATCAAGCGCGGCGTGGCCTTATCCACCTCACGGTTCTTCAGAACCGCAGGCCGCTGATCTCCTTGAAACAAGATCACCGTTCGCTCTTTTCCTGCCTCCAAGGCAGGCAAGACATCTGCCAAGGTCCGGATCTTTCGTCCATTGATCTCCCGTACCACCTGCCCTGCTATTCCTCGTAAGTAAACATTCAACGGATCAGGTAAAATCGACGTCAAGACCACTGGCTCTGGCGTCTCTCGATAGAGCTGATCCTGCCCGAACATCGAATAGGTCTGCCGTAGACGCAAATCCGCTGAACCCATCAAAACCGCCATTAGATTCGCCGTCAAAGGCTGGAAGACCAGCCCTCCATACAAAACATACCTCGGCGCTTCCTCATAAAGGCTCTCATACATCGAGAACATTTCCGCAGGACGCAATGTAAGGCTCAACTTCTCCAGTTTTTCCTGCCGCCATACCTCCAGCGACACCGTATCCCCCGCGAACTTTCGCTCCACAATTTCCTCCATCTGCACGGGTTGACCTTCCAAACGAACCGAGCCATCACTCTCGATCGGATGCCCATCAATCGAGAGAAGTACATCCCCATTCTTTAAGACTCCATCCGAGGATCCCTCCGAAAATATATCGGTCACCACCACGCCCAACCCGTCGTCAGGACGCTTCAGATATTTTCGCATCGCATGGTTTTCTAATGTCATCCAGCGAATCGCAATGTCCACATAGTGATCGTAGTGCCCGTCCTCCACGTCCTTTAAAAATCGTCGGATCACCGGAGTCGGAATCATGTACCCCACATTTTGCGCCACATCCCCGCGAAAGCCTTGAAAGGCGACCCCTACCACTTTGTCGTCCTGCATCACTGGGCCCCCGCTATTTCCTGGATTGATCGCCGCATCGATC
This sequence comes from Methylacidiphilales bacterium, assembly GCA_040397385.1. GTDB lineage: Bacteria > Verrucomicrobiota > Verrucomicrobiia > Methylacidiphilales > Verrucolacustridaceae > Verrucolacustris. The sequence continues at coordinate 199,270 of JBBAWB010000001.1, forward strand.
TGAATCGCCAAGTGGGATTCCCGACCGGAGTGGGTGTACGAGTTATAATCGATCCGACTAACCACCCCACGGGTCACTGAAAGACGATCCCCCCCGATCGGAAACCCATACACGCTCACCACTGATTCCAATTCGGGAATATCCCCTATTGGTAGTACGGTTGTACCCTTGAAAAATTCTGGATCCTCAACCTCCAATAACGCCAAGTCACAATCATGAGCCACATAGAGAACCTTTCCAGGATACTTTCGTGGATCCGCTTCCCGTTGCACCGTGATGTTCCGCGCCCCACTAATCACATGAGCATTAGTTAGGATGCGCTTCCCCTCGATCACAAAACCCGCTCCGCGCGCCGAACTCACGGTTCCAGGATTCCACGGCAAACGATAATCCCAAGTTTGTGAAGTTACCTCGACCATCACCACATTTCGCCTCGCTTCTCGAAGCTGCTCATCCCTTCCGCATCCGGCTAATCCCAAGCCCATCATGGCCAGAGTGAAAAGTTTGATCCAGAATGTCATCCAATCATCTTTAACCATAAACAAAACCCAAACCAACCCTATCTTCTGCCAGTCTTCCTTGCCGCTTGAAACCCGCCCAAACCTCGGAATGCCACTGCTTGTTATCATTAGCGGAGTTATTCTCCTCCGCCTGACCTCTTCCTAACCCTAAGGCGCGGAGATGACCCCGTTGGGGCCTCACCCTCTAAATCGTTCCGAATATCCGATCTCCTGCATCACCTAATCCAGGCAGAATATATCCGCGCGAGTTCAGTTTCTTGTCCAAAGCGGCCGCATAAATTGCGACCTCCGGGTGCCTTTTCTGAAAACATTTCAGGCCTTCAGGCGCCGCCACCAGACACATGAATCGAATCGAACGCGGTTGAGCCACCTCCAGTCGATCGACAGCCGCCACAGCAGAGTTCCCCGTCGCCAACATCGGATCTAACAAAATCAGATCCCGGCCGCGCAAAGTCTTCGACGCCTTAAAATAATACTCCACTGGCTCCAAAGTGCGCTCGTCGCGATAGATTCCAATATGCGCCACCCGTGCGGAGGGAAATATCTGCAACATGCCATCCAGCAACCCCATGCCTGCGCGCAAAATAGGAACCAAAACCATCTTCTCTCCTTTCAAGACGGGCGCTCGCATTCTTTCCATAGGGGTGACAATCGATTCTGTTGTCATCGGCAAATTGCGGGTGACCTCGTAGGCCATCAACATCGCTACTTCACTGACCAAGGCCCGAAACTCCGTCACACTCGTCGTCTTCTTTCGCATTAAAGTCAGCTTGTGCTGGACCAACGGATGGCAAACGAGATGAAAGTTTTTCTTCAAATCGGCTGATTCCTTAAACGTTAAAACGGAAATCCATCACATCTCCATCGGCCACTACATATTCCTTCCCCTCGATCCGCAGTTTTCCAGCCTCCTTGACCTTGGCCATTGTTCCCGCCGCTTGCAGATCGGCGTAGCCCACAGTCTCGGCCGCGATAAATCCCCGCTCAAAGTCGGTATGAATCACCCCTGCGGCTTGCGGTGCGCGGTCACCCGCATGAATCGTCCAAGCCCTCGTCTCTTTCGGCCCTGTCGTTAAATAGGTTCGTAATCCTAATAAATCATAGGCCGCTCGGATTAAGGCGCCCACCCCCGATTCACTCACTCCCAAGCTTGCCAAATAATCCTTCCCCTCCTGCTCAGGCAGATCAACTAACTCCGACTCGATCTGCGCACTCACGATGACCGACTTACTTGCCAAATGGCTTTGGCAATAGTCTTCCACTTTTTTTACCTGCTCTCCCGTTTTGCCTGATCTCTCCCCTTTGCTCAGCACCCCAAGCTCTTCCTCCTTAACATTGCAGGCAAAAAGGGTCGGTTTAGAGGTCAGGAGAAAGAATCCATGGATCAACTTCTTTTCGTCGTCCGACATCTCCAGCGTCAAAGCGGGACGCCCTTGATCCAAATGTGGCTTGAGCTTAGTTAAAAGGGCCAGTTCTGCCTTGGCCTGAGCATCCCCTTGCTTGGCCGCTTTTCCCGGTTTATCCAGTCGCTTAGTCACCGTCGCAAGATCGGCCAGAACCAGCTCGGTGATAATTGTTTCAATATCACGCAGTGGATCCACCGTCCCAGCGACATGGTGAATATCCGCGTCTTCAAAACAGCGCACCACTTGAATAATCGCGTCCACTTCCCGAATATGGGTGAGAAACTGGTTTCCTAATCCCTCTCCTTGGCTTGCCCCTTTGACCAACCCCGCGATATCCACCAGTTCAATGGAAGCGGGTAGAATCTTTTCACTTCCCGAGAGCTTGGCCAACCAGTCCAATCGGGCATCCGGCACCGTCACCATCCCTACATTGGGTTCGATGGTGCAAAAAGGATAGTTCGCCGCCTGCGCTTTGCGTGTGCGGGTGACCGCATTAAAAAGAGTGCTCTTCCCTACGTTTGGAAGACCGACGATGCCAGCTCGTACCATTCCGCACCCTACACACTATCCCCGTACCCATCAACGCCCCTCTCTCGCTCCCCACACAAAGACCTTATTTCTACCAGATCCCGCGGTCGCCACTCTTTAGGCCACGCACAAATTCTACCAACAACTGCACGCACCTCTCCACATCCTTCAGGTCCACCACCTCACTCGGGGTATGCATATAACGCAAAGGAATGCTGACCAACCCCGTCGCCACCCCACCGCGCACCATTTGAATTGCTCGCGCATCCGTTCCCGTCGGACGGGGTTCCGCTTCCACCTGATAGGGAATTTTTAATCTCTCCGCCGCCTTCTTTAGCCGCGCGAAAATCTCATGGTTAATATTCGCGCCCCGACAAAGAATAGGTCCACCACCCAGTTTCGTCTCCCCAACTTTGCGAGGATCGCAATCGGGATGATCCGTCGCATGACCCACATCCACCGCCACCGCCAAATGCGGATGGATCGTGTAGGCCGAAGTCGTCGCCCCACGCACCCCAATCTCTTCCTGGACTGTCGCGACACTGACCACCTTAGCCGCAATTTTCTTTTCCTTCGACAACCTAACCAAAGTCTCACCCACCACATACGCCCCCACTTTATTATCAAACGCCCGTGCCGTCGCCAGACTCCCACCCAATCGCTGAAACTCGTGATCATACGTCGCCACATCCCCAATCGCTACCCGCTGCAAGGCCTCCTCCTTATTCTTCGCCCCAATATCGATCCACATCTCGTGCTTCTTCGGAACTCTTTTCCTCTCATCCTCCTCCATTAAATGAATCGCCCGCTTCCCCGTCACCCCCACCACCGGTCCCTTCGCCGTCTGAATCACCACTCGCCGACCCGAAATCACCGAAAGGTCATGACCGCCGATCGTGTCAAAATAAAGAAAACCCTCTTTATTAATGTAGATCACCATAAAACCCAGCTCATCCATATGCCCCGCCAGCATCACCGTCGGATCTCCTTTTAAATTTAAGGTGGCGATTCGATTACCCAAAGGATCTTTCTCATACTGATCCGCCCGCCCTTTGACATGCCGATCAAAAACTTCCTGCGCCTCGGTTTCATACCCCGAAGGGGATCGAGCATGAAGCAATTCAGTCAGAAAAGCCGGCGCAGGGTGTGAATCCATAGGACTATCCTCCACATCCCTTGCTTGGTTTCCATCTCAAATTACCCGCCGACCCATTTCCCGTGCTTGAGAATGGGCCTCTCCTTAGGTTGAATCAGAGGATGAACAAGTTCGGCATTGGCCTCATCGGTTGCGGTACGGTCGGATCAGGACTGATCCGGAACCTTGCCAAGGCTAATCCCCTTTTGCGCGAACGCCTCGACATCCATCTCGAGATCGTCGCCGCCGCAGTCAAAGACATCACCAAAGTGCGCGAAGGCTTGCCCGTAAAGCCGATCGCAGATTGGCGAAAAGTGATCGCTGATCCCGCCGTGCAAATCGTCGTCGAACTCGTCGGTGGCGTGGCCGATTCATTTCAAATTGCCCACGCTTGCCTTCAAGCAGGAAAGCCCCTCGTCACCGCCAATAAAGCCCTCCTCGCCGAACGTGGTCACGAACTCATCGCCCAAGCACAGCAGTCCAACGCTCCAATCTATTTCGAAGCCAGCGTCGCGGGCGGTATTCCCGTTATCAAGGTCCTCCGCGAAGGTCTCGTCGCCAACCAACTTCTAGGGCTTCACGGCATTATCAACGGAACATCAAACTACATCCTCACACGAATGGCCGAAGCTGGCTCCGATTTCGCCACCGCACTCCAGCAAGCCAAAGACCTCGGCTACGCTGAAGCCGATGACCGACTCGATGTTGACGGAATTGATGCCGCCCATAAGGCCGCCATCCTCTGCCTTCTCGCCTACGGATTTTTACCCAAATTCTCCGAGGTTCCTGTCCAAGGCATTCGTCAGATCTCTTCGCAAGATGTCTCCTTTGCCGCTCAACTCGGTTACACCATTAAACTCTTGGCCCTCGTCCGGCCCCACGGTTCCGACCAGGTCGAAGTCCGGGTGGCTCCCACCCTTCTCCCTACCCGCCACCCCATGGCCTCGGTTCATGGTGCCTTTAACGCCATCGGCCTCCTGGGCAATCTCTCTGGACCAGTCCAGCTGACGGGCCGAGGCGCAGGTCCCGATGCCACCTCCAGCGCCCTGCTCGCTGACCTCGCAGAAGCCGCGAAAAATCTTCGCGACAAATCTCCCGGCCCCCAAATCCCCCAGCCCGACGGCAAACTTCGCCTCCTTCAGAAAGGCGAGTCGGTGGGACGCTTCTATGTACGACTAGAAGTCGAAGATCGCCCAGGTGTACTCGCCCTCGTCGCGGGAATTTTTGGCTCTGAAAAAATCGGCATCTCCTCAGTGCTCCAACCCGAGGGCCACGGTGCTGGCTCCGTCCCGCTCGTTTTCCTACTCGAAGCCGCCTCCGAATCTTCCCTCGATAAAGCAGTGGCCCAAATCACTAAACTACCCAACTCTCGCTCCCCTGCGCACATTCTTCGTGTAGAAGACTTATCATGAACTGGGGCGGCATCATTCAAGCGTATCGCGATCGTCTTCCTCTTCCCGAGGGCGCCAAGGTCATTACCCTCGGCGAAGGAAACACCCCACTTCTAGCTGCTCCTCGACTCGTAACCGCTCTTCGCGGGGACTTTGATCTACGTCTGAAATATGAGGGAATGAATCCTACCGCCTCTTTTAAAGACCGCGGCATGACCATGGCCGTCACCCATGCGGTCGCTAAGGGAGCCAAACTGGTCATTTGCGCCAGCACCGGCAACACCTCCGCCTCAGCCTCAGCCTACGCCGCTCGCGCCGGGATCGCTTCCGCCGTGATTATTCCCGCAGGCAAAATCGCTCTGGGAAAACTTACCCAAGCTCTCATTCATGGGGCCAAACTCCTTCCCATCTCAGGAAATTTCGACGACGCCTTAAACCTAATCCGCCAAATGTCCAACCTGCCCGGTGTAGAAGTGGTTAACTCCATTAACCCAGTCAGAATTGAGGGCCAAAAAACCGCCTCGTTTGAGATTCTCGAAACCCTTGGAAAGACTCCCGACTTCCATTTTCTTCCCGTGGGCAACGCGGGTAACATCACCGCCTACTGGAAGGGATTCTGCGAGGCACTTCCCCAAGGCCCCCGCCCGCGGATGTTTGGCTGGCAAGCCTCTGGGGCCGCTCCTCTTGTCGACGGGCACATCGTCAAAGATCCGCAAACCATCGCCACCGCCATTCGCATCGGAAACCCAGCCAGCGGTCCTGCCGCACTGACCGCCATCAAAGATTCCAACGGCCGCATCGATAAAGTCACCGACGAGGAAATCCTTAGCGCCTACCAACTCCTTGCCCAAACCGAGGGCATCTTCGTCGAGCCGGCCTGTGCCGCTCCCGTTGCAGGCCTGCGCAAAGCCGTCGCCGCAGGTTGGATTCCAAAAGGCAGCCTCGTCACTATGACACTCACAGGCCACGGCTTAAAAGATCCCGATACCGCGCTTAGCCTTTTTCCTAATGCCCCATCAGCTATCGCTCCCACATTGGAAGCCGCCCGCAAAGCCCTAGGCCTTTAACTTTTCGCCCAACCTCCTCGCCCACGAACCTTTCTTGCCTCCTGCTCTCGACCGCTTAAGCTTACGTCATGTGGATCTCCATCCCCCTCGCCCTTGGTTTTCCCCAAGGCTCGGAATGGTTCTGGATTGTCCTCGTGATTATTCTTCTTTTCGGTGCCAAAAAACTCCCAGAGCTAGCGCGATCCATTGGCCGAAGCTTGGGGGAGTTTTCTCGGGCGAAAGATGATTTTGAGAAAGAGGTCAAAAACGCAGTGGAAGACGGGGACAAAAAAAGTCCGACCTCGAACAAAGATTCCTCTAAAACATCTTAATCTTAGAGCTGTAGCTCCCGCCGTGTTTCCGCAAGGCGAGCAATAGGCAAACCACCGCCAGCCCCAACATTCCGTACAAAGCCCCCCACCAACCAGGTCCGAGTTGCAGTTGAGCTAACAGCCTGTCCGTATAGGCATCGGCCATTTTCCATCGAAGGACGAAATACATTCCCATCAGCATCAGAGAAACCAGTGCCAACAGGGATGGCGGAACTCCACGTAAAATAAAGAAACCCCAACCCAGCCCAGCCAAAATCGGTACCAAAAGAAGCCAACCCAAAAGAGGCCGTTTTTCTTTTCCGCCAAGCACAACTGAGGCCAGTTCCTGCTGAGCCTTCATCCGAGGAGTCCCTGAAGCCGCTCCAAAGACAAGCTGGAATCCAGAAAACCCATCTACTGGATCCGCCCAAATCTCTTTCCACTCTTCCGCTCTCATCCAGATCAAAGTTTTCCCAACCCCTTTACCCCCCTGCGCCAAATTTTTCACCACCTCCATCGTATTTTTCCTCAGAGCATCGGGAGAAACCCTCACCCACGGGAGAAAAAAACAGATCACGGTAAGAAGCGCAAAGAACCTGCCAGCCAAATGAACGAAATCCGTACGCATCAGACCCACAATTAACCACCTTCTCGCCCATTAGACAACCCTGCCCATCCCTCCTCCCTCCCTCCCTGTGCTCGCAGCATGCTGCGAGCATGCTGCGAGCATGCGGAAACGTGAGATGCCTAAAATATCACCGCAACTTTTCCCGATATGGAGAGTTTAATCTACCATGGGACAAAAACGTAAACACTTCATGCCCGGGACAATCTTCCATGTGTGCAATCGAGCCGCTATGCGGGCGCAAATCTTTGCAGACACGGACGACTATGTCATCTGCGAGAAAACCTTGGCCGAATCGTTGGAGAAATATGGTATTATTTTGTATGCCTATTGTATAATGCCAAATCATTGGCATCTCCTTGTCCAAGAGGAGACTGCGGGATCTCTTTCTCGCTGTTTACAGCGCTACGCCAGCACTCAAGCACGTCGTTATCGTCGGCGTCATAACACCGAGGGTCTTGGTGCCGTCTACCAGAATCGTTTCCACGCTAATCCAGTCCAACTCAACGAATCGTTTCTTCGGGTTGCCCAATACATAGAGCGAAACCCAGTCAAAGCGGGCCTATGCTTTGAAGCCAAGTCCTGGCGCTGGAGTAGCGCCTTTTCAAATAACAACCGATCTATCCCTCTAGATCCTTGGCCAATGGTCAAACCTGTTGATTGGGAGGAAATTCTGAAGGAACCTACTCGCGGGGATTGGACAGAAAGAATCGAAATCTCCTTGGTCTCTCAAATCCCACTTGGCGAAATGGACTGGCAAAAAAAGATCAGTCCACTTTAGTCCTTTAGTGCCCCCCCGTGCTCGCAGCATGCTGCGAGCAAGCTGCGAGCACGGCAAAGCGGACCTTTAGACAACCTCTTAGTGCTTCACGCCATAGCGCGAGCACGGCATAGCGGATGGGAAAGGCTGGGTTAGACAAGGGTAGGAGAAAACCGCTACGTTCTTAGTACTCTACTATGGTCAAGGTTCACCCCATCCCAGCCCTGTCGGTTAATCCTGCCCAAGCTAAACAGGTCACCTGCGTCCCCTACGACATCGTTTCGCGCGAAGAGTGTCGCATTCTCGCCAAAGACCATCCCAACACTTTGCTGCGAGTCGACCGAGCTGACCTCGAATTTCCCGATACGGTCAAATTCAACACACCTGAAGTCTATAAAAAAGCCGCCCAGAATTTTGCCCAACTGATCAAAAACCAATCCTTCCTGAAAGAAGCAAGACCTACGATCTATCTTGTCCGAATGATCGAAGGTAAACACCGGCAACGCGGTTTCGCCGCTCTGGCTGACTTTGCCGACTACGCTTCAGGCCAACTTCGAAAACACGAGTTCACCCGCCCCGACAAAGAGGATGATCGCGTCAACCTGATCCGGCATCTCGGCGCCCTCACCGGACCCGTGCTCGCCGCCTATCCCGACCTGCCCGAACTGACAGCCCAGATGAATGAAATTGAACTCACCGTAAAACCGCTGGCAGAAGTCACTGATGAGCGTGGGATCATCCATACTGTCTGGCGCTGTCCCGATCCTTCCGAGATCGTCCGCCTCTTTACGCAAGTCAACCGGTCCTACATTGCCGACGGACATCATCGGGCTGCCGCTGCCTCTCGCTTGGCGGAAGAAAAATCAGGCCCACTTGGAATCCTCACTGTTTATTTTCCAGCCTCAGAGCTTAGGGTTCTTCCCTATCACCGACTCGTCTTAAAGCTGAACCCCTTCACTCCTGCCACATTCCTCGAAGAGGCGGAAAGGGTTTTTCAAGTCACCCCCTCCCCGACCGCTCCTCCAGATGAAACTGGAAAAATTGGGCTCTTTATCGAGGGAAAATGGTATCAGCTGGCCTGGAAAGCCGACGCGAAATCCGATCCAGTGGCCAAGTTGGACGCGTCCGCACTGCAGGACCGGTTGCTCGGTCCGATCTTAAAAGTGAAGGATCCTAGGACCGATGCCCGTCTCGATTTCGTGGGCGGAATTCATGGAACTAAAAGTTTGGAAGAAAAGGTCAATTCAGGACAAGCGTCCGCTGCTTTTAGTCTTCCGGCCGTTTCCCTGTCCCAAATCCTCGCCGTGGCCGATGCCGACCAGATTATGCCCCCCAAGAGCACCTGGTTTGAGCCGAAACTCAGGTCCGGCTTTTACGTCCACCAGTTCGGCCCAACTCAGCCTTAGGCACCTCACAAAAAATCCCTACCCCACGCGGCAAATCCTCAGGAGTCGCACGGGCAGAGTTTAAACGGAAACAAACCTCCTCGGGCGGATTCGCATAAAAGTTCCCGCCCCAACCTAGAACAGTGAAACCACCCCACTGCCCAGCGGAGTAGCTACGTCCTAATTACTAGCTCCAAAGAACTGCCAAAGTAGTGATCAGGATAGCTTTTCTGAATTTCTTGAAACAAAGCAAGATAGCTTCTTTAAATATTTAAGAGTTTGTTATGGTTTCGATCAACCTACAGTTGACAAATTACAAACTATGTACTATAGGATAGTACTGTGTTTTCACAACGCCTTCAGCGTTACTTATGCGCTACAATAGCAACACTTTCGTTTTCATTTAGTAGAGTCGAGGCTGCCACAAGCACCCTGCTGGATTTAAACTTTAATACCTCTAGCGCAACGTACGCTTACTATGCCTCGACTGCACTAAGCCCAGGTTCTGGAAATATTTCACCCACCACAACCTTAGCGAACAATAGCTTCCCGACAGCACCCACCAGCGGTTATCTCGCCCTTACCCCAAACGCTTCTGCTGTAACAGCAGCATCCTTTTATGGAGGTTGGGCGGCTAATGTAACTTTAGGGACGGTCAACAGCCCTTACACCGCGGGAGGATTTGGTCAAAGTGATCTTAGCAAAGTGTCATTTACTGCCAAAGTCCGTGCTCGAGGAGTGCCCAGTACCGGTGCCGTGGTCATTCTTAAACTACACGCTACTGGGGATAACCCCAATGCAGTGCCTGGTGGATATAAGAGAATTATGTTCGAGCCAGTTTTTATCAACGGAAGCGACTGGACTACGATTGGCGGGACTTTGGATACGGCCGGATTGATTGCTGGCAAGGGTACCTCCTACAGCTTTTCAGCCAATGCAGCGACCTATACCGCACTTATTGAGCTAAGCGGTTTCAATCGAATCGGAACCACTGGCTACACTGCCTATGCAGATAATCCGACTGTTCCTGCAGCTGGGGGAAGAAAAAATCCTGGCTTCGATCTTACGGCCTCTAATATTCGAGTCGAAATCGATGATGTAAAACTGGTTGTTACCGATCCAGCGACAACAGGATACATAGCCGCTACCACACCAGCTCAACTTCTACGCAACGGAAGCTTCGTGCAGGGGGAATCAAATTGGACGGTTTTCGAGGGTGCGTATATAAACAACTTCGATCCATGGAGTGAGGACGGAAGTGCTTTTCTTTTCTGGCCGGGCTGGCAGGGGGGGCAATATGCCGGCGCGATGCAACAGGGCATCTCATTCAATTCCGCCAATGGCGATTACTTTACCGCCACGTTCCGAGCGAAATTTGAGACAAATTATAAAGCCAGCTCAACGATCGTGGCATTTATGGACACTGCCGCGATTGCGGAATATTCCCGCACCGACTTGTCTGAGGATATTTCTCAGGGCCTAGGCCAATGGAAAACATACAAGGCCTCCTTCAAAGCCAACGCATCCCAATTAGCTGCGGGGGCAATGACATTAAAAATTCAGCCTCTGGGTAGAAACACATCCGGAGCTGAATTCTCAAGCCTCCTTGTAGACGATGTGGCTCTATCCCAAGCAACTTCGGCTTCGGTCGGACCACAAATTGACGTGAGACTTAACTCGGCAACACAAACTGATAACGGCAGCACAGTTCTAGTCTCTCCCACTATCGGAAGACCCACCACCTACTCACTTAAGCTAGCTAACACTGGCGCAGAGAACTTGATCATTAGCTCCATCACCCTGTCGGGTAGCTCCATTTCTTTAGAAAGTGCCACCCTGCCCGCAACGATTACCCCAGGTGGAACTCAGACTTTTTCTATGACAACAACCCCCTCTTCCATCACGTCGATCGCCAGCATCCTCACCATTAATAGCAACGATAAAGATACCGCCGATCAAGCCTTCGTAGTCAACTTATCAACTACCCCAGTCAATCTCACCGAATCTTTCAACGGCTCTGAAACTCCAACTCAACTGGGATGGTCTTCAGTTGCTTCGACCGCAGGCCTCCTTTCGGCCAGTAGCCTCACGACAGCTGGCGGTGAGCTTGTTCTCAGTGTCAATTCTGCGGGAGATACCTGGCCTTGGTCCTACTCGATCTCAAAAACTTTTGTCTCCCCAGGTGCTCTCGATCTGAGCGCCAGCTCCCTCCTTGTTGCCCTCAAGGCCTCGGGAGTGTACCAAGGGAGTGGCGATAACAAAGTTCAGATCCGTTTAGAATCCCTCAACAACGCTCAGGTTGTCACTGGGAGCATACAACTCGGGGCCTGGGTCGACGAAACCACAGCCAACTCAGTTGCCCCTTTAGATGCTTACTTTACTGGCGATGGAATCAATGATCGGGTCGTTGTCTATGTCCCTGAAAACTCTGCATCATACACAACTGTCGGAGGCTCCCTCTCCTCTCCCTCTACTGGGATCAACACGGCCTTCGACACATCTGCTCCCTACTATCGTCTCGTCATCCAAATGACCGATCGCGAATTCGATATCGATGCAGGAAATTTGGTAACGATCGACTCCATCGCTCTCGATTTCAGCTTGAAACCCTTTTCTCTGGCCAACGGTAGCTTTGAAGACGACGTCACAACCGTAGGCACAGGTTTAGCACCCGCCTCATGGCTGCAGTTTCCTATCCCAGGAGTCAGTAAAGACATTCTCAGCAACGGAACTAAAATCTACAACCAAACTACTGGTCTTGAAGATGCTAGTGCGACTATCGCGGCTTTTGCGGGGACCAAGGTAATGAAGATGTATGGGCAAAACTACTATCCTGGCGGCGTCTGGGAAGGACCCTCACAAACTGGGGTTGTCTACCAAAAGTTCATAACTGCCAGCGCACCTACCCTCGCCTCAGGCGCAGTAATTCATGCCCGCGGTATGGCTAAGGTCTTCTCAATCGATCCTCTAACCGGTGGAAGCACTTTTAGCTACGGATTTAAATTCATGAGTAGTGCCAACACTGAAATTAGTCGGGCTGTGACCACACTGACCGCCAGCAACTTCACTGCAGATAATTGGATTCCCCTCACTGTCAACGCAACCATCCCCGCAGGAACCGATAAAGTTCAGATCATTAGTGAATTCGTCCAGAACGCCTCAACCGACCAAGGCTCAGTTTATCTAGATGACCTTTCTGCTGGTTTCGGAACTATCAACGCCACCACTACCGTGGGCAGCACCACCTATCCGCTGGTCTGGTCAGACGAGTTTGATGGCACAGCACTGAATTCAGGTCACTGGACCCCCGAAACTGGCGGCGGTGGTTGGGGCAACAACGAACAGCAGACCTACACCTCAAACTCCGAAAATCTCATTGTGGCAGGTGGAAGCCTCCTCATCCAAGCCAAGAAAAGTGGAACGAGCTGGACCTCGGCACGAATCATCTCCAAAGACAAACGAAGCTTCAAGTACGGCAAGATCGAGTTTCGCGCTAAACTCCCCAGCGGAGTTGGCCCCTGGCCTGCCGCTTGGATGATGGGAAATAATATTTCGAGCGTAAGCTGGCCGGCTTGCGGTGAGATCGATGTCATGGAGTGGCGAGGCAATCCAACATCCGACGCCAATACGGTGGGTCATGCACTGCACTCCCCTTCACGGAACGGCGGCGATCCACTCCAACCAGCGATGCGCTCGGCTGTGCCCAACCCCTCAACCCAGTTCCACACCTATGCGGTCCTCTGGGAGAGTGATAAAGTTACCTTCAGCGTAGATGGGGTCGACAAAGCCGCCTTAACCCCTGTTGACCAACCTGTCTTCCAAAAAGAGTTTTTCCTTCTTCTCAACCTAGCCATGGGCGGAAATTATGTAGGAAACACCATCGCCTCTTCACTTTCCTCAGCCAGCTACGAGGTTGACTACGTTCGTGTCTATCAAGCCGCCTCAGCAACCGTCACTGCACCCTCCGCACCCGCCGCACCGACCTTCTCTTACGTTACCTCCACTGGCTTCACGGTGAACTGGGGCGCTGTCATCGGAGCCACCAGCTATCGCCTCGATGTTTCCTCATCTTCCTCCTTTGCCAGCTACGTCAGCCAAGACCTGACGGTCAGCGGGACATCCCAAGCGGTTACTAGCCTCTCCCCTGCTACCACCTACTATACCCGCGTTCGTGCGGTCAACTCAGGCGGCACCAGCGCCTCTTCAACCAACGGCACCCAAGCCACCCTCACCTCCTATCAGCAGTACCTATCTGGACTGGGTTACTCCACATCCACCGCGTTCAACGCAGATGCAAACGCCGACGGAGTAAAAGAAGGAATCCAGTATGCCTTCAACGGTGCCTCCCCTCGCCTCGGCACAAGTCCTGCAACGATCACGCGATCAGGAAACACTCTTACCTACACCTTCGATATCCGAAACGATGCCGCCCTCACTATTGTGGCTGAGCTCAGCACCAATCTGAGCAGCTGGGCGAGCCAAGCCAGCTCCGTCATCACCACGGGTCCGGGGGCTGCTACAGGTTACGTCCGCAAGATCGTCACCATCTCCACGACCGAACCAAAAGCGTTCATCCGACTCCAAGTCACAGGGAATTAATCACCTCATCCCGCAAATGCGGGATCCGCTAAGTCCGCCAGCTACTCCTTCTTTGTTATTAACCTTCGCGCCCTTAGCGACCGTGGCGTGAGAAATCACATCACGCTAAGTCCGCTAAGGTCGCCACATATCCCAACCCTTGCATCAACCTTCGCGTCCTTGCCGATCGTGGCGTGATAAATCCCCTCACGCAAAGTACGCCATGCAAAATTCAAAACTACATTAGCAACTTCACACCTTCACAGCTTCTGAATCCCTTAACTCCTTAACTCCTGAGCCCCTTAACCCCTGAATCCCCAATCCCTCCCTACTGCCCAAAAACCACGTGCTTGTTTAGAACGGCGCCCTTTTTAATCGCCTCGGCATGACCGTCCACCATGACCACATTCACCTTGCCGCTGTGGCGATAGCGCAGCCATGGGCTGTTGCCACTATCTGAATCCGTACCATGAGAAATAGGTGAGTCTAAGTCGGTAGATCCGCCCCGACCCCCAGACTGGGAGGAAATAATCGATGGCTGCTCAACGCAAAACGGCGACCAGCCCTTGTTTCCAGGGTTCTGACACACGTCACCTGCCAGAATCACTTCCGTAGGTCGAACCACAGAAGACATATTACTGGCCGTACCTCCTTTAGGCATTAAACCGTTATGCATTCCATAGGTCACCGCCACGTCGGTTCCTGTCGCCTCGGTTACCGGTTTTTCACATCCAGGACAAACGAAAATACTTTTTTTGCTCTTTGTTCCGGTCGATATAAACGTGGCGAGCTGCGTCGCCCACATATCGCTCGTTCCACTCCCCGCATCTGGAAGCTTAAACGAGTTGTCCGCAGCGTAGGCCATAGTGGCTATCCCGATCTGATGTAGATTCGAGAGGCAAGCACCCGCCTTAGCTGATTTTAGCCCACTACTGATCGCGGGGACGGCTAACCCAGCTAATAGGCCTATAATGCTTATAACCACAAGCAGTTCCACTAGAGTAAATGCGATTGAAAGTGCTGTATTTTTGCGATGTAAGTTCATTTTTTAAAATATATCTCATTTCCTTAAGCTAGCAAACTATTTATTTGACTTTCTGGAATACTGTGTCAGTATAGTACTAGGTGGCACATTCCACTCAAAAATAGAAAACAAACCAAAGAAAAAAGGAAAAAGAAAAACATGAACATGAAAAAAGTATTAAGTTTGATGCTTGCGGGTATTGCGCTTCTCGCAAACCAGTCCCACTCGGCAACATTCTTTGCCGATAACTTCGAGGCGAGCGGAGCTGCTGGCGCGACTGGCCTAAGCTATCCTTGGGAAATGAATAAACAGGTGTTCACCTCAACTGGTAATTACGTTGGTGGCTACTACCCAGGGACCACCTTCGGGCCTAATGCCATCGTGGCAGGTGGAGCAGGTGGTAGTGCGTTTAGCGGAAAAGTGTACCCTGACTATGGTTATGGCCCAGATTGGGTCAACGGAAACCAAATTAAAGTAAATCTGCTTGTCGCCCAGCCTAATTTGACTAGTGAGGCCATAGCCCCTGGAGTAATTCAGATGGATTTTAATTTTAAACGTGACGCAATTCCCGGAGTAAACGCCAAAGCTTATGCCTTCATTAGTTTGCTTTCGGCCGATTGGAGTGCGACTTACTTCACCCACCAGATTGAGCTAGGTGCTTTTGCCGATTGGAGTAGTGGTGCTGTAAAAATAACGTTCGACGGAACCCAACAAGGTCTCAACTTGCAATATGGATTCAGCGTGGTGGATGCAAATTACAGTGGAGGTGCTGGTTTGCTTGTTGACAATGTTACAGTCTCAAATGTCCCCGAACCCTCCACCGTTTCCCTGCTCGGATTCGGTGCTGCAGGTCTCATTGCCACACGCCTTCGCCGCCGTAGCTAAAAACTCTAAGCGAAGTCTTGGTTTGTTTTAGACCCGAGGGGCAATCCCCCTCGGGTCTTTTTTTTGTCCGCACGCCCCCTTCCGTCACTGGCATCTTAATACTTCCTTAACCCCCTAACCCCTTGACCCCTTTAAATCCTGCTTCTAAATCCCCTCCCCCTTCGTTCGTATAACCTTCCTGTACCAGTCGCACGAGTCCTTCAACGTCCGCATTTGCGTCCCATAATCGACGTGAACCAGACCAAACCTCTGCTTGTAACCTTCCGCCCACTCAAAATTATCCAATAGAGACCACTGAAAATACCCCTTCACCGGTACCCCATCGTTCACCACCCGCTTCAACTCTCCCAAATACCTCCCCAAAAAGTCGATCCTCTGCGGGTCGTGCACCTTCCCATCAGTCGATACCCAATCAACATTACTCAGCCCGTTCTCCGTGATGTAGAGAGGCAGCTTATACCGTTCATGCAAAAACTTCGGCCCCCAATAGAGGCTTTCCGGAGTCACATTCCACACAAAGGCCGTCCGCGGGTTCCCATCTGGGAAACGAACAACCTCCCCCTTCCCCTTCTTACCCTCTGTCACGGGTGTACCCTGGTAAATATTCACCCCGTAAAAATCCATTGGCTGAGCCATGGTACGCAGATCCGCTTCAGAATACTTGGGCAACGCCTTGCCAAACGCCTTCTCCGCCTCAGGAGCCACCCGACCCAGCACCACCGGATCACTCCAGAGGGTGTTACTGAAAACGTGGTTATTTCCGCACCCAAAAGTCCATTTTCTGGCCACTTCGATATCCCCAGGACGATCCGTCGCCGGATAAAGGACCACCCCCACTGGAGCCCAGCCAATTCTGCAGCCCTTGGCACATCCTGATCGGAGCGCTTGGACCCCAAGCCCATGCGCCAGTTGCACGTTCCGCACAATCTTCAACTGTTTGGCGATAGGAAGTTTATCCCCCGGGGCATGTTCACCAGTTCCGTGTCCCAGCCCCACAAACACCTGAGGCTCATTTATGGTCATCCAGTCCACGATCCGATCGCCCAACCGTTCCGCCACCTTCAGCGTGAAATCGGAAAACCATTTTGGGCTTTCCTCGTTCAGCCACCCCCCCTGATCGTAAAGCTTGGTGGGATAGTCCCAGTGGAAGAGGGTGCAGAAAGGCCGAATTCCCGCCTGCAGAAGCCCGTCGGTCAGCCGATCGTAAAACTCCAGCCCCTTTGCGTTCACCTTCCCTCGGCCAGTGGGAAGAATCCGTGTCCAGGAAATGGAAAAGCGGTACGCCTGAAGGCCCAGATCCCGCATGATGGCTATATCCTCTGGAAACCGGTGATAATGGTCGCAAGCCACCTTCCCGGTATGCCCCTCCCAAACCTTCCCCTTCGTTTCACAAAACCGATCCCAGACAGAGAGCCCCCTGCCGTCCTCCTTATACGCGCCCTCGATTTGATAGGCCGAGGTGGCTGTGCCCCACAAAAAGTCTTTTGGAAAAGTACTCATAGAATCACTCTGCCTTTTCGGCTCAGCAAGAAAAGCAGTTCGAGCCTTAACTAGGAGGAGATGACATCGGGTCCCGCTGTACCCGCAGGACCTTGTGCGGTCGAGTTCCTCAAAACGAGTTGGGGTTCTACCTTAGTGGAACTCGCAGCCAAGGAAGGCTCCTGAATGCGATCCAAAATCCTCTGCACGGTCATCCTACCCAAAAGCCCTTTGTCCAATCGCACAGAGGTTAATGCGGGCACACAGCTATTCGCCCAAAAAATGTCGTCGAAACCGATAATTGAAATATCTTGGGGCACACGGTACCTGCCATCTGCGCGGAATGCCTCCATCAGCCCGATGGCCATCTCGTCATTCAGGGCAAAGATGGCGGAGGGCATAGCCCCAGCTTTCAATAACTGTTCGGCCGCTTTCCGTCCCGAATCCCGTGTAAAATCTCCGTGCAACTTCCGAATCGCAGTGGAGGGGATTCCTCGAGCTGCCCAGACCGCCAAGGCGCCCTCTTCCCGCTCGGCACTTGCGGCCTGATCTGCAGGACCTGTCAAAATAGCGATATGCCGATGCCCAAGCTCAGCCAAATGAGTCGCAGCCGCTTCCGCCCCTGCCCGATTGTCGAAGTAGACTGTGTCCGCATTGATAAGCTGTGAGGCCATATCCGCGATAACTGCCGGAGGACCCTGCCGAATCAAGTGACTCAAAATCTGGTTAGGAATCTGCCCAAGATAGATCACCGCATCCAAATGAGCCTGCCGAACAAGAGCTAGGTAGTCCTCCTGCTGGTAAATATCGCCCGCAGGGAGGATGACCAAGGAGGCGCTATTTCGGCTCAGCTCCGCCTGAATTCCCGAAATGATCTCCAAATGGTAAGGACCGAAACCGGTCTTCATTAAGACGTGCCCAAGCAGTCCCACGCTGAGGAGTTGCGATTTCACCCGACGGGGTTGAATGGCGGTAGGATCAGAGACAAACGTTCCCTGCGCCGGAACACTATAAACCAGGCCCTCCGCACGAAGTTCGGTCAGCGCTTTACGAACGGTGATTTTATTAACCTTATAGCGAATGGCCAGATCATCCATCGAAGGAACGCGCGAGAGGGGTGGATACTTTAGCTCCTTAATATCCTTGCGGAGTTGATCGGAGATTTGCCGATAAAGATACTGCGAACGAGCTCGACCGCGATTGAGGGATTTACTCGCTGGAGTGCTCATAATTCTATATTAAATGCAGTATCTCATGAGGTAAATAGCGATTCCTGATCCGCAAGAAATGGAATTCCCTCTCCGAATGACTCAACCAAATTAAGCAGGCGCCAGCATCCACCCCATCCGTCGGGCAATCCTTAAAGAGTGACCGTCACCGAAGAAATTTTTCCCTCGCGCCCAAACAACTCCGCGCTCTGCGTCTGGTCGAAAGCATGACCCTGGATATTTTTCCTGGAGCCATCCGCACGAGTGATCTCAATGCTTTGTTGGCCAGTCCCCCTGAGGTAACAGAATGGGACCTGGCAGAAGGTGAAGGCCAGAGCGCCCGCGGGCACAGGCATCTGCTTTACGGTGCCGTGGATGTCGATGTAACGAAAGGATGCGGGCGCGGTAATGAATTCAGCCTCTTTGAGCAGGCGGGGACGGATATGCAGACAGCCACCGATGACCTCGACTCCGAGCTCCCCGAAACGCGAGATGATATCCTCCTTCACTTGGCCGGTCATGCCAGGTTGACGCGCGCCGGAATGAGCTGGGGTGTGCGAATAAGGATCGGCGGGAAAGGCCCCATATTCCTGCGGCGATTTATTGAAACCTATTCCGCTGCGGATATCGGCGTAGCACTCCGCGAGCTGCTCCACCACTTCTGGCACAGCACCACCTTCCGTCGCCGTCAGGAAAGCCTCCTGCGCGGCGAGGAGGAGCTTTGAAACCATGTGCCAGTAGATTGAGCCTAACCCCTCGTAACCGAAAAAAGTCCCAGACCGTCCTGTGAAGGATTGGTGGTCGAACATCTCTTCAAAGATTTCCAGCACGCGCACCTCATCGCGGGCAACTAACTCGGCGTATCCAGCGATCGCTAGAAGGGCAAGAATACGGCGGACGTCCGCTGCATTGCGGATGGAGCCGTGGAAATGGCAACCACCCTCGAAGTCCGTGCCCACGAGTTGCCTGTTACCATCCGCCAGTAGTTGTCGGAGAAGCTGGCATGAGGCGACCGCCATTGCCGGAATGTTGTTCTTTTCGAGAAAACGCGGCAAGACCTTGTCTGGATAGAGAATATAGGCACGCTGGTCGGCGCGGTAGAGCTTGCTCTGGCGAAGTGCCTGGAGGAGGCGCAAGCATGCAGGCGGCGGGAGGCAACCGCTATTCAAGATCGCCACCTGTCCCTCGAGCATGAGACCGAGTCGCCGAACGGCGATCCCCTCACCACCCGCGGTCACCGACATGAGATTGTAGGAGTGGTAGAGACCATCCTCCCGCTCGTTCGAGGCGATGCTCCGGTCGACATGCCGCAGGACATTTTCTAAAAAGCCGAGGAGGCTGCCACGTATTACCGTTTTCTTTTCAGCCGAAAAACCTTGGGGATAGACGAGATTGCGATAGTGGCTACCCGCCTCGCCTAGTGAATCGAGAACTCGCTTGCGATCGCGATCGGAAAATGGTGCATCCAAGAGTGGTAGCGATTCTTCTAGAGCTCTACCTGTGGCGGATAACCAATCGGCCACCTCCTCCGAGACCGAGAAGTCAGCGCAACCTGGACGCTGAAGAAGCTCGCGCAAAAAGACGACAAAGCGACGCAAATGACACAGCGTTACGACGGAAACCCCATGGCCGACTAGCGCGTTATTGGCATCGTTCCACTCAGGGCGCTGGGTGTTGAGCCACAGTCCAGCTTCGGGAATATAGTTGGCCAGTTTCGCCAACAGGGAGACGAGGAGTTTCTCGATAAGATTCACCGAATGGACACGATTATCGCGGCCCCAGACGAGCTTGCCGTCCGCTCCAGTTCGCGCGACGCGCTCAGCGATGACCGCCTCCCGCGCCGTATCGTAAACCACCGTATCCTTAGGATTGGCCAGCAGTTCGCGATATGGGCGAATCTGGTAAGGCACGTTCGCGTAGGTGAAGATAGCGCGACTGAGCATGGTCTGAAGTTTGCTGGGAAAAAAGTCCTCCAGCACTTCAAGGAGCTTCAGCAGGTAGATGATTTGGTGGTCTCCCCAGTAGCCGATGTAGGACCACGGGTCATGCGGTTCGATCATCTCCCAGTCGATACCGTCGCGGGTGATACGGTAAGGGTTGTATCCGTCGACCGTCGAGGCGTTGACGAACTTGGCGATCATCCCTGGCAAGAAAGCTGGAAAACTGCGGGCCAGCGCCTCCCAGTTCTGGAAAATATCGCGCCAGTTGCCTGCGTAATAAAGGGCGTCAGTTCCGTCGTCGTTGCGCAGGACGATGGCGAACTTGTTCCATGGGCGACTCGGGTCACCGTGTCGGCGACTGAACCCCAGCGGCAAATACTCAAGGCAGCTCCTCTGGAGGTCAGCCGAGCCGTCGGCCTCAGTCGCCTCGAGTAGTTCCGCGTAATTTACGGTGTCGGGCAGCGCAGAAAAAAAGCTTTCGTGCTCCGTGGTCACGTTGCGGTTCAAGTTCCGCGCATGCTTACGCAAATCCTCTTTCGATAAGTCATGGTTTCGCATGAAGACCCCACCCCGCATAATATTGAACAGGACATTGGAAAGATGGCGATTGTCCTGCAGTGGATTTCCGGT
Organism: Methylacidiphilales bacterium; assembly: GCA_040397385.1. Classification (GTDB taxonomy): domain Bacteria; phylum Verrucomicrobiota; class Verrucomicrobiia; order Methylacidiphilales; family Verrucolacustridaceae; genus Verrucolacustris. Next base: position 220,122 of record JBBAWB010000001.1, read on the forward strand.
CATTTGCCACCCGTCGGCCGAGGCAACGAGGCGCTCCAGCTTTTCCCTTCCCGCCGCCAGGTCGGCGTCGAGATCGGTGGCGAGTGACCCTCGGTTGGCCAGCGCGACGATGCTCTTCCTCACCGCGGACGCATCCTGCTCGACCGCTGCAGCAAAGCGCCAGCGAGAAGTTTCGTTCGGGGCCAGAGTTAGCGTCTGCACAAGAAAATAGGCACCGCGCTCCGCTCTGACATCAGTCTCTTCCACCGGAGCCTTCCCACGGCGGAAAGCATCCACCTGCCGTGAGGAAATTAAGCGCACTGCACCCTCAAGCCCAAGAGACCAGACGGTGTTGCATTGCAGTGCCTCGCTCGGTTCGGCCCTGTCCACGATGACCGCGCTCAGGCTGTAGAGCCCCAGGCCGGAAGCAGCTTCCAGCTCGTTCTTGCGATAAGCGTCGACCAGCGTGCTGAAGTTAGCCTGCATCGATTGCGCCACACTGCAGGGCATAATGTTCTGCAAACCATCCAGCACGGTTACGGTAACCTTCTCGGGTGAAATATTTTCCAGGGAAACTTCGCGAACCAACCCATACTTATCACTGAATGACCAACCGTGGCGGAAGCGGAGCCCCAGCTCGCTGTTCGTTTCTTCGAAGATGAGGCGGTCGCCGTAGAGGCTTTTATATAAATGGCGCGTGACGGAATAGACACCTTCATAGCGCATCGAGAAAGGTTCCCAGAGAAAGTCATCTTTGCCACGGCGGACACGCAAAATCGTTTTGCTTCCAGTGATATCTTGCGAGTCGTGAATCTTGTCATCCGTGTAGTAGGGGAAAATTGCTCGCTCGGGGTCACGCCGCCCTGCGGTTAAGGAACCGTTACTGGAGATAAATATCCAGTGGTCGGAACCGCTCACCAGACTCATGAAGAAAGGAGGCATCTGGTCGTAGTGGCTTATCCGATAAAATGTCCCGCCATCCTCCATTCGAACAAATTGGCCCGAGATCTCGCCCCCGCCCTCTGGCCAAGCTCTTTCGCCGATCAAAGTCCGTTTTTTGCTCATGGGATGAATCGGCGGGGTAAACTAATCTACGCCGAAGGGCAAATTCGCCGTAGTGGCCGCACCACGACCGTCACGCACCACGAGAAACAGACGGTAGGACCCCTTCTTCTCAGGCAACATCAGAGTAAGATCAGGACCCCCGGTGCCTACCTTGATGCATTCAGGAAACGAAGCGGGGACAGACTCCTCATCACCCCCGCCCCGCAAATCCTTGCTCTCGGCCATGACAGTCCATTCGTACTTTAAAGAATCTCCATCCGGATCCTTCACCTTTGCGGATGCTTTCACTTTTTCCCCAGGCTTTCCCTTTTTCAGGGCGACGGGGAATTCAATCGACTCCAGCTTGGGACAGCGGTTTGCGGGCCATTTTCCAGACCAACCCCGCACGAGCGCATCCACAGGCGGAAGTTTCTCTCCTGTGGAAAGAAGCATCCCGTACCAGGTGGATGTGGTCTCCTGCTTATTCCCCCAGAGAAAGGCGTAGCTCCCTAGGCAAAGTCCCTCCTTGTTCTCCATCAACGTGGAGAGAGTGGCGTAGTAGTTGGCAGCTTTCTCGTTCCCGCTTGGTTCGATCGCCGCTCCCCAAGGCGCTTTCGGAGCTTGCCAGTGCCCCACCGGCCCGTACTCGGTCATGATGAAGGGCTTCGTCCAGCCCAACCCTTTCAGAGTCCCTCCGGCTCCCCCTGCTCCGAGGTAGGCGTTGATCCCTAGGATATCGATCGAGGGATAGTACTTCATGATCTCTTGGATCTTTCCCGTATCGGCCCCCGCAATCACTGTCATGACAGGATGACGGGGATCCTCCTCTTTAATGATCTTAGCTAACTCATTTAACTCCTTCCACACACGGACGGCATTTTCCGTCCCGACATAACTTTCCATTTCATTGCCAAGCCCCCAAATCAGGACAGAAGGATGATTCTTATATTTACGTACCGCTGCCCTCACCTCCTCCCTTTGCTGCTGAAGAAACTTTTCATCATCGTATTTGAATCCATGTCGCTCGTGCTTGAGCCAGATTCCCACACAAAGGGTTAAGCCATGCTCTTCCACTCGTTGCAGGAGTGTTCGACCACTCGCATCCTTAGCCTCCAACTGCTCAATTCCCCACGTGCGGAGCGAGTTTGCCCCTGCCTCTTTTGCAAGTTTGAGTGAACCGCTTCCCCCTACTCCTTGAATAATGAAGGGCTGACCGTCCCGTTGTAATATCCATGCTCCACGCGAATCTTTCGAAACGGAAACCTGGGATATATCTGCACTGGTCTTTTCGGTTAAAACACTAATACCAAGAAGGATGGAGATAGCCAGCTTGACATACCATGGAGAAATCACCCAACATTCTGATATGCCAACCCCCTATACGTCGATACTCATTTTGTGTGCTTTTTCAGCCCTTCCCTTCGCTTATTCCGAAGAGCCAAAAACAGAAACAAACTCAACCCCAGCTTCAACCGAGATGGATTCGGGGGCAGAAGCTAGTTCCGCGGTTCTCACTTCCCAAGCTTGGGAAGCCCTCGCCGCCAAAGATTTCGCAACCGCAAAAGCTCGAATTGAACGATGTAAAAAACTATACGGAGAGAAAGCTACTGGTATGCAGGAAAGTCTTTCGGTCGTTCCTGGTCCTGATACGGCACGAGAATTCTGGGCATTAAACGACGTAGGAACCTGCACTTTTATTCTCGGTAAAGCCTATGAAGCGGAAAGTAAAAAAGAGGAAGCCATCGCCGCCTATCAAGAGGTCATCAAAAACTTTCCCATGGCCCAATGCTGGGATAAGCAAGGCTGGTTTTGGCAACCCGCGGTCGCCGCCAAAGAGCGATTAACCGCCCTCACTTTCGATTCCGCTAAATAAGCGGGAGAACTTTGAAATCCATTCCCAGGCGCGGGGTTGGACTGTTCCTCATCGGATCTATCGGACTCTCCCTTTGTGTCGGCTGCTCACCAAAGCCAGATCCTCGAATGTCTGGGCGAATTGTTCTTGAGTACTGGGAAAAGTGGACAGGGTTCGAGCGAGAAGCCATGGCTCGGGTGGTGGAGGATTTTAACCAATCCCAAGAAAAAATCTTTGTCCGCTTTCTCAGTGTCAGTCGAATCGACCAAAAGATGATGCTAGCCACCGCGGGAGGAGTCCCGCCGGATGTCGTCGGTTTGTGGGCTATCAACCTCCCATCTTATGCCGAAAACAATGCCCTCATGCCCCTCGACCGACTGGTTCGGGATGCAGGAATCCATCAAGAAGAGTACCTGCCCGTATTCTGGAAATTGTGCTCCTACCGTAACTTTCTGTGGGCTCTTCCCTCCACCCCATCCGTCACCGCCCTGCACTGGAACAAAAAGATGTTTCGAGCCGCAGGGCTCGATCCAGAAAAACCCCCACGCACCATCGCTGAGCTCGAGCTTTTCAACGAAAAGCTTACCCGCAAAAACCCTGATGGCTCCCTCGCCCAAATCGGCCATATGCCCCAAGAACCTGGATGGTGGATGCACGACTTCCCCTCTTGGTTTGGCGGTCCCAGCTGGGATGGTGACGCGCAGCTTCTTCTTGATGCTTTACCCAACTGCCATTTTTTTGGTTGGCTGGAAAGTTACTCCAAGCGCTTTGGCGGCCCTGCCATGTTCCAGTTGCGCGGGGCGTTTGGGAACTTTGCCTCACCCGACAATCCCTTCTTTAATGGAAAAGTTGCCATGATCATGCAAGGGGTTTGGATGAATAATTTTATCAAGAACTATGCCCCGGCCGATTTCAAGTACGGGGTCGCCGCTTTTCCTGAGGAAACGGAGCATCCCGGTGCCCCCATGACCTCCGCAGAAACCGATATTCTTGTTATTCCCGCGGGAGCGCGTCACCCCAAAGAAGCTATGCAGTTCATCGCCTTTGTTCAGAAACAGAAGAACATGGAAAAGCTTTGCCTCGGCCAGAATAAAATTTCCCCCTTAGTTCGAGTCAGCGATGAGTTTGTGCGAAATCATTCCCACCCTTATCTGCGCACCTTCCTCTACCTAGCCAACAGCCCTCGGGCTACGCCTACCCTTGCCCTTCCTACCTTCAAAGAGTACGCCAACGATATGACCACCTATGTGAATCTTGTTCTTCTCGGGCGTATGTCGGCCGACGAAGCTCGGCTGGCCATGCTGGCTCGCCAACAAAAAGCGCTCGATGCAAAGCTGGCCCGTTGGAACCAGGTCGCCCCCGCGCGCGTTAGTCGGTGGGAGAAGGAGGTTCGGCCATGACCCTTGGAGAACGTAGAAATGTACTCAAGGGACTTCTTTTTATCTCTCCATGGATTCTGGGGTTCCTTGCCTTCAATCTTTATCCGCTGGTCGCTTCCATCTGGTTCTCCCTTTGCGACTACAGCGTCCTCTCCCAACCGGTTTTTCTAGGAGCCCAGAACTATGTGGATCTCTGGCGTGATCCAGTATTTTGGAAAGCTCTCCGTAATACTGTCCTCTTTGCCGTAGTCGCTATTCCCCTCAGCACTCTCCTCTCCATTGGACTCGCCATCCTCCTTAATCAACCCATCGCGGGACAAGGGATTTACCGAACCATCTTTTTTCTCCCCTCCTTAGTCCCCGCCATCTCCCTTGCTATCCTTTGGCAGTGGATGCTCAACGGTCCTATGGGCCTGGTCAACAGCCTCCTGCGACCTCCTCTTCAGGCCATCAACGCCCTCTTCGGCTCTCACCTCCAAGCGCCCGACTGGTTAAACGATCCCAATTTCGCGCTCTGGGGCCTTATTCTTACGGGTCTTTGGGGGACTGGACAGGCCGTAGTGATTTACTTAGCAGGACTCCAGGAGGTTCCTATAGAGCTTTACGAAGCCGCAGAATTAGATGGCACAAACTCTTGGCAAAGGTTTCTCCACATCACTCTACCCATGCTCTCCCCCGTAATCTTTTTCAATGTCCTCATGAGCATCATCGGTGCTCTACAGACTTTTGCCGTACCCTATATCCTTACTGGAGGGGGCGATGGCCCTGGACGATCTCTTCTTTTCCTCGCCACCTACATTTATCAGAACGCTTTTGATTACTGGAATATGGGCTACGCCTCCGCCCTCGCCCTTTGTCTCTTCGTTCTCATCATCGGGCTCAGTCTAATTACCGTCCACTACGGAGAGAAAAAAGTCCACTACTCTGGCCGCTAAGGCATGAAACCCACTCACTCCTCCTTCCCTTGGTTTTCCCGTTTGGCTTTGATTCTTCTTGGGGTTCTTTTCCTTTTGCCATTTTTCTGGATGGTCTCCACCTCCCTTAAGCCACTCAACGAAACCATGAAACTCCCACTTGAATGGCTTCCCACCTCCCCTCAGTGGCACAACTACCCCGATGCCATGAAAGCCATGGGACCATTCTGGCTGTATGCCCGCAATAGCTTGTTCCTGGCTTTTCTAAATGTCGTTGGCACGGTTTTCTCCAGTGCCCTCGTCGCCTACGGATTTTCTCGCCTCGACTGGCGAGGTCGAGATACCTGTTTTTTCGTCCTTCTTGCCACCATGATGATTCCTTTCCCCGTAGTTATGGTCCCCATCTATGGACTCTTTCGTGCTCTCGGCTGGATCGGAACATTCCAACCTCTTTGGGTGCCCGCATTTCTAGCAGGTGCCTTCAACGTCTTTCTCCTTCGGCAGTTTTTCCTCTCCATTCCCAAAGACCTATCCGAGGCAGCCCGAATCGACGGCTGTAGCGAATTCAGAATCTTTTGGCAGATCATACTCCCCTTGGCTAAGCCCGCCTTGCTCACCGTCGCCCTTTTTCAATTTATGGCCACCTGGAACGATTTCCTTGGTCCTCTCATTTTTCTCGCACGGGAAGAGCAGTACACCCTCGCTCTTGGCCTCCAAGCACTCCAAGGAACGATCAGCGGAACCCCATGGCACCACCTCATGGCCGCCTCAACTCTGGTTTTACTTCCTGTGCTCGTCCTCTTTTTCCTCACCCAGCGAACCTTTATTCGTGGCATCGCCACTACAGGTCTGAAGTGAACCTACTCTTTTACCCAACCCACCGCACCCCTACTTTGGAGTTAGCATGGCCAAAGTCCTGATCGAAAATCTCTATAAAATCTATCCGGCCGAAAAGGGGAGGCCCGAAAAGATTGCGGTGGATAACGCAAATTTCGAGATCCAAGACCGCGAGTTTATGGTTCTCGTCGGGCCCTCAGGTTGCGGAAAAACCACCACTCTTCGCATGGTGGCTGGACTGGAGGAGATTACCCGTGGATCAATCTATCTGGATGGTAAGAAGATAAACGAAGTACCCCCCAAAGACCGCGATATTGCCATGGTCTTCCAAAACTACGCTCTCTACCCCCACATGCCCGTTTACCGAAACATGGCCTTTGGCCTCGAGTTGCGTGGGGTTCCCAAGGATGAAATCCGTCGCCGAGTCGATTCCGCCGCCAAAATTCTCGGTCTTCTCGAACCCGATAACCTACTCGAAAGAAAACCCAAGGCCCTTTCTGGGGGACAACGCCAACGGGTAGCCCTGGGTCGGGCCATCGTTCGCAAGCCGAAAGCCTTCCTCTTTGATGAACCCCTTTCCAACCTCGACGCCAAGATGCGGGTCGAGACCCGCACGGAGATTTCTAAGCTCCACCGACAACTCGACAGCACGATGATCTACGTCACCCATGACCAAACCGAAGCCATGACGATGGCAGACCGAATTGTTGTCATGCGCTACGGAAAAATTCAGCAGATTGCTGCTCCCCTTGAGCTTTATCATCGGCCTGCGAATCTTTTTGTCGCAGGATTCATTGGAAGTCCCCCCATGAATCTTCTTCAAGGCACGCTGGAAGCTGCCCCCAATGGGACCTTGGAATTTGTAGAAAAGGTCACCTCCCCCCACCTCCCTTTTCGTGGCGTTCTCTCCACGGACACTTCCAGGAAACTTTCCTCTCGCCAGGGCAAAGAGGTCATTCTCGGATTTAGGCCCGAACAGCTTCATCCCAACGCCACCTCCTCCAACCCTACCTTGCAGGGCATCTTGGAAGTGGTTGAGCCCATGGGAGCGGAAACCTATCTCTATCTCAAAACAGGTGCCCACTCATGCATTTGTCGCACCACCGAGACCGATCTAGGACTTAAGGAAGGATCTAAAATAAATCTAGGAGTCGACCTATCTCGAGCCGTCTTTTTCGACCCCAAAACTGAGGAAACTATCCTTACCTAAGCGAGTTTTCCTTATTTTTTTCGGCCTAGCACAGATCGAAATACCTCACAAAAAATACCCACCCCACGCGCCAAATCCTCAGGAGTCGCACGGGCGCAGTTTAAACGGAAACAGGCCTCCTTGGGCGGATTCGCAAAAAAGATACCACCCCCCACCACCGCCACACCTTTCGAAAGACACTGTCTAGCCACCTCATCCATAACCCCAGGTCTTCCTCCCCGCACCCAAAGCATATAGCCACCCCGCGGATCATCTGCTCTGACACCCTCGGGAAGTTCCCGAGATAAGATTCCGCCCGCCAACTCGCGCCTTCTCCCATAGACCGACTGCAACATCTCCAAATGAGACTCCATCCGACCCGAACGCAAAAAGGAGGCCGTGACATACTCAGGAGGAACACCCCCGTGAATCGTCTGGCGACACTGTCGATCCGCCGCCGCATCCATCCACTTTCCCGGCAAAGCGAAGCCAATCCGCAGCCCAGGAGCGACCGTTTTAGAAAAACTGGTTACATAAAGAACCGTACTCCCATCATCAAAAGCCCGAATCGGCTTTGGACGGCCCCGCCCGAGTAAATCTCCATAAATATCATCCTCTAAAATGGGTACTCCTGCTTTCTTACAAATCTCCAGCAACTTCGGCCTCCACTCCTCACGTAAAGTTGCGCCACTCGGGTTGGAAAGGGTCGAAGTGATCACCAAGAGCTTAGGTTTGGGCTTCGCGAGGATAGCTTTCTGCCATTTCGCAGGATCGGGTTCCTGCCCCACTCCCGTCGCCACGGTGCGAAACTTAACTCCAATCGCCTTCAATAACTCCAGCTGACCATAATAGGCCGGTGCCTCACATACCACTGTATCCCCTTTTTTAAGAACCGTGCTCATGATGGAGGCCAAGGCGCCAGTACAGCCTGTCGTAACTAAAACTTGATCGGCTGTGACACCAATACCTCGGACCTTGAGATAATCGCAGATCGCCTCACGCAGAATTCCCGCCCCTTCAGGACGATGATAGCTAAACATCTCCCTCGCCCGTGAAGCCATCTCCCCCTCCATCGCTCCCTTCAGCGCCTCCAAAGGCAGAAAATCAGACGATGGAATCCCCGCCGCAAGGTTGATCACATGCGGATCCTCGGTCTGCCTCATTAAATCTAGTAAACGAACCGGTATTTTGGCCATGCAACTTTCTACCCTCACTTTGGCTCGATCGCGAGTACGTTGACTCCTCAGTTTGTCGGCTTACTTTATTTGCCTCATGGATACGCCCATTTTCTCCAGCCCCCTAGCGTCCTGCCACGCCGAGCTTGGAGCTCGCATGATTAATTTCGGCGGCTGGAACCTACCTGTCGAATACACCGGTCTCCTTCTCGAACATCAGGCCACCCGCCAAGCCGCAGGACTTTTTGATATTTCCCATATGGGCCAAATCAGGGCGCAAGGCGCAGGTGCACTGGCTGCACTTGAAAGTCTCCTGACCAATGATCCCGCCAAGCTAAGAACAGGAGAGGGCCACTATACTTTCTTAACTAACGACCAAGGTGGAGTGATCGACGATCTTTTACTCTATCGCCTCGGCCCCGAAGATTTCCTCCTGGTGGTCAATGCCTCTCGCCATAAAGAGGATCTCCGCGTTTTACGAAAGGCTCAAAACAACCGCACCCTTTTTCAAGGGGATCCAGGAACAAAAGCGGGCATGGCCTTGCAAGGTCCCCGCGCTGAAGCAATTCTCGCCCAGCTTCTTCCCGCTGGGGAGACCAGCCCAATGCGCAACACCCTTATCGAAAGTAAGCTCTTAGGGATTCCCGCCACCATCGCCCGCACCGGCTACACTGGGGAGGATGGTTTCGAAATTTTTACTTCACTGGAAGATGGGCCAAAGATCTGGCGGGCCCTCCTCGAAAAAGGTAAGCCCATGGGAATCTTGCCATGCGGTCTCGGCGCACGGGATAGCCTTCGACTGGAAGCTGGCCTGCCCTTAAACGGTCAAGATCTCTCCCCAGAAATCACCCCAATCGAGGCCGGATTAGGTTTTTTCGTAGATCTTTCGCGCCCCCGCCCGTTTCCAGGCCGAGCGCAGCTGGAGCAAGCCAAGAAAAATGGAGCGCGTTGCACTACCATCGGACTCGTCGGACAGCCTAAGCAAGCCCCGCCACGACATGGCTACCCTGTTTTTCACAACGGCAACCAGATTGGAGAAATCACCAGTGGGGTCCCCTCGCCCACTCTCGGTTACGGCGTCGCCCTGGCTTTAATCACAACTCCTGCCCCCGTTTGTGGACAAGATTTAGAATTTGAGGTGCGCGGACGGCGAGTTCCCGCCAAAGTTTCACCTCGTAAATTTTTATTAAAAAAATGAATACACCTGCAGATCTTCTTTACGCAAAAACTCATGAATGGCTCCGCCAAGGAAAAGAAGGCGGCACTGTTGGAATTACCGACTACGCCCAATCCGCCCTCGGAGATGTTGTCTTTGTCGAACTTCCGAAAACAGGACGGAAGGTAACAGCCGGCGAAGTCATCGCCACGGTAGAAAGCGTCAAAGCCGCCTCCGATATCTATGCACCCGTGACCGGCGAAATTACCGAGACGAACCCCACTCTTTCCGCTGATCCGGGTCTGATCAACCGTGAACCCTATGAATCTGGTTGGCTCTTTCGGATTCAAGCCGATGCAGGCAAAAATCACGCCCTTCTTTCTGCCAGCGACTACTCTGCCACTCTCTCCAGTTGAGTCTCTCTCCCGCGCCCCTCACCTCTCACGGGTCAGGTTTCACCACTTGGCACGCCTACGACCCTTCCTGTAAAGCCGAACTCTGGTCCACCGCCTACTTCGGCAACGAGTTGGCCGTCCTCTTTGATCCCATCATCTGGCCGAACAATTCTCCCCTCCCGGTTGGAGTCGTTCAGATTGTCAGAACTAACGCCAACCACGATCGGAACTGCCAAGCTCTCCTCCACTCTCTCTCAGCCCATCTGTCCACCCATCCTCCCGAATTCCACCCCATCCCTCTGCCTGGTGGGGGCGAAGGCGAGACCGCCTATTTTCATGAAGGAACCAGTACGCTGGTAGTGGGGGATTCCTTGATCAACCTTGCACCTCACGGATTAACTCTGCTCCCTGAAAAATACTGCGCCGATCTCTCTCTGCTCAAGACCAACGTTAAACGGCTCCTTGATCTACCGGTTCAAAGAATTTTTTTTGCACACGGCGCCCCAATCCTCCATCATGCCATGATACAGCTTCGTCAGCTCCCCTTATGAAAAAAGCCCTGCTCCCTATCCTCATTCTGACCTCCTCCTTGTTGGCAGCCCCTCCCAATAAAGGCCCCGCCACCAACATACCTAAGGTCACCACTCTCATTCCTCAACTTCTTCCACGTAACCCCAGCAATAAACCACCTCCCGCTCCCGTCCAAAAACAGCTGGAGGCGTTCTTTCAAGGCGTTCAGGCAGGCAAAGTCGAGGAGTGCTTTAAAACTCTTGTCGCGAGCAACCCCACCCTGTCCGACCCCGCCGCCGTTCCTGAATTTGTCGGAAACATCCGCAAGGGATTAGAAGTTTTTGGTCCCCTGCAAGGGTATGAGCTCTACGACCAGCGCACCGTAGGCACCCGTGTGATCTACATTACCTACCTCAGCTACCATCCCAAAAAGCCTCTTCGCTGGCAGTTCGTTTTTTACACCCCCATCGGAGCAGACTGGAAACTACTCAATCTCCGCTTCGACGACACAGTCGAACAAAGCCTTATCCCCGACTAATATTTGGCTTAGGCCAACCCGACCTTGGCTCGGCCGCCTCGGTTATCGAGAAAATCAACTAGAGCCGCCACCGCAGGACGATCCAGTGAACTACCAGCCTCGGCCATGACCGTCTTTAAGGCCTGATCCAAGGACTGCGCAGCACCTTCCTGCCCATGCAGCAGGTCGATCACCCGCTTAGCGACCGCCACCACCTTAGCGGTCGGCAGAATAGCATCCCCACTCAAACGGTTTGGAAAACCAGTCCCATCAATCCGCTCCTGTGCCTGCCGAATCACCTCTGCTACCGGTCCTTCAAACTCCAACCCCGCTAAAAGATCCGCACTTCGAACCACCGCTTCCCGGAGACGCCTCTTTTCTTCCTCACTCCGATTCCCGCCTTTGCTCAAGAGATCATGCGGCAACGAGACCGTTCCGAGATTTAGCAGCTCCCCAGCCAATTCTGCCGTCTCGGCCTCAGTAGGAGTCAGTCCCATCTCCTCCGCCGCTCCACGAGCCAACCGGGCAATTAGCTTTCCGTTGGTCCGCGCGGCTTCTGCCTGCCGCCCGTCAACTTCCTTGACGAAGGCTTCGATCAAACCACGAAACATCCGCTCCCGCCGTGATCGCTCCGTGATAAATTCCGTAATGTCCTGCTCGATCAGCAGAATCCCAGGAGGATGGTCGCGGTCCGCCCGCAAAGGAATATGGTCCGTCTTGGTATACTTTTTCTTCCCATTTTCCTCAAACTCGTGCCTCGCCTTCTGTGGGGCCCACTTCCCTTCGGTGCGATCCGCGGGCCATCCTGGATAAAGTTCATCGATCACCTGCTTGTTGATTTTCTGATAAGCGGCTGCTCGCACTGGACCAATCACTCCGGGCATCGTCTTGCCATTCACTTCCTCAGGGGTAATTCCCGCCGCGTCCGCCAATGTCCGATTGGCAAAGTTATACTTTCCACCCCCATCCATCGCCGCAATCGCGGTTGGCTGGTTGTCCGTGATTACCCGGAGAAACTTTGAAAATCCTGTAAAACGCTCTGCCGCGATCTTTAACCTCTGCGCTTCCGCAGAAGCCCGAATCTGGGCACCATGTTTCCAGGCCGTCGCCATCGAAACCGAAGCCAGCCCTAGAATCAAAATAAATCCAATGAGCATAGCCTGCTGACGCTTCTGCGATGGTCCGAGCGCTTCTACCGCATCGGCCGTACGCAACACGAGCCAAGGAGTTCCGGATATCTTTCTCGATAAGACCAAGCTCGAAGTGTTTTCATAATTAGGCCGAATCGAAAACCCGCCTGGCTTGGACAAGGCAAATGCGGCCGCCGAGTTGATCGGGTCATTCGGGGAGTCTGCCGTCATCGGCTTCGTCCCATTTGGTGAAGGCAACCTTCTTGGCGAAAGGTACTGTACCGTATTCCCACTTGTTCCAGGCTTCTCCTGCACCACTAGATTTTCTGCGGACTTCAAAGTTTCGCCTGGTTGGCTCAAGAGGGGAAAAAGCTCCTTGGCCACCTGCTTCAGACCCACCACATAGGCGATCGGTTTGGCATTATCATTCGCGTCCACCGGATAGATTGGTACAAAAAACCCAAGACTCGGCTGACCTTCTCCATCCAAACGCATATTCCACAACCCCCTCTGACGAGCCGCGTTTTCCTTAAGGACATCGAGAAAGCCATCCTCTTTCAAGGCGGGAAGGAACTCGCTCGCCACTAAAACCTGCCCACTGGGAGCCACCACCGCGATTCCCGCAATCCCCTCTCGAATCACATTGGCATTTATTTCTAAGGCGGGAGGCGGAGTGACGAAACCGTTCTGCTCGGCCACTCGCTTGAGATAATTACGCAGAAACCCTTCGGCTCCCTCTTTTCGGTCGGCAGGAGTCGCTTCGTCGAGGAGGGTATCGATATAGATTTTTTGCGACTCGTTTCCAGAAATCGAGCGCAAGATATCAAATTGGGATCCCAACCATCCCTCGATCGCGGCCCCCCTCGTTTCCACCACTAGGCCCATCTGAATCTGCCAATCCCGCAGGGTTCTCTCCTTTTCTGCCTGCACAAAAGAGAGAATTCCTAACACTCCTCCTACCGTGAATAGCCCCAAGAAAACCACCGCCAAAATTGTTGTCATCTTCCAAGGTCGGTGCACCGGAGCTTCCGGAATCTTCGGTGTAGCTAATTTAAGCTTCGACGGGTCTTGGGGTGCGGGGATGTTTCCTTCAGCCATATTCGGTTTCCTTTCGCTAGAGAACAGAACTATCTCACCAGACCCCACTCCAGCTCAAGTATTTCCTTACCCCTCGTTTTACTGTACGAAAGATTGATGAGGTACTCTTACCTACTCATGGGCATCTGCCTGCTCGGGGCTTTCTTCTTTCCATCGGCCTCATGGTCATGGGATGGGGAATACCAGGTGGTCCAACAGGATCCCATTGCCAAGTTTCCTAAATGGACGGGTATCCTTTCTTCCGTCCAGACCGAATTAGGACAAAAGGCCGATATTCAAGCACCCTTCACTGGAGGTTGGGACGAGTTTATTGCGAAAACAAAATCGGCCGATCGTTTATCCATGATTAAAAAAACGAATGAGATATTTAATGGCATGCGCTATGTGCCCGATCAGAAAAACTGGGGCGTCCCTGACCTCTGGAATACCCCCGTCCAGTTCACCCAAAACCCAGATTATGTTATCTCAGGAAGAGTCAGTGGCGACTGCGAGGACCACGCCATCGCTAAATACTACGCCCTCCAACGACTCGGCTTTACCCAAGACGAACTCCGTATTCTTGTCGTGAAAGATCTGAACCTCGGGGTGGGTCACTGCATTCTTGGGGTCATTGTCGGCGGCCAATGTCTAATCCTCGATAACCAGATCAAAAGCGTCTGGCCCGCCAATCAAATCCAGCACTACAAACCCATCTACGCCATCAATGAAACCCACTGGTGGCAGTTTATGCCAGCAGGAGCCGCCGCTCCCGCCGCCGCTGCGGCTGGTCAAGCCGACTAACCTCTACTCCTTTTCGCCCAAAGCTTTTCACGCCTCCCTAAGATCGCCACTCTCTAATTTCTATGCCTGAACTCGCTCCTGCCTACGAACCCACTCAAGTCGAAGATCGTCTCTACCGCCAGTGGAACGAACGTAACGACTACCGGGCCAACCCAGATTCCAAAAAGCCTGGCTTCGCCATCGTCATCCCGCCGCCCAACGTCACTGGCATCCTCACCCTTGGTCACGTTCTCAATAACACTATCCAAGATATCCTCGCCCGACGCGCTCGCCTCCTCGGTTACGAAGTCCTGTGGCTTCCTGGGACCGATCACGCGGGTATCGCCACCCAAACTGTCGTCGAACGAACTCTAAAAAAGGAAGGCAAGATCCGCCACCGTGACGATCTCGGTCGTGAAGCCTTTTTAAAAGAGATTTGGCAGTGGAAGGAAAAACACGGCGGAATCATTATTCAGCAACTCAAAAAACTCGGCGCATCTTGCGACTGGTCCCGCGAACGCTTCACCATGGACCCGGCCTACTCCGCTTGCGTCCAGCAGGTCTTTGTCGATCTCTTTCAAAAAAAGCTGATCTATCGCGGGCGCCGCATGGTCAACTGGTGTCCCGTTTCCCGGACCGCTCTCTCCGACGAAGAAGTCGTCATGAAAGAGCAAAAAAGTCTTCTCTATCATTTTCGTGTGCCCCTCGCCGATTCTCCAGAGCAATTTCTCACCATCGCCACTACCCGCCCAGAGACTATTCCTGGAGACACCGCTCTGGCCGTGAATCCCAAGGATCCCCGCTACGCCTCTCTCATCGGAAAATTCGCTCTTCGGCCCTTGCCCCCCGAACTCCCCGAAGCCCAGCGCCGTATTCCTATCGTCGGTGATGATCATGTCGACCTAACCTTTGGAACAGGCGTTCTTAAAGTTACCCCTGCCCACGATCCCGCCGATTTTGCCATCGGCCAACGTCACCAACTCCCTTCTCTTGAAGTCATCGACGAATCGGGCTTAATGACCTCGCTCGCAGGTACCTCTCTAGCTGGTCTCGAACGGAGCAAAGCTCGCCTGGCCGCAGTGGAACAACTCCGCGAGCTCGGACTTCTCGAAAAAGAAGAACCCTATAACAACCAAGTAGGCTTCAGTGAACGGGCCGATGTCCCCATTGAGCCTCGCCTCTCCGAACAGTGGTTCCTCCGTTATCCCAGTGCGGAAAAGTCCCGTTTGGTTGTCGCCTCAGGCCAACTCCGCTTTTCTCCCGATCGCTGGAGCAAGGTCTATGACCATTGGATGGAAAATCTTCAAGACTGGTGCATCAGTCGACAACTCTGGTGGGGACACCGTATCCCTGTCTGGTATCGGGGCGACGAAACCCTCTGCCAAATCGAATCTCCAGGCAAGGACTGGACCCAAGATCCCGATGTCCTCGATACCTGGTTCAGCTCTTGGCTCTGGCCCTTCGCCACTCTTGGTTGGCCCGCTAAAACCGCCGAACTAAAAAAGTTTTACCCGACAACCGATCTTGTCACCGGCCCCGATATCATCTTTTTCTGGGTTGCCCGCATGATTATGGCGGGCTTCGAATACATGGGGGAACTTCCTTTTCGCCACGTCTACTTCACCGGCCTAATTCGCGACGGCAAGGGAAGAAAACTATCCAAATCCCTAGGCAACTCCCCGGATCCGCTCGATCTCATCGCCAAGTTCGGGGCAGACGGACTGCGCTTCGGTCTCCTGCGAATTGCTCCCCAAGGCTCCGACATCCGCTACGACGAGAAGCAGATGGAGGAAGGCAGAAATTTTGCCAACAAACTCTGGAACGCTTGTCGCTTTCGTCAACAGCAAGGCCCGTCCAATCCCCTCGCCAATCCCTCACTCCACCCGCGTACCCCCTTCTCCGATTACCTTCTCTCCCAGCTGGACCTGCTGGAACGCGACCTCCAGCGTCTCTACGCCACCTACGAATTTAGCCAAATCGCACAATCCCTCTACAATTTCTTCTGGAACGAATTTTGTGCGCGTTTCATTGAAACCGCTAAGGCCGACTTCAGTAATCCAGATTCTCCGACCCGCGCAGGCACTCTCGCCACCGCCGACTACGTTCTCTCCCGTGTCCTGCGCCTCCTCCATCCCTTTATGCCATTCATAACCGAAGAGCTTTGGCTAACCCTTGGCCTTGGGCAGGAAACCATCCAGTTCGCCAACTGGCCAAAGGAAAAAGAGATTCAATGGGATCAGGCCCAAGCTAAATTAGCCGGGTCTTGCTACGCCACCGCCGAGGCTGGTCGCCGACTCCGCGGCGAATTCGGTCTTTCAGGTTCGGCCAAAATGAAGTTCTTGCTTCTTCCCTCTGCCAGCTTCACCCCATTTACCGATGACCTCCGCACCCTCGCCAAGCTCCTACAGGTCGGCTCCGTCGAGATCACCTCCGCCCCGCCTAAAGCCCCACTCATTCCAACGCCCTACGGCGATCTCTACCTACCACTGGAAGGCCTTCTCGATCCTGCCAAAGAACGCACCCGCCTTGAAAAAGAGATCGCCTTGGCCGAGGCCTCTCGAGCCCGAGAAGGCGCCAAGCTGGCCGATCCAAAAATGGCCGCCAAAGCCCCTCCAGAAAAAATAGCCGAGTGGCGCCGAATTGAAAAAGAAGCCTCGGAACAGATCATTCGACTTCGAGAACAGCAAAAGCTTTTCACAACTTAATCAAAACCCACTCGTTTTGGGCTAGGCATTCATCCCCAGAAGCTGTTTGATCACGATCTTATGGATTCAGGCCACACAATTCCCATCTTAGGTAATGGATACGTCCGATACATCGACCACCTTGGGTCGGACCTGCGAATCGTCGAATCCGCGCGTATTTCCTACAAAAGTCCCAGCAAAGGAGAAGATCAGGACAAAAAACTCTTGAGCTATCTCTACAAAAATCGTCATACCAGCCCCTTCGAACAGTGCTCCATTACCTACAATATCAAGATGCCTATATTCATTATGCGACAGTTCGTTCGCCACCGCACCTTTCGGCTGAACGAGTGGAGCGGTCGCTACTCAGAACTAGCGGATGAATTTTATATTCCCACCCAGTGGCGCGCCGCCGACGCCAAGAATAAACAGGGTAGCCAAATTTCGAGCGATCTGGATCATGCCGCCCTCACCAAGGAAGTAAAAGAAGCCCACGAAAAAGCCTACGCCACTTACCAGAGCCTCTTACAAAAGGGTGTAGCTCGCGAACTTGCGCGTGCTGTCCTCCCAGTCAGCATTTTCACAGAAGTCTACGTCAACTGCGACCTGCATAACCTAATCCACTTTTTGCAGCTGCGGGAAGACGACCACGCCCAAATGGAGATCCGTGAGATGGCCGCCGCCATGCGCGTAGTTGCCGAGAAACTTTACCCTTGGACGTTCGAGGCTTTTCACAAGTATAGTTTGGGGGTGACAGATAGGGTTAAATCCGCTTAATTTGAGCTATGCCGAAAAAGCCTGCACCAAAACAAACTCTCAACGAAAACACCACATCTAGCCCGACAACGGCAAACTACACCTCCTTGCTCATCGCAGGGACTGCGGGTTTCGCCCTCGCTTTTGTCCTACTCAAGGGTTACTCCAACGTACCCACTTGCCCCATGTACTCCGAGGCATGCCCTGTCACCTCCACCCTTCAAGCTCTCGAAACTGATTTACAGAACGGCGACCTCCCCAAGGCCAAGCAGTCAGCTGCAAAATTAAGCGAGTACCTTAGGCCAACTATGCCTGATCTTGCAAAGATCACTGATGCCATCGCCACCAGTCGTAACTTAGCTGCGGCCAACGCCAAGGTAGAAATTCTAAAGAATATGATAATGTCTGACCTATCGGCTGTTCCTAATCAGTGATTCGTAAGTCTTGGTTAGGACTAATCGGGGGACTGGTTCTTTCCCAAGGACTGGCTGAAACCACCATGAACCTTGGATCACCCATTCCCGCTCTCAGCGCAAAGGACCAAGAAGGGCAACAGCTCGATCTTGCCAGCTACGGAAAGAAAGGGTTCCTCCTTGTCTTTTTTTATCCCAAAGCCAACACCCCAGGTTGCACTGCCCAAGCCTGTAGCCTGAGGGACGGCAACACCGAACTCACCAAGCGGGGCGTAAAGATCATCGGTATTAGTGCGGATGCAGTCTCATCCCAAAAAACCTTCGCGACCGACCAGAAGCTCCCCTACCCCCTCTTAGCCGATTCAGAAAATAAGATCATTCAAGCCTTCGGGGTCGGAGGTCTCTTTGGCTTTGCCCAACGCTCCGCTTTTCTCTTTCAAGAAGGCAAACTTGTTTGGCGAGATCCCAAAGGGTCCACCAAAGACCAAGCCAAAGTCGTCCTCGATCATCTAGACTCCCTCTCGAAAAAGTGAAGTCATTCCGCCAGGAACTCACTTTTCGAGTTCCGAAACGGCGCGGGATGCTCAACATTATCCCACAGGTCTCCGAGGCTCTTCTCGCCTCAGGGATTCAAGAGGGCATCTGCTTAGTCAATGCCATGCACATCACTGCTTCTGTCTTTATTAACGACGACGAGCCAGGACTCCATGCCGACTTCGAAAAATGGCTTGAGCATCTGGCTCCCGAAAAACCCCATAGCCAATACCGCCACAACGGGACCGAAGACAATGCCGACGCACACTTAAAACGCTCCATCATGGGACGGGAAGTCGTCGTGGCCGTAACCAAGGGACAACTCGATTTCGGCACATGGGAACAAATCTTTCACGGCGAGTTTGATGGTCAACGAGCCAAGCGAGTTCTTATCAAGATTCTTGGCGAATAACCTGCTCTTTCCCCCTTCCACCGCCTTCGCAGGAAACCTATAAAAAGCCCATGACCTCTATCTTCGGGAAACGACTGCAGATCTTTACGGGGAATGCCAATCCCGAGCTCGCCCAGAAGATTGCAGACTTCATGAAAATCCCACTGGGAAAGGCCACCGTATCTACATTTCCCGACGGTGAAACCTTCGTGAAGTTCGAAGAAAATATTCGCGGCAATGACCTTTTTATTGTTCAGCCCACCTGCCCTCCCACCAATCAAAACCTCATGGAGCTTCTCATCCTCGTGGATGCCGCCCGCCGCGCCAGTTCCTTCCGCATCACCGCAGTCCTCCCTTTTTACGGCTATGCCCGCCAAGACCGCAAAGACCAGCCCCGCGTTCCGATCACCGCTAAACTCGTCGCGAATCTTCTGGTCGCTGCAGGGGTAAACCGTGTCCTTACCATGGATCTCCATGCCCAGCAGATCCAAGGTTTTTTCGACATTCCAGTCGATCATCTTTTCTGTGCTCCCATCTTCTATCGCTACCTCAAAGAAAAGCAGATTCCTGATCTTGTCGTCGTCACCCCTGATATTGGCGGCATGAAGATGGCCGCCGCTTACAGTCAGATGTTCCAGTGCGGTCTGGCCATCGTCAGCAAAAAGCGCCTCAATGCCTCTGAAACCGAAGCCACACACCTCATCGGGGATGTGAAGGATAAAAACGTCCTTTTGGTCGACGACATCACCGAAACTGCTGGAACCATTGCCTCTGCCGTTGAAATCTTGCGAAAACAAGGGGCCAAGGATATCTACGTCGGGATTCCTCACACCGTGCTAGGGAAAGTAGGCATCGAAAGGCTACAGAAACTAAAGATCAAAGAATTGATTACAACCAACACCACTCCACAACCTGACATGCCGGGAGTCCCCACCAAAGTGCTCTGCGTCGCCCCCCTCTTAGGCGAAGCCATCCTACGAATTCACGAAGGCGAGTCGGTCTCTTCCTTGTTTGAAATACGAGCAGGCGTCAAAACTTAAGCCAAGGCTTACTTCCCAAGCACGTAGGCGAAGAGTAGTGGCGCCACGATCGTGGCATCTGATTCAATAACAAACCTTGGGGTTTTTCCGCCCAGCTTCCCCCAGGTGATCTTCTCGTTGGGTACCGCTCCAGAATACGATCCATAACTCGTCGTCGAATCACTGATCTGACAGAAGTAAGACCAGAGTGGAACACCCGTTTTCCTCAGGTCTTGATGCAGCATCGGCACTACGCAAATAGGAAAATCCCCAGCAATCCCGCCACCAATTTGGAAGAAACCCAATGGAGTCCCTTGAGTATTCTGATACCAATCTGCAAACGAGATCATGTACTCGATCCCACTTTTCATCAGGGTGGGCGAGCTGACGTGCTTTTGAATGCAGGCCGCCGCAAACATATTCCCTAAAGTGGAATCCTCCCAACCAGGCACAACAATCGGAATGTTTTTCTTTGCCGCCGCCATCATCCATGAATCTTTGGGGTCGATCTGATAAAACTTTTCTAGCAATCCCTTTTGAAGAACCTCATAAAAATACTCGTGCGGGAAACGCCGAGCCCCAGCCTGATCATCCCGTTTCCAGAGCTCAGTAATCACCCCTTCAATCCGTCTCATCGCTTCCTGCTCAGGAATGCAGGTATCTGTCACTCGATTGAGATGCTCTTTCAAGAGTTTCTCTTCGTCCTTTGAAGTCAAATGTCGGTACTCGGGAATTCGCCGGTAGTGATCGTGGGCCACTAAATTATAAACGTCCTCTTCTAAATTAGCTCCCGTGCAACTGATCGCATGAACTTTATCCTCTCGGATCATTTCTGCTAAAGATAATCCCAACTCCGCGGTGCTCATCGCTCCCGCTAAGGTGACCAGCATCCGTCCACCATCCGCAATATGCTTGCGGTAGGCCATCCCCGCATCCTTGACCACCGCCGCATTAAAATGGCGATAGTGGTGATCGATAAATTTAGAAACTGGTCCTTGCGACATGCACGATCAGTCTCCCCTTGATCCCAAGAACTTGACAAGACTATTCGATATTTTCTCTCCTTTTTTTGTGTCGAACATGGGGATCACAAAAATGATCCATCGCCAAAAAAAAGGATTTTGCGTGGCGGGCTAAAAGGATACTCAGGAGCGGTGAAGGCAAAACCGTTAAACAAAATATCAAACGAGGAGTCCACTCCGTCCATTGACGCAAAGCAAAGTAAAGCACCATTCCGCCCAGAGCGACCACTCCGTAGTTTACGCCCCAGATCGCCAGAAGAAAATAACCAGGCTCCCGCTCAAAGGCATACCCACAAGAAGGGCATCCGTCACTAGGGCTAAACCAGTCAGAAAGGCTTCCGAGTTTTTTCCAGGATAAAAAGAGCGGCGTTGTTCCGCAAGTTGGACAGCGCAGAGCTAAAGCCCTGCGCCCATAAAGTAGCGCCTTTCCAAGAGTCCTGGGAGCCTGGGCCGTCAAATCTCCAATTCCATGATTCATACGCGGTGATAAGGGTGGCCCGCCCGCCAACTTTCTAGCCGATAAATCTGCTCGAGGAGTACGACTAAAGCTAAATCATGGGAAAGAGTCTGGGGACCTAAAGATCGTACCACATCACAACTTGTTCGGAAACTTTCCGAATGCCCATCTGCCCCCCCGATCATCCAAGCGATTTTTGTTCGACCCGCGCGCTCCCACTGCTCCCACTCCGTCCGCCAATCCTGCGTACTACGAGCCTGTCCCAATGGATCCAAACAAACCTTCCACATTCCTTTTCCTTTCTCACCCATTTCCGCCTCCGCACTCTTGCCCTCACGAATCACCGAAAGCTCCAGCGGTTGAAATCCATTAACTCTTTTTGTGTACTCGTCCGTCGCTACCCGTGCCCAACCCGCAGGACGACCCACCATACAAACACGATGCTTCATTGATTTAACCCTACGATGCTACACCAAGAATCGCTTCGAGTTCCTCCACACGCGCCGCAAACAAAGCTAAAGCCGATTCGATCGGTTCAGGACTCTCCATGTCCACGCCAGCTCGACGCAGTGTCTCCAATGGAGGGCGCGAACCGCCCGAACAAAGAAACTCGTGGACTTTCCCAACTGCCCCAACCTCCCCTTGAAGTACTCGTTGGGAAAGTGACATCGCAGCCGAAAGTCCAATGGCATACTTGTAGACATAGAAAGCGCTGTAGAAATGGGGAATCCGCAAACACTCCAACTCTAAGGGAGCCTCGATCGCCAGAACTTCCCCAAGGTAACTCTCTAAAAGCTCCCGGTAAGCGATCCGGAAGAAGTCCAAGGTTAAGGCCAACCCTTTTTCCTCCGCCGCATGTATCTTTTGCTCGAATTCGGCAAACATCACCTGCCGATAGAGAGTTCCTCGGATATCATCAATTTGACGATTCAGAATGTAAGCTCGCAATGTTTTATCCTTCTTGGCGGGTCCTTCTAAATAGGCGTAAGTCAAAAGCTCCTCATTGAAGGTCGAGGCCACCTCCGCCAGGAAAATCGGATAGTGGGCGTCTTGAAAGAGTTGAGCACGCTGACTCATCCAACTGTGCATCGAATGCCCAGCTTCATGAGCCAAGGTATAAACGTCCGCCAGAACATCCTCCCGATAGTTCATCAAGATGTAAGGCGGACTGCCATAACCGCCGCTGGAAAAAGCTCCGCTCCTCTTTCCTCGATTCTCATACCGATCCACCCATCGGCCCTCCCCTAATCCCCGAGCTAAAGTCGCGGAGTACTCTTCCCCTAGCGGCGCGGTGGCCTGAGTGACAAGCGCGGCGGCCTCCGCAAAGGAGGTCTTTTTCTCAGCCACCGCAACGATAGGAACTTGCAGATCAGCTGCCCGAAGCTGCTCCAGCCCTAAGATTTTTTTTCGCAAGCGATGATACCTCTGTAGAGGACCAAGATTCATCCGCACCACCGCAATGAGGTTATCCACTACCGAACCGGGAACTCGATCAGGGAAAAGAGCATGTTCTCGAGCCGAGGGATGCTTCCGTGCACGCGCCCGAAAAACATCTGTCTTAACCGAAGTCGCTAAGGTCGATGCAAGGGAGAAAGCGTGGCTCTCAAACTCCCTGTAATATTTTTGCCACGCTTGTCGACGGACCTCAGTCGAACGGCGCTGAAGCAGGGAGGCAAATGTCCCATGAGTCAACTCCACCTCCCGCCCGTCTTCGTCCCGAACCAGCCCGAAGCGGAAATCTACGTTGGTTAGCTGTGAGAATATCTCATCAGCACCTCCCAGAGCTGGACCCGCCAAGGTCAAGAGACGCTCCTCCCCTTCAGGCAGAATATGCGGACGCTGGCGCCGTATTCGCTCTAAGCTTCCTTTCCACTCTGCCAAACAGGATTGCCCCAATAACTTACCCCACGCATCGTCCTCTATCCTCATCAACTCAGGAAGGAACCACGCCATCTCCTCGCTCAACCGAGTTAGCAAGAACTCCAAACGCAAAGCCCGATCCCGCGCCGAACCGTCCGCCCCGTCCTCAGCCACTTTTAAACTAGCGTACTGGCCCAATCGCTCCGCCAGTAGATCGATCTCCTTCTCCTTCTCTAAAGCGCAGAGCAAATCCTCCCCCATAGCTAGAAGCCCTTTCCACTTCATCATGACCCCTTCATAACTACGTAACCGTTCCAAATCCTTTTCCCAATCTGCCGAAGTGGCGAAAAGTGGGTTTAAATCCCAAGTGTCTGATTCCGGCACCTCATGCCTCTGCCTCAAGGCTTGGGTGGGAGGTACTATAGAATCTTTGGGGGTCACCCAGACAGATTGCTCCAGGATGCGACCGCGCACCATCTTCACCTCCGCTTGCCCTCCGCCGTCTTTTCCTTCAATCTGTCCTGATGACTGAGGCATCTTTTTTCGCGCAACGGGGAGCCAGTCGCGTTACCCCAAAGATTATGCAAAATCTTTTACACCGACTCCCTATGCTCAAGGCGGAGTTCACCCAGATTCAGGCTCCCAAGTTTCCTCATCTCGTAAATCAACTCGAGTTCCTCGCCGATGTCGTCGAAGATGTGGCCGAGGGCGCTTACCTTGAACTCCCCTACTCCGCTGCCACCGCCTCCGCCTTTGCCCTTATCTACACCCATCGCCTCCTCGATATCATTCCCGATTTTGTTTCCAATATTAGCTTTGAGGACGATTCCGCTGTCGTCCGAGTGGTCCTCTCCCTTTACGAAAAGGATTTTGAAAAATACGCCCTCGCCCAGCATCTGAACTGGAAGAAGATTACTCTCAAGCCCTAACCGGCTTTCTCGGCGTATGAGCCCTGCGGGTTGGACCGACAATCTCGAACACTACCTTGGCCGTTGGGCAGTACCCTATCTCACCCGCGGCCTCGTCGCCATGAATGCAGGGGCTTGGCTCCTCAATCTCGCTTCCCCTGGCTTCTCCTCCATTTTAAAATTGGAACCAGACCTCGTTCTTCAAGGACAGTATTGGCGTCTCCTCACCTTTCTTTTTGTTCCGTCCACCTCCGCTAACCCAATCTTTCTTCTCCTCTTTCTCTGGTTTCTCTGGTCGATCGGCGATGCCTTGGAGCAAACCTGGGGATCCTTTCTCCTGAATCTTTATCTACTTCTGGGGGTTACCGCCGTTGTCCTCGTCGCGTTTTTCGGCCCTTCTGTGCCGGTGAATCCATTCTACCTCCACAACTCACTCTTTCTTGGCTTCGCGACCACTCTTCCTGACCAAAAGGTTTTTTTCTTCCCCATCCCCATCCCACTATCGGTACGCTGGGTCGCCGCCATCAGCTCTGCACTGCTCTTCCTCCCAGCTTTCTTTCAACCCATCATCCTCCCAGGAATTCTTGCAGGCCTCGCAGGCTACTTTGCTTTCTTTGGTCCCCCTTTCATTTCTGAACTTTGGAACCGGTTCCGTCCTCGTTGAACTCCATCCTGCGCTGCGCACTCGCCGCTCTTTCTCTCCTCCCCCTCCATTCTTCGATCTCCGCTAGCAACCCAATCCCGAAGGAAACTCGGGTTTTGCTCCTAGCCGTGACCGACGACTGGAACTCCACCCAAACAACTCTTCAGCTCTATCGCCGAACTCTCCCCGCCTCTTCTTGGACCGCAACCGGTCCCTCACCAAAGATCCATTTGGGTCGACAGGGACTCGCTTGGGGTCGAGGGATTAACCCTCTGCAGAAGGGAATTCAGAAACGCGAAGGCGACAAGAAATCACCCGCAGGAATATTTTCCCTGGGCTCTATTCTTTATGGGTACGCCGCCCAACTCTCCTTTCCAGGTTGGCGCTACCGCTGCGTCTCCGATCGCGATCTCTGGATCGAAGACCCCACCTCACTCAACTACAACCGCCATCTCATCCTCAATCCCCACGAACCCTTCCCTACGAACCACCTTTTCGATCGCATGCGACAAGACGAGCCTGCCCACGCCTTAAAACTTTTTATTCAACACAACTCACCGCCTCATGCTCAACCAGGCGCGGGTAGCGCTATCTTTTTTCATATCTGCCGAGGGCCCGATTCCGTGACCACGGGATGCACTTCGATAACGGAAACGGACCTTTATCAACTATTACAATCCTTTTCACCTGCCGACCACCCCCTCTACATCCTTTTACCCCGTTCCGAATACAATCGCCTCCGAGCCTCATGGAAGCTTCCTTAGGTGCACCCCATGCAACCCATTCTTTTCGACGGTTTGATTATCGTTACCTACTTCGTCGCGATTATCGCAATCGGGCTCGCCGCCTCCCGCCGTCAGACTTCACTACAAGACTACGCACTCGGCGGTCGCTCGATGCCATGGTGGGCTGTTCTTGCTTCAATTCTAGCTGCCGAAATCAGCGCGGCCACTTTTCTTGGAGCCCCAGGGGAAGGATATGAACTGCGCAACTTTACCTACGCCCAGCTCGCCATCGGCACGATTCTTGCTCGGATTTTTGTCAGCTGGATCTTTATTAAGCCTTACTACACCTACCGTGTCGTTTCGATTTACGAGTTCCTTGAAATTCGCTTCGGCCCCACCTCCCGCCAAGCCGCTAGCGCAATTTTCCTGATCACCCGAGCCTTAGCCAGCGGCACCCGCCTCTACGTCGCTGCGATTATTCTCGTTCTCGGATACGAAATGCTATCGGGAACGCACCCCTCCGACTCCCAGGAGCTCCTCATCACCCTTACCGCCCTGGCCGTTCTTGTCGGATTCACCGCTTTCTATACCGTCGCCGGAGGAATCAAAGCAGTGGTCTGGACCGATGTTATCCAAGCCGTCGTGATGTTCTCAGGCCTCGGTTTCGTCCTTTGGCATTTAGCTCAATCCATTCCCAACGGCTGGCAAGGCTTTCAGGCAAAACTGCAACAACCTGGTGATCTCTCGCTCTGGAGCCTCGGCCCCATCCACCAAGGAAGCCTCCTCACCCAAATCAAAGGCATTCTCGAAAGCGAATACACTCTTTGGACCGCCTTCTTTGCCGCAACTTTTGTCACCATGGCTACACACGGAACCGATCAAGATATGGTTCAGCGAATGCTCACCGCCAAAAATCCCGCCCGCAGTCGCCTCGCCCTCGTAGCCTCAGGCTTGGCCGACATCCCCATCGTCATGGCTTTCCTCACCATCGGAATCCTTCTCTGGGTGCACTACCAATACGCACCCGACCCCCATCTCCCCACCCGCAACGCCCACGTCTTCGCCTACTATATCCTTCACGGTCTTCCTGCAGGACTACGCGGGCTTCTCATCGCAGGAATATTCGCCACCGCCATGGGCTCCCTCAGCACCGCCCTGAATGCCCTCGCCACCTCCTGGGTGCGTGACTGGTACGAACCTTTTCTAGCCCCACGTTTTCGCTCTCCAGATTCCCTGAGAGCGGCCCGCTGGGCCACAGCGACATTTTCACTCATTCTTGTTCTCATCGGCGGCGCCACCGCTTGGATCGTCATCTCGAACCCCACCTCACGAATCCTACCCATCGTCCTAGGGATTTTTGGTTACACCTACGGATCTCTCCTCGGTATCTTTCTTCTCGGAGCCCTCACCAAAACCCGCGGATCCGACCATGGCAATCTCATCGCTATGGCTTTTGGATTCATTGCTGTGGCCATCCTTTCAGGCCTGCCATCCGATCTCCTCCGCCTTGCAGGACTCCCCCCCCTACCCCGCCCCGATTGGCTTCCCCTCATCGCCTTCCCTTGGCGCATCACCTTCGGCACCCTCGTCACATTCTTTGTCGCAATCCTCTTTCGTTCAACTCCATCGCGTCTGACTCCTCAAAAAACTTAGGGAGCTAAGCGCTCTTTCACCCAACTGCCCTCCACCTTGCGATATCTTAGTCGATCGTGAAGCCGACTCCGACGCCCTTGCCAAAACTCCCAAACTTCAGGCACCAATCGGTACCCACCCCAGTTTGCGGGTCGCGCTGGATTACTTCCTGCTTTTTTCTCCTGTTCGGCCCAACTTTTCTCCAACACATCTCTCCCTGAGATCACTTCACTCTGGGGCGACGCCCAAGCCCCAATTCTCGAACCGATCGGCCTCGAAATATAATAAGCATCACTCTCCTCCGCGCTAATTTTTTCCACCTTCCCCTCCAACCGCACCACTCGCTCCATCTCCACCCAATGAAACTGCAAAGCCGCCCAAGAATTTCCCTTCAACTCTATCCCCTTTCGACTTCCATAGTTTGTGTACCAAACCAACCCACGCTCATCGTAACCTTTCACCAGTACCACCCGCGTACTTGGCCGTTGCAAGACGGAGACAGTAGCCAGAGTCATAGAATTCGGCTCGGGCACCTTCGCCTCGATCGCTTCCCGTAACCAAAGATCGAACTGCTCCAGAGGATTCGCTAAGGCCTTCGCCTCGGTTAATTCCGCCTTCTCATAGCTCTTTCTTAAATCGGCAATATTAAGTTCGCCACTCATTAAAGATCTCCAAACCTAGCACATTTACCTCAATTTCGTACTGCTTTCGCATTTTTGTCTTTCTCCCAAGCTCGCCAAAGAATATTTCCCAACCATAATCCAAACCAGTGAGCCCTCTTCGATCCCCAAAAGCCGACCAGCTAAACCTCATCATCAAAGAATGGCCGTCAGCCTTCGTCGCCTACTCCGGCGGTGTCGACTCCGCTTTTCTTCTCTTCACCGCTTATCAAGTGCTGGGAACCCGCGTTACCGGTGTCCTCGGTGATTCCCCCAGTTTGCCTCGCTCAGAATATCAAGCCGCCATCGCCTTTGCCGAAAAACATCACCTCCCTTTGGAGGTTCTTTCCACCCAAGAAATGGCAGACCCTGCCTACATCGCCAACCCACCGAATCGATGCTTCTTTTGCCGGGCCGATCTCTTCCAGAGGATGTCCGACTTAGCCACCTCCCGATCAGTCTCCGTCCTTGCTTACGGTGAAAACGCCGACGATGCGCTCGAAGTTCGCTCAGGGCGAGATGCGGCGGGAAAGTTTTCCGTCCTCTCCCCTCTTCGGGATGCGGGACTCACCAAAGCAGAAATTAGGCAACTCGCCCACGCCGCAGGACTGGATATTGCGGAAAAACCCGCCGCCCCCTGCCTTTCCTCTCGCCTAGCACCAGGATTAGCCGTTTCCCTTGAACGCCTCGCCTCCATTGAAAAAGCTGAAACCGCCGTCCGCGCCAGAGGCTTTACTATTGTTCGAGTCCGCCACTACGGGAGCAAAGCTCTTCTTCAGGTCTCCCCCCGCGAAGTTTCCCGCCTCAACGAACCATCTCTGCGGAATGATTTAGCACGTGAGATCCGCCAAGCAGGCTTTGCGGAAGTAGAATTTGATCCAATCGGCTATCAGGGAGCCGGTCTACGCTAAGTCTTTTTTTCGCAAGCCTTTAACTTCTCATACTCAGTCAAAGCCATCGCAACGACCTGATCCATATTGTAGTAGCGATAGGTCGCGAGCCGACCCACGAAGGTTACCCGCTCCTCCTTTTTTGCCTTGGCTGCGTACTTCTCATACAACTCCTTGGAATCAGGAGCAGGCACCGGATAGTACGCTTCCTTCCCTGGCCCGAAATCCTCGGGATACTCCCGAACGATAGTAGTCACAGGTGATTTCTGTCCCGTGGCATGCTTAATCTCCACCACTCGGGTATACTCGTTTTCATTCGGATAGTTGACCTGCATCGCTGGCTGAAAGTACTCCATTGGCAGGGTCTCAGGCTCGAACTGCATTGACCGATAAGGTAGGCGCCCCTCCGAGAACTGGTAAAACTCATCAATCATTCCCGTATAAATCATCCGATCGAAACTCACCGCCTTGGCCAACTGCCGATAGTCCGTCTGCAGGCGAACCGTGATCTTTGGATGGGCGAGAATCTTTTTAAACATCGCAGTGTAGCCCTCTTCAGGAAGCGCCTGAAACGATTCTGTGACAAACCGATCATCTCGATTCGTTCTCACCGGAATTCTCCCGCAGACCGAAGCGTCCAGTTGACTAGGATCCCTTTTCCACTGCTTCTTCGTATAGTTCTTGAAAAACATCTCATAGAACTTTCTTCCCACCTGAGACAAGACCATCTCCTCAGAGTTCTTTGGATTGGCAATCGGTTCTCTCCACTTCGCTAAGGTCGCCTCCATCTCCTCCGATGTGGAGGGACGGCCCAAATACTGTTCGAAGGTGTTTAAGTTAATCGGAAACTGCCAGTACTTGCCTTCCGTCCAAACAAGCACTTGGTACTTCACCTCATGCCACTTGGTAAAACGACTTAGATAGTCGACCACCTTGGTGGAGTTGGTTCGAAAATAGTGGGGCCCGTACTTATGAATCAGAATTCCGGCCTGATCCACCTCATCGTAGGCGTTTCCCGCGATGTGCTCTCGACGATCCACCACCAAACAGGTCTTGCCCGATCCCTCTGCCAGTCGTTCCGCCAAAATACTTCCGGCGAAGCCCGCCCCGACAATCAGGTAATCGTACTTCTCAGACACAGAAAGAGCTCCTACTTGGGAGACAATCCCAATCTCTCCCCCGAATAACCTTTCGCCTGAACCGCATGACACCAATCGGGATTCTCTAAATACCAGCGCACCGTCTTTTCCAGTCCAGCAACGAAAGAAGTTTTTGCCACCCAACCCGCATCATTCTTAAAACGAGTCGCATCCGAAGCATAGCGTCGGTCATGGCCTGGTCGGTCAGCGACGGTTTCCATCAATTCGCGATAGGGTTTTCCTGTAGCCCTTGGGCGAAGTCGGTCCAAAAGGTCACAAACGGCTGTAAGCACCGCCCGATTATCTTTTTCTGCATCTGCTCCTACCTGATAAGGCGCCCCCACTACTCCCCGGTGACGAGCAGCTTCTACCGCCAGCGCTGTGTCCTCCACGTACAACCAATCACGAACCTGTTTCCCATCCCCATAAACAGGAATTTTCTCTTCTGCCAAAGCCCGCAGAATCGCCAGCGGAATCAACTTTTCAGGAAACTGGTAGGGCCCGAAATTATTCGAAGGGCGGAGCACAACCGTCGGAACTCCGTAAGTCCGGAAATAGGCACGGCACAAGTGATCCGCCGCCGCTTTCGAAGCAGCGTAAGGACTATTCGGGGCAAAGGTGGATGTCTCGCGAAACGGCGGATCGGAGGGTTCCAAAGAGCCATGCACCTCGTCGGTCGAAAGATGGACAAAGCGAAAAGATCCTTTAGCAGGAGCCAGCGAACCCCCCAAATACCGACGGGTTGCCTCCAATAAAGTAAAAGTCCCCGTAACATTGGTATGAAGAAATGGCGCAGGTTCATCAATCGAGCGATCGACGTGCGATTCCGCCGCAAAATTAATCACCGCAACCGGGCGGTGTTTTTCGAAGAGAGAGTTTACCAAAGCTGCGTCGGCAATATCACCCACCACCACCTGACAACGCCCCCCCTTCTCCTCGTGCTCCAGGTTCGGGCGGTGCCCCGCATAGGTCAGCTTATCTAGAACAACAACCTTAACCTTGGCCGAGACCGACAGTAGATGCCTCACATAATTCGATCCGATAAATCCACAGCCCCCAGTCACCAGGATCAACTCGTTCTCATTACCCATCCATCTTTCATACCTCCCTCTCCCACCGCAGACCAGCACTCCCACCTTGGGGTCTGACCCCACCTCTGACCCTACCTCCTGACCCCAGAAGTTGAACTCGCCCCCGTCGAGCCACTTTGCAAAAATCAAAAGCTTATGGCTTTCGAAAAAGATACCATTACTGCCTGTGCCACACCTCCAGGAGTCTCGGCTCTCGCCCTGATTCGCATCTCAGGCCCCAAAACCAGTGCCATCGCCAAGCAGCTTGCGGGCAAAGCAATCCCCCCGCGCTCTCCTCAACCCACCCAGATCCGATTCCAAGACAAAGAACTTGATGAGGTTGTCCTCACTTTTTGGCCTAATCCGAACTCCTACACTGGAGAGGACCTACTGGAAATCTCCTGCCACGGAAATCCTCTTATCGTCGAGACCATCCTCCAAGCTACCCTTGCCCTAGGCGCCAGAACCGCTCGTCCTGGCGAATTCACCGAGAGAGCTTTTCTTAACGGACGAATCGAACTGACCCGTGCCGAAGCCGTTCTCGATGTCCTTCATGCACGCTCCGAACGCGCCCTCCAAGCCGCCCATCGAGCTCTTGCGGGTAAATTAGGCGAGAAGCTTCTCGCCGAACGCGAAAGAATCCTCCAACTCCTTGCTCGAATCGAAGCGTGGATCGACTTTCCCGATGAAGATATTCAGCCCGAAGTCGGCCAAGGATTCCGTTCTGAAGTCAGCGCTCTTCTAACCTCTATCGCCTCCCTCCTCGCCACTGCTCCCTTAGGCCATCGCCTCCGCGCAGGCTACCGCCTCGTCCTCGCGGGCCCTCCCAACGTCGGAAAATCCAGCCTGCTCAATGCACTCCTCGGAACTGACCGCGCAATCGTCAGCCCTACTCCAGGCACTACCCGCGATACGGTAGAGGAGTCGATCGTGCTCGCGGGATTTCCCATCCGCCTGATTGATACCGCTGGCTTGCGCACATCACTCGACCCCGTAGAGATAGAAGGTATTAATCGCACCCGCCAAGCCGCCGACTCTGCCGATCTCGTCCTTGCACTCATCGATAAAACCTCATCCCAAGATCCATGCCAAACCGAATGGCCTCGCCTCGGCCCAAAAATCCTCCACGTACTCACGAAGTCCGATCTCCCTTCCACTTTTTCGGGTGAAGGCCTTTCCATTTC
The DNA here is from genome assembly GCA_040397385.1 of Methylacidiphilales bacterium. Lineage (GTDB taxonomy): Bacteria > Verrucomicrobiota > Verrucomicrobiia > Methylacidiphilales > Verrucolacustridaceae > Verrucolacustris. The sequence continues at coordinate 252,042 of JBBAWB010000001.1, forward strand.
CACTAAAACAGGAGCAGGACTCGACTCCTTGCGCAAAACTATCGCCACCCGCCTTGCAGGAGATTTCCTTGCTCCAGGCTCAGATGAAATCGCCATTAACTCCCGCCACGAGGAAGCTCTTCGCCATACCGCAGAAGCTCTTGCCACAGCCTCGGCTTCTCTCCTTGCTCGCGCCGCACCAGAACTGGTCGCCTCCGATCTTCGCCTCGCCTTGCAATCCCTCGAATCAGTTCTCGGTGTGGGTACATCCGAGGATGTCCTCGATCGATTATTTTCCCAGTTTTGCATAGGAAAATGAGCCTCTACTCTCTCATCGCCCGACCCGTACTCTTCCGCCTCCCTCCCGAGGTGGCTCACCAGTTCACCCTCGCAGCAATGCACCTTCCTGGATTGGCAAAGGCTATCACCATGGGACGCTCCGCCCCCCAAGAGCCCACTGAACTGATGGGACTAAAGTTTCGCAATCGCTTGGGTATCGCCGCCGGCGTCGACAAAAATGGGGACGCCCCGCTTGCTTGGCGAGATCTCGGTTTTGGATTTGCCGAACTAGGCACCGTGACCCTCCACCCTCAACCGGGGAATCCCCAGCCGCGCGTCTTTCGCTATCCCCATCAGCATGCTCTGATCAACCGCCTCGGTTTTCCCAATATCGGCGCCGAGGCCATGGCCACCCGCCTCCGCCAACTCCGCACCAAGCATGCTCTTCACGATTTCCCCATCGGCATCAATATCGGAAAATCCAAGATCACCCCGCTCGACCAAGCGCCGCTCGACTACTTGGGCTCCCTAAAACTTCTTCATCCCCTAGGAGACTTCTTTGTCATCAATATCAGTTCACCCAACACCCCTGGACTACGAGATCTAGCCAAACCTGATGATCTACGTCGTCTTCTCTCCACCCTCCAGGATTTTAATCGTTCCTGCCCTCAGCTTAAACCCCTCCTTTTAAAAATATCACCAGACGTCGAACCTTCATCCCTTCCTGAACTGGTCGCGATTACCCGAGAGTTTCAGTTATCGGGAATCGTAGCTACAAATTCCACCGTCCATCGCGAAGCCGAGGAACCGAAGGAAATTGGCGGGCTGAGTGGTCGCCCACTGACCGCTCGCGCAATGGCTCTTACCCGCACCCTCCGCCCGCTTCTCGGACCAGAACAGACGCTGATGGGAGTTGGCGGCGTCATGAACGCGGCAGACTACCAGTCCCGCCGCCTCGCAGGAGCCGATCTTATCCAAGTCTACACAGGAATGGTCTACCTCGGTCCCTACACCGCCTGGGAAATTCTCCGCAAAAATTAACCAACCACCTTTGGAAGGCGAACTCCTCGTTCCATAAAGTGCCGATCATACGCGATCGCTTCCCGAAGCCCCTCCTGCTCCATGTAGGCGAAACTAACACAGTCAGTTAAACTCAATCCTCGAAGTCGGGCTTGTCTCCAACGGGCCATTCCAAGTTTGTGCAGATCTTCGTCAACGATATCGACCTGAACAGTGGACAGAATGTCATTCAACCAAAGTTCGCATGGATCCCACCCCAATCGACTTTGCACCAGTGCCGCTGTCTCTAATGCCACATAGCTATTTGTTCTTAAAACCCACTCCTGCCTTCCCGCTGCTTGAAACAGAGTGACCGCCGAATCGTGGGCAGGATCTCTTTCGTCCAGGAACGCGTAAAATCCTGAGCTATCGACGAAGCAATCCATTTAATCCGACCGCCGCTTGGAATCCATGATGGCCTCTGCAAACCAGCGATCATGATCGGATAAATCGTCCATAGGAATCGGCTTAAATGCAGGACGAAGGGTGGCTAAATTTCGCAGGGCCACCTGCCGCGGACTTTTCAAATATCTCGCCAACGCTTCCCTGACAAAGCCTGCCACACTTATATTTTTTTTCGCCGCCTCACTCCGAATCAAATCAAACTGGGCCTCCTCCAGCTGTATCTGAGTTCTTATCATGAACTCATGATGACACTTTGTGCCCCACTGTCTACACTTTTTCCTTAATAAGAAGTGGGGTCGTAGGTCACTCTCAAAAAACTGCACCGCAAGTCATTCCACCGCAACACCTTCCATGGGGTCGTAGGTCTTATAAGATGTTACACACCAATATGTTGCAAGCCGTGTTTTCAATAATGGGGTCGTAGGTCAGAAATCTTCCATTAAGAAGAAATCTCACGTTCAAGCAGCCAAAGTAGGTCTGAAAGGCGATTCAAATACCGCGGAATGATAGTCCTCACGTTCCCCTCCTTCTTTTCCAGCTGCCACACCCCACGCTCCGCCCTTCGACAGACCGCCCGCGCTAAATCTAGTGCCGCCCCAGCCAGATTGCCTCCTGGAGTCGACCATCCCGTCGGTTGCGGCGCCCCCGTCTCTAACCGCACAATCTCCTCATCCAACAATCCCAAATCCTCATCCTTCAACCGCGCATACCCATCCGCCTCATACCGCGCAAGATCCTCCGTCGCCACCGCCAACTCCCCCATCAACCCCACCAGTGCCTTTTGTATCTTTTCCAACAGCGCCTTTTGCCCCATCTCCGCGTGCGCCCGAGCCATCCCCAAACACGCATTCAACTCATCCACCTCCCCATACGCCCCCACTCGAGGGCTGTCCTTTGGCACTCTTTTCCCATACATTAGCGAGGTGGTTCCTCCATCCCCAGTACGTGTAGCGATCGACATCCCCGAGAATTGCCTAATCTACGCTCACTTCCAAGCCCTACCATGAACCGCCATCGCCTCGTCTCCCTCGCCGTCCTCGCCTCCGCTGTCCTCCTCCTCGCCCGCCAATCAGGATTTCTTCACCTCGACTTCTATCTTTTTGGATTCGATGTTCGTACCCCTATGGTCCTCCTCTCTTTTCTCCTCGCAGGCTTTCTCGCAGGCGCACTCCTAAAATCCTCCTAGCCGTGGCCCGTATCGCTCGTCTCCTCGTCGGTAACACCGAACACGTCCCCGATCTTACCTACGCCACCGGTCTCTTCGTCCCAGACGACTTCGCTTGGTTCCAAACCGCACAGGGCAAAACCCACCTCCTGCTCGGCCCACTCGAAATCGACCGCGCTCGTCGCACCGCCAACGTCGATCAGTGCCTCGATCTTTCCCAAGAAGAAAAACGCCTAGGCCCAAAAAAGCACTCCTACCCCAAACTCCTCGCCTCTGTCCTCCGTCGCCACGGCATCCGCTCCGCCGAAATCCCCTCCTCTTTCCCTATCGGACTCGCCCAACAACTCCACAAGGCTGGCCTCCGTCTCCGCCCCATCCCCGGGCCCTTTTTCCCTGCCCGCTTAAAGAAATCCCCAACTGAAATCCGTCACATCACCCAAGCCATCCGCTCCGCCGAAGCAGGCCTCGCGCGCGCACTCGAGATCCTTCGCGCCACGAAAATCCGCAAAGATAAAATCCTTTCTTGGGCAGGATCCACCCTCACCTCGGAACGCCTACGCACCGAAATGGAAATCGCCTGTCTCCGCCACGGCGCCCTCGCCCGCGACACCATCGTCTCAGGTGGCCAGCAAGCTTGCGACCCCCATGAACGCGGCCACGGCCCCCTTCGCGCTCACCAAGCCATCATCCTCGACATCTTTCCCCGTAACCCACAAACGGGATACTTCGGCGATATCACCCGAACCATGGTCAAAGGCCAAGCCCCCGAAAAACTTCGCCACCTCCGCGATACCGTCATTCAAGGCCAACAACGTGTTCTCCGCCAAACCCGCACTGGCGCCAACGGCGAAAAAATCCAAAGCCAACTTCGCGACTGGTTCCAGAACCAAGGTTACCCTACCGAAATCAAAAAGGGCCGATGGAATGGCTTCTTTCATGGGGTCGGACACGGACTTGGACTGGAGATTCATGAATCACCACGTTTCGCCACCTCCTCTCTTCCCCACGGTACGATTCTAACCGTCGAACCAGGCCTCTACGTCCACGGAATCGGTGGCGTCAGAATCGAGGATGTTGTCGTAGTCGGCCGCAAAGCCCCTCGCCTCCTCAGTAAATTCCCCGACCCATGGGAAATACGATGAAGCACATCCTTTCTACCCTTCTGCTCCTTGGCTCGGTCGCCCTCTCCGCCCAACCAGTCCCGCCCGTTAAGCCTCCCACGCTCGAAGTGGTTAACACCGAGCTACTCGCCCAATCTGCACTGCTCCTCGATCCACTCACCGGCCAAGTTCTCTACGCCAAAGACATCGACGATACCTACCCTCCAGCCAGCACAGTCAAACTCATGACCGCCCTCTTGGCTTACCAAAAGACAGGAGGCAAAGGCACCGTCACCGTCGCCACAGAAGACACTCGCGTAGAACCCAGCACCGTCCCCCTGCGTACAGGCGAAACCGTCCCAGTCAGTGAACTCCTCCGCTCCATCATTATCGGTTCCGATAACGACAGCGCCATGGCCCTCGCCCGATCCACCTCAGGTTCGGTCGGTCAGTTTGTCGCCGATATGAATGCCGAAGCGGCTAAACTAGGAATGAGCAACACCCGCTTTTTAAATCCGCACGGCTTGCCAGGTTCGGGTCAACGTACCACCACAAGGGATCTCATGGTCCTCTTTAATATGTTTCTTTCAAAAACCGAGCTTCGTCGAATGGCCCAAACTCAGATCTACAACCTCAAAACCGTTATTGGCCTCCAGCGCATGCGTAACCATAACAAACTTCTCGGTGTCTACCCTGGGATGGGGCCCGCCAAAACAGGTTGGACCTATGAAGCCCGCCACACCTTCGCCGCTTCTGCCACCCAAGGCGGACGCGAGCTTCGACTCACTCTTCTCAAAAGCGCCAACAAGTGGAAGGATACCCGCCTCCTCTTTGATTACGGCTTTGCCAACTTGGCTCCTGCCCCCGCCCCTAAACTTATCTCCTCCCTCCCTCCAGCCCTTAAAGAAGAACCTGCCCCCCAAGAAATCGCCACAAAACCGGTCGAACTTATCGTTCCCCCAGAACCAATTCTTTATCCCGTCCGCCGCGGCGACTCCCTCACTACCATCGCCCGTCGGTTTAGGGTCGGCGTAGAAGATATTATTTTATTTAATCCGATGGACGACCCCGACCTCCTCATCCCAGGCCAGATCCTCCGCATCCCCAGAAAATCCAAACCTTCCTCAACCCCTTAACTGCTTAACCCCTTCCCTCCTCGACTCCTCCAAAGCCATACTCCTGCCCCGACTATCCCCAATCCCACCGAAAACAGCTGGCCGCGACTAAGTCCCCAGACCAACGGATCTCCTGCATCGGGCTCTCTGAAAAACTCTATCCCGAAGCGGATCAGGGCATAGACGACAAAGAAGGCTGCCAGAACCTGGCCTGACGGCTTCGGACTTCGCGATCGCCACCAAAACATTAACCAACCCAGCAGGAGTCCTTCTCCCCCAGCTTCATAAAGTTGAGAGGGATGGCGCGCCACCGATCCCGCATCAGGAAAGATAACCGCCCAAGAGACATCGCTCGCCCTGCCCCACAGCTCTCCGTTGATGAAGTTCGCAATTCGCCCAAGGAAAATCCCCACTGGAGCAAAGACCGCTGCATTATCCGCCACCGCCCACCCATCCATCCTATTTTTTCGTGCCCACAGAAGGAATCCAAGGAGGGCCCCAACGATTCCACCATGACTCGCCATTCCTCGAATTCCCCCATTCCAGAAAGCGATGATACTGATCGGATCTCTTACCGTTTCAGCCCAATCATAGAGGAGACAGTAACCCAAGCGTCCACCGATCAAGACCCCTACCACCGTATAAAAAAGTAGTTCAGAGATCTGCTGCTCATTCAACTGAGACCAGCCTAATTTGCGAAACCAACGAAGCCCGTAGAACCAGGCTAGGAACCCCACCACATAAGCCATTCCGTAGTACCGAATTCCCCAACCGTTCCCAAACTGAATCAGGAACGGACTCAAATCGTGCGTGTAGAACCCAAACATCCTTCGAAGGTAGAGCGTCCCTACCAACCCCGCCTAGCCCAAACCTGAATCACCGATCCTTGAACACTGATACGTCGGACCACAGGTAGGGCGGTCTCTCCGAGAACGCCTACGCTCAATACTCAAAACCGTCCGCTGGTAGGGCGGACCATCCCTGGTCCGCCGATTGAAACATCTATGGCTTAAAGTTCTAACCATAGGTAGCGGCGACATCTCCGAGGTCGCCTGCGCTCAATACTCAAGACCCTCCACTGGTAGGGCGGACCATCCCTGGTCCGCCGATTGAACCACTCAATACCCCCAGCCTAAGGCGCGTCTGCACTCAATTCTGTATACCCAATCGCCCAGCTAGGCGGCCTCGGAGATGCCGCCCCTACCTAAGCTTCCAAAACCACAGTTCCACCGTCTCCTCCCCAAAAAGCACAAAGGGCGATCCCTTGCAGGATCGCCCTTGGCTCAGACCTTGTTGGTCGAAAACTTATTTAACGTCGTCGAAATCGCCGAGATCACGTTCGAAGGTGAAACGGGCTGGGGTCTTGACCAAAGTATCCCAGGATTCGTCCACACATTCGGCCATGGCAGTGAAGGGGGAGCTCACCACAAAGGCGGTGAAGCCGACTGCACAACCAGCCAAGCTGATCGGACGCACGATCAGAAGATCGGGAATCGCGATAAAAGCCTGCTCCACTGAGCAGTCATCGCTTTTGCTGTTTCCCTTGGTGCCTGAATCGGCCATGGCCAAGGGAGAGGCCAAAGCAATTGCTGTTAGGACGGCGATACGAATGGTGTTATTCATACTTTTTGTATAAATACTCCTGCCCTCCTTGTCAACCCCCCTTCCAAACTAGCAAAATCACCCCCTTTACCCCTCGAATCTGGCACTAGGTACAGTAGGGCCAAGGGTAAGATCTATTTGGGGACGATAATCAAACCTGAGTCCTGCTCACCATAGCTCACGCAGCCCCTGCCTATAGCAAGATGATATGCCGCAAGGGCACAAAGCGCGGCATCCAGGAGATCCATGTTGATTAATTTGCTCAGGTCGATCCCCGCTTTGCTGAGCAAAGCTGCCCGTTGCTTCCGCTTTTTGGAAGCATCGGCGTTGCCCCCCCGCAAATGCCAAGTAATCGCATGCGGAAAAGTCTCAAAGCTGCACTTCCCTTTAACAACGGGCAATCTACGGCAGAGCGGGAACTCATCCTCAAGCGCCTTAAATAAGGCCTCACCCCTCAGCATCCATCCAAAGTAGTCGGTAGGATGCCCAACCGCCTGCTTCCGAGTTGGAGTCGAGAAGCAGGAGATGCCCTTTCGCATTAACTCCCGCTCAGCAGGCCGCGCATGCCCAGCCCCACGCCAGCGACAAGGCGCATCCACCGCGATCACTCGCGCTCGTACCGTCTCACGACACCAGTCAGAGAGCTTCCCTACATCCTGGGTCGCACAGTGACTCAAATAAGTTCCATCGGATATGGCAACCGCGTGAAACCCTTTCCGCGCCCCACCCACGTCGATCCCCACCACATTCACTGTGATATTCCTAGAAACGGAAAAAGTCTTATGAGGTCGAAGTTCATCTTATGTACTTCAGGTTAGCTGTTTAAATCTTACTTTTGAAAATATATTTCTAAAGATAGGCACTTAATCGTAGTGGGTCCACATTCTCAAGACTTTGACAGTCTTCATCGAATCCAGCACCTGGTAAACTAACCGGTGCTGAATGTTGATTCTGCGGGAATAGGCACCAGCCAGATCGCCCACCAACTTTTCATAGGATGGAGGATTCTGATACGGATTCTTGGCCAAAATATCCAAAAGCCTTTGAGCTTTGGTCTTTAGATGCGTTGAACCCAGCTTCTTGGCGTCTTTCTGCGCTTGCTGGGTGTAGACCAGCGTCCAAGTCATCTTACCAAACCAGCTTCTTGGAACACTTCCGTATCGGCGTCTTCATTCCCTTGAGGATGGATTTCTTCATGCCGGTAACAGAAGTAAGATAAAGCGTCTCCTGCAAAGCCCGCCAATCTTCTTCCGCAATCAACACTGCCGATCCCCGTTTGCCCTGAATCTGAATGGCCTCGTGAGACTCGTTTACCTCATCAACTAAAGCGTAGATGTTTTTTCTGGCTTCGGTAGCTGTGAGGGTCGGCATGGCGTACGCAATAACGTACTTTCTGATACCATGCCGTCAAGATTGCTTTTTTCTTTGTCACCTTCGCTCTTCCCTAGCGTCCTTTGCGACTTTACCCCGACCCGCGTCGGGGCTTGGCGTGAGCAATCCAAACGGGCCGTTGCTCTGCCCCGACCTGAATCGGGGCCGGCGCCGGAGGCACTCCGGCTTTTGTTTGGGATTGGTGGAAAACTAGGAATTATTTACCATCCACCCACCGGCCTTTTCCTTTTTCTACATCTGATTCCTAACCTATTGCTTCCCGTAATAATCCCTTTAAAAACGTACAAGCAATGACAACCAAGCCGCTCGTACTCGTCCTCTGCACCGGTAATTCCTGCCGTAGTCATCTCGCAGAAGGTATTCTTCGTCAGGCTTCTGGTGGTTTGATCGATGTTTCAAGCGCTGGCTCAAAACCAGTTGGCTTCGTTCATCCCAAGGCCATCACGGTAATGAAAGAGATCGGCATCGACATCTCAGGCCACCGATCCAAGCACCTGAATGAGTTCCTAAACTCTCCCGTCGATACGGTCATCACCGTCTGCGGCAATGCCGACCAGGCTTGCCCCACTTTTCCCGGCCAGACGAACCGACACCACTGGGGCTTTGATGATCCCGCTCATGCCGTTGGCTCGGAGGAGTCTATTCTAAACGAGTTCCGACGTGTTCGAGATCAGATCCGCTTGGTCTTTGAAGCCTACGCCGCTGGATTAAGGCATAAATTCACTTTAGGGTAATTCGAATGACCTCAAGCAAGAGAATCGGATTCTTTGAGCGGTACCTGACGATCTGGGTGTTCCTCTGCATGGTCGTCGGCGTCCTGGTTGGATCGATTGCTCCGGAGACGGTTGCCATGGTCAGCCGTCTGGAGTTCGCTCGTGATTCTCATGTTAATATTCCAATCGCCATTCTGATTTGGGCGATGATCTACCCGATGATGCTGAAAGTGGATTTCAGCTCCATCGGGGGTGTTGCCAGAAAGCCAAAAGGACTCCTCATCACCTTACTTGTGAACTGGATCGTCAAACCCCTCAGTATGGCTTTTTTGGCATGGGTCTTCATCCAGCACCTTTTCTCCACATGGATCACCCCAGAGGCTGCCAAAGATTACACCGCAGGATTGATCATCCTCGCTGCCGCCCCCTGCACAGCGATGGTCTTTGTCTGGTCTTATCTCACGGATGGAGACCCCGTCTACACCCTTGTGCAGGTTGCCGTAAACGATCTCATCATGCTGGTAGCCTTTGCCCCCATCGTGATGATTCTTTGTGGAGTGGCCAATGTGGTCGTTCCGTCGAACGTACTGATCACTTCGGTGGTTGTTTTTATCGTGATTCCTTTGGCTGCGGGTTATCTAACTCGCTCCTTGTTGCTAAAAGCTAGGGGCAAAGCATGGTTTGAAGAGTTTTTTCTTCCGAAGTTTCAGCCGATCACCATCGCCGCTTTACTGCTGACGCTGGTGCTGATTTTCGCGTTTCAGGCTCAGAATCTGACCCAGCGGTGGTTTGCAGTCCTGCTACTGGCGGTGCCGATTATCATTCAGGTCTATTTCAATTCCAGTCTGACCTACATTCTCATGCGTTGGCTCAAGGTCCCTCACAACATCGCTGCTCCCGGAGCTCTGATTGGGGCAAGCAACTTCTTCGAACTTGCGGTAGCCGTGGCCATCACCCTTTTCGGCCCTTCTTCTGGAGCCGCTCTTGCCACCGTAGTGGGTGTTCTTGTGGAAGTTCCGGTGATGCTATCGGTCTGCAATATTTGCAACCAAACCCGTAATTGGTTTAGTAACACCACGCAATCCTGATTCTCCGTAGCGGACTAAACTTTCGGCCATGCCCCGCACCTGCCCCGCATCTACCCCGACCTGAGTCGGGGCTCTTGTCGGGGCTTTGCGTGAGCAATCTCTTCCCCAATCCACACGTAAGTGTGTCCCGCAACCGCGGGGAAAAATTAAAAATCCAACATCCCAAATCACATTCCCCCCACCCCCCCTTAATCCCCTCCCCCATTCACACTCTCCAATTTCCAATTTCCGCATTTCGAATTTCGCATTTCGAAATCCCCTTTCCGACCTTAGCGACCTTGGCGTGAGCAATCTTCATGGGCTGTGTTCCACCCGCTTCCACCCCTCCTTCGAAAGCAACTTCGCCTCATAAAGCTCCTTGGCGAAGACTTTTGCCCGATCTGCCACCTTCTCGCTCTTTGCCGGTGGTCGAACGCGAATCAACTTCGCGCAGGATTAGTTTTGTGCGGCGAACGTTCCAATTCTTCGGACAACGTCCGAGCCATTCCTGCCCCGACTCCTTGTATTTCGCATACGGCTTGAGTCCCTTGATCATGGCTGGCCTCCCTTTGGCTTGCGGGGCGTGGGCAGCTTCTTCAATTCCTTGGCCGTCTTTTCAAAGTCCGCATCCACCGCACGCGGCGATGCATCGAGCAGGGTCTTGTATTTCGCGTATTCCAGCTCCGCCCTGGCCCGGGCATCCTCGGCGGAAACGCCTCCGGCATGATGCAGTAGCGGTCGCCCGGAGATTTTCAGGAACTCATCCAGCTTGGTGATCCAGTCGCGCATGGTCATGGGCTTGCGCTCGAGGGCCTGAAGTTCGGCGTATTCGATGTAGAGGTTTACGATGCGGTTGAGCACCTGCAGTTCGTCCTCGGCGAGGTAGTTTTTGGCCACCGCCGCGTCTTCCTTGCGGATGATGCCGCCGGGCCTAGTGGTTTTCAGCCCCATGAAGGGCTGGGTGGCATCGGCCCGTTCGGCTATGACCTCGGCGGCCGTGTGGCCGTGCGTGGCCCAGTGCATCTTGTTCTGCACGGTGGCGAAGAAGGTCTGCGAGGACTCCGCGTCGGGCGTGTAATCCACACTGGTGGCGTAGATATCGAGCACCTTTTGGTAGAAGCGGCGCTCCGAGGAGCGGATGTCGCGGATGCGCTCCAGCAGTTCGTCGAAGTAATCTTTCTGCCCCTTGCCCGGCGGGTTTTTTAGCCGCTCGTCATCCATGGTGAACCCCTTCACCAGATATTCGTTCAAGCGCCCGATGGCCCACTGGCGGAACTGCGTGCCTCGGTGACTGCGGACGCGGAAGCCGACGGCGAGGATGGCCTCCAGGCGGTAGTGACGGAGCTTGCGGGTGACCTCCCGCCCGCCTTCGGCGCGAACTTGTAAGTAATCCTTACAAGTTGCCGCTTCCGACAATTCCTCTTCGGTAAAAATGGCTTTCAAGTGCAGGGTAACGTTCTGCGGAGTGGTCTGGAAAAGCTCGGCCATCTGTGCCTGCGTGAGCCAGAGCGTCTCGTCTTCAAACCGGCACTGGATGCGGGTGCGGCCATCCTCCGTCTGGTAGAGGATGATGCTGGATTGCGGCTGGGCTTCGTTGCTCATGCCGTGGCTCCTTTCGTTTCATTCGGTTGGTCCGGCGCGTTGTCAGAAAAGATGGCGATGTAAGGGGCGTAGCGGAAGACGCGGTTGCGCTTGTAGCCGGTGGCTTCTTCCAGGATGCCGAGGGTGCAGAGTTGGGCGACGACGGCATTGGCGGCGTTGTAGGTGCTGCCGGTGAGTTTTTGGGCATCGGCGACGGTGAGCATAGGGTGCTGGAAGAGCTGCTCCAAGACGCGGTGGCCCGCCGCTGCCGCACGGCCCATGCTGGCGGTGACGGCGGCGCGGTGTTCCTCACGCATGAGCAGGATGCGGCGGGCGGTCTCGGCGGCCTCCACGCTGACGCTGGCGACGCCACGGAGAAAGAAGGCAAGCCAGCCTTCCCAATCGCCGTGGTCGCGAATGGCTTGCAGGCGTTCGTAATACTCGGAGCGGTGTTGTTTGAAGAAGTGTGAAAGGTAGAGGACGGGCTTCGCCAAAATACCCCGCTGGCAGAGCAGGAAGGTGATGAGCAGGCGACCTACGCGGCCATTGCCATCGAGAAAGGGGTGGATGGTCTCGAACTGGGCATGGGCCAGCCCGATCTGGATGAGCTGCGGCAGGTCGCACTCCAAATGAAGAAAGGTCTCCCATGCGCCGAGCGCACCGGGGACTTCGTGCGGCGGCGGGGGGACGAAGGTCGCTTCATTGAGCGTGCATCCGCCGGGGCCGATCCAGTTTTGCGAAGTGCGGAGATCGCCGGGCGTGAGCTGCGCCCCGCGAACGCCTTTCAGCAGCCGTTCATGGATTTCTTTGACCAGGCGAACGCAGACGGGAAGCTCGTGCAGGCGAGCCAGTCCGTGGTTCATCGCGGTGACGTAATTCACCACTTCATCCACGTCCTTCGGGGTTTCGGGCGAGAGGATATTCGCCTCGGCGGAGAGGAGGTCTTGCAGGGAGCTTTGCGTGCCTTCGATCTGGCTGGAAAGGACGGCCTCCTTGCGCACATACATGAAGACGAAGAGGTCGGGATGCGGAAGAATCTGAATGGAGCCATCGAGCCGCCCCAAGGTGCTGTCTGCTTTGGAAAGTAATCCGAGCAGCGCGTCATCCAGCCGCACAGGTGGCGATGGCGGCAGCGGAGCTGGAATGAACGCACGATAACCCGTCGGCTGGCTGATAGAGCGGCCCGCACGGAAGCGGAAATCGGCATCGGTGGCTGGTTCACTCATATCTCAGTGAAAGTATGCATGGCGCACAATTGGCGTCCATATATTCTCCAGACTGAGATATGGGCTGGAATCCGCTCCATATTGTAGTCTGCGGACAAAATGGCGTCATGCCGTGGCTCCTTTCGTGATTTCGTGGAGCAGGCCTTCGGTCTCCTGCTCCAGCGCGAGGATATCGGCGGTGATCAGAGCGTCGAGGCTGCTCAGGCACGTGGAAATGCAATTGATAAAGATGGACTCACGCAAAGACGCTAAGACGCAAAGGGGGGAAGCGGGACAGAGGCTTTTCTTCCTGGTCTTCAAATCTTCGCGTCTTGGCGTCTTGAGCGAAGCGGGCGTGAGAATCACTTTTCAACCTCCACCGGGGATGGGAAAAGCTGCTGCACTAGGCATGTTTTATGAGTCTTGATGGCTTCGTGCTATTGGATATCGGCGCTGATCAGAGCGTCGAGGCTGCTCAGGCACGTGGAAATGCAATTGATAAAGATGGACTCACGCAAAGACGCTAAGACGCAAAGGGGGGAAGCGGGACAGAGGCTTTTCTTCCTGGTCTTCAAATCTTCGCGTCTTGGCGTCTTGAGCGAAGCGGGCGTGAGAATCACTTTTCAACCTCCACCGGGGATGGGAAAAGCTGCTGCATCAGGCCTTTCTTATGGGTCTTGAGAGCTTCGTGCTTTTGGGTTCCGGCGGTGATCAGGGCATCGAGGCTGGTGAGGTAGTCGGCGATCCATTCTAGTTTTTCGATTATTGGGTATCTTAATAACGTCTGTATCCAGTTCCACCTAACAAGAGACTGTAGCAACTCCTTTGACTCACATCCACCACTGTTCCTTAGCGGCCTGAAACTTAAGGCCTGAACCTAACCCCTACCCCGACCTGCCCCGACCTGCCCCGACCAGAGTCGGGGCCTGAGTCGGGGCCTGAGTCGGTACTTAGCGTCCTTTGCGACTTTACCCCGACCCGCGTCGGGGCTTGGCGTGAGTAATCTCTTCTCAATCAAAAATCCACGCGTAAGCGCGCGTGAGCGCGTCCCGCAACTGCGGGGCGCATTTCGAATTTCGAATTTCGAATTTCTCCCCCTCCCCCCTAATCCCTTAACCCCTTAATCCCCTCCCCCATTCACACTCTCCAATTTCCAATTTCCGCATTTCGAATTTCGCATTTCGAAATCCCCTTTCCGACCTTAGCGACCTTGGCGTGAGCAATCTTCATGGGCTGTGTTCCACCCGCTTCCACCCCTCCACCGAAAGCAACTTCGCCTCATAAAGCTCCTTAGCGAAGACCCTCGCCCGTTCTGTCACCTTGTCGTTCTTACCTTGTTTCAGCGAAGCAGGAATCAGTTCTAGGTTCATCACTTGGTTTTGAAGTTCGGGGCAAACCGCCTTGGGGATTACGCAGTCAGCTTCAGCTTTTTGCCCCGAATACTCACCCTTAGTGATTGTAGCTGAATTGCCCTGCTTCAATTCGGCCATTCCTTCGGGGGTTAAAAGTCCCAGCTCCTTGGCAATCTTTAGGTTCTCCAGCAATCCCCACCTAACGGAACCTGCGTAGGGTGTCCCGATCGTCTTATTCAGCTTAGCCGATTGATCGAGGACAGCTTCGGGCTTCTGACCCTGCCCTTCAGCATAGGCCAGCCAGTAAACGCATTTCTGCAAAAGAGGATTAGCTGCTCGCTCACCTTTGAGTGTGCCCAGCTTCGCGGGGTCGGTCAGTGAGGCTATCGCCCTCGCTGGGGTTGAATCATCTATCGTCTCCTCCGCCCTCACCCCCAGCGTGGGAAGAAGCAGAAGGAGGGTGAGAAGGCTACTTAGCCCTAAGTTATTTGTCCTCATCTCTAAGTTTTTTGTCCTCCTCGTGGGTAACAACTCTTTTGGCTTTTGCGTTGTAGTTCCTGCATCCAGAGAACCTTTTGCTCGGCATATTTTCATCGTCCAAATATACGAATCCTTGTATGTTTTTAGATCCATCGACTAACCCAGCGTGTTCGAGGGATTCCTTTAAGATGCGGTCGATGACACTCGCTTCTGGGGCTGTGCCATAAAAGGACACAAATAAGCACCGATCCCCAGTCCCAATGTCGGAAAACTTAACATCATACAACTTTTGTTCGTTCGCTTGAGCAACACTTGCCATGACAATTAGTAGGCCGAGGGTTATCGTTAATTGTTTCATCTGCCAACTCTGCTCCCCTACCCTCACCGATAGCAAGCGGTGGTGTGTTTGAATTCTTACTGCTTCCTCCTAATCCTCACAAACACTTCGTTCTTAGGTACATTGATTAAGGCCAAGGAGAGCGGAGCTTAGGAAGTCCTTAACAAAAGCTCAAATATTGGTGTTCGCAATTAAAGGATAAAATGCCAATAGTAATGGAAATGAGCCTATATTTATCTGACGGAAAAGATGTTGTCGGCCCCTTAGACGCGTATGAGGCGCTAAAATATGCCAAAGGCCAGAAATTATCCCTCGAAAACTGGCAAATATGCGACAGCAGTCACCTCTGGAAACCGCTATCAGGAGAACTACCTAACCTTGCGCTACAAGCACTTGACCCTGGAACAACCCGTCCCAAAACGGAGTCACCCGCAGGTGGCGACCAAACTAAACCGCGCAGGAAATACGAAAGCCTAGTCGACCCCATTGACGAACCCGCGGCGCTAGAGCGACTAGCGAAGATACGCCTAATGCTGGATTCTGTTTGGGAAAAGCAGCGCGAGCGCATAATAGCGGTAGTCAAAAATCGAGATGCGGCTGATTCCCTTAAAGTAGCAGGCAAAGATCTGCAAGCGGTGCAGGAACAAATAAACAACCTTACTCTTGAGTACTGGCGCAAAGCAGGAACGCTCCTTGAGTGGGTAAGAGACCTGACATGGGGAGATCCAGACGAAGTCGGCGACTACTACATGAAACTGACAAGCACCGAAACAGATAAGAAGATGGAAGAAGTCAGAACCAAGCTTGAAGAAAATGAACTAAACGAACAGGTGGGATGCTACTGCTTCATGAATGGGCGGAACTATGAGTACATTGGGGAGACTACCGAACAAACATTGGCTGTACGAATACTGACAGGCCATAAAAATAAGGACTGGTGGGATAGAACCGACGCCATGAGAATCATTATTCCTAAAAATAGTAAAAATACGAAGAGACTGGAACGACTCCTCATCCTGGCGTACGACCCCAAAAGCAATACGGCAGAAGGTCGCAAGACATCAGCAGCAGACGAAGTACTGGAAACTATTAGCGACGAACTTAACGAGCTGACAAAAACATAACTAGTCGTCACTCCTTAAAACAATATGTCCGAAAAGGCGCATTTCAGTGTTTGGGATTTTGTCATCCTTATCTTCTCAATTTTCTCTTTGGCCCTCTTGCCTATTCAAATGTTCTTCAAGGGAAGCGAAGATATCCAACAGATCGTTGATTCTGCCGATCATTTGCTCTGCTTGTTTTTCTTTGCGGACTTTGTAAAGCAGTTCATTCAAGCAAGGGGGGCAAGGTTAGTTTACATGAAGTACGGCTGGATCGATTTACTTTCCAGTATTCCAATCATTCCTGGTGCTGCACTGGGTCGCGTCTTCCGCATTCTCCGCATTCTAAAGGTCCTTCGGCAGGTATCCAAATTAAGCGACATCACCGAAGGTTTGTTCCGCAATCCCACGGCAGGTGCTTTTGCCGTCACTTTGGTTGTGGCGGTTTCAACGATTTTTCTGTCCGCTTTTTTGGTGCTGGAAGCGGAATGCAATGTGGCTGGTGCCAGAATTAAGAATGCAGGGGATGCCCTTTGGTGGGCGGTAACCACGGTCACAACGGTTGGTTATGGCGATGTGTATCCAATCACTACAGCAGGACGCTATGTAGGGGTATTAACTATGTTTGTGGGGATTTCCGTTGCTGGTTCCCTTACGGCGGCCATGGCATCGCTTCTCATCCGTAAGCGGTAAATCCAACGCAGGGATTGCACGGAAACAGGCTCACGCGCGAGAGGTTCTACGGCTTGCGAAGGACGACTGGCACTGCCAACAAAAATAGATGTGGAGCTCTTATAGCCATGCCCACAGGGATTGCGGACTCTGAACCGTAAATCAGACAAGAGGATTGAAATACTAAAAGCTGTCCCTTTAAATACACATGAACCATGTACATAAGTGGAGCCGGCTATCAGATTTGAACTGATGACCCGCGGTTTACAAAACCGCTGCTCTACCCCTGAGCTAAGCCGGCAATAAATCTATCTTCGTGCAGTTACCTGAACCTGCAAGCCCGCTCTCAGACCTAAAGCTCTAAACGTTGTAGGTGGAAGAAGCAGTTGTCCCGCCGTGCCCCGTCCAGTTCGTATGAAAGAACTCGCCCCTAGGCTTGTCCACTCTCTCATAGGTGTGAGCCCCGAAATAATCCCGCTGGGCCTGAAGAAGATTGGCAGGCAAAACCGCACTGCGGTAGCTATCAAAAAAGGCTAACGCTGTACTAAACGCTGGAACCGGAATCCCACGCTTCGCCGCTGCCGCCACTACTGTCCGCCAACCCTTCTGCGACTTCTTCACCTCGCCCCTGAAATAATCGTCCAAGAGTAAATTGCTCAACTTGCCATTCTTGTCGTACGCCTCCTTGATCTTGCCCAAGAATCGCGAACGAATAATGCACCCGCCACGCCACATTAAGGCAATCCCCCCGTAATTCAGGTTCCACTTGTACTCCTTCGCCGCCGCTCTCATCAGCATGTACCCCTGCGCATAGCTGACGATCTTCGAGGCATACAACGCATCCCGAATCTCCCCAATGAACGCCTTCCTTTTCTCAGGATCTTTCGCCGCTGGAAGCAAAGGCTTCGGTCCCTTCAACTTTTTCGCCGCCGCCACTCTCTCATCTTTCAAGGCGGAAACACAACGAGCATAGACCGCTTCCGCCATCAAGGTGATCGGAATTCCCAAATCCTGCGAATTGATCACCGTCCACTTGCCCGTCCCCTTCTGACCCGCTGTATCCAGAATCTTATCCACCAGCGGCGACCCATCAGCGTCTTTCTTTGCCAGAATATCTCTGGAGATCTCAATCAGGTAACTATCCAGCTCTCCCTTATTCCATTCCGCAAAAACATTGTGCATCTCATCAGGAGTCATCCCCAAACCGTTCTTCATCAGATTATACGCCTCACAGATCAGCTGCATGTCCCCGTACTCAATTCCATTATGGACCATCTTGACGTAGTGCCCCGCCCCTTGCTCCCCGACCCAATCACAACAGGGCACTCCTCCGTCCACCTTCGCAGAAATATCCTGCATAATCTTTTTCACAAAGGGCCAAGCCGCTGGCGAGCCCCCAGGCATGATACTCGGACCGTGCCGGGCACCCTCTTCTCCACCCGATACTCCCGTGCCGATATAAAGCAGTCCTTTGGCTTCCACTTCCTTTTGTCGCCTGTTCGTATCCTCAAACAGCGAGTTACCGCCGTCGATAATAATGTCCCCTTTTTCCAAGAATGGCATCACCTCTTGAATAAAATCATCCACCGGCTTCCCCGCCTTCACCAAAAGCATCACCCTCCGCGGCCTCTTCAACATCGAGACCATCTCCTGAATCGAGTGGGCTCCCAACACTTTTGTGCCCTTCGCTTGGTTCGCGAGGAAATCGTCCACTTTGGAGACGGTACGATTAAAGGCCACCACGGTGTAGCCGTGGTCATTCATGTTCAGAATAATGTTTTGGCCCATGACGGCCAGCCCGATAAGGGCGATATCACCTTGGGGTTCGTTTGACATAAATTATCTTTGAATACGGGCCGATCCGCCCTGCGCAAAAGCCTTCACCTGATCGACCGTCGCCATGGTGGTGTCCCCAGGGAACGTCGTCAGTAGTGCTCCGTGAGCCCAGCCCAGCTTAACCGCTTCCGCCGCTTCCAACCCAGAAAGTAGCCCGTAAATAAAGCCACCCGCAAAGCCATCCCCGCCCCCCACCCGATCAATCACCTGCAGTTCACAAGTCGGCGCCTGATGGGTCTCCCCATTCACCCAAGCCACCGCACTCCAACTATGGTGGTTGGTGGTATGGACCTCTCGTAGGGTAGTCGCCACCGCCTGCACGTGCGGATGTTTCTTAATGACATTTTTAATCATGCTCAAGAAAGCGCTTGGATCGATTTTCGATTTCGCATGCACATCAGGTCCAGGAATGCCCAAGCCCAACTGCAAATCCTCCTCATTCCCCACCAAAACGTCCACATGCTTGACAATCTTATCGAGAATCGCCACCGCCCGATCGTGCCCACCGTGAATATTCCAAAGCTTCGCCCGGTAATTCAGATCAAACGAGGTCACCGCCCCTGCCGCCTTGGCCGCCTGCATCGCTTCGACGATCAGCTCAGGGGTGGTAGTCGAAAGAGCTGCGAAAATCCCCCCGCTATGAAACCAACGAACCCCTCCCGCAAAAATCTTCTTCCAATCAAAATCCCCTGGCTTGAGTAGTCCGGCCGCCTCGTTACACCGATTATAGAACACCACTGGAGCACGAACCCCGTGACCGCGATCACTGTACACCGCCGCCATATTCGGACCGTTCACCCCGTCATGCTTGAATTTCTTGTAAAAAGGTTTTACCCCCATCGCCCGTACCCGCTCGGCAATCAGGTCACCAATCGGATACTCGACCATGGCTGAGGCCAACCCTGTCTGCATTCCAAAGCAGTCGGCCAGATTCGCCGCCACATTAAATTCACCCCCGCTGACGTGAATTTGACACTCGGTCGCTTTGCGAAAAGGAATGATTCCAGGATCCAACCGATGCACCAAAGCCCCCAGCGAAAGGAAATCGAGGGCTCCATCTGGTTTGACCTTTAGTTTAGTACTCATGAATGCAGGATAACTTAAGTGGAAAACCTCTTTTTGTTAAGCAGAATGTTCATCTTCAAGACGATACAGATTCTCCCCAGCCTTCGGCACCAGCAAAACCCCCTCCTCCTCACGATTAGCAAAGTCTTCCTTTCGAATCGTTTTAGGGTCCCGATAACCAAGATTAATCTCGCGACAAATCTTTTCTGGTATTCCCGTCGCTAAAACCACCCGGGCTCTCGGTTTTTCGACTCCATTCTCATAGGTTCCGCCACCGTAGACATGGGTGGAGTGAGCCAGCACACCCCAAGACTCATCCTTGAACTTGTCCCACTGCTTTAAAAAATAGTCTCGGCAGTGATAACCGAGCCGACGGATCAACTTTCCGTGGGTGATCGATACTTCCGTCAGATGCGGAGCGTAAATAATCAGCTCCCCGCCCTCGGCCAAAACTGGTTCCAATTTATACATACACTTCCCTGCCACCCACAGTTCGTCATACATCGCAGGGGCGCAGGATAAGATCTGCCGAAACGGCTTCTTTTTACGAATGATGTGAAGCTGTGCCGAAAGATCGGCCGCTTTCTCCCAAGCGGACTCGGGGGTTCCCACAAATAAGCCCGCTAAAGAAGCATCGGCTCGCACCACCATCGAGACACACCATTTCCGCGTTTTGACCAGCGCTGCCGCTCGGTCGACCACCTTACGAACGGGGGTCCACTTCTTTCCGATGATTCCTGGGTTGGTGACCACCGCCCCAAGCCAATGAAAGAAGTTCAGCACCTCGGGACCACTGATCCCTGGAAAAAGGTACTTGTTGCCCCCTGAAAATCCGACGACTTCATGAGGAAAGGTCGGGCCCAGTATCACCAGCTCGTCATACTCCAACGCCACGCGGTTGATCCGAACCTTAACCTCCATCTCAAAGAGACCACCGGTCAGATCCCGAATTTCGCTAGAAGGAATTTTCCCGATCTCGACCAAGGCCTGATCATCATCCCAGGCATGATTGAGAAGTTGAACCTTGGGATAAGACTTCTCCTTCTCTGCGAGAGTCAGATCCAGTCGATGACAAATCGCCTCCTGACTCATCGGCGGATGGGTTCCCAGTGCCACCATCACATCGATCTGTTTCGCCACCGAGCCTAACGAGGCGTGCACCTCCTTAAACATCTGCCCGACTGGAGCGGTCCGAGTATGGTCGGGAACGATCAGCAGAACTTTTCGATTCTTGAATTCACCCTGGGGCAAGCCTGACTGGAGGATTTGTTTCACCTCCTCAAGAGAAAGGGATTTCTCGGCCATCAGATCGTCTGGGAAAGGAAACCGCCATCCACCCGAAGATCGACGCCAGTCACGAACCCGCTCGCCTTCGGGCTAGCCAGAAAGACCGCTGCCCCGATCAGCTCGTTCGGCTCACCGAAACGGCCCATGGGGGTATGCCCCATGATTGATTTGGCCCGATCGGTTGGCGTGCCGTCATCCTTAAAGAGAAGCTTCCTGTTTTGTTCGGCAGGGAAGAAACCTGGAGTGATGGTGTTGACCCGTATCCCGTGGGGAGCCCATTCCCTGGCCAGAAACTGGCTCAAACTGATCACCGCGGCTTTGGCGGCAGAGTACGCCACCACCTTGGAGAGTGGAATATGGGCGGAAACGCTGGCGATATTGATGATGCTGCCTTTTTTCCGCTTGAGCATTCCCGCGCCGAAGACCTGACACGGCAAAAGGGCTCCTCCAACAAGATTGAGATCGAAGTTCTCCTTCCAAGCGGAGAGGGCGAGAGTGGTCATCGGATTCTCGGGAGTGACCACTGCCGCTGGTTGGTTTCCTCCAGCCGCATTTACTAAGATGGTGATCGGCCCGAGCTCTTTTTCCACTTTCTGCTCGGCCTGCTCGAGACCTTTCTGATCCAAAGCGTCAACCGACAAGAAAATGGCCTGTCCGTGCTTGGAAAGTTCCTTGGCCTTGGCCTCACCCCTCTCCTTATTTCTGCCTAAAATGGCAACCTTGGCACCAGCTTGGGCCAAGCCCTGCGCCATCGCCCCGCCGAGACCTCCAGTCCCGCCAAGAACAACCGCCACTTCACCCGTAAGGTCGAATAGAGGATCTATTTTCATAACCCGACCATCCTAGTCGAAAACCATCCTTAGGGCACCCCGCAATTTACGGGTCTAGCACCCCCTCCCATGCTCGCAGCATGCTCGCAGCATGCTGCGAGCACGGATTAACTATTGTATTGCATATGGTGTAGGAATTTATACTTTAAAAGTATGAAATGCACTGTATCCGAAAAGGGGCAGGTTACCATTCCTAAGGCTATCCGAGATAGTTTAGGGCTTAAGATTGGCACGATTCTTAATTTCCATGAAGAAAACGGAAAGATAGTTGCGGAAAAAGTAATCGCGCTTGATCCCGTCTCCGCTTGGCAGGGTCGTTGCCAAATTCCAAACGGGGCTTCTGTAAAATCTTATCTAAATACCATACGAGAAAATCCGGCCGCTTGAGGACCGCGATCGATTCCAGCGTCATTCTGGATGTCATCACCCAAGATCCTCAGTGGGCTGAGTCTTCTGCCGCGTCCATTCGGCAGGCGATGCGCTCAGGCTCCCTTATTCTGGGCGAGTGTGTCTTGGCTGAAATCACCCCTGTTTTCAAAAATAATGACCTAAGAACTTTTCTTTCCGATTGGGGCATCACTTTTGTGCCCTCCTCTATCGAATCCTCTCACTTGGCAGGGACAATGTATTTGCAATACCTCAACCGCAAAGGAACTTCTCGGCGAGTCCTCCCCGATTTTCTTATCGGAGCTCATGCGCGTTGCCACGCAGAGCGTCTCCTCGCCCGAGATCGCGGTTACTACCGTGACTACTTCACCGATCTCCTCGTAATCGAGCCGTCAAAAATCCTCTAGTTTTTGCGCTCCGCCCTTCTTAAAACAACAGGACAAGGCCGAGCCATCACACCACAAAACAAATTTAAACCTTCCCCGCCTCCATTCCGAAATAGCCTGCGGCGTTGCGATAGGAGATATCCCGGACCATTCCCTCCAGCAGTTTCATATCCTTGGGCAACGTTCCGTTCTCCACCTCTTCTCCAAGAATCTGACAGAGTAACCTGCGGAAATATTCGTGCCGTGGATAGCTGAGGAAACTTCGTGAATCGGTAATCATCCCGACAAAGTTAGCTAGGAGCCCCAAACTCGAGAGCGCGTTCAACTGCCACTTCATCCCCTCCAATTGATCGAGAAACCACCAGCCGCTCCCGAACTGAATCTTGCCCCTCACCCCACCCCCTTGATAGTTCCCGCACAACGTTGCCACGGCGTAGTTGTCCGCTGGATTCAAATTATAAAGGACCATCTTGGGTAATTTGCCACGTCCTTCCAACTCATCCATGTACCCCGCCAATCGATCGATCTGCGGCCAATCCCCAATCGAATCAAAGCCACTATCAGGCCCAATCTCCTTTGCTCCCTTTGAATTAGCATTCCTCAACGCTCCAAAGTGCAACTGTTTCACCCAACCCCGCTTGGCGTCCAACTCTCCAAAATAGACCATCATGAATCCTCGATAGGCATCCATATCAGCCAGATCCACTCGCCTCCCCTCTAAAGCCATCCCATAAACCCGTGCTGCATCTTCCTCACTTCCTCCCTTGCCGTAGGCATGATTGAGGCCGTGATCCGAAAGTCGGCCGCCCTGCGCATGAAAAAACTCGTGCCGTTTGTCTAATGCAGTCAGAAAGGCAGAAAACGTCGCACAGGAAGATCTCGTCGCCTTTTCCAACTTGAAAACCCACTCACGAAAAAGCGCTGGCTGCTCCACTTGCAAGGCTTTGTCGGGCCGAAAAGCAGGATAAACCCGCAGTCCCATCCCACTGGCACGAATCTTCTGATGATAAGCCAGATCATCACAGGGATCGTCCGTCGTCCCGATGACCGAAACCCGATTAGCCTTGAGGATCTTCTGGGCCGAAAGACTTTTCAGCTTTTCATTCGCCTTAGACCAGATCTTCGGGGCGCTCTCCTCATTAAGGATTTCTTTGATCCCAAAAAACCGATCCAGCTCCAGATGGGTCCAGTGCCAAAGAGGATTACGAATCAAACGCGGCAAGGTTTGGGCGTAGGCGAGAAACTTTTCGTAGGGTCTGGCCTTGCCCGTAATGTGGCTTTCAGGAATGCCATTCGCCCTCATCGCCCGCCACTTGTAGTGATCTCCTCCCAGCCAAACCTCCGACAAATCAGCCCATTTCTTGTCCTCGGCGATCTCTTTGGGTGATAGGTGGCAGTGGTAGTCGTAAATCGGTTCCTGTGCGGCAGACGCGTACAGCTTTTGCGCCGTCTTCGTCGTCAGCAAGAAATCAGGCTGAGTGACCGGGTTCTTCACTGGGGCGGTCTTGCTTTTTTTGGTAAGAGATCGGGTTGCGCGAGCCATTCCACATCATAGCCGATCCACCTCATGATAAGAAAGCCGATTCAACCCCACCAAACAAAGCAAGATTAGGTTACAAAAGGATTCACCACCCGAATTCCTCGATTGTTTTGCTCGGATGAGAGATCTTCGGAAAGAATCTCGACACACCCCAACTCCCTGGCCGCCTCAATCACCGCCGCATCCCAGTAAGAAATCCCCCAACGATCCCGCGCCACCATCGCCCTTTCCATCATCAAAACAGTGATTTCTTGACAGGAAACCGCCGCCAGGAACGAACTAGTTCGAAGGCTTCCTCATGTCGCAAAGCCCCCGACCTTGAAGATCGAGTCGCCTGTGCATAAAACTCCTGCAAAACCTGTACGGAAAGAGCCAAATCCTACCCCTGCAGAATTTTCTCGGCAATTTGCGCCTTTTGCGTCTCCTTGGGATCTGTGCTTATGCGGTAAAGCAAAACATTAGTATCAAGAAATAGTATGACGTTGGTAAATCTCTTCCCTGGTTAACCTTGCGCTTGCCGAGAAGCCTCCGCCTCGCTCAACGAATCTCGATAAAGTTTCCCTTTCCAACCTTTCCCGTTTTTCAAATTCACTCTCTCTTTCGCAGAAACTTTTCAGATAGTTTCGAACCACAGATGTGATGGAGGTATTCTGCTCTGCGGCACAAAGTCGCGCCTTCCGGTAGAGACCCTCATCTACTGTTACTATGATATTCTTCACATTCATATTTTCATATGAACTTCAAACAAGTCAATCCAGTTGAACAAAATAAGGATTTCGCCGCCGGCGTAGGCAAGGGCCCATCGGGGCTAAAAGACGGATTCAACCGCAGAAAAACCCCGACGGCTGGAGCCATCCGAAAGTAAAGATCAGGAGTTAAACAGAGCGACGTCGGAAGGAGCGCACTGCTACCAGTGCAGCCATTCCCAACCCCAACAAAGCGCCAGCTGAAGGTTCCGGCACGAGGTTTAAGCTGGTATAGCCACCGCTCGTTTCACCCACGATAACTTTAAAACCGTCGGTGGGCACCACCCCACCGTTAAAGCTTCCAGAGGCGAGGGCAAAGAGGCTACTGATGTCGGTTCCGGCGCTGGTCGAGGTCACGCCCGTGATGCTAGCGGCCTTGGCAAAGGTCCAGCTGTAATCTGCCGTAGGACTGAATCCCGCCAGCGTTCCCGCTGAATCTAGGTTCAGATTAAATTTTGCCGACGAAGACAGGTTCGAAAGATTTAACGCACCCGAGACGGTAAACAGATCCCAGTTCGTCCCAGCTGTACCTGTCAACGAAGTGATCTGCCACTCATAAGTCGCACCCGAATTCCAGATCGCGGAAGAGGCCGTGAGATTGCCTGGGCTGTTTCCAGGCTTAAGGAAGGATCCACTGTTGAGAGTGACGGCACCGACCGTCCCAGATCCGAGGAGGCTCCCCCCTGAGTTAACAGTGACCCCGCCAGCGATTCCGTTGACAGTAAGACTACCCAAATTACCAACGGTGGCACCTGAACTGCTTGCGATACTTCCACTCACCAACAGATTTGCTGATGAAACCGTCGTTGCTCCAGAGTAACTGTTGGCGCCGCTTACAAGGGTCATCGTCCGTATAGTACCACTACCATCTCCGCCGATTGACAGACCACCATTGCTAATGACCCTTCCCACGAATCCGATTCCCGCGTCAACTATGCTTGGTCCGCCGCTTACCATTCCGCGATTCGAGAACTCGCTTTGCCCCATTGCGATGTCATCTATATGCCCAACCTCGATCCTAGCGGACTCGTTCAGGCTGTAAAAAAACACAAGCCCGATGTCCTTTTGGCAACCCGCGGTTGGGCCCAGCAAGCCCTTCTCCACCTCCCAAAGGAGGGCTACAAGATTCCCCAATCCCTCGGAGTGGCGGCGGTCAACGCCGCCCGATCCGATACTGATTTAGGAGGAGTTCTCGAACTCGGCCACCTCGTGGGAAGCCACGGAGTCGATATGGTCACCGCCATGCTCCAGCGGGGTGAACTCAATACTCCTTCCCACATTAAACATAATGTTACCGATGGAGAATTTCGCATCGGGAAAACTCTTCGAGACATTCGCACCTAATCCGCTTAACCCAACCAGACCCTACCAACATTTTTCCCCGTTGCGGACCGCCCTCATTTTCGTAAACCTATTCACTCATGTTTTCTCTACTTACTCTTGCGCTCGCTCTCGCTGTTCTTCTTCCCCCCGTATCCTCCCCTCTCGGAGCAGAAGAAAATACTTCCATCTCACCTTTTACCTCCTCACCCCAAGTCGAGGTTCGGGGCGATATCTCCTTTCTTACATCGGCTCGCCCTGAAAAACTCGACCTCTATCTCCCCAAGAACCGTAACGCTGGAGCAAAATCCCCCGCTGTCCTTCTGATTCATGGTGGAGGATGGAAGGAGGGCGATAAACGCCAGGCCCGAGAAATCGAATTCGGTATGACCTTAGCCAAAAATGGCTTTGTCGCCGCCAGCATCAACTACGCGCTCCGCTCCGATGGAAAGTTTCCCCTCAATCTACAGGACTGCAAAAACGGCATCCGCTACCTCCGCGCCAACGCGGATGAGCTCGGTATCGATCCCGATCACATTTCCGTCATGGGCGGTTCCGCCGGAGGACATCTCGCCCTCCTCGTCGCCTACACCGCCGATGTCTCTAACTTCGCCCCCTCCCAACCCTACCCCGGAGTTTCCGACAAGGTCTCCTGTGTGGTCGACTTCTACGGCATCAGTAATCTCGCTACTCGAAAAGAAACCGACCCGAACGGTAAACCACTCAAGATCGAGCCTCTCGACTCCACCACACAATCGATCTTCGGTTCCACCCCACAGGATTGGAAAAAAGCTTCCCCCGTTACTTGCGTCAAACGGGATGTTCCGCCCACCCTCATTCTCCATGGCAAAAAGGATGCCACGGTAGATTCTGACCAGTCTCAAGAGCTAGCCGATGCCCTCAAAAAAGTTGGGGCCACCTATGAAATCATCTGGCTACCGAACGCACCCCACTCTTTCTCCTTTCAGTACGCTGTTCCCAAGTCGAAAAAGCCGCTAGAGAAGGATGTCGGCCCTGCCGTCCTCTCTTTCCTTAAGAAATATCGAAACAAATGATCCCTCGATCTCTTCTTTTTCTCCATCTTCTCGTCTGCCTGGGATACGCCACAGAAGTTCGTGTCACCGATCAGGTGGTGGGCAAAACCCCCGCTATCCTCGGCATCAACACCGGAGATATGCCTCAAGGCTCCGCTTTTCCCGAATGGATCCGTGCCCTTGGAGTCAACGGGGCCCGACTCCGCCTCAATATTGCCCCTGAGTCAGCGGGAAATCCAAAGATTGCTTCTGCGGCAGATTTCACTCGCAAGGCCAAAGAACTCCGAAGCCAAGCGGAGAAAAAAACTCCGCTTCTTTGGCAGTACCCATCCAAAATCTCGACCGAATCCCTGCACGCTCTGCGAGAGGCCAAGATCGAACTCCTTGCCACCATCACCTGTCCGTACGCTTTTAAGCTTTTGCAATCGGACGGAAAGACCAACTGGTCGAACGCGTGGAGTTTTTGGGAGGCCTACTACGCTGAGGCATATCAACTGGCCAGCCAACACCAAGTTCAGCGCTACCAACTTTTCAATGAGCCCAATCACAAGGAAAGCGCCAAGCTAACCCAAGAAGAGTACTCCGCACGAATGGCCATCGGCACCGACGCCATCCAAGCCGCTCTTTCTGACGCTGCCCAGACCACAAAAACAGCCCTTACTCCCCTAATCTCGGCACCATGCACTGCGGGCATCGGCTACTTCAAGAAAAGCGAGAAGCCTGAGGAACGAGATTCCACGATCGGCTGGGGAGAGCTCTCGATGCGGGATCGGCATGACCGCATCGACGGCAAAGAAGACCCTGCCTACAACCAGTTCCAGCAGTATGCGGTCCAACACTACAGTACGAATCCCGATTCCACTTTAGAGAAACTTCACGAACTCGCCAAAGAGGTTCGTGGTGCGAATCGCAACACGGATTTCCCTATGATCATGTCCGAGTACAACATTCATACTGCACGAGACTTCGCTAAAAAGGAGACAACCATGGATTCGGCGGATGAGTTCTCCGATGTAGGATCTATGGCTGTTGCTATAGCCGAGTCTGGATTACAGGAGCTGTATTTCTTTCGCCTCACTCTTAGCCAGAACCTTGATGACGGACAGGTGAAGAAGAACGGAGTCCACTACGTAAACGAAGATAAGCTTGTGCCAGAAATCACCGGCACCACTCGAGCTGCCGAGGTCATACGCCTTGCCTGCTCGACTCTTACTGGAGGACGGGAGAGGTTAGCGACTAAAGCCACCGACCAGCTTCGTGCCACCGCCACTCGCCAAAAAGATGAGGTACGGGTGCTTCTTGCCCGTACGAATGAAACCTCCCAACCCCAAGTCCAGATTTCGCTCCCCAATGGCGTTTCAGGTTCTCTAGTGACATGGGAGACAGTCAGCAAAGATTCTTTTGGAAATAGTCAGATCCTAAGTCCCAACTCCTCTGGCAGAGGATGGCAGGTGGATCTTCCTTCCCTGTCGGTCGGTCTTCTTTCCCTGCGATCATTTTCAGGCGTGAAACCAGAGACACTCCCCTCAGCGACCGCTACTTCTACCTCGGGCTCGGTTCTTCAATCAGGTGGAACCGATCTTGCTCAGACCCTCTTCACTTTTGAGCCCACTCAGTCAAAAAAGCCTGCTACCCGCTTTCTCCATTTGAAGGGCAACTATTCTGGCGTCCAACCCATTCCCCTGCATCTCTACGCTCTTCGCAAAGCCGCAACCTCGGGTGATAGTTTTTCGTTCCGCAAGAAAGAGATGCCTAAAGCGGAAGCATCAGGCTTGACCGTATCAGGCTTGGGCACCGATCTGGATTGGATCGGTGGATTCACCTATTCGCCGAAACAAGCGGAAGCCTGGATCGACATCACCTCTGCACTTGAGCGCCGAAAAGACGGTGCGCTACATGTGGTCATCGCAAGAGATATCCGAAATAAAGGAGATCAGATTTCTCCTGAGGCGGTCGAATGGAGCTCGGCGGAAATCGTGGCTTACCCGCGATAATATCCCCAACGGGATCGACTACTCTTCTGTTTTAGCTGGGGCTTCCGCAGTCCCTGCAGCTTTAGTCACATCAATTGTGGCCGCAGTTGCAAAATCGGTGGCTTTAGGGGTGACGGCAGCATTCCATTTCGTCTTTAGATCGGTTGCTGTTTTGGGTTCGCCATTCACAGTGATTTTCGTCTCGGTATCGATCAGAAAAGCTGTGGAGGCTTCTGCCCCTTTGGGTTTCACCGTAATCTTCTTTGCACTGATATAGCCAATCTTCCCTGAGACCGCCTCCGCAGTGGAGTTGGTCACAGCTGGCTTTTTTACCTTAGCCGGTGCGGGAGTCTCTTGGGCAAAGCCAAAGAATGTTCCAAGGATGGTAAGGAGCAGGAGGGTAGTTAGTTTTTTCATAAGAGTTACCTTTCTGGTTGAGTTGCAAATCATTCCAGATCGATTCGTAGATACAATATTATTTTATGCGGTTTTGATGCGCACAGGTTCCAACCTCGGATTCAGGATCTGGAGAATGAGAAGGGAAACTAAGTAGGCACCCGCACAAAAGGCGAAAAGGATCCCATACCCTGCTGCAACATTTCCAGAGGCCTTGTAAGAGTCGAGCAGGATACCCGTGACGATTGGAAAGAGCATTCCTCCAATGGCACCCGCCATTCCACCAATCCCAATGATCGAGGCCACCGCCTGTTTAGGAAAGGAGTCGGAGACGGTCGTAAACAGGTTCGCCGAAAAGGCCTGGTGCGCAGCTCCAGCCAGTCCGATCAGAAGGACAGCTCCCCAATCCGAAGCCCCTGTCACCGCTAGAATTGGAACAACACAAAGGGCAAAGAGCAGCATTCCCCCTTTTCTTGCACGATTCATCGACCAACCCATTTTGGCTAAGTGACCCGTCACCCACCCCCCCGCAATACTCAGAACGGTCACAATCGAGTAGATCGTGACAAGGAGCACCCAGCTTTTTTTAATATCGAGTCCTCGGGTCTGCTTAAAGAAGTCAGGCAACCAGATGAGAAAAAACCACCAGACAGGATCGGTAATCAGCTTGGGAATAATGAAAGCCCACGTCTGCCGATACCTCAAGAGCTGACCCCATGGTATTTTCGCACTGCTTTCGGAAACTCCCGCCGCTTCATCTCTGCGAATCAAAGATAGCTCTTGGGAAGTGAGCCCCTTCATTTTTTCGGGAAGCTGAAACCAGGGGATCCAGAAAAACAGCCAAACGAAACCAGCCAGACCTGCCGCAATAAAGGGGGATTGCCATCCCCAGGTAAAAGCCATCCAAGGGACAATCGCAGGAGCGACAATTGCTCCGACATTTGTTCCTGCGTTAAAGATACTTGTGGCGAGTGCCCTCTCCTTCTTGGGAAACCAGAGGGCAACGGTTTTAATCGCTGCAGGGAAGTTTCCACCCTCCCCTAGACCGAGGGCCACTCGGGCCCAGATAAAACCACCTACACTTCCCACCAATGCGTGTCCCATAGCCGCCACACTCCAGGCTGCGATCGATACAGTGTAACCAATCTTTGTGCCAAAGCGGTCGATGAACCAACCAAACCCAAGCAAACTTAGTCCATACGCTCCTTGAAATGCTGAGTTGACCATTCCGAACTCCGCATTGGTCCAGTGAAGTTGATCGTCCAGAATCGGCTTGAGCAGAGATAGAATCTGACGATCGATATAGTTAATCGTGGTGGCAAAGAAAAGAAGAGCACATACGGTCCAGCGATTTCCAATCAACTTGACGATTTGGTTCATAAGTTTTTTACTCCTTTTGCTTCCAGTGCGCCTCAATCGCAGGCTTCAGTAACGTGACCATTTGCTGGTAACCCTCAATATTTAAATGAAGTCCATCCGCCAGATAAAGATCTTCCTTGGATTCCCCCTTCATATTTTCCAAAACAGGGTTCACATCCACATAAAAGACCCCCTCCCTTTTTTTGTTTAACTCTTGATACCCTCGATTAAGCGCATCAACCCCCTCAATCTGCCCATCCTTTCGCTTTTGAGGGGATCGATGAGTTGAAACCAGCAATACTTGGATTGATGGATCTAACTTCTTTACCTTGTCCAACCACTCTTCCGTTCTTTCCAGCACCGACGCAGGATCCTTCTTTCCTTTAATGTCGTTGCTCCCGCAGTACCAGACGATCAGTTGCGGACGGCATGGCGGAACCACCTGTTCAAAGAACATCAGCTGATGCGAGGTCTGGGAACCTCCAAAGGCTCGATTTGTCACAGGCAAGGGAGCGAGATCAGTCACCGCATTAGTCCATCTTTTGAAAATGCTACTTCCGACGAGTAGAACACCTCCCGGTGCAGGAGATGGGAAGTTGGCAAAGCGACCCACCTCTTCGCCAAACTTGCTTGTCGTAACGGTATGAGTAACCCCCTCAGCACCCCAACTATGGATGCAGACAAAAGACATTAGAAATATTGAGAAAAGAACGTTCATTGAACTCTATTTGTGCTTTGGTTTTAGACTTCGATCTAACCAACCAAAGACCAAATCGGTAATATCCATGATGACCGGCTTATCTGGGCTCATTCGAACACGGAAGTCGAAGGTATGCGGAGCATTCGGGATCAGAATCAAAGCATTCCGATCTTGCGAAAGTTTAGCTCCCAAAGCATCCGTCTCCGCCTGATTCGCAATCGTGTACTCAGGACAGGAGAGACCTGCCTCAATTAACTTGGCTCGTAGAAGCTGGCTTTGGTTGGGAAGCACCGTGCTATCTCCTGTGCCATGAACCATGAGTAGCGGAACTACGTTCGTTCGAATGTAGCTGGTAGGCGAACCCCGCCGGTAAAGATCTGGGGCTTCAGCCTTCGTCTTATTGAACATCGCCATCTCAGGTTTGTTCGTATCGGGTCGCGCACGATCACTCTTGTAGGACATCAGATCAACCGCCCCATAGAAGTCCACCCCGCAAGCAATCTTGCTGGAGATGCTCGTTCGGGAACCCTCCCCTTCAAACCCATCCCCTGGCCCCGTCGTGGCCAACATGAATGCAAGATTCCCGCCCGCCGATCCACCCAGTGCCCCAATTCGCTCAGGGTCGATATGATACTTTTCCGCATTCACCTTCAGCCAGCGAACCGCCTCTTTGACGTCGTAGATGCACTGGGGCCAAGTCACCTGCCCCTTGGTTTTGCGTAGCTTATAATTAATACTCATCGCCAAGTAGCCGCGCTTGGCTGCGTTCGTGCCGAAATTGATTTCACGGTAACGACGCTTATCCCCATCATTAAATCCACCCCCGTGAATCAAAATTAATGCGGGTGCCTTCTGCCCTTCCGTAAGATTCATTGGAAGATAAAGATCCGCTTTCTCTTTTCGGTCCCCCTCCAAGTAGCTCACATCCAGCTCATGAGGAATATCCGCAGGAATTTCCAGTGGCGGCTTAAGTGGCTTTGGCTTCTTCAGCTCCTCTTTTCCCGCTGGAGCGGGTGCGTCTTCACTCATTTCGTCGTCAGACTGCTCCGTGGGAGCCGAAAACAAGGGCATAGACAAAAAGAGGCCCAAGAAAAATGGTAGGAAGACTTTTGCCATTATGGGACTACCTGAAATTGGGCCGACTGGCGAATGTCGGTCGAGGAAGATCCTAACTCGACCACAAACTCACCTGGCTCGACGGTTCGTTTGTTCTCAAGATCGATCAACTCCATATCCTGACGCCCCAAGGAAAAGGTCAGCGTCTTTTTCTCCCCTGGCTTAAGTCTCACTCTTTCAAATCCGCGGAGGACTTTTTCATACGGGATCACAGAGGCGAGAACATCTTTGAGGTAAAGTTGCACCACCTCGTCCCCCACCCGCTTGCCACTGTTTTTCACCTCGACCGAGACCACAACCTCTTCTCCCGCCTGAATTTTTGCTGGCTGCACTTTGACGCTACTGTAGGCGAACTGCGTGTAGCTTAGCCCATACCCAAACGGGTAGAGAGCTCCCTCAATCAGACAGTCACCCGCTCCATTCGGATCATCTTTTCTACCCATCCCCGCCTGACTTTTCGGCTTCGCTGGAAAGTTAAACTCGATTTGCCCGACGGAGCGAGGAAAGGTAACTGGCAACTTTCCTCCAGGATTCACATCCCCAAAAAGCGCCTCGGCTACAGCCATTCCACCATACTCTCCTGGGTACCAAGCCTCGAGAATAACCGTGGCCTTCTCCTCCAAAAGATTCACCGAAAGAGAACGTCCGTTCAAAAGCACTGCCACGACAGGCTTTCCTGTTTTAACCAGTACCCGCACCAATTCGTTCTGATGGCCGGGCAGATCTAGAGATGTTCGAGTTTTACTCTCCCCAGCCATCGCCCTCGACTCCCCTAGAACCACGACGACAACTTCTGCACTTTGAGCCGCTTTGACTGCCTCATCGAGCAGAACTTGAGCCGAGGAGCTCGGTGGTTCAGGCAATATTTCAGAAAGTGGCCACCTCTCATCTTGGTACTCGCAACCCAGCCGATAAACTACCTCCGCCTCTGGGAGGATTTTCTTCACTCCAGCCAAAACAGAGATGACCTCACCTCCGAAAGATCCATACCGACCGACTGAGGTGTCATACTCATCTGCCGCAGGACCACAGACAAGAATTCGTTTTAAGCTTTTCGCCAATGGCAAGGTGTTCTTGCTGTTTTTCAGCAAAACCAGCGACTGCCTTGCCGCATCTTTGGCTACCTCGGCGTGGGCCGCGCAGTGGACTACCGCATCCGATTGAGCTGGATCGGCAACCGGCGGTCGATCGAACAAGCCCAACTCAAACTTTACTCGAAGCACGTCCCTCACCCGATCATTCAGGACCGTTTCAGATAGCTTCCCCTCTTTCACCAACTCACGAACAGGTAGAATGAATTTACTTGGAGAATTAAACTCGGTGCGAACATTTCCACCTGCCTCCAGATACTGGCGACAAGCCTCCTTATAATCGGCCGCTACATGATGTTTGCTCGCAAGATATTCTACCGCATCGCTATCCGAGACCACATATCCTCGGAATCCGAAACGCTGACGAAGAATTGTCGTAAGAAATTCTTTACTCCCCGAGATGGGAACCCCGTCGTAGTCGTTGTACGAACTCATCACTCCCTGCATTCCCGAAGCACGAATCACCCTTTCCCAAGGCCAGAGATAAAGAGTCTCCATCTCACGTGGAGCCACATGGGGATCCGTTCGCGCTTCTCCATCTCTTCCGCCTTTTGGAATCGAGTACACCGCAAAATGCTTTCCCGTCGAAGCCACTCCCGTGGTTCGCAAGGCCTCCGCTTGGACTAATCCCAACTCCGAAACCAGATAAGGATCCTCGCTATAACACTCCGCTACTCGCCCCCAACGTGGATCCCTGGCAAGATCCAGTACGGGAGAATAAACGTGAGTATACCCCAACGCCCTTGCCTCTTTTCCAGTTACTTCGCCAATCTTTCTGACTAGTTCCCGATTCCAACTTGCCCCCACTCCCTGCTGAGAAGGAAATGCGGTAGAACGATAATGGGCCAGCCCGCGGATCCCCTCGTTAGTGAAATCTGCAGGAATTCCCAAACGCGTCTGCGTCTTGAACCAATCTTGGATCTCATTCAACGCCTTGGCATGGCTCGAGGGTGGCCAGACCAGCGGGTTCATCTTTTCTACTTCGGTTCGGTAATTTCTCTTCGAGGCAGGTCCGAGCTCAGGCACACCATTTAGCTGCTCATCAATATTCGCAATTCCGTCTTTCCAAATCTCCCGCTTCCAACTTGGGGTAGGCAACCGGTCCTTAAGAACGCGGCCGGTTCCGTAAAGCGTTGCCAGCTGGCAAGTCTTCTCGTCTAAGGTCATCCGCCCAAGGAGATCCTCTACCCTATCTTCCACCGATCTGGCCGAATCCTCATACGGATCCACTTTCCCATTTCGATTTAGATCCGCAGCCAGGAGACTCCCTGGCTGTCCAATACCGCAAATCACCAGCCCAAAGAAAAGTGCTCGATCCAAGGGCATAAGAGAAATCATTTTGCCTTGAATCTAAAAACGATCCAAATCGAATGGTCCAAGTAGGATATCCATTTCGCACACACAAGTGCACTACACTACTTTCATACTCCCCAAATTAAAACCCTGGAATTTGGCTTTGCCCGCTCCATTTCAATGGTAAGAAGAGTCATGCCTTCGATCACTCTACTCTTTGCCTTAGCTTATCTCATCCTTGGAATCGCTGGCTTTGTCCTCACCGGTTCCGTTCACAAAACCGCACTCATCCCCTGCGCTTTCGGTGTTCTCTTCCTACTTTTTGGTCTTCTGGCCTTCAAAGAAAATCTCCGCAAACACGCTATGCACGGGGCGGTTCTCATCGCTCTGATCGCGTTCCTCGGCACAGCCCGATCCCTTCGCTTCCTTCCCGATCTTTTCAATGGCACGGCCGAGAAGCCAACGGCCGTCATCACCCAAGCGGTGAACGCTTTCCTTTCTATCGGCTTTATTATTTTAGCCGTCCGCTCCTTTATCCAAGCTCGCCGCGCCCGCCTCTCCTAATCCCCTCTACCATTTCGGTAATCTGGCGGGCAAACCCCAGATCTTCTTTGACAAACCCTGGGCGATTCCAAGGAGTCAGCCCCAAAAGATCATAGCTTACCCGAATCTGCCCCGTCGTACCCTTGCCCGCTCCAATCCCGATCGTGGGAATTTGCAAGGCGGCGGTCACCTCTGCCGCCGCTTCTGCAGTAACCAACTCCAAAACAATCGCACAAGCTCCTGCCCTTTCCATCGCCTGAGCATCCGCCTTCATCCGCTGAACTTCCTCTGCCGTTTTTCCCTTCCGCTTGTATCCACCCTCCTCCAGCACCTTTTGCGGCAACATTCCCAAGTGCCCAATCCACGGAATCTTTGCCTGCTGAAGCGCTTTCCACTGGGGCTGACTCTCTTTTCCTCCCTCGGGCTTCACCGCATCTGCACCAGCCCGTAAAAGGAGCTTCGAGTTTTCGACACAAGCTTCCGCAGTCTCATAAGATCCAATAGGTAAATCGGCCGAGATCATCGCCCTCGTTCTACCCCGCGCCACCGCTTCCGTCGCTCGCACCATATCCGCCATCGTCACCCCCGTGGTATCGGCCATCCCCAACACCACCATGCCCAAGCTGTCCCCTACGTGAATCAGATCGACCCCCGCTTCATCTAAAACTCGGGCCAACGGATAATCATAAGCCGTCAGCGCTAAAAGAGATTTTCCCTTAGGCCAATCTCGCAGCTGCTCAGGAGTTATTCGACCTGTCGACATCACATTCCTCTCTGCTGCCGCAACCAGCACGCCGTTTCCCCAACGGTTCCAGGCAAGCCCACTATCCTGCGTTCTGGACATATTTCAGCTAACTGCTCCATGACAAATCGTCGTTGCCCCATTCGCGGATGAGGAAGTTCTAAACGAGAAGTTCGCATCTTCATATCCCCCGCATAAAGCAGATCGAGATCCATCCGCCGTGGCTCGTTTCGTAATCGCAAAGTTCTACGGCCCCGCGACCGTTCGTAGTTTTGGGTTTGATCGAGTAGGCCCCCAATACGTCCTCCCCAAACAATCTCAGCGACCTGATTAAGAAAAGATGGGGATCCTGGCAAGCAATCCACCGGTTCCGTCTCAACTTCGGAGCTAAATTTCGCTCCAGGGTCGAAACCGCGCAACCATCCGCGAGCCTTGGCCAATTCTGCCGAACGGTCCCCCACATTCGATCCCAGCCCAATCCCGACCCGCATCAGCTCAAACCAAGGACATCGACCATGCGATAAGCCTTCGCGGGCTTGCCCACTAGCCAATGTGCCGCCCGCAACGCACCCCGAGCAAAAACATCTCGAGAACTGGCACGGTGGATCAGTTCGATTCTTTCCCCATCTCCCGCCAGTAAAACGGTGTGATCTCCCACCACATCTCCACCACGAACCGCATGAACCCCAATCTCGTCCTCGGAACGCTCTCCTGGTTCCCCCGAACGACCATGTCTCGCTACCACCTCCGCTTTGGTGCGGCGCGCTTCCGCTAAGATCTCAACCAATCGCTTAGCGGTTCCACTGGGAGCATCCTTCTTCAGGCGGTGATGAATCTCAATCACTTCAGGATCAAACCCCTCAGGCAGTGCCTTGGCTGCCTGCTCCGTAAGATAAAAAAGAAGATTTACCCCAAGAGAAAAGTTGGGGGAAAGAATCAAAGGAACTTGGCGCGCCGCCGCAGCGATCATCCCTGCTTCGGCCTCGGTGTGGCCGGTTGTCCCACAAACGTAGGCGACCTTCAAGGCACAGACCTGTTTCAGAACCGATTCCGTGGCCGAGCGATGACTAAAATCGATGACCACCTGTGCTTTTGCCAACACCTTCGCCATGTCGTCCCCCTGATCCGCCTCCCCCACCACCTCGAAGCCCTTATCCTGACGCGCAAGAGCGAGAATGGCTTGCCCCATTCTTCCTTTCGCTCCGACCATGACGAGTTTCGTTGCCATCTGACTTTCCTACTTTGAGATTAGGTCAACCCCGCCTGTTTTAAAGTCGCAAAAAGCTTTTTTCTGTTTTCTTCCATCATCGGTACCAAGGGCAATCGCAGTTCATCCGCCAACCAACCCTTTGCTGCCATCGCGGCCTTCACTGGTCCAGGGTTGCTCTCGATAAATAAATCTCGGAAAACCGCCGCATATTTTCCATGCAACTCTTCCGCCTTCGCCCAATCTTTTTTCCTAGCCGCGTCCACCAGTGACTTCACCTCAGCAGGGATTAGATTCGAGGCAACGCTAACCACCCCGACC
Source organism: Methylacidiphilales bacterium (assembly GCA_040397385.1). Classification (GTDB taxonomy): domain Bacteria; phylum Verrucomicrobiota; class Verrucomicrobiia; order Methylacidiphilales; family Verrucolacustridaceae; genus Verrucolacustris. The sequence continues at coordinate 289,817 of JBBAWB010000001.1, forward strand.
GCTCCACGCTTCATAAACTCCACCGTCAACCCATCATCTCCGCTTGTCACCTCGAAAGTGGAAGGCACCACTTTTCGAATCGCATCTACCCGCTCCGCCTTACCTCCCGCCTCCTTGATCGCACAGATCGTTGGACACTCCTTCGCTAATCGTCCGATCGTTTCCACCGTAATCTCCACCCCGCAACGCCCCGGCACGCTATAAAGCATGATCGGTAAGTCCACCGCTTGGGCAATCGCCCGAAAATGTTGAAACATCCCCTCAGGAGTCGGCTTGTTATAATACGGGGCGACCAGAAGAAGTGCATCCGCCTTGGCTTGGCATGCTCCCGTGGATAACTCAATCGCCTCCGCGGTGCTGTTCGATCCTGTCCCCGCTACCACTTTCGTCCTCTTTTTGGCAAACTGCACCGCCAACTCGATCACCCGGACATGCTCCTGCATGTTCAGGGTCGGCGACTCGCCTGTCGTGCCCATCGGAATGATTCCCTCAATCCCTGCCGCCACTTGCCGCTCAATCAACGCTTCGAAAGCCTTCACATCCACTTGCTTATTGCGGAAAGGGGTAACTAGCGCGGTATAGGTTCCCTCAAACATAGAAGACTCCTTCATAAACGATTCGTGCAGGACCTTGCAGCGTAACTTTTCTCGGGCGCCCGTTCTCTATAATAAAGTTCACCGTCAAAACATCTCCGCCACGGGTTAAAACCTTAACGGGAGGTTTCACCCCACGCCGGAGATTGGCTAAAATTGACGAAGCCACCACTCCCGTTCCGCAGGCCAGCGTCTCCGCCTCCACCCCACGCTCATAAGTACGTACCTCGATCCGATTTTTCCGGTTCACCGCGACAAAGTTCACGTTGGTGCCTGAAGGGGCAAAAGCGGAGTGGAGTCGAATTGCCCGTCCACTCTTCACCACTTCGGCCGTTTCAACCGATCGAACGAACTCCACCACATGCGGTACTCCCGTGTTCAAAAAGTCCAACTTTACTCGGCGCCCTGCGGCCGTGATCTCCTTACCTAATCGGGGCAGTCCAGGATCGGGCATCGAAACCCTCACCTCTTTACCTACCAGATCCAAAAGAATCAGCCCTGCCTTGGTTTCGACCCTTAACCTTTGCCCGCGCCCTCCGGCGACCTCTTTCGCTAGCAAAGCAAAACAGCGTGCTCCATTCCCACACATCTCTGCTTCTCCGCCATCCGCGTTGTAGTAGCGCATTCGAAAATCAGCCCCTCGGCCGCGTGGTTTTTCCACCACCAGCACACCGTCGGCTCCTGCCCCCCGTTGACGATCACACCAAGCGGCAATCTTTTCACGACTCAATCCTAGGGGCTTACGACGACCGTCCAAACCAAGGAAATCGTTTCCCGCTCCTTCCAACTTCCAGAAAGCAGTCCTTCGGCTCATGGCTTCTTCTCTCCCCGCCAAAGATCAGCCACTTTTTCACGGGTTCGAATCACTCGCGCCCGACTTCCTTGGACCAGAATCTCGGCAGGACGAGGTCGTGTGTTGTAGTTGGAGGCCATCGAAAAACCATAGGCCCCTGCGCTGAGAATCGCCAACCGATCTCCTCGATCTACTGGGGAGAGAGCTCGATCATGGCAAAAAACATCGCCCGACTCACAGACTGGACCCACCACATCGGTCGAGACCGTTCCCTTCCGAGGACTCCCCAACGGTTCAATCTGGTGGTACGCCTCATAGAGGGCTGGCCGAAGTAGATCATTCATGCCCGCATCCACGATGACAAAATTCTTCCGCCCTGTTCTCTTGCGATAAAGGACCTCTGTCACCAGCACCCCTGCATTGCCGACCAAGAATCGCCCAGGTTCCAATAGAATCCTCATCTTCAGATCGGTCAACAAAGGCACGACCGAATCCGCATACTCCGACAAGGGAATCGCCTTTTGCGCCTGACGCGTCTTCCACCAACCTTGGCGGCCGCTCGCTAGAGCATCTTGGTAAACAATCCCCACGCCCCCTCCGATGTCGAAGTACTCCAAGCCGTGCTCTTTCCTGAGCTGCTTGACCAACGGGATCATTTTACGGACGGCAGCCCGAAAAGGAGCTCCCTGCGTAATCTGTGAGCCGATATGCATCTGCACTCCACGAAGGCAAAGTCGCCTATCCTTTCCTGCTCTTCGATAAATCGAAATCACCTCTTCAAAAGGAATGCCAAACTTATTTGCGTAGGTCCCCGTGGTAATCTTGGCGTGCCCACCCGCCGCAATATCCGGATTCACCCTTAAGGCGATGGGGGCTCTGCGTCTTGCCTTGCGACCTGCCACCATCGCGATGCGGTCCATCTCTTCTTCACTTTCCACATGGAAAGCCTTCACCCCATAGCGGAGTCCAAGCTCAATCTCTTCATCCGTCTTGCCCACCCCAGCAAAAACACACTTGGCGGGTTGGCCTCCAGCTTGCTGCACTCGTTCCAGTTCTCCTCCGCTGACCACATCGAATCCACTCCCCAATCGCGCCAAAAGGGAAAGAATGGCCAAATTACTATTGGCCTTCACGGAGTAGCAAATCAGTGGGTCCACCGCCCGAAGCGCCTGACGCAGTCCCTGGTAATGGTCCGAAATAGTTCCCGCTGAATAAACATAAAGCGGCGTAACGTACCTATCAGCCAGCCGATCTAGGCTTACTCCTTCCGCATAAAGTTTCCCGCCCTTCCGCTGAAAGCGATGCATGCCATTATCTTACCTATTCTTTTCCCCATGGGGAGCCAGAAACTTTCGTGCCAGACACGTGTCTGGCACCAGAGACACGCCATTTCTCCATTGACGCATACCCTCTAACCTCCAACTCTGATCTTCATGTCCCCTTGGCTGGTTAAACAGGAACCTTCCTCCTATCCATTTTCACAACTCCTCAAAGATAAAAAGGTGACTTGGGACGGTGTACGCAACTATCAGGCCCGAAATTTCCTCCGCCAAATGAAACTCGGCGACCCTGTTCTCTATTATCACAGCGTGGATCAGCGAGCCATCGTCGGCCTGGCCAAAATCACAAAGATCGCCTTCCCGGACCCCACCTCACCGCAGGGAGAAGAGTGGACCTCGGTCGTACTCTCGGCCGTGCGCGCGTTCTCTCAGCCGGTGACGCTCGATCAACTCAAATCGGACAAGAAATTCTCTGAACTCCTTCTTCTCCGCCAATCCCGCCTCTCCGTTATGCCTATCCCCGCAAACCTTTTTTCCACCATCGTTCGACTGGGAACCTAAACCCACACTACTCTTCCCTCACCCCCCCCCTTTACCACCGCCCGTTCCCCCTCTTGGAACTTTCTTAGGCCTTAAAGTCCCGCTGTTGCAGGATGGCCAATCCGACCAAGGCAAAGGTGACGTTGAGCGCTCCCAGCCAAGTGACGTCTTCGGCAATCCTCCACCAGGGAATGTGATATTCAAAAACCCGCAGCCACAATGTCATATGAGTGGTCATAAACCACCCGCGTAGACTCTCAAAATATGGAATACTCCGAAAGATAGAGTCGAAGAAAAATATCGATAAGGTCAAAATCGTGGCGGCTGCCGGCTTCATCTCGCAGCAAGAAAAGAGGAAACCTAGGCTGGTGATACTCACCAGCCCGAAGCCCAGCAAAGGCAAAGCGCCCAGATAACGCCAGAGCCCCGGCCACGCCTCATGCATGGCCAAAAGCTGCTCCAGCGGGGCAATGGCAAAAAGACCGCCCCACCCACAGTAGAGTAACCCCGCGACCAAGGCGGTTATGCCGATGAAAAAGGTCAGGGCGAAAGTGTAGAGCACGCATGCGGCATACTTCAGAAAACCCACCCGCAACCGAGAAATGGGCCGACAAAGGATCATGCGCAAGGTGCCGTCTTCAACTTCCTTCGCCACGACATCGCCCGCCACCAGTGCAAGATAGAGCGCACCCAGCAGAAAGGTCGTCCACATGAGCATGAGCAGGCCCAAGGTGGCGCCGGAGAAATACTGGTCGAACCCATAGCCGTTTTGCTCAATCAACTTCCGGAAGCCAGCTTTCGGCTTGGGCAGGTTTAGGAGCAGAAGCAGGAGGATTTCCACCGCGACGAAGGCGGCAAACCCTAAGTAGGTCCGTTTGCGGGCAAAGAGTTTATGCAACTCGTTGCGCATTTGCAGAAAGAATAGGCTCATGCGCTTTTTGCGGCCGAAATGGCCTTCAAATAGATGTCTTCAAGGTTTCGGCGATGGGGTTCGATCGCTCGAATCCGCACACCCCCTTTGACCAAAGCAGAGACCACGTCGGCCATGTCCCCCCCAGGGGCCAGTGAGATAGTTTCTGCCGTCGGCCGACTTATCCCTAGTTTTTGCAGAATGACCCCCGCTTTTGTCCAGTCATCCACTTCCAAACGGTGGGCCGGGGAAGGGTCGGCAGTGAGTTCGTTCCAGCGTCCCTCGAAAATCAGGCGCCCCTGATTCAATATTGCTACGCGATCGCAAAGTTGCTCCACCTCGGCCAGCAAATGGGAGGAGAGCACGACCGTCATCCCCCGTTCGCGGTTCAGACGCACAATCAACTTGCGCATCTCGTAAATACCCTCTGGATCGAGGCCCTCGGCCGGCTCATCCAACAGGATAAGGTCCGGACAGGGCAACAACGCCTGTGCCAAAGCCAGGCGCTGACGCATGCCATGGCTATAAACCCAAACTGGATCGCGAATGCGCTTTTCCAACCCAGTGAAGTGCACCGCCTCGCGCAATTCCTCATCCGGCAGATGAGCGGAGTAGCTCGTCAGGATCCGCAGGTTGTCCCAACCACTTAGGTAATCGTGAAAGGCGGGCTCCTCAAAAATCGCTCCGACCTTGTCGAGCGCCTTCTGCCGATTTTTCTGCACGGAAACCCCCCGAATGAAAGCCTCACCCGACGTCGGGTATATTTGTCCGAGCAACATTCCGAGGGTCGTGCTTTTACCCGCCCCGTTGTGGCCGAGCAGGCCGAAGATTTCGCCCTGGCGAATTTCCAGTGACAAGTCCTCCAAGGCGACGCGCTTTTTGAAGGTTTTGCTCAGGTGCTCAAGTCGGATCATGACAATGTTTAGGGGGTGGTTGTGAAATTAAGTCCTTGGTTAATCCGGCCGTCGGCCGTGAGGATATTTACCTTGTTTTCGCGATAAGTATGAAATCCCTCCTTGTCCGCTAAAATGGGGATGGTGGTGGTGGTGGTATTGTTCATGAAATTTAAATTTAAAATAGACTGGCCATTAAGAGCGCTGTTCCAATGGTAGCTTGTGCCTGTCGTCAGGGCAAAATTACCGGTGTCGGCCGGGCAGGAAAAAATGCGCCCATCGGGGGCATACTCCTTCAGTATAGTGTCGATCACGTCCACCTGCTCGCTCTTTTGCGATCGCCCTGCTGCCAGCACTGGCATGGTCTGGTTGTGCTCGCCTAGGTACAGATTTAGGGCCATGCCGAGTTGCCGAAGATTCCCCAGACAAGCGGTGGAGCGTCCTTTTTGGACCATGCGCAGGGATACGGGCACGGCGAGGGCCGCCAAGAGAGCGATCACCCCAATCACCACCAGCATTTCGACCAGGGTGAAGGCGCTTTTTTTCAACGCAAGGATTGTAAATTCCTCTGCATTTGTTCGATCAACGGAGCGAGATCGAGTTTTGCGTTGGCGCTGGCTTCGGCATAGAAGGTGTTCAGTCCCTGATTGACCATTTTTTGCACTAGCTGTTCGTTCAAGCCGGCCGGTGGGGACTCGCCTTGCCGCTTTTTGGCTTCGGCCAAAGCACGATTTACGAATTCCTTACGCTTCTCGGGCTCCATTTTATTGAAGGCCTCCATGATCTGCTTGAACCCCGCCGGAAGGGTGGCGTCGAGAAAGGCCGCCTGCTCCGCCGAGGTTAAGCTTATGAAAAAATCCCGGGTAACCACGTCGCCCTGCAGGGCTTGCCGATCCTCCAAGTTCAGTCCGTTCAGCATATCGCCTGCGCGGGTGATGATTTTGGCTCGCTTCGCTCCCGTCTCCATAGCGAGCGGATGTTGCCCAAGGTAAACCGTGAGGGATTGCGCCGTCGGACGGGCCTGTCGCACCCCATAAATGATCCCCCCGGCCATCGCCCAGACGAGGACAAGAGCAACTAGAACGTTTCGCCAAAATTTCATGCAGGGTGCAACTTGCCACAGTTTGGGAAAAAGGCCACGCCTGGCCGCTAACTCACCTCCTCGGCGGCTTTGGGCAGGTTTAGAGCGGAATCGAACCCTCGTAGAGTGAGTTTTGCAGACCACTGATTTACAGGCCTTTTTTTCTCGATTCACGCTCTTTTTAAAAAGGCTGGTTGCAATGATGTTGTAACTTTTTTTATTTGAACTGCAAAATCATAGCAGTTTTTATGGAGTTTGATTCTCTGGAAATGACCTTGATCCACCTCCATTCAAGACTAGGATATTATTTGTGAAACTGTTTTCTCATCTCTGCCTTGGATTGGCTCTGATTGGTTTTACATTTACAACCATGGCTGAAAGCCATGGTTTAATTGGTTGTTCCCATCATCACGCGGATGCCTCGAGTCACGAGAAGCCTCAAAAACAAGATTTTCCCACCAAACATCTAGACTGCAGCTGTTTTTCGGCCTCCGTGATCCTGACTCAAACTCACGTGCCTTTTTCCGGTTCCTTCCGATCGGACGAAGCTCTTGCTTGGAAAGAGAAATTCTGGCCAAAAATTGTTTTTCCTCCTGACCTCCAACCTCCCCGCCTGAGTTAAGAATCCTAAGCTACTCCGTAGCTTAGCTGGATAGTTCATTCCGGTTGTCACCGGAATTTCGATGATCGTCAACCCTTCCGGCATAAAAACCGGAACCCAATCAGGTTCTAGGCAATGAAGATTTTTTTCAGGACAGTCAGTTTGTTAGATTTGGACTGGATATTTTCCAATCCAACGAGGCTTATTTGCCTCGTGGTCCTGTTTCAGATGCGGGCCTCGGCTACCCCAGAGATCTCTGCACCCGCCTCCTACCCACTGCCAATCGAGGAATTGGTAACGGAAGCAATTAACAACAATCTGGAACTTCGCTCTTACGAGGCTGAGCTGGGTGTGGCCCGCGGGGAACGTCGACAAGCAGGAATGTGGAAAAATCCTGAGTTCGAAGGGAATTACGCCTATCGAAGAGTCTCGGATGCGCAGGAACTCCTTACTGGTGAAGGCGTCAGCCGAGGCCTTGCGATTGTCCAGACTTTTGAATTTCCTGGCAAAGGATCGCTACGAAAGGCAATCGCTAACCAGAACATCCGGTTGGCTGAGTTGGGCGTGCAACAGTTCCGTCAAGCCCTCGCCGGACAAGTTCGCAGTCTGGGCATTCAGTGGATTGTGGTTCGGGCCAATGCGGAGGCCACTGCCGAATTGAGCGAGCGCAGCCAAGCTCTCCTGCAGCTACTGGAGGCACGCCCCATCGCCGGCCCCACCAAACTCCTGGAATTCCGGGCCATCCAAGGAAGTCTGACCGATTTACACTTCACCGCTCGGGAACTGAAACAAAAGCAGGAAGAAATCAGAATACAACTGAACAGTCTCTTAGGGCGCCCCGACAAAGAGGAAATCCGGCTTGATCAGGAGGTAGGGACGCCTGCTTTTCCGGTGGGAGATATACTCAATATGCTCCGATCTGGGGAAGAGAACAATCTCCAGCTCCGAATCCGTCATCTGGAGCTTGAGCGTGCCGCCAAGGCAGTGAGTGCCTCTGAGTTGGAAATGGCTCCGGATTTCAAGGTGGGGCCGTACTTTAGCCAAGAAACTGCAGGTGAGGATGCCCTCAATATGGGCATGGTCTTGGCGATGTCTTTACCTATCTGGGACTGGAACCAAGGAGGAATCGACACAGCCAAAGCTCGCCAAGAAAAAGCCTACTGGCTTAAGCAGGATGCCGCCCGTCGGGTTCGTATGGTAATTTACCAAAGAATTCGAGCCTATACCTTGGCTCTTGAACATCTTCAGGCCACGCCAGCACGGGACATTAATATATTGTCCCAATCTGCAGGCTTGGCGGACCGTCAGTACCGCACTGGGGCAGTGGGGATCCAACTTCTTCTTGAAATGCAGCGTCAGTTTCTTGCCGCTCTTCGGAGTCGAAACCAGAGCTTGTTGGAAGCCTGGCAAAGTTGGCTGGACCTCGATCTTCTAACTGCGGGCGGATGCTTGCCCACACGGCAAGCTCAGAGTGTAAACACAGCGGGGACAAATCCATGAGGAATTGGAGATCTATCCTATTTTATCGATGCTTCGTGCCTGGGTTCGCTTTGCTCATGGCTTCCTGCAGCCCCTCGTCCCAGAACCAGGACAAGGAAAAACTAGATGCGAATACTTCTGCGAAAGAAGTGACCAAAGCCAAAGTTGAAGCTCCGACTGATTCCCATGGGCACGAAGCAGACAAAGAAGATCATTGTGATGGTAAGGAAGAATCACTCACCCTAACGCCTGAAGAAACACTTGCCCTGGCCCCGGAATCAAATCCAGTTGTAAAACACGAGTTCGTGCAAACAGCTTCTTTTTCTGGGCAGATTTATCGTGGCGCCGGAGAGGCAAGCCTGCGACATGGTCGAGAAAGACAAGGTTCTGCCTACGCCAGTTGCCTACTACTTGCAGAGGCAGCTGAATCAGTCGCAAATAATGTCGAAGCACAGTTTTACCGACCTCCCCCATCCACAGATCAATTCACAGGATCCCTTCTCAGAAAAGAGGATGAGGAGTCCGGATGGCGAGCTGGCCAACGAGAACTTCTTTGGGAAATTAAGGATCCAGCGCTTTCACTCCAGGTAGGGGACATTGTCACAGGTTCTGTCACTCTCAATGGTCAGCCCCGTATGGCACTAGCAGTCCCCAACGATGCTGTCCTAACCACAGCTACGGGTCCGGTGGTTTATTTGCATCAGGAAAATTACTGGTTGCGAAGAATAGTTAAAATTGGTGCTCAGGATCGAGGTTGGACCGAGATTTTGGAAGGCCTTCAGGAAGCTGATGAGGTTGCGATTCGGTCCGTGGATGCTCTCTATTTGCTTGAGAGGAAAAAAGAAGGTGGTGGAGGCCACTGCCACTAAATGAAATCCCTTTTATCTTTCTGCGTGGATCACGCCCGCGGCGTGATTCTGGTATTAGTGGCTACAGTTCTCGTAGGTCTCTACTCCTTCACCCGACTGCCCGTTGATGCCGTGCCAGATATTTCCCCTGTTCAGGTTCAGGTCAACACCCTGGTAAAGGGATTGGCGCCGGAGGAAGTAGAAAAACAAGTAACCTTCCCCCTCGAGACTGAATTAGCCGGAGTTCCTGGCATGGAGGAGATTCGCTCACTCTCAAAGTTTGGTCTTTCCCAGATCACCTTAATTTTTCGGGATGGCACCGATTTATTCCGAGCCAGACAAATGATTTCGGAAAAGATCCAAGCTGCCACACCCTCCCTGCCATCCGATGTGGCTCCGCGCTTGGCCCCAATGGTAACGGGACTTGGAGAAATTATTTTTTATACTGTCGACTTTAAAGCAGGTGCCCATAGCCCGGATATACCCAACGACCGATCGGAACAGCTCATGGAACTAAAGCGCATCCACGATCTTTTGATCAAGCCGAGGCTCCGCTCCGTTCCGGGGGTTGCAGAAATCAACACGATAGGCGGAAAAGAAAGGCAATTGCTTGTCCTAGCTTCACCAGAAAAGCTAGCTGGAGCAGGCCTTTCTTTTCGAGAAATCCGTGACGTGGTAGCCGAAAACACGGAAAATGCAGGCGGAGGGATTCTCTCTTTGGGAGGTGAGCAGGTTAATGTCCGTGCCAACACTCGGGTAAACCAGCCTGAAGAGGTTGCCACTCTTGCAGTGAAGACAGGACCAGGAGCCACTGCCTTACGGCTATCCGAAGTGGCAGAGGTGCAGACGGGTTCATCTGTCCGCGTTGGGGCTGCAACATGGAACGGCCGGGAGGCCCTCCTTGGAACCGTCATGATGCTTGCTGGCGAGAATCCCAGGGTCGTTGCTCGAAACGTCGAGGCCCAAATCCTGGAAATCTCCACCTCCCTACCGCCTGGCGTGGAAATTCGCATACTATCTAACCGCGCTGATTTGGTGGACCGCACGATTGCTACTGTCCGCAATAATCTCACCGAAGGCGCTGTCATTGTTGTTGTAGTTCTACTCCTTCTATTGGGAAATTTACGAGCTGCTCTGATTGTTTCCCTGTCGATCCCCCTTTCCTTCCTTCTGGCCGTGACAGGAATGGTTCCGAGTCGCATTTCAGGCAACCTAATGAGCCTAGGCGCGGTTGATTTTGGACTGATCGTGGATGCATCTGTGGTGATGGTGGAGAATATTGTGCGTCGCCTTCGCGAAAATCAGAAGAAGAAGGGGCAACCCTTAGCCGAAAAAGAGAAAAACCAGGTGATTCTTAGCGCAGCTCAGGAGGTGGCTTCCCCCATGTGCTTTGGAGTCATGATTGTAACGATTGTTTATGTACCGATCCTCGCCTTAGGCGGCATCGAAGGGAAAATGTTCCATCCAATGGCCCTGACGGTGATGCTCGCCTTAGTAGGCTCCCTTTTCGTTGGCTTGCTAGGAATGCCAGCACTTTGTCGTTTCGCGCTAAAAGATTTTTCCCACGACCACGATCCCCATTGGCTCCGCTCGATCCAGAATGCTCATCGACGTTTGTACGAGCAGGCCATGAAAAAGCGCCGGATGTTTGTAGGATGGACAGCGGGAGTGTTTCTTTTTTCCATGGGGATCCTGACATGGATGGATAAAGAATTTCTGCCCCGGCTCGATGAAGGCGCCATCACCGCTCATATGATCCGGGCTGCTGGAGTTTCTCTGGATCAGGCCTTAACCATGCAACAAAAGTCCGAAAAGGTGATTCTCGAAAACATCCCAGAGGTCGCCCAGATTTACTCGAAAATAGGAACCGACGAGGCAGCCACAGATCCCATGGGGGTCAATATCGCTGATTCATTCTTGATCCTCCAACCCCGCTCCAAATGGAAGAGCCATAACAATCAGAACGACCTGACCCAGCGCATATCCGAACTTCTGCAAAAGACGATTCCGGGACAGTCCTACATTTTTTCCCAACCGATTGAGATGCGTTTTAACGAGATCCTTGAGGGAACTCGGGCTGACATAGCCGTAAAGATTTTTGGAGATGACTTCACTGAGTTGGAGAGAATCGGCAACGAAATTAGAGAGTTGTTAGAAAAGATCCCCGGCACGGCGGAAGTCGAGTTTGACACCTTGGGAAAGGCTCCAGTCTTGGAAATTAAGCCAGACCGGCAGGCCTTGTTGGCCTATGACGTGCATGCTCGGGAAATTAATGACGTGATCGCCACTGCCTTGGCTGGAAGCGATGTCGGCACAGTGATTCGGGGTAATCAACGGATTCCCGTGGTGGTCCGTCTGCCTGAACATATTCGAAATGACCTGACTCAGATTCGCCGCCTGCCGGTTCCCACGGAAGACGGCGGGACTGTCCCGCTCGAAAAAATCGCAACTTTTAAAGTAAGTGATCAAGTAAATGCGATTTCGCGGGAGACCGGACAGAGGCGAGTTGCCCTCATGGTCAGTCTTAAGGGAGGCGGTGCCAGCGATTGGATTAGCGCGGCGCAGACGAAACTCTCGAAAATAGATCTCCCGAAGGGATATAGAGTCGAGATGGGTGGTCAATTTAAACACTACCAAGAAGCAACTCAGCGCCTGCGAGTTGTGGTGCCGATGACTTTAATTCTCATCCTCATACTTCTTTTTGCAGCTCTCAAGAGCTTGCGCCATGCCCTGTTGGTGCTGCTCTGCGTTCCCACAGCGGTAACTGGGGGAGTTTTGACTTTGGCCCTTAGGGGAATGCCCCTGACGATCTCCGCTGTAGTAGGATTTTTAGCCCTTTCGGGAATCGCTGTCCTTAACGGGGTGATGTTGATCACCTATATCCAGCAACTTCGTCGGCAAGGGGTTCCATTAGAACAGGCTGTCCGGGAGGGAACTTTCACTCGGCTTCAGCCCAAGATCATGACTGCGTCCGTGGCCGCTGCGGGTTTTATTCCGATGGCAATTTCAACAGGGGCGGGGGCTGAGGTTCAGCGTCCTCTAGCGACTGTCGTGATTGGAGGAATTATTACATCAACATTTTTAACTCTAGTCCTATTGCCGGTTTTGTTCCTTTGGATCGAGAACTCAACGAGAGTTAAAACCACCCGCTGATCATCTGTCGGGAATCGGACCTTTGGATCGATTATTTTTCGGACTGTGTTGTAACTTTTCATTGTAAATCGAGTGAATTCCCCGGATTTTTCTTCTGCAAGTTGCTGGCTTGTAGGTATTCGGTGCGGCTGGAGGGAATCGAACCCTCGTTTGCCTTCCAAACAAATCCAATATGCCTGCGCCACTTTCTAACAAGAATCATCACCTCCAACTCCCCGGCCTCCTAATTCTCTTTCACCCGTAAACTTCGGCCCCCTTCTCCACAAACTCCCTCGACTTCTCCCTCATCCCCTTCTTCAACGCCTCCTCTTCTTTCACGCCCTGCTCCAACGCATACTTCCGCACGTCCTCCGTAATCTTCATCGAGCAGAATTGCGGGCCGCACATCGAACAAAAGTGAGCGCTCTTTGCACCCTCAGCCGGCAAGGTCTCATCATGAAATTTTTGCGCGGTGACTGGATCGAGTCCCAGATTAAATTGATCCCTCCAACGAAACTCAAACCGCGCCTTCGATAAAGCATTATCCCGATACTGCGCCGCAGGATGCCCTTTGGCTAAGTCCGCCGCGTGCGCCGCAATCTTGTAGGCAATCACCCCCGCCTTGACGTCATCACGATTCGGCAGTCCCAAATGCTCCTTCGGAGTTACGTAACAGAGCATGGCACATCCATACCAACCAATCATGGCCGCTCCAATTGCCGAGGTAATATGATCGTAGCCAGGCGCAATATCTGTGGTCAGCGGTCCCAGTGTGTAAAAGGGAGCCTCATGACACCACTCCAACTGCTTTTCCATATTCTCTTGAATCAGATGCATCGGCACATGCCCCGGACCCTCATTCATCACCTGCACGCCGCGCTCCCATGCCTGCTTGGTTAAATCCCCTTGAGCCTTCAACTCCCCAAATTGCGCCTCGTCATTAGCATCCGCCAAGGAACCAGGCCGTAACCCGTCCCCAATCGAGAAACTAATATCATAGGCCGCCATGATGTCGCAGATGTCCGCCCAATGGGTGAAGAGAAAGTTCTCCCGATGATGCGAGAGACACCATTTCGCCATAATCGAACCCCCTCGGCTCACAATCCCGGTCATCCGCTTCGCCGTCATCGGAATAAACCTGAGCAACACTCCCGCATGAATCGTGAAGTAATCTACTCCTTGCTCCGCTTGCTCTATCAGAGTGTCGCGAAATATCTCCCAAGTTAAGTCCTCCGCTTTACCCCCCACCTTCTCTAACGCCTGATAGATCGGTACCGTCCCAATGGGCACAGGCGAGTTTCGCAGAATCCACTCCCGCGTCTGATGAATGTTTTGACCCGTGGAAAGATCCATCACTGTGTCCGCCCCCCAACGAATCGACCAACGTAACTTTTCCACCTCATCTTCAATCGACGAGGCCACCGCACTATTTCCAATGTTCGCATTAATCTTTACCAAGAAGTTCCGCCCAATGATCATCGGTTCCAACTCTGGATGATTAATGTTGGCCGGAATAATGGCCCGCCCACGCGCCACTTCACTTCGAACAAACTCAGGAGTGATCTCCTTCGGAATTGCTGCCCCCCAACACTGACCCGGGTGCTGAAAACGCAAATCATCCCGCGAAACCTTCGTCGACATTTCTAGTCCTTCGCGAACCGACTGGAGCTTCGTGTTTTCTCGGATGGCAATAAACTCCATCTCAGGAGTGATCATCCCCTTCTTGGCGTAGTTTAGCTGGGAGACCGATCCCTTCTTCGCCCTCAGAGGAGTTCGTTTCGCTCCAGGAAACTGCTCTGTCACCACCCCATTCCCGTTGCGATGCCCGTTGTCGACCGGCAAAACCGCACGCCCAAGATAACTCTCCGTATCCCTGCGCTCCTCAATCCAGACCGACCGGATGGGAGGCAAACCCTGCCGAACATCCCCATGAAAAGTAGGATCTCCCCATGCCCCACTCGTGTCGTAAACCCTGACAGGATCGTTCCCCTGGAGTTTGCCATCGGGCAAGCGCGTAGGTTGTAGTTCGATTTCGCGAAAAGGAATCTGGAGATCAGGGCGAGAACCCTTCAGGTAAACACGCCGCGACCCTTCGAGAGGTTGGGCTTCTTGGGGACTCGGGACTTGGGTTGTGGAACTCATTTTCTTCCTTTCCCCTCCACGAATCGCCAGAAGAAAAGGTACACCCTATTCCCTCCGGCGGCATGATCCGCTTCAGGTTCTAAGGGTCTCGGGACCATGGTTCCCGACTCTCAGCCCGGCCGGCCGGACTCCCCGCGTTCAAAGCCTAACCGCTCCGCTCCCTTATTCCAGTTTTTTTCCCGCAGTTACTGATCTTCTAAAACCGCCGTCGGCACATAGCCACGCCGCCGATCCATCGTCTCCACCTCCGCATAGTCTCCGATCACCCGCCGCACGCTGACCCGATCTCCGCGATGCAGAGTCGAGGAAGCGGGTGTCACTTGATTGGGCCCATTTTCCTTCAGGGGTACATCAGTCAGAATCATCGCCAAGCCCGCATCTCGGCTTCCTGTACCCGCGCAACCTACTAATCCAAAAACTCCCGCTACGGCAAAGATCAAAAGAAGGTTCTTCATACCTACCAGCTAGCAACCCACCGCCTATTGGCAACCCTTGCCCTTTCCTCCATCTGTTCGCAGTTTAACTGGATGCCCTTAGCCACCACCTTGGTCCGCCTGATCCAAGACGGAAAATCTTCCCCCGCTAAAAATATGGCGATCGACGAATCCCTCCTCCGCCACGTCCTCCAGCCCGTTCTCCGTATCTATGGCTGGTCCATTCCCTGCCTCTCCCTCGGCTACTTTCAAAAGTCGTCCCTCGTTACAAAAGATCAGGCCTTTGTGCGGCGCTACACCGGCGGAGGAATCGTCGAACACGGTCACGATTTGACCTACACCCTCATCCTGCCCGCCCACCACCCCTTAACCACTTCGGGAACTCTGCCCAGCTACCGAGCCGTTCACCAAGCCGTCGCTAAAGCACTGACCGCTTGCGATATCCCTTGCCAACTCTCATCCGCCCAACCCCTCAACGATGACCCCTCCTGTTTTCTTAAACCCGTTCCAGCCGACGTTCTCGACTCCTCAGGCCACAAACTCGCAGGGGCTGCCCAGCGCCGCACAAAACAGGGCTGCCTCCACCAAGGAAGTATCCTTTTGCATGGGCCAATCCCCGCCTCCCTCTCCGCCCACCTCATCCGCTCCCTCGAAGAGTGCCTTCAGGCCCAAACCAAGGATTCAAATCTCACCGCCCAAGAAATTCAATCCACTGCCGATTTAGAAACCAATCGCTACGCCAACCGCGAATGGAACTTTTCGCGCTGACCTATCCCTTTTTCTTTCCCGCACCCCAAATCAGGCCGACAACCACCAAAACAACTAGCCCAATTAAGATCAAACTTCCCTGACCAACCCACCGCTCCGCCAATCGCGTTGCCGCGGCCGTTTTGGCAAATCGCTCACCCGCTAACGCGCTCAGCCAAATCCACAAAGGAGCATAGACCAAAGCCCCCAGAGCATTCAGACCGATAAACTTCCCCAGCGGCATGGCATGCCGTCCCGCAAAAAAGAAAACTCCAAATCGTACCGCAGGGATAAACCGGCCTAGAAAAACAGTCTTCATTCCATGTTTTTCAAAGAGGTGCTCAATTTTTTTCTGCCGCGCAGGCGAAAAGAGCACCGACCCCAATCGCGTTTGCAAAAACCACTTTCCACCTCTTATACCCAAAAAATAAACCCATAAATCCCCCGATAGAATCCCCATTAAGCAGGCCAAACAGGTCAACCAGTAGGAGGAGGTTCCCCAACCCACCGATAATCCACTCGCCACCAGCAAAGGCTCCTCAGGAAGCGGTACACCCATGGCCGAGATAAAGAGAATCCCAAACATCGCCACATAACGAAAGTCCGAGATCGCTCCGATCAGGAAGTCGAGAGTCATCGCGAGTAAGGGGTTTGCATTGTCGGAAGGGGGTTTTCCACTAAAAAAAGCAGACCCCTATGTACCTCAATTTAGGCATTACAGCCAAAGCTCTTTATCTGTCTTACCTAGGAAGCCCTTTCCAACTGAGGCGCTGGGTCATTGTCACTTTCTTTCTCTTTCTGCTTTGTTTCTTCTGGATCGTCGTAGCTATCGGGCGTTTCCTCGACCATATCCTTTACCCAGATTTTCGCAGGCAGGAAATCCGTCAGCCCATTTTCATTGTCGCCCCTCCCCGCAGTGGCACCACCTTCCTGCAAAGGCTACTCGCACAAGACCGCGATACCTTTGCCCCCGTTCTCATGTATCAAACCATTTTTCCGAGCATCAGCATCCAGAAGCTTATTCATTCCGTAGCGCAGGCCAGCCGCCAAAAGGGCCATCTCCTTTTCGATATCTTCTCTTGGATTGAACGCCACTGCTTCGGAGGGTGGGACGGCATGCACAAAATGCGTTTCACCCAGCCTGAAGAAGAGGCGGGTTTCTTCGTCTACACCTTTGTCACCGAAGCTATCTACCTACTCTTCCCTTTTGTCCGTGCCTTGTGGGGAGCTGGATTTGCCGACGACCTACCCCTCCGACAACAAAAGAAACTCATGAAGTACTACCGCTCCTGTCTGCAAAGACATCTTTACCTCAACGGCCCCGACAAAGTTCTCCTCTCCAAAGCCACTCAGTTTTCTGGGTCGATTCTCTGCCTCCAACGAGAATTTCCCGACGCTCGGATTATTAATATTCTGCGAAATCCTCGGGAATCGATTCCTTCCCACATCAGCGTCTTCTTTACCGTCTGGCAATGGATCGATCCGTCCATTCGGAAAAGTGGGCCCGAATCTCGCGAATATGCCGAGCTGGCTGCTGCTTGGTTTCTCCACTTGGAAAAGTTCGCTATCTCAGCTCGACCTGAGCGTTACTACCGGATTCTTTATCCCGACCTTGTCCAGAATACCGAGAGATCGATTCAATCCATTTATCGTCGATTCGATCTTCCCCTTTCGGCGCAAGCAAAACGCCAGATTCAATCCGATGCCCGCCTCGCCGTGGACTACAAAAGCTCCCACCTCTACACCATGACGGAATACGGCTTATCCCCGGAGTGGTTGCGGCGAGAACTCGGGGGTCTCATGAAAAGACATAGATTTTCCGCCTCCATCCCTCCCCGCCCGTATCCGCGCCACCCCTCAAGAAAAACACGCTCCGTGCCAGAATAATATTTCTGGCGATTATTAATTGGAAACACGCGGATCAAACCGTTGAGCCAAAGGAATTCGCCGGCCCACCCCAAATGCTTTCGTTGTCACCTTCAACCCAGGCGCCGCTTGCCTCCTCTTGTACTCCGAAAGATCAATCTTTCTCACGATCTCCTCCGCCAGTGGCCGAGCAATCCCCTTTTTTACCATCCCCCGAATCGAACCCTCGTTCACCACATAGCTCTCTAAAATTCGGTCCAACTCTTCATACGAAGGCAAACTATCCTGATCCTTCTGATCGGGCCGCAGCTCCGCACTCGGCGCCTTCTCAATCGAACTTTTTGGAATAATCTCCCGATCCCGATTGATCCATCGCGCAATTCGGTAGACTAACGTCTTGGGCACATCCGCAATCACCGCCAGCGCCCCGCACATATCCCCATATAAAGTGCAGTACCCTACTGCCAGTTCACTTTTATTTCCCGTAGTCAGGAGGAGGCGCCCAGAGTCATTCGAAATCCCCATAAGAATCACTCCCCGAAGGCGCGACTGTAAATTCTCTTCAGTCAAACCCCCACTTCGCCCCTCTCGCGCCGGCGTGATTGAGCGCAACGTCGCGACAAAGGGCTCCTCAATGGAGATTTTTTCATACCGAATCCCCAAGGCCCGGGCCAGAGATTCAGCATCCTCTAAGCTGCCTTGACTGGAATATCGACTCGGCATCGCCACCCCCAACACCTTGTTCTTTCCCAGAGCTTCAGCCGCAATCACCGCAGTCAACGCACTATCGATTCCCCCACTTAATCCCAGCACCACCTCCTGGAAACCACACTTCCCCAAATAATCTCTCGTTCCCAAAACCAGTGCGCTAAAAATCTGCTCCTCTTCACTGGCCCACTCTATTTTTTTCTCCTGCCCATCCAACCCTACCACTTTCACCTCTTCACCAAAAGCCAATCCCATACTCAAAAGTTTGCCTCGCTTACTCAAAACGAGGCTTTGCCCATCAAAAACAAGTTCATCATTCCCCCCCACCGCATTGACCTGCACCACAGGAATATTCTCCCTCTTCGCTACCCTCTCTAACAAACGGTACCGCGTCTTTTCTTTGCCTTGATGCCAAGGCGATGCCGAGAGATTGATCAGGAGATCTATGCCTTTTTTTGCTAATTCCCTTACCGGATCAGCTAAGTACCTCCGCTCCATCCAGACATCCTCATCATTCCAAATATCTTCACAAATCGTCACCCCCACCTGCCGACCGCCGATCCGCACGGGGGCCACCTTTTCCCCAGGCTCAAAATATCGGTCCTCATCAAATACATCGTAGGTAGGTAAAAGGCGCTTCCGTGCCACCACCCGCACTTTTCCCTTCTCAAATAGAAACGCCACATTGTGCAATGGCCGGCCCTCTTTCTTGGTCGATTTCTCAATCCCACCCATCAGCAAGGGGACTTTCCCAACCCTTTTGGCTAACTCCCGTACCCCACGATCATGCCCTTCTAAAAAATCAGCTCGATTGAGCAAATCCCTTGGCGGATAACCACAAAGACCAAGCTCAGGAGCCACCACCAATTCCGCGCCCAACTCGACCGCCTCCCCATAAGCGCGGGCCACTTTGTCCGCGTTTTTCTGAAAATCCCCGATCGTAAAATTGAGCTGGAGAATGCCGATATTCATAAGCCGCTGTTCTTTAGTATTTTATACATTTTATATGTTTTTTCGTCATCCGTTGACAAAGCTCTGTAGATTTGTAGCCTCATTCCTTCTCTTATGCCAGTTCCTGTTAGCCAAGCTTGGACAGTTGCCTCCTACGTACTCGGGCAGAAGTTGCGTGGGGTCAAACGGTATCCGCTTGTCCTTATGCTCGAGCCCCTCTTCCGCTGTAACCTTTCCTGCGCAGGTTGCGGTAAAATCCAGTATCCCGATCACATCCTTAATAAACGCCTCACCCCCCAACAGTGCTGGGACGCCACCGACGAGTGCGGCGCCCCCATGGTTTCCATCCCTGGCGGCGAACCTCTTATTCATCCCGAGATCGATTCGATCGTCGAAGGCCTCGTCGCCCGCAAAAAGTACATCTACCTTTGCACTAACGCACTTCTCCTCAAGCGGAAGCTCGATCTCTTTAAACCCACAAAATACCTCACCTTCAGCATCCACATGGATGGTCTCGAACCCGAACACGATGCCGCCGTTTGTCGCGATGGCACCTACCAAGTCGCCATCGAAGCCATCAAGGAAGCCGTCGCCCGCGGATTTCGCGTCACCACCAATACCACCCTGTTCGAAGGCACCAATCCCGCTCGCGTCCGCGAATTTTTTGATGCCATGATGAAACTGAACGTCGAGGGCATGATGCTCTCCCCAGGCTACAGCTACCAAAAAGCACCCGATCAGGAACATTTCTTGGGTCGCGAACGTACCAAGAAACTCTTCCAAGAAATTCTTAAAGGCCGCAAAAAATCTTGGAAGTTTAATCTCTCCCCTAACTTCCTCGAGTTCCTCCAAGGCAACGTCGACTACGATTGCACCCCTTGGGGCAACCCCACCTATAACGTCTTCGGTTGGCAGAAACCCTGCTATCTCCTGCAAGACGGCTACGTCCCTACCTTCAAAGAACTGATGTCCGATACCATGTGGGAAAATTATGGGCAGAAAAGTGGCAACGTGAAGTGCCGCGACTGCATGGTGCACTGCGGATACGAAGCCAGCTCCGTCGACGACACCTTCGGCTCTCTCCCAGGATTCGCCCGCACCGTCAAAGCTGCCATCGCCTACGGAACTTGACCCCACCGTCGGTCCACCCCCCCTCCTCTTATGCCCCAAGCCGATAAACATGCCCTCCCCTCCCATAAACCTGGCTCCATCGAACACACCACCCTCCCCTGCACCGATGCCGCATCCCGCCAAAACGCCCTAGCTACCGCTTTCGACTACCGCGGAGACATTACCCTCGACCTAAACGACGGTAAAAAAATTATCGGCTTTGTTTTCCGCTACGATGAGAACCCTGGCCAAGTTCACCTCTTCGTCGTGCATGGCAAAGATTCCATCCCCCAGATCGTCCCAGCCGACACCATAACTGCTGTTCACTTCACTGGCGAAGATACCGCCTTCGGAAAATCGTGGGACGATTGGACCACCAAAGCCGAAAAAGAACGCGTCAAAGAAGCCGCCCGCCTCGCTCGCGAATCCGTCGCCCGCGGCGAGCTCTGAGTTACTCCCCATGCGCCGCTGCATGGAATGGACCGATAAGGCCGAAGGCGACCGTCCAGAGACCACCTACCGCGTCTCTCTTTTCTCGGGTGTCGTTCGCTGGCAACGGAAAGAAAAAAGCGCGGAAAAATGGGAAACCCCAAAACTCCTCAGCACGGAAACCTGGGAACGACTCATCGAAGAAGTCGATAAACGCTATCAACGTCGCCGAGCCCGTCACGACGATGTCCTCCTCATCCGCTCCGCTTTTAAAACCGCACCCAAACTCCCCAGTTAGTCCGCCCCTAAAACCTCTATCCCACCCCTTCCCGTCCTTTGCGACCTTTGCGTGAACGACGTGGACATAATCGCGTCCCTTCGGCTAGAAAAAGTCCCGCCTTGCCCAACACCTTACTTTCCGATACTCTTTCCCCTTATGGCAAAAGTAGCCGTCATTCGTACGGGAGGAAAACAGTACAAGGTCATCGAAGGCGAAACCTTGGAGATCGAACGCCTCACCGCCGCTCCAGGAACTTCTACCGAGTTCTCCGATGTCCTTCTCTTGATCGATGATGCCGATGTTAAAATCGGTAAGCCGAATGTCTCGGGCGCCAAAGTCACTGCAGAAGTCCTAATCCACGATCGCGCCCCCAAGGTCATCGCCTTCAAATACCGTCGTCGCGAAGGATACCACCGCACCGTGGGCCATCGCCAAGCCCGTACCAAAGTAAAAATTCAGAAGATTTCCGTCGGTAAATAAAGGGAGAACTCTAAAATGGCCCATAAGAAAGGACAGGGATCGACTCGCAACGGACGCGATAGCCGCAGTCAACGTCTTGGCGTCAAGTGCTTCGGCGGGGAAACAGTTCCCGCAGGATCCATTATCATCCGCCAACGCGGCACCCGCTTCCATGCAGGCGCCAATGTCGGCATGGGCCGCGATCACACCCTCTTCGCTCTCTCCCACGGCCAGGTTCGCTTCGATAAAGGCAATCGTCGCATCCACGTCGATCCAACCCCCGTCGCGGCTGCCTAAGCCCGATTCTGGGGCCCCATCTGGCCCGTCCGTGATCCGTCCTGTCGAGTGGCTTCGCATCCGAGGAGCACGGCAACACAATCTCGCCAATCTCTCCGTTGATATTCCACGTCATCAACTCGTAGTCTTCACTGGTCCCTCAGGCTCAGGAAAATCCTCCCTCGCTTTCGATACCATCTATGCCGAAGGGCAACGGCGCTATCTCGAAAGCCTCTCCGCCCACGCCCGCCTACACCTCGAACGTCTCCCCGCTACCGCCATCGATTCCATCGAAGGCCTTTCCCCTACTCTCGCAGTCGAGCAACACCACTCCAACAGCTCCGCCCGATCCACTCTCGCCACCTCGACCGAGATCCACGATCACCTCCGTATTCTTTTCGCGACAAATGGTACCCCGCACGACCCAAAAACAGGTCGCCCCCTCCGCTCCTCCTCGCCCCAAGAGATCGTCGAACAGATTATCCAAGAAGGCGCAGGTCGCCCTGCCGTCATCCTCTCTCCCATCCAAGCCGCCGACCCTTCTCGCTTAAAAAAAGAAGGTTTTCTCCGCGCTCGCCATAAGAACCAACTCGTCGAGATTTCCACCCTTCCCACAGAAACTGATCTCCTCGAACTCGTCATCGACCGAATCGTTCTTCAATCCTCAGCTCAAGCTCGCCTCGCTGATTCGATTGAACTCGCCCTCCGCCTCGGCCAAGGCCGTTTCAAAGTCGCTTTCACTTCGCCCGACTTCTCCACTCTTCTCAAGCTTCCCGATCTTACTTTTTCTACCGAGCCCGAGGATCCTGAAACCGGATACCGCGCTCCCCGCCTCACCCCACGCCACTTCTCCTTCAACAGCCCAGAAGGTGCCTGTCCCACCTGCTCAGGCCTTGGCACCCTCCTTGCGCCCGATCCAAACAAAATTCTACCTAACCCATCTCTCTGTCTCGATCGGGGTGCCGTCGCCCCTTGGAATCGCGCTCATCCGAAAATGCGCGCCTTCTACCGCACTCTCGGACGCCAACTCTCAGCCCACTTAAAAATCGATTCCGCTACCCCACTTTCTTCATGGCCAACTTCCGCCAAGAAATTTCTCCTCCACGGCTCCAAGGGACGCGTCGCTTCTTTAAAAAAACCCTTCGAAGGCCTTGTTCCCGAACTTCAACGCCAGTTCCTCAGCCTCAAATCCGAACCAGCACGCCTTCGACTCCGCCGTTTCTTTACTCCTACTCTTTGCACTGCCTGCAATGGAAAACGCCTCGCCCCCCCGTCTCTCTCCGTCACCCTTGGCGGTCTTGCAGGCCAAGGTCAGGATATCGCCTCTTTTTGCGCTCTCTCCATTTCCCATGCCCAAGAGTGGCTTTCACAGCTTACCCCGAACACCGGTCCCTCCGCCCACGCCTTCGAACCCCTTCGAAAAGCACTTCTACAGCGTCTCGGTTTCCTTCAACAACTCGGTCTCGGA
Source organism: Methylacidiphilales bacterium (assembly GCA_040397385.1). Classification (GTDB taxonomy): domain Bacteria; phylum Verrucomicrobiota; class Verrucomicrobiia; order Methylacidiphilales; family Verrucolacustridaceae; genus Verrucolacustris. The sequence goes on from JBBAWB010000001.1 coordinate 312,837, forward strand.
TACCTCACCCTCGATCGTGCCATGGACACTCTTTCCGGGGGGGAGTCCCGCCGTGCACGCCTTGCCACCCAAGTCGGCGGCGGCCTCACTGGAGTCCTCTACGTGCTCGATGAACCCAGCATCGGTCTTCACCCCACCGATCACTCTCGACTCCTCGACCTCCTCTTTCATCTCCGCGACCTTGGAAACTCTCTCATCCTCGTCGAGCATGACGAAGAAACGCTCCGACGCGCCGACCACCTCATCGAATTCGGACCCGGCGCAGGTTCCGAAGGAGGCCACCTTGTGGCTCAAGGTACTCCTAAGGAAATTGCCAATCGCACCGACTCACTCACAGGTGCATTTCTTTCAGGTCGTAGAAAGATCTCCTTCCCGCCCCGCCCCTTTCATCCTCGCGACTGGCTCCACCTCCGTGGGGCCTCAGCCCATAACCTTAAGAATGTCGACGCCTCCATTCCCCTCGGATTCCTCACCTGCGTCACAGGGGTAAGTGGCTCGGGTAAAAGTACTCTTATTTTTGATACACTCGCTCCCGCTCTCCTTCGCCACTTCGGTGGACCCAACTCTGCCCCCACCCCAGGACACTTTACCCAGCTCGAGGGCGCCCATCTTGTCTCCCGCGCCCTTGTCATCGATCAAACACCCCTCCCACGACTCTCCCGTTCCAATCCCCTCACTATTCTCGGAGTCTTCGATGATCTCCGCCAACTTTTCGCTACCTTACCTGCCGCCAAAGCCCGCGGCTTTGGTCCCTCCCGCTTCAGCTTTAACCTTCGCGGGGGTCGCTGTGAAACCTGCTCAGGCCACGGAGAAATCGCCGTTCAACTTCAGCTTCTCCCCGAAGCCATCGCACCGTGCTCAACCTGCGGAGGTCTCCGCTATAACCGCGAAACCCTTGCCATCACCTACCGCGGTCACTCCATCGCCGATATTCTAAATCTTTCCGTCGATCGCGCCCTCCACCTCCTCCGCCCGATTCCAAATCTCGCCGAAGCTCTCACCGCCTTGCAAAAGGTCGGACTCGGCTACCTACCCATCGGTCAGTCCGCCGAACGACTTTCCGGGGGAGAGGCCCAACGCGTCCGCCTCGCCTCCGCCCTCGCCCACCGCATCTCAGGTCCCTCCATCTACCTGCTCGACGAACCCACCACCGGACTTCACCTTTCCGAAGTGGAGCGACTCCTCTCAGTTTTCTTCGATTTATGCCAATCTGGCCATACCCTCATCGTCGTGGAACATCACCCCGACATCATTCGCCACGCCGATCATATCCTCGACCTCGGGCCAGGAGGAGGAAACGAAGGCGGTCGCCTCATCGCCTCAGGACCGCCCGCGGCTATTGCTCTCTGCACAGAAAGTCTCACCGCTCGTATCTTCACTCAGAAATGAAAAGACTCCCTCAGCTTCTTTTTGTCGTTCTGCCCTTCGTTCTTGTCGTCACCGCCACGGCCGCCGAGTTGCCCAAAGAACTCCGCACCGCCGAGGTCATGATCCAGGACGGACTGGGCCGAGACGCCATCCCCCGATTGCGCACCTATCTAACCAAAAATAACTCCACCCCTCAGCCCTATGCTCAACTTCTCCTCGCAGAAGCGCTCCTCAGTGATCACCGCCCCGACGAAGCTCTCACCGCCTTGCCAAAAACTCCTCCCACCGAACTCGATATCCGATGCCGCCTCGTTCGCGCCTCTTCTCTGTCCGAACTCGGTCGCTGGAAAGAAGCCGCCACAAATTGGAAAGAGCTAAAGTCGAAAGATCTCACCCCAGCACTCGCTTCCCAAATTAAACTCGGCCTCGCCACCGCTTATCTCAATCAAAACGAACGCTCTTTAGGAATCAAAGAGCTACGAGAAATACTTAAAGAGCCAGGCCAAGACTCTGCTCGTCTCCTTCTCGTCAAAGCTCTCCTTGCCGAAGGCCAACCCGATGAAGCGGAAAAAGAACTATCCACCTTCCCTGAAACCACCCCGGCCCCCGTTCAAGCCGAAGCTCGCTACTGGAACGCCGAGATTCTCACCACCCGCGGCAAGCCCAATGAAGCCCTCGAACTACTTCGTAAAGTCATCTCCGATGGAGCTGGCGTTACCCGTGACGTTCTCGCCCAAGCTTGGATGGCCATAGGGCGTATCGACCGCGCCCGCGACAAACCCGCAGATGCCACCACCGATTTTGAGAAAGCACTTGATCAAGGGGGCGAACCCGAGACCTATCTCACCGCAGTGCGTGAGTACCTTTCCTCCTCCCAGGCTTCCCAAGCCCTCCCCACCGCCACCCTCCACCTGCGTGACTCGATTCGTGAGCGAGAAGGCGACGACGAGAAGCGCGGTCGCTTTGCCCCTGGCCTCCTTCTCCTTGCTGCCACCACCCTCGACGCGGGAAATGCCGAAGCCGCTGCCGCTGATCTCGATACATTAATCAAAACCTATCCAGCCTCCCCCGCAGTTCCTGGCGCCCAACTTCTCCTCGCGGAAGCTCTACTTAAACAAGGACAACAACCAGCCGCTCGTGAACAAATCCGTTCTCTACTTAGCCGTGAGAATCTTTCACCCCAGATCATTTATCAAGGACGCGCCGCCCTCGCAGATCTTCTTACCCAAGAAGGCAAGCATAGCGAAGCCTCCTCTCTCTGGGAGCAGGCCGCTCAAACTGCCCCCGACTCCACGTCTGCCGAAAATGCACTTTTCAATGCCGCCCTTTCCGCCGCCCGCCAACCCGATCCCCCTTCTTTCCTCCGCTTGGAAGAAGTTTTTACCAAACGTTATCCCGAAAGCAGTCGTCGCGCCGCCCTAGCCCTTGAACGCGGACGAATGCTCGAGTCCAAAGGCGACTCCGCTGCCAGTCGATCCGCCCTCGCGGAAGTCGCTAAGCTTCCTGGCGCCGATTCTCTTCAACCTGAAGCCACTTTACGCCGAGCCAGCTCACTTCTTCGTACCGGAGACTACCCCGCTGCCGTAATTGCTTTTGCTGAATTCGAAAAGCAGTTTCCCAATTCCCCTCTTCTTCCCCAAGCCATGGCCTCAGGTATTGAAGCCCGCCTCCGATCGCGCGAACTCACTGGAGCCCAAGCCCGTACCGAGTTCGCGAAAATCCTCGCTCGCTTTCCCACCAGCACCCTCGCTCCCGCTCTCGCTTTCCAGATTGCCCAAACCCACTACGAAGAACGAAATCATGGGGAGTCCCTTACAGCTTTTCGTGAAATGGCAGCCAAGTTCCCCAAAGATCCACTCGCCGACGACGCTCTCTACTACGCAGGACTTAGTGCCCTCGCTCTAGGCAATCCCGAAGAAGCGGTAAAACTTTTTCGCGCACTTCCTGAGGCCTCGCCTCTGCGCCTCGACGCCCGTCTCGCTGAGATCGACGCCTGCCGAGCTTCAGGCGACTACGCAGGAGGGCTACAAATCGCCAGCTCCCTACTCGCCAACCGCAATCCCGACCAACGCCCTTGGGTCGAGATAACCAAACGTCGACTCGCCTGCGAATTCGCACTTGGAGGAAACGATCGGGCCAGCCTTGAGCGCGCCACTTCCACCGCGTCCGCTCTTCTCGCTAGCCCCGCTGCCGATGCCTCAGATAAAAACGAGGCAGGATTTATTCGTGGCAAGTGTCTCGAACAGCTCGGCCGGGACGAAGACGCCCTTCAAGCCTACCTCGATGTTCTCTATGCGAGACTGGGTTCTCCCGCCGCAAATCCTACTCAGCCCGAATATCTCTGGTTCGCTCGCGCTGGAGCGGAAGCCGCTCGCATCCAAGAGAAAAAGGGTGACTTCCGAGGGGCCTTAGCCATATACAGAATTCTTGAAAACGCTGGAGGCCCGAACCAAGCCGCCTTCACTAGGAAAATCGAAGACCTTCGTAACCGTCACTTCCTCTGGAGCGAACAGTAATTCCCTCACCCTGCCGCCCCCTGCCCCAAAAATTTCTACCCCTTAGCAAAGCCTGCTTTACCGTCGAAATTATATAACCCCTCCGTTTTGACAAACTCCACTCCCGCCTGAGTCATCCTCTCCAACAATTTGACCACCGCCGTATGGGGAATTGATCCTTTACCCTCCGGGAGATGAAACCGACAAGCCGTCGAATCCACCGTGAACGTCTCCTTATGCCCATCAGGCCAAACCTTCATCCCGCGATTCGACAACGATTCTAACTTCAAACCATCCCCAGCCAAAGGCTGCAACTTCTTCGCCAGCTCCTCCATCGTTCCTGTCGGCCAACATACAAATACATCTACACCCACCAACTCTCTCTTCGAACTATCCCGTTTGTAAGCAGGTCGCGTGGTTAGAGGCCGAGACGGAGCCTTGCTATAGTCCACCGGCTTCAAATGCTTCGGCTTTTGCCCAATCCTTGCCACCACCGCTGCGGCAAACTCCTTCGTCCCCACTTTCTCCTTACTCACGCCCTCTTTGAAAATGTCGTAGGTGTGAACTCCATCCTCAATCGTTTTCAACCAAGCGTTATGCACCTTTTCCGCCACATCCGCCTGACCGATGTGCACCAGCATCTGTACCGCACCCAGAAATAATCCCGACGGATTCGCCAAGTTCTGGCCCGCTCTTCGCGGAGCCGACCCGTGAATCGCCTCAAACATCGCGCACCCATCCCCAATGTTGGCCGAACCCGCCAAACCAACCGACCCCGCAATCTGCGCCGCCACATCCGAAAGAATATCCCCGTACAAGTTCGGCATGACGATGACATCGAACGATTCAGGAGTGTCCGCCAACTTCGCCGCCCCGATATCCACAATCCAGTGCTCCTTCTCAATCTCCCCATACTCCGCCCCAATCTCATCAAACACCTGATGAAAAAGACCATCAGTCATCTTCATGATGTTGTCCTTAATAAAGCAGGTGACTTTTTTGCGGCCATAAGCCCGCGCGTACTCAAAGGCATAACGCACAATCTTCTCGCAGCCTGGACGACTAATCAGTTTCAGACACTGCATCACATCATGCGTCTGCCGGTGCTCAATGCCCGAATAGGTGTCCTCCTCATTCTCCCGAACAATCACTACATCCATTCCAGGGTGCTTTGTCCGAATGTAAGGCGCGTAAGCAATACAGGGACGAATGTTGGCATAAAGCCCGAACGCCTTGCGCGTCGTCACGTTCAAGCTTTTGTAACCCCCACCCTGCGGGGTCGTAATCGGTGCCTTTAAAAATACCTTCGTCCGTCGAAGAGAATCCCAAGCCGAATCTTCAATCCCCGCACTGTTACCCCTCAAATAAACCTTCTCTCCAATCTCAATCTCTTCGATCTCCAACCGTGCCCCACCACCCTTGAGAATACTTAAGGTCGCTTCCATGATCTCAGGACCGATCCCATCTCCGCGGGCCACCGTGATTGGAGTATTTTTAACCATACGCGTAAAGGATTGCGGTTCAGCATCCTGTGGTCAACGCCAAATCACCTTCTCTTCATCGCTTGAGCCCATCGATCGACGAAAGTACTCTCACCCAATGCGATTCTGGCTCTCTTTTGCCCTGCTAGCCCTTGCGGCACCCACCGCACAGGCCCACGACATCGTTCTCATCTCCGGAGGACCCGCCCTACGCTCCTTCGAAAGATATCGTACCGCTTCCCACGATAAGTACTGGGGTAACTTTATCGACTCCGCCATCCTGCGCGCCAAAGAACTGCAACTCACCATTGCGCCCACAGATCAAATTGTCTGGCTGGTTTTTCGTCCAAGTTATCAACGCCGCTCTCAAGAAGATCAAGATGACTACCTTAAGATTCTCGAAGAGCGTGGCCTAAAGGCGGGAATCACCCCAATCTACTTTGATAACAAGGCTCAACTCTTTACTCTCTTGCGCCGAGACGGCTCCAAAGAAAAACCCAAAATATCCCGCCTCGAGTATTTCGGTCACTCCAATAAGAAGTGCTGGATGTTCGACTACAGCAACCGAGTCGATGGGGGCGCCCTCGAACCTCTCGTCGTTCATGTCGATGACCTCGACCAAATCTCAGGGAAGAGTTTTACCTCCGATGCGGAATGTATCAGCTACGGCTGCCACTCGGGCGAGGAATTTTCCCAACGCTGGCGAATGATTGTCGGTCGTCCCATGATCGGTGCCGTTGGAAAAACCGACTACAGCGAAGGGGGAATCCCCAAGCTCTCCACTGGAAAAGGCGGCACATGGGCCTTCTAGCCACTTTCGTCCTCATCACACTTCTGCCCTGCCTCTGCTTCGCTCCTCCCCTGCCTCTTCGCTCCAGCTCCGCCTCCTCCACCAATCCTGCCACATCACTGGTGACCGAACCTACTCCAGAAGAAAAAGTACCCGCCGAAGAATCGGAGGAAGAAGTCCGCCCACCTATCACCGAAAAGGTAATGCGTGCGACTCTTCGCGCCGCCCATACTCCTGCCAAGCACGGCCGAACCGATGGACCCTACCTTATCGCCCAACGCACTATCGTGGAGGACTACTGCGGTTGGGGGTGGGTGCGCAAAGAAAACCAGTCCTGGCGACAAGCCACTTGGATCGCCATCGAAGGAACCCCCAACCTTTGCCCTACCCCTCATGCCTTCCTACCCAAACCAGAGGACGATAAGAATCAGCAGTACCGGTTTTATGGCGAGTTTGCACCCTACCGCGCCTACGAACCGCAGGCTGATATGTGGGTCGATGTCTTCATTCTTAAGGGATTCATGAGCATGGGCCCAGCTGAACCAATCCGACGGGCCCCCCCCGCCCAAGCCAGCTCCCGCCCAAACCGCTTTGCCGAGCGGGGAGCGAATATGCTCAAGCCTTGACCCCAAAGACCGGATCCGTTACTGTGTTTGTCTAATGCGTGAGCAAGTTATCTTAGAATGCACTGAAGCCCGTGCCGAGGGAAAGCCCCCGTCCCGCTATTTCGGCACTCGCAACAAGAAGCTAAAGAAAGAGCGGATCGAACTCAGAAAGTTCAACCCCTTTCTTCGTCGTTACACTCTTCATCGCGAGAAAAAGTAACTCATTGGCTTCGGCCAATCCTCGATCCGCCCACCTGGGCCCACCGCTTCCTACTCACATCCCTAGGATATTTGAGTCAAAATCTCGGGCTCACCCTCAGTAATCAAAATAACATGCTCGAAGTGAGCTGAATCCCGCCGATCTGCGGTCACTGCGGTCCATCCATCCTTCAAAATCCGTACCTCATCGATCCCCTCATTGACCATCGGCTCGATTGCCAAGGTCATTCCAGGACGAAGAATAGGCCCTGAGTTGGCTCGACCGAAATTGGGGATCTGCGGTTCCTCATGGAGTTTCCTTCCCACCCCGTGCCCAACGAACTCTTTCACCACGCTATATCCAGCTGCCTTGACCGTTGTTTCCACCGCGTGACTGATTTCTCCCAACCGAGCGCCACTTCTCGCCTTTTGGATCCCCGCATGCAACGAAGCCTGCGTCCGCTCAAGTAACTTCTGGCGAGCAGGAGTAATCGCACCCAACCCCACGGTTGTTGCTGTGTCCCCTACCCAGCCATTCAACAGAATGCCTACATCCAACTTCACCACGTCCCCATAGGCCAACCGCCTCGGCCCGCCAATCCCATGAACTACTTCCTCATTTACGGAAATACAAAGTTGTCCAGGAAACTTGCGATACCCAAAAAAAGCGCTCCGCGCTCCGTACTGATTGATAACCTGTCCCGCCCACTCATCTACCTCCACCGTGGTCCGGCCGGGCTCTAAACGAAGGACTAACTCCTCTAGAATCCTACGAGCCAAACGACAACTGGCCCGCATCCCTACGATCCCCGCCGCATCCTTGATCGGAATCGTCGCCATGGCCCAAGGGGCCTTAGCGAAGAGTGATAACGATACCGCCCAATGCGATGATCGCGATGATCACAAGAAGCCAAGCAATCTGCCGCTCAGAAATTGCACCCGAGGTGGAACCTGGACCACTGACGCTACGCCCCTTGATCCGGCCCTTCTTTAAAAACCCATCGTAATGCCTTTGTAGTAGATAAGTTTCCGCCTGCCGCATCGTGTCCAGCATCACCCCGACAATGATCAGAAGTCCCGTGCCACCGAAAAACTGAGCCGTAATACTAGGAACACCGAGGAAATTCTGCACAATCATCGGCAAGACAGCCAAAGCCGTTAAGAAAATTGCTCCGGCAAAGGTCAACCGCGTCATTGAGTAATCCAGAAATTGCGCCGTTGTCTCTCCAGGACGTACTCCAGGGATAAAGCCACCATGCCGCTTCATATCATCAGCAATTTGTATCGGGTTGAAAACCATCGCCACCCAGAAGTAGGAGAAGAAAAATATCATCCCTGCATAAAGCACATAGTGGAGTGATCCACTGGCCAAAGCAGCCGAGATGCGGTTGGCCGTCGGTGAACCAGGAAAGAGGAACCCTAAGATACTCGCGGGAAAAAGCAGAATTGCGTTGGCGAAGATGATCGGCATCACCCCAGCGTAATTAACTTTGAGAGGAAGAAAAGAGGTCTGCCCGCCATAAACCCGATTTCCGCGAACCTGTTTGGCGTACTGCACACTCACCTTCCGCAAGGCCTGCGTCAACGAGATCGTCGAGGCGATCACCGTAAAAAGAAATGCCAGCAAAAGAAAGAGAACGAAGGGACTAATCGGCTCACGCCCACTGCCCGCGGGAGGAACGAAAACCTGCCATCCAGCCACCAAAGCTGCAGGCAAGCGCGCTACGATCCCGATAGTGATAATGATGGAAATACCGTTGCCGATACCTTTTTCGGTAATTTGCTCCCCAATCCACATCAGGAGCATCGTGCCCGCCGTCAATGTGATCACTGTGATAATCCGAAAACCAATTCCAGGCTCCGCCACCAGCGGCCCTAGTCGCTGAATTACCTGATCGATACCTGAAAAGATTGGGATTTGGGATGGGCTCTCGAAACTAACCGCCAGCAAATATCCCTGTACGACGCAAAGAATCAACGTGCCCCAACGAGTGTACTGGGTGATCTTTTGCCGACCCCCCTCCTCCCGCACCAGTTTACCTAGCGAAGGAATTACCCCCGTAGCCAACTGCATGACAATGCTCGCACTGATATAAGGCATGATCGTCAGTGAAAAGATCGCGCAATTTTCTAGCGCACCACCACTGAAAAGATTAAAGAGCCCAATGACACTTCCCTGATCCTGCTGATCCACTACCGACCGGAAAAACTCACCCAAGACCACCGGGTTAATCCCAGGACAAGGAATCGAGGCACCGATCCGCACCACTACGATCAGGGCAAGGGTGAAGATGATCCGCTGACGTAACTCAGGGATCTTGAAGCAATTTAAAAGGGCGTGGAGCATGGCCCGTCAGAGACCCCTCAGGGCCTATTTCTTCAGCAGGGTGATTTTCGCACCCGCCGCCTCAAGCGCTTTTTTGGCCGATGTACTGGCCGCATGCACCTCGAGGGTGAGATTTTTTGGTTTCAGCTTTCCGCCACCCAGAATCTTAACCCCTTCCCAATCCCCCTTGACCAAGCCGTGGGAACGGAGAATTTCTTCGTTAACTTTCGCACCATCCGAAAATACATCGAGCCCATCCAAATTCACATGGGCGTAGCGAATGGTGAAAACCGCATTATTAAAACCCCGCTTCGGAATACGTCGGATCAAAGGCATCTGACCTCCTTCGAATCCCAAACGCAGGCTGCCTCCCGAACGAGCTTTTTGTCCCTTATGACCCTTACCAGAAGTTTTTCCTTTGCCCGACGATTCACCTGAACCGAGGCGTTTCCGACGGTGGCGGGCTCCAGGACGAGGAGAGGTCGTACTCATACCGCTACCTCCTGCACCGGACGAGGCGCACGTTTCTTTCCGCGAGATTCAAGAATCTGGGTGCGGGTCCGAAGACGCGAAAGGGCATCTACCGTCGCCTTAACCACATTGGCGGGGTTACTCGAGCCCATCGACTTGGCCAAAACATCCTTCACCCCGGCCGCTTCCAAAACAGAGCGTACTCCGCCACCCGCGATCAATCCCGTTCCCAAAGAAGCGGGACGAAGTAGAACACGACCCCCACCAAACACTCCATTGACCTCATGAGGGAGAGTGCTCGGCCCGATGTTGTAGGTGTAGAGATTCTTTTTAGCGTTTTCCGTGCCTTTGCGGATCGCTTCCGCAACCTCCCGCGCCTTACCGAATCCTACCCCAACCTTGCCTTTCTTATCTCCCACGACCAAAAGAGCGCTAAAGCTGAAACGACGCCCACCTTTGACCACCTTGGCGCAACGATTGACGAAAACAACCTTCTCAAACATATCGGACGGAGTCCGAGTGCGATCACGCCGTACCGCTGGCTCCGATTTTGGAATAAATTCAGACGTTTTTGAAAACGCTTTTTCAGGTGCTACTTCGACCTCTTTGATAAGGTCTTTGTTTTCATTAGGGGGAACAGTGCTCATCAATATACCTCTTTAGAATTTTAAGCCGGCGGTACGCGCCGCTTCGGCAAAAGCTTTCACTTTGCCATGGTAGAGAAAACCACCGCGATCAAACACCACATCGGAAACCCCTTTTTTTGAGGCGCGCTCGGCCACCGCTTGTCCCAACTTGGCGGCCCCAGCCACATTCGCACGGATCGATTTTTTCAGTCCTTCTTCTAAACTCGAAGCCGCTACCAGAGTCTTACCCGCGGAATCATCGATCACCTGAGCATAAATATGTTTACCGCTGAAAGAGACACACAATCTGGGTTTGGTCGCCTCTCCACGCAAACGCAAACGAATGCGTTTATGAATTCGAATACGACGTTCCCGACGATGCTGGGCTGGATTAGGCATAAAAGTTTAGGCGGACTTGCTTTGCGCGGTCTTCCCTTCCTTGCGGCGGATGATCTCACCCACATAACGCACCCCTTTGCCCTTGTAAGGCTCAGGCGGGTGGTAACCACGGATATCAGCTGAAACTGCTCCAACCAACTGCTTATCCGGACCTTCCACGGTCAAACGAGTGTTGTCCGTAACCGTGATCTTGATCGTGTCGGGCACAGGATATTCAATCGGATGCGATTTTCCTAGGTTAAGCACCAATTTCTTGCCCTGAAGATTCGCCTTAAAGCCGACCCCGTGGATCTCCATCTTCTTGACGTATCCCGTGCTTACTCCTTGAACTAAATTATTCACCAAGCTACGCGCCAATCCGTGCATCGACCGCGCTATCCGCTCATCCGAATCTCGCACGATATGCACGACACCCGCTTCCAGCTTAGCTGTGACCTTAGGGGGAAGTTCCATCCCGAGCTTACCCAAAGGGCCTTCCGCACGGAAGCGACGCCCCTCAAGGAAGACCTTTACGTTCGCGGGTACAAGAACAGGAGATTTGCCGATGCGGGACATATTACCAGACCACGAGGAGCAGTTCCCCGCCTACGTTTTGCTTTTTAGCGTCTTCACCAGAGAGAACTCCTAGCGGAGTGGAGAGGATGGAAACACCCAAGCCGCCCAAATACTTCGGAATCTCCCGAACCCCCACATAGCGCCGCAATCCAGGCTTGGATAAACGACGAATGCAGGTGATCGCCTTCCCATTGCGCGCACTGGCCACTTTCATGGAAATATGAAAATCACTATGCTTCCCCTCTTTCTTCAGCTCAAAATCTTCGATAAAACCCTCTTTTTTCAAGATGGCCAAAACATTCCCCCTCATCCGAGAATGCTTCGCGCGGACAATTTTCAGCCCAGCGACCGAAGCGTTTCGGATCTGCGTAATAAAATCTGCCAATGGATCAGTTACCATAAATTCCTTACCAGCTCGCTTTCGTCACCCCAGGAATTTCCCCACGCAGGGCCATTTCCCGGAACTGAATACGGCTGACACCGAAACGCCGAATATAACTACGACGACGGCCAGTAATCGAACACCGGTTATACTTCCGGGTCGAAAACTTTGGTTTCTTCTTCTGCTTAAGCCGCCAGCACTTCTTGGCCATGAGGTGTCTCCTTATTGCCGGTCTTGGCGGCTTGGTCTGGCGAGTGTGATCTCGCAATGAAAGGCATACCCATTTGCACCAGCATCTCGCGGGTTTCTTCCCGGTCTTTGCCAGAGGTTACAAAGGTCACATCAAATCCTAGATTACGCTTTACCCGATCAATCTCGATTTCCGGAAAAATCGAATGATCCTTTACCCCAAGGGTATATCCACCTCGCCCATCGAAACCACCATTCGGGATACCACGAAAATCACGAATCCTAGGCAAAGCAGCCCGAATAAAGCGCAAGAGGAAGTCATACATCATTTTACCCCGCAAGGTCACTTTGCAGCCGATCTCTTGATGCAAACGAAGATTGAAATTCGAGATGCTCTTTTTCGAACGAGTTTTGATCGGCTTTTGTCCTGTGATCATCGTCAGGTCGTTCAAGGCATCTTCTAAGGCCACTTTAATATCAGTCGCCGAGCCCACAGAACAGTTCAGCACAATTTTCTCGAGCTTCGGCACTTGGTGCGTGTTGGTGTATCCACGAATCTTGATCATCGCAGGAACCACTGTTTTCAAATAATGAACTTTAAGATCGTTTTCCATAACTTACTTCTTCCCCTTAACCTTCTTCTCTTTGCCCTTCTTGGCCACTGCTTTCTCCCCCTTGGGTCGGGAGATCAGCTTTAAATTCGAGATGTGCACCGTGCCCTCACGCTCCATCACCCCGCCCTTCGGGTTTTCTTGAGTTGGCCGAACATGCTTCTTGATCATGTTCACCCCTTCGATCAAAGCCCTTGAAGAGTTCGTGATAATTTCAAGCACCTTGCCCTTGCGACCCCGTTGGGAGCCACTAATCACCAAAACCTCATCTCCCTTATGTACATGAAAAGTTGTCATAGAACTTTTTAGAGAACCTCAGGGGCTAAAGAAACAATCTTCATGAAATTCCGATCACGCAGTTCCCTCGCGACCGGACCGAAAATGCGGGTGCCCCGCGGATTGGAATCTTTGTCGATGATCACTGCAGCGTTACTATCAAAACGAAGATAAGATCCATCCGTCCGACGAATCGGATAGCGCGTACGCACAATTACCGCGCGCACCACTTCACTCTTCTTCACGGTTCCATCGGGAGCCGCTTCTTTTACGTTAGCCGTCACGATATCACCAATCCGCGCCACCATCGTCTTACGACCAATCACCCCGATCATCGTGGCCCGACGAGCGCCCGTGTTATCTGCAATGTTAATCCAGGAACGAATTTGAATCATGCCAGTACCTCAGCTTTGCTCTCAGCCTGTTTAACCACTTCCACTAAATTCCAACGTTTGAGACGGCTGAGCGGACGACAGGCTACGATACGCACCATATCGCCCTCTTTCGCTTTTTTCTCTTCGTCATGAGCATAAAACTTTTTCCGCAGACGGATGATTTTTTTGTACTTGGGATGAGGCATCCGGCGTTCCACCTGCACGACAATCGTCTTTTCCATCTTGGCGGAGATCACTTCGCCAGTCAGCTCCTTCAGTACAGAGATATGTTCTGGAGTGGTTGTCATTACGCGCCGTTTTCTGGAGTCGCTAAACGTGACTCCGAGCGGGCGGTTTCAATCCGAGCAATCGTCCTGCGAATCTCTCGCAAACGAGTCGGTTTTTCCAGCTGCCCAGACTGTTGTTGGATGCGGAGTTGAAAGCGCTCACGACGGAGTTCTTCCGTCTTGCGCTCCAACTCGGCCTCTTTCAGGCCTCTAAATTCTTCAATCTTCAAAATACTAGCCTCCTCTCACGGGTGATAAAGCGAGTCGCCATCGGTAGCTTGCTCGCCGCTAGCCGAAAGCACTCCTTCGCATCAAGTTCCAATAAACCGTCGAGCTCGAAAAGTATAGTCCCTGGCTTAATAACTGCCACCCAAAACTCAGGCTGCCCCTTCCCTTTTCCCATCCGGGTTTCTGGGGGGCGGGAGGTAACTGACTTGTCCGGGAACACCCGAATCCACAATTTACCCTTCCGATTCATGTTTCTTGTCAGCGCAACTCGCGCCGCTTCGATCTGAATATTCGTCAACCAGCAACGACCCAGAGACTGTAAACCGAAGGCGCCGAAGGCCAAAGTGATGCATCGCGTGGCGAAGCCCTTGCGGCTACCGCGCTGCGTTTTGCGGAATTTTACGCGTTTGGGGAGTAAAGGCATAGTGGTAGATCCGCCAGTTAAGCGGCTTCATCTCCTAGGCAGATCCAGACTTTAACCCCGATTTTTCCTGCCACCGTCAGGGCCTCAGCAAATCCGTAATCAATATTCGCACGCAAGGTGTGCAACGGAACTTTCCCTTCGTGGTACTGCTCTGTTCGCGCGATTTCTCCCCCACCCAAACGTCCACCAACCCGAATCTTCACCCCAGCCGCCCCGAAATCGAGAGTGGTCTGCAAAGCTTTCTTCATCGCACGACGGAACGAAACCCTGCGCTCCAACTGCAAAGCAATATTTTCTGCCACCAGCTGAGCGTCCAACTCGGGATTCTTAATTTCCTTCACATCAATGAGCAACTCCCGATTCGGCGTCAGCGCTTGGGTATCTTCGCGCAACTTATCCAGCTCACTCGCTTTACGCCCGATCACCAATCCGGGACGAGCGGTGTGCAAGGTCACCCGCACGCGATTCGAAGCCCGCTCAATCACTACCTTGGAAATTGCCGCACTCTCCAAACGCTTCTTAATAAAATTACGAATGGTGTAGTCCTCGTGTAGAAAAATGGGGAAATTCTTTTTATTCGCATACCACACCGAGCTCCAATTCCTCCGGAGGGGTAAACGAAATCCAACTGGATGAGTCTTTTGTCCCATAACGCCTTATTCCTTTGCCGGAGCTTTCACTCGGGCCACTTTCTTTTCTTTTTTCTCCGCCTTGGCCGCCTCGGGCGGTGCTTCCTGTAAGGTCATCCGAATATGGCTGGTCCGCTTCCGAATCGGACCTGCACTGCCACGGGCTTTCGGTTGAAAACGATGAAAAGTAGGACCTTCCCCAACCATAATCTCATGCACCACGAGATTCTCGGCGGGAATCGAATGCTTGTTCTCCGCATTGGCCACCGCTGATCGCAACGTCTGCACCAAAAGACGTGCCGATTTCTGCGGGGCAAAACGCAAACGGGCATCTGCTTCTGGAGCGCGTAGCCCCCGTAGGCAGCGGGCGATATCCCGTATCTTAAAGGCGGACATGCGCGCGTACTTCATTTCTGCGCGAGCAGTGCGAATTTCTGTACTCATTTTTGTGCGAGAACCGAAACTCGGTCCCCTACCTTGGGTTGAATGCCATCCGTCAGCTTTTCCGTCATTCCAGCAGAAATGAGTTCACGGACTTCCAACAGACGACAATTTCCAATCACCTGATCCCCACGCACGATCCGGAATGGCATCCCTGCGCGCGCGCCCTGCCGACTTCCCAGATTCAAAACTAAAGACTGCTGCGCGGGATCTACCGCCACGATTTGTGCATCCGTCACCCCAGAGGCGAGAGCTCGTGGGCTGCTGCCCGCAACCATCTGCGCTTCCCATGTCCGTTTTACCGATTCAAACTCCGCTCGCGCCGCCGCTTTCTTCACTGGACTGGTCTCCCCCGCCCACGCAGTGGCACTGGCCATTACATTCTTCGCCTGGCTCATCAGGGCCTGCAGCGCTTTCTCCGCACGAATTAACTCACCCGAAAGTCGCACCACTTTGTCATGGCTATCCAGTACGTCCCCACTCAAGGCACTCAGCCCAAGAAGCTCATCCCGCCTCTGGAGTTGGCTCCACGCCTCTCGATAGGCTTGAGCTTCCGCCTGAGCCATCAGGAGTTCATTCGTCTTGCTCGCCGAAGGCACTTCCCCAAAAGCAAAGGGCGCCAAGCAACTTACAAGAAGGAGAAAGAACTTCATTACTTCGTCACCTTTTCCGTATGCCCACCGTGCCGCTTAAAGATACGCGTAGGCGAGAATTCACCCAAACGGTGACCCACCATATTTTCAGTGACAAAGACAGGATTGAAAACCTTCCCATTATGGACCAAGAAAGTATGACCGACGAAGTCAGGCGGAATCATAGAGCGGCGCGACCAAGTCTTGATCGGCTTCTTTGCTCCAGAACCAATCTTTTGCACCTTCTCCATCAGATGGTCATCAATAAACGGACCTTTTTTTAGACTACGACTCATGAGGACCTCTTCTTTCTACGATCTTCCACAATAAATCGGCTGGAAGGCTTGTGACGGTGACGGGTTTTCAATCCCTTGGCCAATTGACCCCAAGGCGACACTGGATGCTGACGACCTCCACCCCCCTTGCTCTTTCCTTGTCCACCCCCCATCGGATGATCCACTGGATTCATCACCATGCCCCGAGTATGGGGACGACGCCCCATCCAACGAGAGCGACCCGCTTTTCCTAAACTGACTTTTTCATGCGACACATTGCCCACTTGACCGACCGTGGCGTAACAATCCGCATGTAACCGTCGCAACTCACCCGAAGGGAGTCTGACCAACGCATAATCCTTATCGATCGCGGTACAAATTGCAGAAGCACCCGCCGAACGAACCATTTGACCCCCACGTCCAGGGACCAACTCGATATTATGCAAAGGCAACCCTTGGGGAATGAATCGAAGCGGCAAAGCATTGCCCACCTCTGCCGCAACTTTCATCCCAGCGATGACCGTCATCCCAACCAATAAACCTTCAGGGGCCAGCATGTAGGCCCGATCCTTTGGCCCGTATTCCACCAAAGCTAAACGTGAGGTGCGATTGGGGTCATACTGAATCCCAACCACCTTGCCCGCGGTTGTTCGTGCACGGCGATTCCACTCAATAATCCGCAACTTCTTTTTATGCCCACCCCCGCGACTGCGGCAGGTCGTCCGCCCATGAGCGTTCCGTCCACCCGTGCGGTTCTTTTTCTGCAATAAGCTTTTTTCTGGCTGCGAATCACGGGTCAACTCCGAGAAATCATGGAGCATCGTAAAACGAAGCGATGGAGTCAGAGGTCGAAATACTTTTAGGGCCATATAATTATTCCTAGACGAGTTCGATTTTCTGGCCTTCGGCCAGTGTGACGATCGCACGTTTCGTATGATTGGTCCGACCGGGTTCCCCACGACGAGAACGGCGGAACTTTCCTTTGCGACGCAAAGTGTTCACCCGAATCACCTTTTTCCCAAAAAGGGAGGTGATCGCTTGGCGAATCTCTAACTTTGTCGCGTTTGGCGCCACTTCAAAAAGGTACTGGTTGTGCGCTGTCGCCAAACGAGTCCCCTTCTCTGAAATTCTTGGTCGGAAAATAACTTCGGTTGGGTTTCTCATGAGAGCACCTCAGGTTTTGCTTTCGGTTGCAGACGACGGCCAAGTTCCACAAAAGCATCCTCCGAAACCCAAACCTGCTGACGACGCAGAAGATCTTCTGCATTCACCTCACGGGCGGGACGGACGTCTACTTCTCGTAGATTCCCCGCCGCCTGCAAAAGGGTTCCTTCAGGCTTCGCCAGAATCAGCAAAACCGAAAGAGGTAATCCAGCATCCTTCAACCAAGCCAAGAGTTCTTTCGTCTTTGGAGCTTTTAAGCTGGGAATCGTTCCCGTAAGCAATTTTCCTTGCCCAGCCAAGTCACTCAAAGCACGTCGCAAAGCAGTTCGCAAAACCGTTTTCGGAACATCCTTGCGGTAGCTGCGAGGATGCGGACCAAAGGCCACACCTCCACCACGCCAAACAGGCGAAGCTTTGTATCCAGCTCGAGCACGCCCAGTACCCTTTTGATTCCAAGGCTTGGCACCAGAAAGATCCACTGTGCCCTTCGTCTTCGTGGAATGAGTTCCGGAACGACGGTTGGCACGATACGCCGTAACCGCCTCGTGCAAGGCCTGACTCGCTTTCCGATTCTTGAAAAGCTCCACTCCCAAGGCCTTCTCCGCCGCAACTAGATTGACTGATTTAGCTTGGCTCATAAATACCTCAGGCTTGCGCCGGTTCCTTAATCGCATCGCGCACCAGCACTACGCTACCGTTGGGTCCGGGAACTGCCCCACGAACCAAAATAAGCTTTTCCACTTCTCGTACTTGCATCACCCGCAAATTTTGAATGGTGCAGTTGTCCAACCCGAGATGCCCAGGCATACCCGCGTTCTTGTAGACCCGACCAGGAGTCGAACGACAACCGATTGACCCGTTCCTTCGGTGGGTAGTCGAACCGTGCGCATCGGCTTGTCCCGCAAAATTGTGCTTCCGCATAACCCCGTGAAACCCTTTGCCCTTGGAAAGCCCTAGAACGTCCACCAACTGGCCAGGCTTAAAACGAGTCACTGCAACTTCCGAACCCACCACAAGATCGGCAGGAGCAGCACGGAATTGACGCAGAAAGAGAGGATTTTTCCGGCCAGCTTTTTCGAAAGCCACCCGCTGCGGTTTGTTCGTTCGAGAAGCCTTGCGCTCCCCCGTTCCCATGACCACCGCATTCACTCGGCTACGCTCGGTTGTCCGCACCTCATAAACCGTGTTGGTCTCTGCAGAGATGACCGTGACCGCAGTCGCTAGTCCCTGATCGTCATAGATCCGGGTCATACCGAGCTTTTTTCCTATCATGCCAAATCGTTCGATCATGGGTTGGGCTCCTTGAAATTAGATCTTGATGGTGATGTCGACTCCCGCAGGTAGGTTAAGCTTTTTCAGCTCATCCACCGTCTTGCCGGAGGGCTCTAGGATATCAAGGAGCCGTTTATGTGTGCGAATTTCAAATTGTTCCATGCTCTTCTTATCGCAATGCGGAGAACGATTGACGGTGTAACGCTCAATCTTCGTTGGCAGAGGAATCGGGCCGGCCACCCGCGAACCTGTTCGCGCGGCGGTTTCAGCAATCTCTCCTGCTGCTTTATCCAGCAGTCGGAAATCGAAAGACTTTAGACGGATGCGGATGCGGGTAGCGGCCATAGGTTTAGCCTTTCTTTTGTTGCGTAACTTGAGCCAGCACACTGGCGGGCACTTGCTCGAAATGGGAGGGTTCCATCGAATAGGCGGCACGACCGCGAGAAAGGGATCGGATGGTATTGACGTAACCAAACATTTCCGCCAAGGCCACTTCTGCTTTGACTACGGATGTTAGATTTTTTGAGTCCACATTCATAATCTTGCCACGACGACGATTGATATCCCCTAGAATATCCCCTTGGTACTCATCGGGGGTAGAACATTCCACCAGCATGATAGGCTCAAGCAGAATCGGGCCGGCTTTCTGCATCGCATCTTTCACCGCGAAAATTGCCGCCATCTTAAAAGCCAGCTCGTTCGAATCCACCTCGTGATAAGAACCATCAATAATCTCGATTTTCATGTCGATAACAGGACTTCCATGCAACACCCCATTCAATACCGCCTCGGCTACCCCTTTGCGCACCGCAGGAATGTACTCCTTTGGAATATTCCCACCAGTCACCTTGTTCTCAATGGTGATCCCCTTCCCACGCTCCTGTGGCTCGACTTGTAAAATCACATGCCCGTACTGTCCGCGACCCCCCGATTGCTTGATCAACTTACCTTCTCCACCCGAACTCTTAGTGATCGTCTCACGGTAGGCAATTTGAGGCGCCCCAGAGTTTGTCTCGACACTAAATTCACGCTTAATCCGATCACAAATAATTTCCAAATGAAGTTCACCCATCCCCTTGATAATCGTCTGGCCTGTCTCCTCATTGCTCTGCACCTGGAAGGTAGGATCCTCTTCCGAAAGACGCTGGAGAGCCTCCCCCATCTTCTCCCGGTCACCCTTCGTCTTCGGTTCCAAAGCCATCGAGATAACTGGCTCTGGAAAACTCGGCGGTTCTAGCGTCACCTCGTAATCTTCGTTCCGCAAAGTGTCACCAGTTGCAATATCCTTTAAACCGACTGTCGCCGCAATATCCCCTGCAAAAACTGATTCAATATCTTCACGCTTGTCGGCTTGAATCTGAATCAAGCGACTGACGCGCTCACGTTTCCCTGTGCGCGAATTGTAAATAAATTCACCTTTACTCAACTTCCCCGAGTAGACCCGGAAGAAAATCAACTTCCCGACGAAGGGATCGGTCCAGAGCTTAAAAGCCAAGGAACAAAATTTCGCGTTATCATCCACCAAAACAGGAATACGCTCTTCAGGATTTTCCGTGCTGTGCCCAATCGCAGGAGGAATGTCGATCGGGCTAGGAAGAAACTCAACCACCGCGTCCACCAGAGACTGCACTCCTTTATTCTTAAAAGCAGAACCCCCTACCACGGGAACAAACAGGTTCGCAATCGTCGCCCGACGAATTCCCGCCTTCAACTGCTCAGTCGTAGGCCTTTTCTCGTTCAGGAACAGATTGCCAACTTCTTCGTCGCAATCCGCGATTGCTTCGATCAGTTCATCCAAACCGACTTTGGCCATATCTTGCAACTCCGCAGGAATATCTTTTACCTCATAAACCGAGCCAAATTCTTTGCTATCCTTGTAAGCGATCACCTTTTGATTGATCAGGTCAATCACACCCCCCAACTCCCCTTCTTTCCCTAGCGGCAAAATAATCGGCCAAGCGTTCGCCCCGAGCTTCGTCTTCATCTCATGAACCGCTTTTTCAAAATCAGCACCTGTCCGATCCATTTTATTCACGAAAGCAATCCGAGGCACCCCGTACTTGTTCGCTTGGCGCCAGACGGTCTCGCTCTGCGGCTGCACACCCGCCACCCCGCAAAACACCGCGATGGCCCCGTCCAACACCCGCAAAGAACGCTCCACTTCAGCGGTAAAGTCCACGTGCCCTGGGGTATCAATAATATTGATCCGGTTCATCGTTTTTTCGAAACTTTTCACTAAACCCGCATCCGCTTTGACCGGCCAAAAACAGGTGGTGGCGGCCGAAGTAATCGTAATGCCCCGCTCCCGCTCCTGCTCCATCCAATCGGTCACCGTGGTACCTTCATGCACTTCACCCATTTTATGAATGCTACCCGTGTAGAAAAGCACCCGCTCCGTCAGGGTGGTCTTGCCCGCATCGATGTGCGCGCAGATCCCGATATTCCTCGTCCGTTCGAGAGAATAACTGCGGGCTGAGCTTTGGGCGGGAGGCATAAATCAGTTCCTTACCAACGCAGATGAGCAAAGGCCCGATTCGCTTGGGCCATCCGATGGGTTTCATCACGCTTCTTCACTGCATTTCCCTGTCCAGTGGCCGCATCCCGGATCTCTTGGGCCAAAGCTTTTTCAAAGGATATTCCCTTGCGCTTATTTGCCAAATCCACCAGCCAACGTAAAGCTAAAGCCAACTGCCTCTCAGGAGTGGTTTCCACGGGGACTTGGTAGGTCGCTCCACCCACCCGACGAGATTTCACTTCCAAACGAGGCTTCACATTTTCCACAGCTTTTTGCACCACCGCCAAAGGATCTCCACCCGAGCCCCCTTCGTTCGCCCGCTCGATCGCATTGTAAACCAAGCGACTCGCGGTCGAGAATTTTCCTGATTTCAGAATATACCCAATCATCCGGCCGACTAAGAGACTTTCAAAGACTGGATCCGGAAGGGTTTTACGCGAAAGATGGCGGCGACGACGGGACATAAATCAATCTCCTTAAATTAGGCTTTCGCCTCGGCCGCAGGTTTCTCTGCTTTGGCCGCCTTGGCCGCACCACCCTTGGGACGTTTCACCCCGTACTTACTACGGGAGACCATCCGAGAAAGCTTATTAGAATTACTCGGGCCAGAAGCCCCCAGCGCATCCAAGGTCCCGCGGACGATATGATACCGCACCCCTGGCAAATCCTTGACCCGCCCACCACGCACTAAAACAATTGAATGCTCCTGCAAATTATGATTTTCCCCAGGAATGTAAGCGATGACCTCTTCTCCATTGGAAAGACGGACCTTAGCCACTTTTCGGAGCGCGGAATTTGGCTTCTTCGGGGTGCGGGTCATGACCTGTAAACAGACCCCGCGGCGCTGAGGACATCCGCGTAAAGCAGGGGCTTTCGTGCCGCGTTCAATGCGGGAGCGACCAAGTCGGACCAATTGATTAATCGTCGGCATATACTACTTTGGAGTCCCTCATCCCCGATCGATTCAAGACCGACGGCAAACCCTGAAGGGTTCCAGAAAGCGCTTCAAGGCGCTCGCATGGAGGACGACCCGCACGGGCCGTCGCATGCCACCAGATCAAGTCAGTCAACCTTTTCAGGCGACCGCCGAATCACAGCGGAAATTTAAACCCTGCCCAAGAATCTCTTCTCTGGCAAGCGATTTCGAAAAGTTTTACCCATCAACTCGCGAGAGCCGCGGGGATATCCAGAGCCACTTTTCGGGCCCTTTCTTCCTCAGGCTGCGTGCTGATCAGAGCTTCTCCCACGGGCTCCCCCAAGTGGAGGAGTTTAATCTTGCGGTAGGCGCTAAAGCCCGTTCCCGCAGGAATCAAATGACCCATGATGACGTTTTCCTTGAAGCCCAAGAGCTTATCGACCTTCCCGAGCGTTGCCGCATCGGTCAGAATTCGAGTGGTATCTTGGAAGGAAGCCGCCGAGATAAAGCTTTCCGTTTCGAGCGAAGCCTTGGTGATCCCGAGCAGGACTGGGGTTGCCTCTGCTGGCTTGCCCCCCTTCTGCTCTATCTCCCGATTGGCATCTTCGAAAGCCATCCGATCAATCTGCTCACCCCAAAGGTACTGGGTATCGCCTGGTTCGGTGATCTTCACCTTCCGCAACATCTGCCGAACAATGATCTCGATGTGCTTATCGTTGATCTCTACCCCTTGTAACCGGTAGACCTCTTGCACTTCGTTGACCAAGTACTCTTGCAACTCTTGCGGTCCGCATACCTCGAGAATTTCATGAGGCACCACCGGCCCTTCGGTTAACTGCTGCCCCTTCTTAACCGTATCACCCTTGTAAACGATCAAATGCTTGGAAAGAGAGATAAGATGTTCCTCTTCCGTCTGGGTAACAGGATCCCGAATAATCAGCTTCTTCTTTCCTTTAACATTTCCCTGCAGATCCACGATACCATCGATCTTTGCGATCTCCGCCGCATCCTTCGGACGACGAGCTTCGAAAAGCTCCGCCACCCGAGGCAACCCGCCGGTGATGTCCTTCGTCTTGGTAACCTTACGAGGCGTCTTGGCCATCCGCTGCCCCGCCTGAACTTTCTCGCCATCCTTCACCTCAATGTGGGCGCCCGCAGGAATACTATAAGCCGCGATGACTGCACCGGCCTGATCGACAATCGCGATTTGTGGGTGCAAGTCCTCTTTGTGCTCAATGATAACTGTGCCGACCGACTTAGTAGTCTCGTCGACCTCTTTCTTCATCGTGACACCTTCGAGGATGTCCTTAAATTCAACTCGCCCGGCTTTTTCCGTCAGAATGGAAACATTGTACGGATCCCACTGAACGAAGCTCTGACCCTTCTTCACCTTGCCGCCCTCTGGGACGGAGATCATCGAGCCAATCACCACAGGATACCGCTCTAATTCGCGACCATCGGCTGCATGCACGCTGATGAAACCATTCTTATTCAAAACAATGTCATGCCCTTCTAAGGCGGTCACCGTGCGCAATTCCGTGTACTGCACTGTGCCGTCGTTCTTCGCTTTGATCTGGGGCTGTTTGAAAATCTGCGAAGCCGTTCCTCCGATGTGGAAGGTACGCATGGTCAACTGCGTGCCGGGCTCACCAATGCTCTGGGCAGCAATAATTCCTACCGCTTCACCCAGTTTAGCCGTCTGATTTGTGGCCAGATTTAATCCGTAGCAAGAAATACAGACGCCGCGCTTCGTTTCGCAGGTCAACGCAGAACGGATCTTCACCCGTTCCTGACCGAGATCTTCAATCGCCGCCGCTGCTTTCTCCGAGATCAGTTCGCCTGCGGAAACAATCTTCCGCTTGCCCACTGGATCGACAATGTCATCACAAGAGGTACGGCCGTAGATCCGGTCGCGCAGACGCACAATCGCGTCGTCCCCTTCCATGATCGGCTTTACCCAGATCCCGCGATCAGTTCCGCAATCGTCTTCACGGATAATAATATCCATGGCCACGTCGCAAAGTTTACGCGTCATATAACCAGAATCCGCTGTTTTCAAGGCGGTATCCGCCAATCCCTTGCGGGCCCCGTGGGTACTAATGAAATATTCCAAAACCGAGAGACCTTCACGGAAACTCGCCGTGATCGGGCGCTCGATGATTTCGCCCGAAGGCTTCGCCATCAAACCCCGCATTCCGGCCAACTGCCGAACTTGGTTCCGGTTTCCTCGCGCCCCTGAGTCCACCATCAGATAGACAGGGTTAAAGTCTTTCCGTCCCTCGTTATGCTCAAGCGTGCGATACATCGCAGAGGAAATTTCCTCAGTCGCTTGGGTCCAGATATCGACGATCTTGTTGTAGCGCTCTCCGTCGGTGATCGCACCCATGCGGTACTGCTTCTCTACCTGGGAGACCGATCCACGCGCTCGCTCAAGCACGGCCGGTTTTTCTTCCGGGATAATCATGTCATTGATCCCGATCGAAACACCCGATCGTGTGGCCGAGCTGAAACCAAGATCCTTTAACTTATCCAGACACTCCACCGTGGCTTGGTGACCAGACTTCTCGTAGCAACGGAGAATAATTTCTCCAAGCTGCTTCTTGCCAGAAGGCTTATTGATAAAGCCCATCTCTTTTGGCCAGATGCTATTGAACTCCACCCGACCTGGAGTGGTTTCAATGAATTTCTTCGTGGCATCACCAAAGACCGTCTCACGGCCAAGATCAGGGTTCTTGAAAAGAATAAGATCATGAATCTTGATGCTCTTCTCGCTGATCGCAAATTCAACTTCGTCCGCATCGGAGAAAGCGTTCAAACGCTTCTTCTGTGCCCCTGGTTTTTCCACCGTCTTCATCGGATTCTGCGACAGGTAGTAACAACCCAAGGTAATGTCTTGGCTCGGCGTCGTGATCGGGCGTCCATTGCTCGGTCCGAAGATGTTGTTCGGTGCCAGCATCAACAAACGGGCTTCCAATTGCGCTTCCACGCTTAAAGGAATATGCACCGCCATTTGATCACCGTCGAAATCCGCATTGTAAGCCGTACAAACCAAAGGATGAATTCGAATGGCGTCGCCCTCGATCAACTTCGGCTCGAAAGCCTGGACCGACAGCCGATGGAGCGTCGGGGCGCGATTCAACAGAACAGGATGTTCTCGAGTTACTTCGTCCAAGGTGTCCCAGACAATCGCTTCTTTACGCTCAATCATCTTCTTCGCCGAGCGGACCGTGTGCACTTGGCCCAGCTCTTTCAGGCGCCTAATAATGAAAGGTTCAAACAGGACCAAAGCCATTTTCTTCGGCAAACCGCACTCGTTTAGCTTCAACTCTGGACCGATCACGATGACCGAACGTCCGGAATAATCCACCCGCTTGCCCAGCAAGTTCATCCGGAATCGTCCCGTCTTTCCTTTCAACATATCCGAAAGAGACTTGAGCGGACGATTACCCGCACCCGTCACTGCCCGGCCATGCCGACCATTATCCATCAATGCGTCGACCGACTCCTGCAACATCCGCTTTTCATTACGAATAATTACTTCAGGTGTCTTCAGCTGAAGCAGATTACGCAACCGGTTATTCCGATTGATCACCCGACGATAAAGATCATTCAAATCCGACGTCGCAAAACGACCACCTTCCAGCGGTACCAAAGGACGCAAGTCAGGCGGAATCACTGGGAGAGTTTCCAAAATCATCCACTCAGGACGCGATCCTGCGGTGAGGAATCCTTGGACCAACTTCAGTCGTTTAGCAACTTTCTTGCGGGTCTGTTTGCTCTTGGTCGTTTCCAACTGCTGTTCTAACTCTGTGCAGAGCTCATCTAGATCGATCTTTTTAAAGACATCGCGGATCGCCTCGGCACCCATTTTGGCAATGAAGGAATCGCCGAACTGCTCCTGCGCTTCGCGGTACTCAGTTTCCGTGAGCAACTGCTTGGGCTTGAGCGGGGTCTTCCCTTCGTCGATTACCAAATAATCTTCATAATAAATCACCCGCTCGAGATCTCGTGCGGTCATATCCATCATCAATCCCAAGCGGCTGGGCATACATTTGTAGAACCAGATGTGACTCACCGGAACCGCTAGCTCAATATGGCCCATCCGTTCCCTGCGCACCCGCGCGAGTGTTACTTCCACGCCACAACGATCGCAGATCACTCCTTTAAACTTAATCCGCTTGTACTTTCCGCAGGAACATTCGTAGTCCTTCGTCGGCCCGAAAATCCTCTCACAAAACAACCCGCCCTTTTCAGGTTTGAAAGTACGGTAGTTGATCGTTTCAGGATTTTTCGCTTCGCCTCGGCTCCAAGAAAGAATCGATTCGGGCGAAGCCACGGTGATGCTCACCTGGTCAAAGCCGACAGTTCTTTCCATGCCGAGGATTTCACGAGCCGATTGGGTCTGTTTGTTCATAGGGTATTAGGTATTTCTGAATTAAGATTAGGCGGCTTCGATAAGGATATCTGGCTTTTGCAGATCCTCATCCACCACCCGACTCCGCTCGCCAACCTTAATGTCGAGACAGAGACTTTGCATTTCTTTGATCAACACATTAAACGATTCGGGCGTGCCCGCTTCCAACGAGTTGTCCCCTTTGACAATACTCTCGTAGATCCGCGTACGGCCCGCCACGTCGTCCGATTTGACGGTGAGAAGTTCCTGCAAGGTGTAGGCCGCCCCGTAGGCTTCCATCGCCCAGACTTCCATTTCTCCATAGCGCTGACCACCGTACTGCGCTTTGCCCCCCAGCGGTTGCTGAGTGACCAAGGAATAGGGTCCAACCGCCCGAGCATGAATCTTGTCTGCCACCAAATGATGCAGCTTCATCATATAAATCAAACCGACGACCACACGTTGATCGAAAAGTTCACCCGTGCGTCCGTCGACCAAGACAGATTTTCCGTCTTCATCGAGATTTGCTTTTTTCAGGAACTCCCGAATCTTCGTTTCACTAATTCCGTCAAAGACGGGTGTGGCCACGTTGAATCCAAGGGCCCGAGCCGCAATTCCCAAATGGGTCTCAAGCACCTGCCCGACATTCATGCGGGAAGGCACCCCCAAAGGATTGAGAATAATGTCAACCGGAGTGCCGTCAGGTAAGAAAGGCATGTCCTCTTCTGGGACGATTTTCGCCACGACACCCTTGTTTCCGTGACGCCCGGCCATCTTGTCTCCTACTGCAATTTTGCGTTTGGCTGCGACGTAGACTTTGACCATCTTGATGATTCCTGGATCGATGTCTTCTCCAGACTCCAGGCGCTCCATTTCCATTTCCTTCTCGTTGGACAGCTGATTGAACTTCTGTTCGTAGCTCGAGATGATTTCACGGATTTTAATCCGGATAGGACTTGGATCGATTTCAATGTGGTTGTAGACGTCAGCAATTTTCCGCAAGAGCGTCTTGGTGATCTTGCGGTTCGCCGGAATGATAATTTCACCAGTCTCCGCATTGACTACGTCGAGTGGGATTTTTTCATTCAGCAAAATGTTCGAAAGGGCTTGGGTCAGCTCTTCCTTCATTTCCGCATGTTTCTTAATGAACTTATCATCTACTCCTTTGGCGTGCCGTTTGGCTTCGCCAGGGGCCAGCTTGATAAAGTCCTTCTTGATCGCACCGCCGGTTGTCTTCACATCCATCACGATTCCAGCCGATCCCGAAGATACCACCAGCGAACTGTCTTTCACGTCCGCTGCTTTCTCTCCGAAGATGGCCCGGAGCAGACGCTCTTCTGGCGCTAGCTCCGTCTCGCTCTTTGGCGTGATTTTGCCGACTAAAATATCCCCAGCTTTGACTTCCGCTCCGATCCGAACCACCCCATCGGGTCCGAGATTTTTGAGGGCTTCGTCACCCACATTAGGAATATCCCGTGTGATTTCCTCGGGTCCGAGCTTGGTATCTCGGGCCGAGATCTCAAATTCCTCAATGTGGATGCTGGTGTAGACATCTTCTTTGACCAAGCGCTGGCTCAAGAGAATGGCGTCTTCGAAGTTGTACCCATTCCACGGCATGAAGGCCACGACCACATTACGTCCAAGGGCCAATTCCCCCTGATCCGTGCAAGGACCGTCTGCAATCACTGTGCCTTTGCTCACTCGCTGGCCCACATGCACCACCGGTCGCTGGTTTACACACGTCCCGTTGTTCGAGCGCATGAACTTCAAAAGGTCGTACACATAAACACCTTTTTCCGCATCGGTTTTCATCCGTTTGCGGTTTTCAGGTGCATTACCATCTTCCGTCACAATGACTTGCCGAGCGGTGACCGAGGCAACCTTCCCCGGTCCTTCACTGACAATCATCGCATGGGAATCCTTGGCCACTTTTGCTTCCATCCCTGTCCCCACCACTGGAGCTTCAGAAATAAGCAGAGGTACCCCTTGGCGTTGCATGTTCGAGCCCATCAAAGCTCGGTTCGCATCGTCATGTTCCAAGAAGGGAATTAACGAAGCGGCTACCGAAACCAACTGCTTCGGCGACACGTCCATGTAATGCACCTTGTCAGGTTCGACTTCGAGAAACTCGCCGCGATAGCGCACGGAGATTCTTGGCGAAGTAAACTTGCCGTGACCATCCACTGCGGTATTCGCCTGCGCCACGATAAAGTTTTCCTCTTGGTCTGCCGTTAGGAAATCGAGTTCATCGGTGACTTTTCCAGACTCCACCTTGCGATAAGGAGTTTCAATGAATCCGAATTCATTGATCCTTCCAAAGGTCGACAAGCTGGAGATCAGACCGATGTTCGGCCCTTCTGGGGTTTCGATCGGACAGATCCGCCCGTAATGGGAAGGATGCACGTCACGAACTTCGAATCCCGCGCGTTCGCGGCTCAGACCCCCTGGTCCAAGGGCGGAAAGACGACGTTTGTGCGTCATTTCACTCAGCGGGTTCGTCTGATCCATCAACTGCGAAAGCTGGCTCCGGCCAAAGAAATCTCGAATCATAGCCGACAAAGCCTTCGGGTTGATCAATTTCTGCGGAGTCATTCCTTCGGTATTGACGTCGAACAACGTCATCCGCTCTTTGACTAACCGCTCCGTTCGGCTCAAGCCTGTCCGACACTGGTTGGAAAGAAGCTCCCCAACCGTCCGTACTCGCCGACTGCCCAAATGATCAATGTCATCCGTCGTCCCCTCGCCTAAGCGAAGGTTGATCAAATAACTGGTGGCGGCCACCACGTCTTCCCGAGTCAAAATCCGGGTGAGCAAGTCGGTTTGCAGGCCGAGCTTCTGGTTCAGCTTGTGCCTACCTACGCGACCAATGTCATAACGCTTTGGATCGAAGAAAAGACGCTTCAAGAGCGCCTTGGCATTCGTCACCGTGGGGGGATCACCAGGGCGCAAGCGCCGATAAATTTCCTTGAGGGCGGATTCGGTATCCTTCGAAGGGTCCTTCTTCAGGCACTTCAAGATGGTGTCATCCACCCGAATATCGACCACTTCAACTGATTTCAAACCGAGGTCCAAAAGACTTCGAACGACCGTTTTGGTCAGAGGTTCAAAAGCCCGTGCCACCACCAAATCAGCGTTCGCCGTATCGCGCACTTCTTTGATCAGCACCCTCTGGCTCAACTCGTTCTCTTCCAAATCTTCCGCCAACTTCATCGGCTCGATCCGATAAAAGAGCGAAATAATATCCTCGTCCGTGCTGTAATCCAGCGCCCGCAACAAGGTGGTTAAGAGAAACTTCCTCCGGCGTTTCCGACGGTCCAAATGCACATAGAGCAGGTCCGAAGTATCATAGGAAACTTCTAACCAAGACCCGCGATCTGGAATAATCCGATAGCTGTGCAAGGTTTTACCATTGGCGTGGATGCTCGATTCAAAACAGATCCCAGGGGAACGGTGGAGCTGGCTGACAATAACCCTCTCCGCTCCGTTCACCACAAAGGTTCCCTGCTTCGTCATCAAGGGGAGTTCGCCCATGTAGACCCGTTCCTCAATCGTGGAACCATCGTTATACAAAACGAAGGTTACATAGAGGGGAGCAGCATAAGTCACTCCTTCACGGAGGCACTCGATTGGGCCATTTTTTGCTTTGCCCAATTCGTAATGACTAAAGTCTAGCTTGATCTTCTCATCGTATGACTCGATAGGGAAGACCTCGCGAAAGACGGCTTGGAGGCCGACATCACTCTTCCGCTGTTTCGGGTTTGTCGCTTCCTGTAGGAATGCGCGGTAGGAATCAAGCTGAACCTCCATGAGGTTCGGCATGGCTACCGTCTCGGGCAATCGCCCGAAATTCACCCGCTCGACTTTGGTCGATTTCGACATGCTACGTACTCCTTAACCCGGATATCCGGGGGTTTGGGTTATTTAATCTCCACCTTGGCGCCGGCCGCTTCCAATTTCTTCTTAATTTCAGCTGCTTCATCCTTGGTCACGCCTTCGCGGAGTGACTTGGGGGCTCCCTCGACCAAAGCCTTCGCATCCGCTAGGCCCAGTCCAGGTACCACCACGCGCACTTCCTTAATCACGCCAATTTTATTCGCGCCAACTTCCTTTAGAATGACTTCAAAAGTTGTTTTTTCTTCCGCAGGGGCCGCTCCGGCAGCTCCGCCCGCAGCCGCTACGGCCACTGGTGCGGCGGCACTCACGCCCCACTTGTCTTCAAGTTTCTTCACCAGCTCCGACGCTTCCAGAACGGTTAATCCGCTCAAGGTCGTCACGACTTCTTCTAGATTCATTGCCATAGTATGTTTTCTCCTATTCCAGCTCGAGCGCATTACGCCAAGCCAGAGTGTTAATGTTTGCTCCTGGTTAGCCGATCACACCCGTGATCGAATTATCCCGGAAAGGCTCCCGGGCTAACACAAGTTGATTGCCTTTCATGTACATCTTTAGACTCCAGCCGCGGGTGCCGCGTCTGCCTTGCTTCGGACTACTCGCGCTAAACGCGCTCCTGGTTCGGCCAAAAGTCGAACCAAGGTCGAAGCAGGTGCAGAAATAACTCCCAAGATTTTCCCACGAAGGACATCCATCGAAGGAAGATCTGCTAAAACTAACAGCTCTTTCGTGCCAAGCAACTGGCCGTCCATCACCCCCGAACGCAGCACTGGACGAGTAAACTCCGCCTTGAAGGCCTTAATAACCTTCGCCGCCGCCGGAGCATCCTTACCACCCGCCACCACCGCCGTTTGGCCGACAAAATCCTTATCAAGCCCCGACAAAGCTGATTCCCCAATCGCCCGCTTGAAAAGGGTGTTCTTCACGACTTTAACCGCTGCGCCAACTTTACGAAGACGACCACGCAGTTCGGAGAACTCGGACACTTTCATGCCGGTATAGTCCAATACAATTAGGTACGGCGAGGATTTGACCCACTCCCGCAGCGTTTCAATGACTAAGGCTTTTTCTTCTTTCATTAGATAATATTCTCCTTGGGTTCTTAATCTTCCGAGCCAGCGGCTACCTCAGTCACAGCGATCGGGATGCCAGGCGAAAATGAAGCGGAAAGAACACAGTTCTGTAGATATTTCCCTTTCGCGCCTTGCGGCCGAGCACGAGAAACCGCGTCTAAAACTGCTGAAACATTTTCCCCTAACTGTTTGCCTTCGAAATTCAGTTTTCCACAACTCACATGCAAGTTGGAACCCTTATCGATTTTAAATTCCACTCGGCCGGCTTGACACTCCTTCACCGCCTTCGCCGTGTCTTCCGTTACCGTCCCCGATTTCGGATTCGGCATCAAGCCACGGGGTCCTAGCACTTTGCCTAATTTACGCACCTCAATCATCGCGTCAGGAGTCGCCACCGCCACATCGAAATCTGCCCACCCCTCCTGTACTTTCTTAATCAAATCGGCGTATCCAACCAAAGTCGCACCCGCCACCTTAGCCGCTTCCGCGGGAGCTCCTTGCGCAAAAACAATTACCCGAACCGTTTTGCCAGAACCATGAGGCAAACTCACCGTGCCACGAACCACTTGGTCGCTCTGCTTCGGATCCACACCCAGATGAAAAGAAAGATCTACGCTCGGGTTACCCTTGCTCTTACCCGCCGGCATACTCTTGAGCAAAGCCACCGCCTCACTGACTGCATAGCGCTTCTTCGGCTCGAGCAACTTGCTGGCTTCACTGTAACGACGGCTGGGTTTCTTCGGCATATTCAAAATCTCCTTTAGTCCGCAATCTCTAGGCCCATTTGGCGGGCCGTCCCGGCGATGATTCGAAAAGCCGCTTCATCCGATACCGCATTCAAGTCATTCCGCTTCACCTTGACGATGTCCATGACCTGCTTCTTCGTCACCTTACCCACCTTCAAACGATTGGGCTCTTTCGAGCCTGAGGCCAAACCCGCCGCTTTCTTCAAAAGAATCGAGGCGGGCGGGGATTTTGTGATGAAGGTGAACGTCTTGTCCTTGTAAACCGTGATGACCACAGGGAAGATATTTCCAGCGTCCTTCGCCGTACGGGCATTGAACTCTTTGCAGAATGCCATGATGTTGACCCCTTGTTGACCGAGAGCCGGTCCAACGGGAGGTGCGGGATTCGCCGCACCCGCAGGGATCTGTAACCGAATTACTCCAGTGATTTCTTTTGCCATAAATAATCCTTAGGTTTTCTCCACCTGCCAATATTCCAACTCGACCGGAGTCGAACGGCCGAAAATCGAAACCGCCACCCGCACACGACCCCGCTCCGTATCCACTTCCTCAATGACCCCTTCTTGATTTTGGAAGGGACCATCCCCTACTTTGACGCGATCCCCAACCACGAAAATAACCTTCGGAGTAATCTTTTCTTCTTTGTCCCGAATCTGGGTCAGCATCCCCTCCACTTCGGAAGGACGCATCGGAGTGGGACGATCCCCATCCGCAAAGCCCAACACCCCAGGAGTTTCCTTGATGAAATACCAAGGCCGCTCATGTAACTTCTTTTCCAAATCATAGAGAGCCATCTTCACAAACAAGTATCCCGGATAAAGTTTTCGCTCCGTCTCCACTTTTTTCCCGCGCTTGATTTCCGAAATGCGCTCAGTCGGAATCACCACCTCTTCCACAAATTCACCCACCTCTTCCATCTTAATCCGCATCATCATATGACGCTTCACGTTCGTCTCCTGCCCGGAGAGAACATGGACCGCGAACCATGCGGCTTCCGAAGGAGTAGTAACTACATCAGTCATCGTCATTTCCTCAAAACCTCACCAGCCAGCCGACTACGCGGCTGATCAGGAAATCAAATCCTGAGGTGTAGGCTGACAAAACTAGAGTAGTCATCGCCACGACCGCCGTACTGTCGATCAGCTCACGGTAGCGCCGAATCCCCGTCTCACTCGGATCCCACGGCCACGAACATTTCATCAACTCTGCCTTAACCTCACCGAGAAATTTTCCTAAAGTCATGCGAAAACGGAAAAGCAAGAAGGCGACGCCTAAGGAGAGTACTCCTAGAGCGATCGTCCCCACCCAACTTCCTCCAATTTTCCACATTTCCATAGTTGCCAAACCTTTCTCCTGACTTCAGGTGCAGGGCAGGAGGGACTCGAACCCCCAACCGACGGTTTTGGAGACCGCTACTCTACCAATTGAGCTACTGCCCTCCATCCGTCCGGCTGGTGGAAATCCCACTCCAAAGAGCGAGATCCCGTTCCCTCCGGTCTTGTTATCTGGCGTTTAGGCCAGAATTTCGGTGACCCGTCCGGCGCCGACTGTTTTGCCGCCTTCACGGATAGCGAAGCGAATCTGCTTCTCCATCGCGATCGGGGTGATCAGTTCGACTTCGATGTCCACATTATCTCCCGGCATGACCATTTCCACGCCAGCCTTCAGCGTGACCACGCCCGTCACGTCGGTCGTCCGGAAGTAGAACTGAGGACGGTACCCGTTGAAAAACGGTGTATGGCGACCCCCTTCATCCTTACTCAAGACGTAAACCGTCGCTTTAAACTTAGTGTGGGGTTTGATCGTTCCAGGCTTCGAGATGACTTGGCCACGCTCCACATCCTCTTTCTTCGTGCCACGCAAGAGCAGGCCGACATTGTCGCCCGCTTCCGCGGTATCGAGGAGTTTACGGAACATTTCCACATCGGTAACCACCGTCTTGGCCGTCGGCTTGATGCCAACGATTTCAACTTCTTCCATCTTTTTTAAGACTCCGCGTTCCACTCGGCCAGTCACCACCGTGCCTCGGCCTTCAATGTTGAACACGTCTTCCACCGGCATCAAGAAGGGCTGATCCTTCGGACGCTCAGGGATCGGGATAAACTTATCGACCGCCGCCATCAACTCAATGATGCACTTGGCTGCGTCGCTCTTCGGGTCACCCGATTCCAACGCCTTCAAGGCACTTCCCTTGATGATCGGAATGGTATCCCCAGGAAATTCATACTTCGAAAGAAGTTCGCGCACTTCCACTTCCACCAACTCGAGCAAATCTTTGTCGTCCACCATGTCCACCTTGTTCAAAAAGACCACCAAGGCAGGCACGCCAACTTGGCGAGCGAGCAAAATGTGCTCGCGCGTCTGCGGCATCGGACCGTCTGCTGCGCTCACCACCAAAATTGCACCGTCCATCTGCGCCGCACCCGTGATCATGTTTTTCACATAATCCGCGTGTCCGGGACAATCCACGTGGGCATAATGACGATTTTCCGTGGCGTACTCCACGTGCGAGGTGTTGATCGTAATCCCGCGCTCTTTTTCTTCCGGCGCGTTGTCGATCTGGTCGTACGCCTTCGCTTCCGCCAATCCTGATTTAGACAGGATGGTTGTAATCGCTGCGGTTAAAGTGGTTTTCCCGTGATCAACGTGGCCAATAGTACCAACGTTAACGTGGGGTTTCGAACGGTTGAATGCCTCTTTTGCCATAAATACTGTTCTCCTTGTCCTGCGGTTTCCCATCTCCACTCGCGCCGGATTGGAATTCCGTCGTCAGTCTCCCCGATCGGGGTTTAACCGCGACAGAGCCCATGACCGGGTTTGAACCGGTGACCTCGTCCTTACCAAGGACGTGCTCTACCAACTGAGCTACATGGGCGAAGTGGAACCCAAAAAGGTTTCGGAATTCGCCCGGCGTTTTCCTCTTCGGCACGAAATCTGCTTCAAAGCCTTGCGACTCGAACAAAATAACAACCCAAGGGGAAACGATAAACATGCCCGAACCCACCCCACCCTGTCAACCCTCTCTTGCAAAAAAAATATATTTTTTTTGCTATGCCGAAAACATGCGAAAAACATAAAAGGCTAGCCCCAGACCCGCCACCCCCGCCCCAGCCCAAAGGAGCCAATCCAAACTACCCCCCTTAACTTTCCCACTGATGGGAGACAAGTTACGAAAGTTTTCTGGGACGCCTACATCCACCCCAATCTCCGCTTGAAAGCCACGCCCAGCCGACGGCAGGGCCAGCGCCGCCCTCGCCACCGCCCCCTCATAACGAAAAGCTACCTGCCCAAATTGTAAACGATCTCGATCTTGTAACACCGCCGTAGTGATTTTTTCATCGTTCACTCGCGTCCCGTTCGTCGACTCCAAATCCCTAACCCGATACTCCTGCCCCTCAAGCACCAATTCCGCGTGCCGCGAAGAAATACTCCCGTGCACCACCTGTACCTCATTCCCATCGATCCGCCCCACCGCCATGCGCAGTCCCGTCAATTCCACCACCAACTGCGGAATCTCTTTGCTTTCGGAAATAAGCTTCGGCATGCGAACCTTTTTTTAGGCGCGTTTCGCGTCCGCGTCGAGTCGGGCAGCAAACTGCTGGAAAAAATAAGCCGCGTCATGAGGCCCTGGCGCCGCCTCAGGATGGTACTGCACGGAAAAAGCCTCACCCGAAACCAGACGAATCCCCTCACACGTTCCGTCATTTAAATTTAGATGGGTCACCTCCACTTTCCCCTTCGGTAAAGAGTCCGCATCGACCGCATATCCGTGATTTTGGCTGGTGATCGTCACCTTGCCCGTCGCCAAATCCTTCACCGGTTGATTTCCTCCTCGATGGCCGAATTTTAATTTAAAAGTCTTCCCCCCCAACGCGTGGGCCAACATCTGGTGCCCCAAACAAATCCCAAAGATCGGTTTCTTCCCCACCAAATCACGGACCGTCTGATGTACATACGTCGGTACCGCCGGATCTCCCGGGCCATTAGAAAGAAACACTCCGTCCACCTTCGCCGCCAGTATTTCATCCGCCTTGGCCTGCGCGGGAAAGACCACCGGTTGCAATCCCTCCGCCCGGAGCAGTCGCAAAATGTTGCGCTTCATCCCACAGTCAATCGCCGCCACCCGATGACGTATGGGAGGCATCTTCCTCTTCTCATCTCCTAGCCGAGCTGGAAAATCAGTGCCCTCAGGATCCCACTCATACGATTTCTTGCAGGTCACCTCCGCCACATAATCTTTCGCCCCCAATCCAGGCCACGCCTTCGCCTGGGCGATCGCCTCCTCCGCCGACATCCCATTCGTCGCCAGTACACCCTTCATCGCCCCCTCCGTCCGCAATTTACGCGTCAGCGCTCTCGTATCCACTCCCTCAAGCGCAGGAATTTTGTGCCTCTGTAGATAAATATCCAGCGTTTCCCTCTGGCGCCAATGACTCGATCGCCGCGTCAATCGCCTCACCAATAATCCCGCCACCTGTGGCTTATCCGACTCCTCGTCCTCTGGATTGATCCCCGTATTCCCGATCTCGGGACAAGTTAACGCCACCACTTGCCCGCGGTAGCTCGGATCGGTCAGAATTTCCTGATATCCCGTCATCGAAGTGTTAAAACACATTTCCGCTGCCACCCACCCCACCGCGCCAAAACCTCTGCCCCGCAGAATTGTCCCATCCTCTAAGGCAAGTAGTCCTTCCATTCTGTTCAAACCTTAAGAGGAACTCGCCCGCCCGTCCAGATCATGGCGAATCTGCCCGTCGACCAAAGTCAGCACCGCCCGCCCCCTTAATTCCCGCCCCTCAAACGGAGTATTTCTTCCACGGCTGGCAAACTCCGCTTTCCGCACCGTCCACTTCCGCTCAGGATCAATTACCGTCACATCCCCCACCGCTCCCACCGCCAAGCTACCCCGACCCAAACCAAAATATTCCGAGGGGAACGTACTCATTTTAACTACCATCTCTCGCAGAGACAGCATCCCGCTATGCACTAACTCCGTCAGATATATCCCCAGGGCTGTTTCCAGCCCCACCACCCCAAAAGGGGCTTCATCAAACTCCACCTCTTTCTCGTAGCTGCAGTGCGGCGCATGGTCGGTTGCCAGAAATCGGATCGTTCCATCCGCCACTCCTCTTTTCACCTCCTCCACATCCGCCCGTGTCCGTAACGGGGGATTCATCTTAAAGGAAGTATCATAGCCCTCCACCAAATCGTCCGTCAGGCAAAGGTGGTGGGGCGAAGCCTCTCCATCAATCGGCACTCCTCGCGCCCGCGCTTCCCGCAAAATCCGAATCGAACCCGCCGAACTCATGTGCTGACAAACTACCCTTGCCCCCGTCAGCTCCGACAAAAGCACATTCCGCGCCACAATCACCTCCTCCGCAATCGAAGGCCATGCGGGTAGCCCCAGAATCCGCGACCACTTGCCCTCATTCATCACTCCGCCGGCCGATAAGAATTTATCCTCACAATGATCCAAGACCGGCAAATCAAACATCCGCGCGTACTCTAACGCACGCCTCATTAACTCCGCATTCTGCACGCAGTGACCATCATCCGTAATCGCCACCACCCCCGCCTGTCGGAGCGATCCAATCGGCGCCAACTGCTCCCCTTTTTGACCCATCGAGATCGTCCCCGTGGCAAAAACATTCGCCACCCCAGTCTCCTTCGCCCTTTGACGCATCCACGCGATCGTGTTCGGCCCATCCGCCACTGGTGAAGTGTTCGGCATCGCAATCACCGAAGTAAATCCTCCCGCCACCGCCGCCGCCGTCCCACTCGCGATCGTCTCCTTGGCCGATTGCCCTGGCTCCCGCAAATGCACATGCGGATCAATTAACCCAGGCGTCACCACCAAGCCCTCAACCTTCAGGACTAAGGCATCTTTCGCGGGTTTGCCTTCAGCAATCTTTCCCTCCCGCACCAAGACATCTCCCTTCGCTTCTCGCTTGGTCGCAGGATCCACCACCAAGCCTCCCTGCAAAAAGATATCTCTCATGTCTCCCCCCCAATTCCCCGACCCCCCGAGACCAGATAAAGAACCGCCATCCGCACCGCTAGCCCATTCGTCACCTGATCTAAAATCACCGAGTTGGCCCCATCTGCCAGCTCACTCGCTATTTCCACCCCTCGATGAATCGGCCCAGGATGCATCAACAAAACCCCCGGCTTACACCGCCGAAATCTTTCCGTAGTTAACCCGAAAAGTGCCGCATACTCCCCGATCGATGGCACTCGCGAATGCACCTGCCGCTCATGCTGAATCCGGAGCAGATTAATCACATCCGCTTCCTCCAGCGCTCCCTCCAAATCATGAGTAACCTCCGCCCCCAGCTCTGCAAACTCCTTCGGCAAGAGAGTGGACGGACCTACCAGCTTCACTTTCGCCCCCAACTTAGTCAAAGCCCACAGATTCGAACGCGCCACCCGACTGTGGATAATATCTCCCACAATCAACACCCTCACCCCTGCAATCTTCCCCATCCTCTCCTGAATCGTAAAGGCATCAAGCAAGCCTTGAGTCGGATGTTCGTGCGAGCCGTCCCCCGCGTTAATCACCGACGCTTTTAAACGCTCCGCCAAAAAGTGGGCCGCTCCTGCCGATCGATGCCGAATCACAATCGTCCCCGCTTGCAACGCCTCCAAGTTCCTTGCCGTGTCTTTGAGGGTTTCTCCTTTGCGAATACTACTCGATTCCCTGTCCAAACTAACCACATCCGCACTCAATCGTACCGCCGCCAGTTCAAAAGAAATCCTCGTCCGCGTGCTGGGTTCAACAAACAGATTCACCACCGTCCTCCCCTGCAAAGCAGGCACTTTTTTAATTGGTCGTCCCAATATTTCCTTAAAAACTGTCGCCGTAGAGAGAACCTTACCAATCTCCTCAGCGCTCAACTCACGCAGAGAGAGCAGATCCTTACGCTGCCAAGTCACACTCATCCTGAACCCTTCTCCAAAATCACCGCGTCTTCTCCATCCACCTCCATCAATCGGACCCGCACTTTTTCCTGCGTTGCCGTAGGCAGATTTTTCCCAATGTAATCAGGGCGAATCGGAAGCTCGCGATGTCCACGATCCACCAAGACCGCTAATTGAATAATCTTGGGCCGACCCAAATCACACAACGCATCCAATGCAGCCCGAATCGTCCGACCCGTGAAAAGTACGTCATCCACCAAAATTACCGTTTTCCCCTGTAGGTCAAAGAGCACCTCCGAACCCTTCGGCACGGGCACATTCTGAGCCAAGTCATCACGATGAAAACTAATGTCCAAAGAACCCACCGGCAGAACCCCACCCCCTTCGATCAGTTTAAATTCCTTGGCCAAACGATGAGCCAGAGGCACTCCACGCGTTTGAATTCCGACTAGGGCAACATTTCCTTGGGCTTGCCGTTCGGCAATTTCATGGGCAATGCGCCGCACCGCTCGGTGTACAGCTTCCCCGTCCATCATCTTTACCTCTGCCATCTCCGCCTCCTTGAGGAACTCACAGGTTCCCGTTAAAGGACGCGCCATGCGTCGTTTCCAAATCTTAAAATCAGCTCTGTTCTTTAGCGATCTCTTTTTCCCGATTCATCCTCCACTCACTCCGATGCTTAACAATCCAATCCAAAAGACCCTTCTCAAATCCTACATCATAGCCCGCCTGCTCACTCAGATGCCACTTATGGCGTAAAATCTCCTCCCGCTCTAAAAGAAATTCGCGATACAAAGCCGAATTGCGGAAAACCGCATTCGACTCCGTTTTTTGCCCAACAGAAACTGAAGGACCCATAGAGTAAACTTGGCTCGAGTAAAACAGAACGCAAGTAAGTTCCTTTTTATGTTGTATGGTAAACTGCTTAGACAGAGTTGTTTGGAAACAAAATTTTTGTCACAGAATTGACTAAATTAAGGAACCCCACCGCAGCAGGGGCGCTCGCTCGCACCAGTAACACTGGCTTTCCTTCATCCCCGCACTTTCTCGCCTCTGGATCCAACGGTATCTCTCCCAGCAACGGAACCTTCTGCCTCGCCGCTTCCCGCTTTCCTCCCCCCGAACCAAAAATCTCGTGCTTCTCCTCTGTTCCTGGCACCACAAAATAACTCATATTTTCTACCAACCCCAATATCTCCACATTCACCTTACGAAACATCGCAATCGCCTTCCGTGCATCCACCAGCGCCACCTCCTGAGGAGTCGTCACAATCAACGCCCCATCTAAACTAACGGTTTGGACAATCGTCAGCTGAATATCACCCGTCCCTGGTGGCAGATCCAGCACCAGTACATCCAATTCCCCCCACGCCACCTGCCGAAGAAACTGCTGCGTAAAACGAGTCACCATCGGCCCACGCAATGCGGCAGGACTATCATCCCCTAACAACATCCCCATACTCATTAACTTCACCCCATGACACGTCGCAGGAACAATCCGCTCCGTCCCCTCCTCCACCTGCACCCCCTCGCGACAACCCAACATCAAAGCCTGACTCGGTCCATAAAGATCACAGTCGCATAGTCCCACTTTCAATCCCGATTGAGCCAGGCCCACCGCTAAATTAGAGGCCACCGTAGATTTCCCCACGCCACCCTTCCCACTGGCCACCGCAATAATCTTCTTCACCCCCTCAATCCCCTGGGTCCCAGTCGACGCGACTGCCGCGGGAGGAGCCACCTCCGTCCGAATCGTCACGCTCTTCACCGCCAGCAACCCCTTCATCCCATCCCGAATCTCTTGCCCCAACTTCTCTGGCAAAGTCGGATCAGGCGTCGAAAGCTTTAGGGTTAATTTAAGATCCGTTCCTTCCAAATCTAAATCATGCACCAACCCAAAGGAGACAATGTCCCTCGTGAACCCAGGATACTTCACCTGACGCAATCTCTGCATCACCTCATCCCGCCAGTCTAGACCCTTTGCATCACTCATTCCTCTACCCTGCCTAAGTTTTCCCCAATCCAAAATCCAAAAGAAAGATCCAACACCCCGACTATGGATTTCTCGACTATGGATTCGATAACTTCACCACCATCGCCGTGGCACAGGGCACCCCTACCTTCACTTTTTTCTTTCCCAAACCTTTGCTCAATGGCGACCACCCCCCTGCCCACTTTCCATCCTCCCCGAATTTAGCCCCACCCAAGGACACTCCATCCACCACCGCAATATCCCCGCTATCCTGCGACAACGAAATCGTTTCTCCCCGCAGATAAAATTCCCCTAAATCCAAGGTCACCTCCGCCGCCTTCCCTTGCGGACCAAACTCGCGATTGATCAGTGTCACATAAAGACAACCATCCGACCCACTCACCCCATACGCCGTTAGATTCACTCCATTCCGATTCGCCATGACCTTAACCGGAAGCAACTTTCCTCTACTCCCCAATGTAAACGCCTTAATCCCATAGGCTGGTGGCAAAAGGGTGTAGCCTTTTTCCGAGGAAGTTAAGGGAGTGTACACATTGGGCTTATCTGGTCCGTTCGTCCCCGGTAAGACTTTTTGCCCTGAGTGAAAGTTCACCCCACTCGCATCATGGTGAGCCCACCAGTACAAATAATCCAAAATCCATAACGAGGCTGAATAAGTATCACTCGCCCCCAAAGCTCCCCCCTTCGAAAAACTACTCGTTTCATTCATCCTAAACTTAAGCCCGTTCCGTAATACCGCAGGCACGAAGAGCTCATAAAAAGCCTGATACTTCGGATGCCACGCTGGGGAAAGCATGTCCGATCTCGCCTTCACGATATCCTTCACATTCGGCCCATCCCCACCTGGGTAGTAGTGTTGACCAATCATCGCGAGCATCTCTTTCATCCCAGGTTCTCCAGCCATATCCCGCGCCCAATCCGGATCTTTATCCGTTGCCGTAGGTGCGCAAAACTTGGCGCTAGGGGTAAAGGCAGGAGAAACAATCACCTCCCTAAACTTTTTCCACTCCTCCAGGAAGATTGGATACTTCAAATCCTTATTCGGCTCGTTTCCTAAAATAAAACACGAAAGGAGATCCGCGTACTTTTCCGTAACATACTTCGTAATCTTCGCCGCCTCTTCGGGCGTATTTTTCTGTAAACGCACACTATAAATCACCTTCACCCCCGCCGCTCGAGCAAAGGCAAAGAGGTGATCAATGTCTTTGAGATCGGGTATCTGCACCGTCGCCCGCTCCGCCGTATTCCCCCCCACCCGGAGGTGAGTAATCCCTAAAGTTCGGAAAGCGGTGATCAGTGGCGAGTTCTCTGCGGAAAAGTAGGATTTGCCTGTCGTCGGATTGGGTAGAACCATTTTGGTCTCAAAGCTCAATCCACAAAAATCGCTCGGGATCTCTCGGATCGGATTTTTCCCATCCACTTCCACTTCCACTAGCGAAGGCGCACCCCTTCCCTCCCCAACCAACCCAACCCCCAACCAGCAGGCTGTGCCGATGATTTTAAGAAACGAGTTCACTACTCTCAAGATGCTTCACCCAGCTCGCAGTTCAAGAATTTAACCCCTCCGCGGCCGACTCAATCGCCGCCCAGATCGATCGTGACCTCTACCTGATCCCGCTCCTTCACAAACCACTTCTGAATATAGAGCGTGCCCACCACCGGAGGTTGACCGTCCTCAGGCTCTTCCATAAATCGCACCGTGTTTTTTGTATCCTTCTCTTTCTTGAATCGAATCGTCTTTTTCATAGTTGTCTTATTCAACCTACTCCCGCGAGCCAGGCAAGGCCTTCGTCAGCCAATCAACCCCTTCAACCACCCGAGTTGCCGCCTCCTCCATCTGCTCCGCTTGGCTATTCAGACCAAGGGTAAAAAGAATCAACGCCCTCGCCTCCCTCTCCTCCGCCCCAATCGCCTTCATCCCAGGGGGAATCTTCATCTCCCGCGTGACACATCCACTCCCTCCTCGCACCGCCAAACCCACCCGATCCAGTACCAACGCCAAACTCTCCGCCTCCAACCCCTTAAAACTAAAGGCAAGATGGGCCGGACTCCTCTCCGCTCCTAATTTCGTCCCGTGCAACTTTGCCGTGTGCACCTTCTTTAAAATCCCATCCGCCAAAATCTTCTGAGCCTTAACCACCTGCTTTCGTCTCTCTTCTCCATCTTTCCTCCACTCTTCTGCCGCCACCCCAAATCCTACAATCGCAGAAAGATTCTCCGTCCCCGCCCGCCGATCCCCCTCCTGCCTTCCCCCTTCCAACCAACTCATCCACCGAATTCCAGACCTTACCCAAAGCGCCCCCACCCCCTTCGGTCCTCCCAACCGATGCCCCGAAAGCGCCACCATATCAGCCCCCACTGTCTCCACATCCAGCGAAACCCAACCCGCTCCATGCGTCCCATCCAGAAAAAGTTTCGCCCCCATCCGCTCCGCAAACCTTTTGGCTTCGGAAAGATTTTGCACCGTTCCCAAATCGTGATGAGCCAAATGCAAACAGACCAAGCCCTCTCCCGACAGCCCCTTCACTCCTTCCCACCTCAACTTTCCCTCCTTATCCACAGGAATTCGTACCAGGCCAAAACCCCTCTTTTCTAACTGTCGTGCCGCGCTCTCCACCGCGGGATGCTCCATCAAACTCAAATAGAGCGTTCCTTTCCCCAAAGCCTCTCCCCACCCGCGAAGCGCCGACTGCACCGCCTCCGTTCCTCCAGAGGTAAAAATCACACCCTCCGCATCCTTCGCTCCTAAAAAATCCGCCACCCTACCCCTCGCCTTGGTTAACTCCTCCCGCGCTTCTCTCCCCTCGCGATGCCCCCCGCTCGGCGCAGCTCCGCTCCATCCCAACGCCCGATCCATCTCTGCTCTTACCCTCAACCCCAAGGAACTACCCGCCGCATGATCAAGATAAATCCGCTCGCGATTCATTTAACCAGTCCGCCCGAATTTTTTTTCCAACTCCGCCTTGCTCAGTAAAATCATCGTCGGACGACCATGCGGACACGTGTAGGGCAACTCACACGCCAAGAGATCCACCAGCAAACGCACCGCCTCCTCCTCATTCAGTCGATCATTCGCCTTAATCGCATGCCGACAAACCGTTTTCGCAATCACCTCCTCACTCAATCTCCGATCCTTACGCATACTGGTCCCACCTTTTTCTAAGTCGGTCACTACGTTTCGCAGAAACTCTTCCACCGCTAATGTTTTAATCCGCGGGGGTAAGGCATCCACCAAAAAGGCGTTCCCTCCCATTGGAGAAATCCCCAACCCTACTTTTCCCAAATCTTCCAGTCGCTCCCGAAGGAACT
This sequence comes from Methylacidiphilales bacterium, assembly GCA_040397385.1. GTDB lineage: Bacteria > Verrucomicrobiota > Verrucomicrobiia > Methylacidiphilales > Verrucolacustridaceae > Verrucolacustris. The sequence continues at coordinate 357,089 of JBBAWB010000001.1, forward strand.
GCGCTTGCACGGGGGAAAATTCAATCGTCACAGGATAAAGAAGTCGTTGCCCATGAACATCCTCCTGTGCCACCTGCCGCAGAAGTTGCTCAAAAAGAATCCGCTCGTGCGCCGCATGCTGATCAATCAGCACCACCCCACCGTCTTTTTCCGCCACCAAATAAAGGTGAGCCACCACCCCAAGATAGCGCCACCCAGCGGGAATACCCCGCACGGGTGGTGGCACCTCGAGGCCGAGAGATCCAGAGGTCGTAGGCTCATGAGTCTCAAGCTGAAGCGGAGCGGGGAAGGTTGGAGCGGTAAAGGATCGAGGGGGCGACCACGCCGCCGTGTTGCCTCCATGAAGAGTCGGCATGGGCAAAGGACCTACCTCTCCACCTCGCAAAACCTCTGCTACCGCCCCCGCCACGAATCTTCGTACATCTCCATCCTGCCGAAATCGCACCTCCCTCTTCGCTGGATGCACATTCACGTCCACCCCCGCTGGATCCACCTCCAAAAAAAGCACCGCCACAGGGAACCGACCCCTCATCAGGGCATTGTGATACCCCTCAAGCAGTGCCGCATTCAAACTCATGCTTTGCACCGGCCTCCCGTTCACAAAAAGAATCTGCTCGGATCGCGTTGCCCGACTTATCCCAGGTCGCCCGATATAGCCGTGGAGTCGCATACCCCCATCCTCCGTCTTCACCGGCAAAACCGACTCCCTCCAATTCTTCCCAAAAACTGCCGCCAATCGCTCTTCCAAGCCGTCTCGTGCGCCATCCTGCCAAAAGACCGCTCCATCACGACGCAAAATCCAACTGACATCAGGACGCGCCAAAGCGGTTAACCGAATCCCCTGCTCGATATGGCCCCACTCCGTCTCTTCCGTCCGCAGAAATTTTCTTCGCCCAGGGACATGGGCAAACAGCTGCCGCACTTCCACACTCGTTCCCGTCGGACAGCCCGCCTGCCCCACTCGGATTACTTTCCCCCCATCAATAACCACCTCCGTCCCCTCTAAAGAATCCGTTTCTCGCGTGCGTAAGGTAAACCGACTCACCGAAGCAATGCTCGGCAACGCCTCCCCGCGGAACCCAAACGTCCGTATCCCAAGCAAGTCAGAGGCCTCGCGAATTTTACTCGTAGCGTGCCGCTCCAGCGCCAGTAGCGCATCCTCAGGTCCCATTCCATGCCCATCATCACTCACCCGAATTAAAGAACGTCCGCCCCGCTCCACACTCACCTCCACTTTTTTCGCCCCAGCATCCAGCGCGTTTTCCACCAGCTCTTTCACCACCGATGCAGGTCGCTCCACCACCTCCCCTGCGGCAATCCGATTCGCGACGACTTCCGCCAACAGACGGATTCTTTGGCTCATGGACGATTTTGCGTCCCGCTTACAATCCGGGACGAACTCCCAGATGCACCGACAATCGTTCCAGCTCCTCGGGTGAAGTGTAGGGCAATTCGATCTGACCCCTCTCCCCATGCCCCACCACGCGCGCTCGGGTTCCCGTCGCCCGTTGCAAGCGTAACTCCAAATCACGCCAATCCGCCGAGTGAGTCGCCCTACTCTTTTTTCTTCCTCGTGTCCCAGACACTTGTCGACGCACCAACGCTTCAGCTTGGCGCACACTCAACCCTCTCTTAACCACTTCGCGCGCCACCGCGGTTTGAGCCGCAGGTTCGGTCAACCCCAGAATGGCTTTGGCGTGACCTACCGAAATCTGTTTCGACCGTAAAAGATCTCGCACCTCACTTGGGAGAGCACGTAGGCGCAACGCATTGGCCACCGTCGCCCTACTTTTCCCTACCCGCTCCGCCACCTCCTCCTGCTTCAAACCAAAAGTTTCAATCAACGTGGCGTACCCGTCCGCTTCCTCCACCGCGTCCAACTCCGCCCGTTGCAGATTTTCGATCAAGGCCAACTCCAGCACCTGCTGGTCTGTCGCCGTACGCACAATCACAGGCACTTTTTGTAGATTCAGCTTTCGGGCCGCCCTCCAACGCCTCTCCCCTGCAATCAATTCAAATCCAGTGCCTTTCGGTGAATGGCGTACAATCAGCGGTTGAAAAATACCTCGCGCACGAATCGAATCGATCAGCTCGGTTAAACTATCTTCGGCAAAAACCCGCCTAGGTTGCAAAGGACTTGGGGCAATCTCCCCAATCCCGATCTGCTGGACTCTCTCTCCACCATCCTCCGTACGGGCTTGCGGCACCGAAATCGGCGAAGTCGCCTGTGTGCTTCCCAAGAGAGCACCTAACCCACGCCCAAGAGATGGTTTCGCCATAAAATAAACGCTAAGGTTCTCCTAAGAATCGTCAACCAAGGCTGAGGCTACTCAACGAATAACCTGGGGACGAAAAGCGGTAATTCTTAAGATCTGCTAGCGACCGTGCGCCGCGCTAGCAAACAGGCCGATAGAAAAGCCGCCCCAACGAAAAGTAAACTTTGCGAGGATGGCTCTGGCACCGAAACGCCGCCGATCATCACGCTCGAGTTTGCGTACGAGGAGATTCGAATAAAGTAGTTGTCGTCAGATTCTGTTGAGTTGAATTGGGCACTCGCCAAAGAGTAGCCGCTGTTTTGGACATACGCACCGAGGCCGACCAGGTACCAATCGCTTCCGATCTGCCGAAAAAGAGCACTTCCAGAATCATAGATCGTTAGTGCCGCCTCGTTGGCCCCTGCATTGCTGTTGAACTGGGTTCTTAACAAGTCGGAGGTATAACCACCCACTAGCGCTGCACCAATCGCGCCATCTACAAAATTGGTTCCCCACCTCTTGATCGCCGTCGAGCTATCGCCCCACGTTATCGGGTTGGACCCTAAGAGAGAACTACTGGCCCGACCCACTCCATACCCAACCAAATGAGCTGCACCTCCATCTGCCGATGGGTTGCTATTCAAACGAACTCCACCCAATCCCGGATCCGAGGCCAAACGCACCAGCTTCATATCCGCCGTCCCGATCGCCACAGCAGGGGAAGAATCCAAAAGATAATCCACATATCCAACCTTCACGCTGGTCAAAGGCCCCACGTGACCCGCCGTCAGCACATATCGGTTCCCTAAATAAACTCCAGTCCCGATCGGTCCTGACTCACTTCGCATCTGCACCACATTATCCCAAGGCAAGCTGATACCCGCAGGACTCGATAAATTGGCATCATTTCCCTGACTATAAAAAACGATCGCCTGAGCTAAATTCAGAGGCGCAAAAACCGCCAAAAGCGCACCCAACAGCCCTAAAGAAACCCTCATAACTACACCTTACCCAATGAATCACTTTTTTCAATAGAGCGTCCCCCCCGTGCTCGCAGCATGCTGCGAGCACGCACTGTAGTCCGAGGTCGGATTAACCTTTTTTAGCTCGATACCCAAACAGACGACGTCTTCGGATCAACCCCGCCACCGCAGGAGGCACGTTCACCTCCCAACCCGCTTTACCCCCACGAATATTCCGCAAAATCTCCGAACTCGAGCACGCTGGCAAATCCTTCTCCACCCCACTCAAATCCACAATCAACCCACGATTCACCAAATAACGATGAAGATCACGATCCCCCTTAGAAATCTGCAAGGTGTGGCCTGTAACATATTTCCCATCCACCGGATCATACCCAGGATGAACAAATAACCTCACCCCTGGGAGAAACAGCCTGCCCATCCCCTCCAAAATCCCCCCAGGCAGATCCGCGTAGTACTGCTCATCAAACATCTTGCTCAAAAGCGGAACCCCAATGACAAACCCTACCGATCCTTTGGTTCGCTGGGTTAAATACTGCGCCAACCGATGGAAACGAAAAATCCCCGTCACTAAAACCGTCTTTTTCAGTGCCCCCAAACAGTCCACTCGATCCAAAAAGTCTTCCACCCCCGCCTTGGCATGCCGAACCAAGTTTCGCATGGTAATCTCACAAACCTCAACCACCTCCTTATTCCGATTCGCAGGATCCTTGCGGAATAATTCCGAAGCCTTCGCCATCATTCGTAAATGGAAATTGGTGATCGGCCGATAGTGACCTCGTAAGAGCAAAACTGATTTTCCATAAAAGCAGTCCTCCGCTTCCAGATTCACCCCCGCTGCCGAGAAAAGGGCCACCGGAGTCAGATTGCTATGCACCATCTTTAAACTGACCAATCGATTGTCCGTCTTTAAATAGCTCGGCCCACGGAAGTCGACCATGTCCACTTCCACCCGCCCAGGACGAATTCCATCCAGCAGGCGATCGAGAATTTTCTGAGGATCCCGCCATTTTCCGAAAGCCGCGTGAATCAAGTTAACCCCCAAAATCCCCAGCACCTCCATCTGCTCCGAGTTGGTCTCATCCTTTAAACGGACATGGAGGACAATGTTTCCAGGAGCCCCGTTCGGTTCTGGTTGAAAACGAATCCCCATCCACCCCTTCCCGTCTCCTGTGCTGCGAGAAGTCCTTGCGGCCACCGTATCCGCAAAGGCAAAAAACCGAGTCGTATCCCCCCGCTCTTGACCCAACCGCTCGATGACTAGCGCGTACTCATGATCCAGCATTTCCTTTAAACGCTCCCGCGATACAAACCGGTGAGCCGTCCCGTAAATCGCATTACTGAAGGTCATATCATAGGCCGAAATACTTTTCGCAATGGTCCCGGCGGCTCCTCCAGCCTGGAAAAACCAGCGCGACACCTCCTGCCCCGCCCCAATCTCCGCAATCGTCCCGTAGTAAAGCCGGGAATGATTAATCTCCCGTGCTTTCTCCTCGGGCGTCAGAATGTGAAAGTCTTTTTTCATGCTCGCGCCCGACTCACCCACCGGTTTCCCCGAACCCAAAAACGCCAAGGAAAACGCGCCGCGGGACCCGCATAGCTCACCCCCACCCGCCGGCTCTCCTCGATCTTAACCTTCGGAATACGCATCCCGTCATCTTCGATCCGAATCGGTCCGCAAACAAGATCACATCGGTCCCACTTCATCGATATTCCCAGAGCTTGTGTCAAAGCCCCAGGCCCTGCCGTCAACCGAAATTCCGACGCGGGAACCCCTCTTCGCCGCGCCATCTTTTCGACCCCCTCCAACGGCTCAACCCCCCGAATCAGAACAGCGGCTGCTATCCCTTCGGGAGCTGTGACCACGTTCATCATTCGATGAATCCCATAGCATAGATAAATATAAGCCGTTCCAGGTCGCCCAAACATCGACTCATTTCGCTCAGTCCTTCCTCTCCAAGCATGGGAAGCCCGATCCAACGATCCCCCATAGGCCTCCGTCTCCACAATCCGTGCCGCACAACCATCGCGGGTCACGCGAATGATCTTTCCCAGAAGTCCCCGCGCCACCAGCACGGGATTTTTCTTTTCGTAAAAGGAGCGTGGAAGGATTCGGTTCACGCGCTTCGTGACCCAAAGAGAGCCGTCCCAATTCGCACTAAGGTGGAACCCTCCGCAATCGCTACCGCAAAATCATGGCTCATCCCCATGGACAACTCAGGCAAATGAACCCCTTGCGAATCTTGCAGCCGATCCCGAGTCTCCCGCAGCTTCGAAAAGAACGGGCGCGCCATCTCTGGATCTTCACGGAACGGCGGAATCGCCATCAACCCAATCACCTCCAACCGAGATAAGGGCATCACCTTCTGAAGCAGATCCTCCACCATCTCGGGAGCGCATCCGTGCTTGGCCGCCTCCCCACCCACATTTAACTCCAACATGATCCGCATCTTTTTTCCAGCCGTCTCCAATCTCTTCTGGAGCTCTTGGGCCAAATCCAGCCGATCGACCGACTCAATCACATCGAAACACTCGACCGCATCTTTTGCCTTATTGGTTTGCAGGCCTCCGATAAAGTGCCACTCCCCGCCCATCGGCATTTCCGGAATCTTCACCCTCGCCTCCTGCACCCGATTCTCCCCAAAAAGCCGATGCCCCAACTGCCAAATCACCCGGATTTTTTCCGAGTCCATTTTTTTGCTTACAGCCAAAAGCCTAACCCCCTGGGAATCCCTGCCCGCTTTCTCCGCCGATAAGCGTATTTGCTCCTGCAGTCCATGATAGTTTTCCTCAAGAGATAGGCCCATGATTAGATATCCTTAGTTTGCATCATGAATAAGGAGTGATAATAATAGACCCCTTATGCAAGTTGAGTCATTCCGTGTTTTTCGTGACCTTGTCGAAGGCCATTCATTTAGTCGCGCAGCCACACTCAATGGTATTACCCAGTCCGCGGTCAGCCAGCAACTTCGTTGCCTCGAACAACGCCTACGGGTGCCTTTACTCGAGCGCACCAGTAAGAAGTTTATCCTCACCCGCGAAGGCCAACTCCTCTACGAGACCAGTCGGGAAATCATCACCCACTTCGAACACTTTCGCCACCAGCTCGAAGAAATGCGCAATATTATCTCAGGCACCATCCGCCTTATCGCTGTCCCCAGCCTCGGCCTCCACGAACTCCCCCCCTACATCAAAGATTTTTTACGTACCTACCCGCGCGTTAAAATTCAGGTCGATTATCGACGCTCCAACGAAGTCTACGAATCGGTCCTCGCAGGAGAGGCTGATGTCGGATTCGTCGCCTTTCCCTCCCCGCGCAAAGGCCTCAAGGTGGAAACCTTTAAAAAAGATACCCTTCATATCATCTGTGCCCCAGGGCATCCCCTTCTCAAGCTCGGACCGGTCGACTTATCGAAACTGGCCCAGACAAAAATTATCTCTCTCGCCCCCGAAACGCCCACCCGCCAAGGTCTCGACCGAATTCTTGCCACCCGTGGCCTTAAGTTTCAACCGATGATGGAGTTCGATAACGTCGAAACCCTCAAACAAGCTGTCGAGATTAACGCAGGGATAGCCTTCCTCCCCCACTCTGCCATTGCCGCAGAAATAGCCACCGGCGCTCTCGTCGTCCTGCCCCACCAAGGTGCTGAAATTATTCGCCCCCTCGGTATCGTCTCCCGCGCCAGTCGCGTCGTTTCCCCCGCGGTAAAACGCTTTCTCAAAGCCCTCAAAACCCCCCGCAAAACCAGTGCCCCTCTCTCCTCTGACCCCCTCCTAGCCCCCTCCTCCCCATGACCAGTTCATCCCCCACTATGACCCCTCAAGCCCGTGCCTTTGAAACCATGCGCACCCAAGGTCTTCGTCTGACGTCCCAAAGGAAAACGATCACCGAAGTTGCTTTTGGAAATCGGGAACACTTCAGCGCCGAATCCCTACTCGCCCGCTCTTGTCGTCGCAATGCCAAGGTGTCCCGAGCCACGGTTTATCGTACTCTAGCTTTCCTCGTACGTGCCGGGCTACTCCGCCAAGTCGGAATTGGCCAATCCTCCCCTCTTTATGACCCCAACTTTGCCGATCATCCCCGCCACGGACACTTCGTCTGTGTCGACTGCCATAAAATCGTCGAGTTTCATGACCACTGCTTGGACGTGAGGGAATCGATTGTGACAAAAGATCACGGTTTCAGTCCTAAGCGCGTGAACTTACAGATCGAGGCCACCTGCGACGCTCTGCGGGAAAAAGGGGTTTGCCCCCGCAATCCGCCAGGCACGAAGTCCCGCTCTAAAAGCTAATTTTCACCCCGGCATACCAGTTGCGTGGCATGGCGGGATCAATTCCATCTCCGCGTATCCGCGCATAATACTGCTTGTTGAAAACATTGTTAATCCCAGCCACCACACTGACGTACTCATTCCACAGCTTCCCTTCTAAAGTCAGATCCCAAAGATTGTAGGCTGGAATAAAGCGAGAATCGGACCCCGTCAGGTTGTTATCACTGGCATAGCTGTGCCCCACATAGGTTCCCAAAAAGGATGCTTTTACTTTGCTTTGCCAGTCATAAACCAAGCCGGTTTTGTAAACATAGTTGGAGAGATACTGCGGGGTTTTCCCCTCATTGGCTCCATTGATAAAGTTCCCGTTTTGCAGCGTCAGGGCAGTGTAAAAATAAAGAGCCCCATACTCTTTGGACCATCCAGCCGTCTTTCCGTCCTGCAAATCCCCCACTCCCATCTGGTCGTGGGCTATCCCGTCGGCGATTCCCACCAGATCCACCTGAAAGAGGAGATCCCAACCATAGACCCGAGATCGGCCCGAATTGCTCGTAATATTTACCCCACCCACAGCCGTCTCCCCAATCTGGTTCGAATAGTCGACACAGAATCCACTCGTATCGAAGGTCAGCCACTCGGTCGGAGTTCCCCGGATCCCCGCTTCATAGTTCCAAACCGTGCCCTCCGCCAAATTACCCGACACCCGCTGGTTCGGCCCCGTAGGAACTGCTTGGGCAAATGTTGGAGGACGGTACGCCTCCGAAACGTTCGCATACGTGGCCGTCTCCTGGGGTAACGCATACTCCAGACCCAATCCGATCAGCGGGACAAAATTATTCTGGGTTTGAGTTCCAATCGGTTGCCCTCGATCAAATTTCGATTTGTTAATCTTCTCGTCCACCGACTGCCAAATATTTTCCATACGAAACCCAGGCACAACCGAAAGATCCCCCACGGTAAACTTGTTCTCCACAAAGAAGGGTGCGTACCAGACCGATCGATCACTCTGGTTGCGAATCTGTCCAGTGTTCGAGGTGGGAGTCAGCCCCTGCTTGTCGGTTCTTGGAGAGGTTGTGTTGTATATCATGAACCCCGCAGTCAGCGTCTGAGACTCGCCCCCCAGATCCCAATCCCATCGCCACCGTGGCTCCATCCCCCAAGTGTAAAACTGCTGAGTTTCCACCTGGTTGCTCTGGAGCGTCGGCAAAGTCCCAAAGCCTCCTCCCTCTTGGCGGCGACTCCACCTGCGATAATAGTCAAACCAAACTCGATAAGAGAAAAAGAGATCCTCTGAGAACTCCGATTCATGAATGGCCGAGACCGCATATCGGCTCAACTGAAACTCGTCGTTAAAACGCGAGGTCGAGTCCCGATCCACATTGTAATTCACAGGAGTTCTTGCGGTGTCGTTGTTCAGTCGCAATCCCCCCGGCTCGCCATGACATTCCTCATACCCATTCAACTTAAAGTACCAGCGGTGCTTGGTATCCGCGTCTAACGCCATCGTAAGATTCCCATTGTTTAAGTCGTACTGGCTGTTGGCCTCTCGAAACCCTTGCGATTGTCGGTGATTGAACCACCCGTAATAGCCGACCTGATCCACGGTGCCTCCCACGGAATTAAAGCTGGAAATATAATCGAAGCTTCCTCCCAGGGTGATCGACTCCGCTGTGAACTTTTTATCCAGAGGGGGCTTTCGCATGACAAAGTTAATCGCGCCCGCCGGTTGAGGTCCGTACATCAAAGCCGCTCCTCCTCGAATAAACTCCATGCTCTCCATCGGATAGGTCGGCGGAAGGTAATACGCTTCGGGATAACCGATCATGTCGGCCTGAATCGGAATTCCATCCTCCAATACCTGAAAGCTTTGTAACCGGTGAGGGTCGAATCCTCGATACGCCATACTCGCTAAAGGAGTGCTTTCGTCCGGAACGACCAAACCAGGCGTGGTCGCAGTAATCTGCCTCCAGTTATCATCTTTCACCTCAGGAAGGTAGTGAGCATCGATATTGGAAGTTCGCTTTCCCGCATTGATTCTCGTCCCCTCCACATCAGGCAAAAATGGTAGGCGGGTCTGAACATCGTAATCCGCCTCAACCTCCACCTGCTCCAACCTCACTATCTTTACCGATCCGTCTACGGCCGATTTTTCGGGACTCAATTTTGAAACCTCCTGCCCCAATGCTACCTCGGCACCAATCGGAAGAATCGAAAAGAACCCCATAATAAAAGTTCGAACCCTATGCATTGCGCAATAAGATACTGAGACGCATTCTCATAAACAACACTTTTAATGAGATTGTGTCTCATTTTATTCGTGACTCCTAAACCTGAACCAAATAGGGTTTGAAAATGCTAGGCGGGCTGAATTTTGTGGATCTGATGAATCGAGGCGGGGCCCTGATGTGGGTTCTCCTCACCTTCTCCTTTGTCGCTCTAGCTGTCACAGTGGAGCGGATCCTCACTTACGCCTCCTACGGCTACTCCCCAGATCGCTGGCTTCGGTCCTTGCTGCAGACCATAGGTACTTCCGGTTCCGCCGCCGCCCTTTCTCTAGCCGTAGCCTGTCGTCATCCCGTCGCAAGGGTTGTTCAAACGTATCTCGAGCAGCTCGATCGCCCACCCAAGGTTCGCCAAGACAATGTTCGCCTGACAGGTTCGCTCGTCCTCGAGTCGGTAGAGAAAAATCTACGAATCCTAGCCGCTCTCGCTCACCTCTCCCCTTTGGTGGGTCTCCTGGGCACCGTCCAGGGAATGGTGGTGGCTTTTTCAAAAATTGAATCGATCCAAGGGACAGTCAAACCCTCAGACTTGGCAGGAGGTATTTGGGAGGCTCTCCTTACAACCGTCTTTGGACTCCTCGTCGCCATCCCCTGCATGGCTCTCTATCACGCCTTTGAGGGCCACGCGGATAAGATCGCCCGCCGGATGGAGTGGGCCGTCACTGCTCTGGACGATCTTTTGAGCCCCTCCTCCCTCCCCGCTGTCACTACCAAGCCCCGCCAACGCGCCCAAGAAGAAGAGTTTTCCACCGTCCAGTGATCCTATGTTCACCCGACCCAAGCGCCTCACCACCTCCATCGATATGGCTCCCCTCATCGATGTGGTCTTTCTTCTTCTTATCTTTTTTATGCTCACCTCCTCCTTCACCGCTCCCTCTCTCCAAATCAAACTTCCCACCGCACGCGGGCAATCGGAGACATCCCCCGAAGTCATCCTCGTTTCAGTCGATGCCCAAGGCTCCATCACCTTACAAGGAGCCCCCATCCAGCTCTCCCAGTTTGAATCGAAACTAAGCACTCTCTCGCAAGGCAAGAGCGACTCAAAGATTCACTTTCGCGGAGACCGTGAAATGAACTACGGTCTTTTTGTCGAACTCATGGATCGGGCCCGCCAAATCGGCATAGTCCAATTCAATCTAGTTCATGACACGAAAAAATAGCCAATGACCCTTCCCCACCCCCTTCGAAACGAAAACTTTTTTCTGATTGTCGGATTGGCCGCCTCGGCGGCACTGCACTCAGCTCTTTTCCTCTCCCGCTCTCCGGTTATCTCCTCTCAGCACTTTGCTGTCCAACCCTCCGATTTCTCGGTCGAAATTACAATGATCGAAACCTCCGCAGGCCAACCTGAAACAGTTCAAGATCCAATCCTAGCTACCCCCCTTCCCACCTCCAATACGGTCGATGCCGCGCCCACTCCATCCTCTCTTGCTCCCACCCTGCCTACACCCAGCCCTTCACCCCGCCTACTTCCCACTCCCTCCCCCTCACAACTCCCGCCGTCCCATGCCAGTTCGACCGTCCTCGCCCGCCCTAACCCATCCAAAAATTCAGCACCCATCTATCCCGACATCGCTAGAAAAAAGGGTTGGGCTGGCACTTTGATTCTTCAAGCCAACATATCTGCACAAGGGAGCGTGGAATCCCTCAAGATACTCCAGAGCACTGGACATGATGTCCTCGACCAATCTGCTATCACAGCTGTCCGACAATGGCACTTCCATCCACAAAAAGTGAATGGAATCCCTACACCTGTTACCGTCGAATTGCCCGTAAAGTTTTCCTTAAATCAGTAGTCACCCAATCTGACCTTGGCTACCCACCCTTCCTTGCGTAGGTTTCAAGACTGCATATGAAGATCTCTTTGGAAAATATGGGTGGGTGTCGCCGTCGCGTGAAGGGCGAGATTCCATCCGATCAAGTCCGTAAAAAAGAAGAAGGTGTCCTCCTTTCCTTCCAGAAATCCGCTCGCCTCCCAGGCTTCCGCCCAGGCCACGCCCCGCTCGAAATGGTTCGCCGCCGCTACGCCAACGATATCGAAAAAGAACTCCGCGAAAATCTTCTCCGCGACGGCCTCCGCCATGCGGTCGAAACTGAGAAACTTCACCTCGTCGACGATCCTGCCGTCGAAGAAGCCAATTTCGAAAAGGACAAAAAGTTCAAGTTTATCCTCCGCGTCGATCTCGCCCCTGAATTTAAATTGCCCGCTTCTAAAGGCCTCAAGATTCCCAAGAAATCCCCCGAAGCCGTCACCGATACCGATATCGCGTCCGCTCTCGCCCGCCTCGCCGAGCCCATGGCCCACTTCCATACCATCCCTCCCCGCCCCGCCCAAGAAGGCGATTTCGCCATCGTCGACTTCGAAGGCACCTGCGGCGGTAAAAAGATCCTCGAGCTCGCCCCCGACTCGGGCCAAGTCGCCGAAGCCAAAAAGCTATGGCTCTGGCTCAAGCCCGACGCCTTCCTCCCCGGATTCGTTCCTGCCCTCTTCGGAATGAACCCAGGGGAAACCCGCCCTGTGGAAGTCAAATTTCCTGCCGATTTTCCCCAAGCCCCCCTGCGCGGCCAAACCGGTCGCTACCAAGTGACCCTCCAAGAACTCAAAGAACGGCACGTCCCGGAAGTTGATGAAGCTTTTTCCCAAGAAAATTACAAGATGCCCAAAGCCGAGCTCGAATCTCGTATCCGCGAGGATCTCACCGCTTCCCGCTTGTCTTCCGCCCGTTCCGAAGATGCCCGCGCGGTTACTCTCGCTCTTCTCTCCTCCACCAAAATGGATGTCCCCGAGCCTTTGCTCGACGAAGAACGTCGTCGACTCGTCGCCCGTCTCGTTGAAGAAAATCAGCGCCGCGGGGTCTCCAATGAAGAGCTGATCAAACATAAAGACGAGATCCTCAAGACCGCAGGCCAAAACGCCGAAGAAAACGTCAAACTTAGTTTCCTCCTCCGCCGTATCGCTGAGGCCGAAGGGATTCAAGTCGAGGACAAGGAGGTGCTCCAAGAAATCGCTGTCCTCGCCGCTCAATCAGGCCAGGACCCACGCCTTTTCGCCAAGCGCCTCCATAAATCCGAAGTGTTACCCTCACTTGCTGACACTCTCTTGCGCAGAAAAACGGTTGATTTTCTTTTGCAACACGCCGTTCGGAGCTAAGTAATAACTATGAACAACGTACCTCGGGCTGATTACTTCGTACCTAGCGTCATTGAGCAAACCGGCCGTGGCGAACGCGCCTACGACATCTACTCCCGGCTCCTTAAAGACCGCATCATCTTTATCGGTACCGCCATTGATGACACCATGGCCAATTCCATCATCGCCCAGCTCCTCTTCCTCCAAATGGAAGACCCCAAGAAGGACGTCAGTATCTATGTCCACTCCCCAGGCGGCTATGTCACCGCAGGCCTCGCGATTTATGACACCATGCAGTACATCACCTGCGAGGTGAACACCTACTGCATCGGCCAAGCCGCCAGCATGGGAGCAGTCCTTCTCGCCGCGGGCACCAAAGGCAAACGCTACTGCCTGCCCAACGCGCGGATCATGATCCACCAGCCCCTAGGCGGAGCTCAAGGCCAAGCCACCGATATCAGTATTCAAGCCCAAGAAATTCTTCGCGCCAAAAAACGCCTTAACGAAATTATGGCTCACCACACGGGCCAATCTTTTGAGACCGTCGAAAAAGATACCGACCGGGATCGCTTTATGTCCGCCGAGGACGCCAAGACCTATGGTCTCGTCGATCACGTCGTCAGTTTCCGCAAAGAAGAGCAGCCGAAAAAGTAGTCCTGGTGCCTCCATGGCCCGCCCCAATCACCTCACCCTTTGCTCCTTCTGTGGCAAGAGCCATGCGGAGGTAAAAAAACTCATCGCGGGCCCAGGGGTCTACATCTGCGATAACTGCATCACCCTTTGCACGAATATTCTTACACGGGAGATCGGCGATCACGCCCAAGCCAAGGGAATTCTTAAAGCCTTACCCAAACCCCGTGAAATTCGGGCTGAGCTCGATCGCCACGTCGTCGGCCAAGACCGCGCCAAGCGCACTCTCGCCGTCGCCGTGCACAATCATTACAAACGAGTTCGCGGCGAGCCCACCGACACTCTCCCCACAGAACATTCCGATGTGGAACTGGAGAAAAGTAACATCCTCCTGATCGGTCCGACCGGCTCAGGTAAAACCCTCCTCGCTCGTACCCTCGCTCGCATCCTCGACGTCCCTTTCGCCATCGCCGACGCCACTTCCCTGACCGAAGCGGGCTACGTCGGCGAGGATGTTGAGACCATCATCCTCCGCCTTCTGCAAAATGCGGACTACGACGTTAAACGTGCCGAGCTGGGTATCGTCTACATCGACGAAATTGATAAAATTGGCCGCAAATCCGATAGTGCCTCCATCACCCGCGATGTCTCAGGCGAAGGGGTTCAGCAAGGCCTTCTCAAAATCCTCGAGGGCACTATTTGCCACGTCCCTCCACAAGGCGGAAGAAAACATCCCCAAGCCGAACACATCCAAGTCAATACCCAGAATATTCTCTTCATCTGCGGGGGCGGCTTCGTCGGGTTGGAGGAGATCGTTAATAAACGTTTAGGCGGACGCTCTCTCGGTTTCGGCTCCCAACTCGTGCCCAGCCAAACCGTTAAGGAAGATGGCCTCGGCCTCCTTCGCTATACCGAGCCGGACGATCTGCTCCGCTTTGGCATGATCCCAGAGTTCATCGGTCGCCTCCCCGTCCTATCCCATCTTAGCCCACTGACCGCGGATGAGCTCATCTGCGTGCTGACCGATCCAAAAAACTCTTTAACTCGGCAATACGCAAAACTTTTTGGGATGGAAGGGGTGAAACTCAACTTCACTCGCGATGCCCTGCGCTCCTTGGCCGAGGCCGCCTTAAAAAAAGGCACTGGAGCCCGTGCGCTTCGTAGCCTTCTCGAAGGCATGATGCTTGATCTGATGTACGACATTCCCTCCCGCGATGATGTCGATGAAGTGATTATCAATCAGGCGGTGGCTGAGGGTCATCGCGCCCCAATCATTAAACGCAAAGAATCCCGCAAAGCCGCTTAGTTAGGTATGGCGGGCTGTCCCAGCCACTCTCCGCAAATTCAAAGTTATTCCTCGAAACAAAAATCACTGTTTCCCAGTTATTTTTAGAAGCTGTAGACCACTTCAGCTCCGACGTAGTGGGCCGGACCGCTGCTCACTGAATCAATTGTACCATTGCTGTTGTTTTCATTGAGTCCATAAACTGAATTCACACCCCAATCCAAACGATACTCTGCGCGGATAAGTAGGTTATCGATCACACTGATGCCAGCGGTGATCGTGTATTCCCACAGATCCATTCCGGATGTCTCTTGAGCCTGGAGGCTTGTGCCGTCAGCGAGTTTGTATCCTTCAGTATTTCCGATTTTCCCGAAATTGTTTCCGTGGAGGTATTCCCCACGGCTCGACAAAGAGAACCAGTCATTAAACTGATATTTCGTGTAGACCGCCACAAGGCACCACGAAGTGTTGATTCCGCCACTGTTGCCTGCATTTGAGGTTCCAAGAACACTGTCAAAGGCAAACAGGAGTTTATCTTTTGCGAACTTGGGCGACCAATTTCCCCAAGAATCGTAGATAAAGGTGTAGGCACTTCCCCGGCTACCATTATTTCCAGCGATGAAGGTCGCGTTGGAAGTCGAACTTACAGCCGTATCATTTTCGGAGTTACTGCTGTACTGGAAGTTGTTGCTCCAGTTCGCGTTGCCACCCGGTGCCGTTACATTCAAAGAGGCAATGAGTGCACAGCCGTCGCTATTTCCACCCGTTGTTGTGTTGTTATCGGTGTCCGAACCGTTGACCACACCCAATTTACCGTCGAGGTAGTCGTCGAACTTATAGGACGACAACACGCCGGTGTAGAAAATCGGTAATTGCTGCCAGACTAGGCTGTAGGTGATGTTCATGTTGGCAGGACGCTCGATCACTTCATATCCGAGGATCGAAACGAACCTTCCCACCTTGAAGTCCCAACCGTTGCCCACCGGGGCACGAATGACCGCATAAGCCTGCTCCAAAAACAGGTCGTTAGAATTTTGGTCATTGTTCAGCCCGTCTTGTCCGGTAGTACGGTTGGACAGGTAGTCCGCATCCTCACCGATCATCACATCGGTACGAAACCCAGCCTGAGCCTTGTTTTCCGAGGTGAGAGCCTTCTCGAGGGCGATTTTGAGCGCATAGAGGTTGAAGTCCCCTTTCGCGGCAGTGTCAGAGCCAAAACGGCCTGCCACATTACTCGTACCACTCGATGCACCAGTAAAGTTATAACTGTATCCGGAATCGACATAGCCGGAGAGCTTGACCCCCTTCTGAGCTGCTTCGACGAAGTTATTTTGAACCATGTCCTTCATGTGTGGAGCGCTATCCGCGATAGACAAGCTGGCCCCGGCCACAAGCACGCCAAGAATCCGTTTAATATTCTTGATCATTTATCCATATATCTATGGTTTGTTTCTTTGTCTTCTAAATAATCTTTAGAAGCTGTAGACAACTTCCGCCCCTGCATAATAGGCAGGACCCCCTGAAACCGAACCGTTATGGTTGCCTGTCTTTGTGCTGTAGATATTGCTGCCCCAATCCATACGGTACTCTGCACGAATTAAACAATCAGCAGTAAGATTAAAGTTAGCGGTTAGGGTTGATTCCCAAATATTATTTCCAGTCAAATGTCCAGTGGGAGATGAACTAAATGCTGTTCCTTGGTTCCCAAAGATACCCGCGGTGTTGGAGCCCAAGAACTCACCACGCCCTTGGAGACTTAAAAAGTCATTGAAATAGTACTTGGCATATAATCCTGCTCCGTACCAGCAGTCGTTCAAAACCCCATTCACGCCAGGCAAACTAACGCTTCCCTGAATATTCCCAAGAAGCGCATTCACTCCGAAATAAAGGCGATTCTCAAAGCAAAGAGGCGCCCAAGACCCATTCGAATTGTAGAGAATGGGGAAACCCGAAGCTTCTCCTTCTGGCGGAAGCGTCGCTTGGCTGGTGGTTAAAGTCGCATTGTTAGAACTGATGTAGCTATCACTAAAAAGTGATGTGCCGTAAAGAAGGTAGTTCTTCCAATTCGCATTTCCACTAGGGGCGGTAACAACTAATCCACCACCAAAACCTACACCATCCGAAGTCCCGCTAGAAGTCGTTACGTTGTTATCAGTATTAATTCCATTCACGATACAAAAAGTTGCCTCGAGGAGTGGATCAAAAGTATAATTGGATACCATTCCTATAAACCATATCGGCATTACATTAAACAGAAGGCCAAAGGTAACACAGGGGTTGGTAGGTCGATCCATTCCCTCAAGCCCAAGGAAAGCCTCGGTCTTTCCGAACTTAAGGTCTAAGCCATTACCAACTGGAATACGAAAGGTGGTGAATGCTTGCTCCGTAAAAAGAGAATTCGAATTGGAATCCGTATTATTTAAGGAACCGCCAGACCGATTTGCAAAGAAGGAAGCATCTTCTCCGATCAGAATATCAAAGCGAAATCCTGCCTGAAAACGGTTCTCGGAAGTAAGTTCCTTCTCTAAGGCGAACTTTACTGCGTAAAGATTAAAGTCTCCACGTTGGGCTGTATCAGTTGATATGCGTCCATTGACGCTGGAGTAGTCGGTCGCACCTCCACTCGAACCTGTAAAATTATAGCTGTAACCGAAATCCACGTAGCCACTCAGTTTAATTCTTTCTGGATCGAGGCTTAGCGAGTTCGAATCGATACACTTGCTTACTTCTTGCGCGGATTCCTTAGGGGCTACTTGAGAAAACGACGATGTCGAGAGGTCTATAATCCATAATATAATAACGCAGAGGAACTGCCATTTCGTGATGAACCCGCTATTCATTAATACAAGAGTATCAGAAATTTCTGCTTAAAACGAAATAAAGACAAATATGGTTTCCTAAGTAAAACTATGCTGTATACGACCGCTGCGGTGGTGACGGAGTGACCGAAAAGGAAAAAGGGGATTTATCTTAATCGAAATGAAACGAGAATAAAGATTCCCACAAGGAGAGCTTGACCCCCTTCTGAGCTGCTTCGACGAAGTTATTTTGAACCATGTCCTTCATGTCTGGAGCGCTATCCGCGATAGACAAGCTGGCCACGGCCACAAGCACGCCGAGAATCCATTTAATATTCTTAATCATCTATCCATATGTCTATTGGTTTGTCTTCAAAAAGGCGAGGTCATGGTTGGCCAAAGCGAATCGTCAACCGATCTAACCTGGCCAGCCAGTATCGTTCAATCAATACGCCATGAATGTTTTGGCAGGTGTTTGATAACCCTATCCTCGTGCAAGATTTTCATGTGGCGACAGATCTTATTCCCTACCCAGCATGGTAAGGAGCCGAACCTTTAACCAATTTTTTTCAACCCCTCCGCCAGCCGGCCCCACAGCTCTTCCATCCCCTTCTCCGTCTCGTCCCCCATATGGGAGACTCGGAAGTTGAGCCCTTTCATCTTGCCGTATCCTCCGTCAAAAATCGCGCCGTGGGTGTCTTTGAGCCAAGCAATCCACTTAGCCACATCCACCCCACGGGTATTTTTTCCACAGGTCAGACTGAGCGACTCATATCCTTTCTCAGGAAACACCTCGAAGCCGTTCGCCGCCAGCCACGCGCGACCCCGCTCAGCATTTTTCCGATGACGTTCATGCCTTTTGGCAATCCCTTCTTTGGCAATCTCCGCCAACTTCACCTCCAGCGCATAGAGATGAGAAATCGAAGGGGTACAGGGGGTCATATTGCTTTCCGCCTGCTTTCGGAACTCGTGAAAGTCGTAGTAGTACCCGCGGTCTTTAACCTTCTCTGCCCGCGCATAGGCGCGCTCACTCACCGAAAACAAGGATGCCCCAGGAGGTAGAGCTAAAGCCTTCTGTGTCCCACACAGCATCACATCCAATCCCCAATCATCAAAAGGAATCGGCATCACGCTAAATGACGACACGGTGTCGGTAATCAGCATCACATCAGGAAAATTCGATCGAACTAGTTTTGCAATCTCCGCCAACGGGCTCAAAACACCTGTGGAAGTCTCATGATGAATCAGGGTCAACGCATCATACCCTCCTTTAGAAAGTTCCATTTCAATCATCTCAGGCTTAATCGCCTGCCCCCACTCCACCTGCACCTTACCCGCTTCCTTCCCGCACTTCAGCGCCACATCAAACCACTTGTCGGAAAAAGCGCCGTTCATACAAACCAACACCTTTTTGTGGACTAAGTTACGAATCGCCGCCTCCATCACCGACCACGCAGAACCCGTCCCCAAAAACACCGGTTGGGACGTTTGGAACAGCTGCTGTAACCCAGGCTGTACCCGTGAGTACAAGTCTTGAAACCCTTTGCCTCGGTGCCCAATCATCGGACCAGCAAAGGCTTGCAGAACTGAAGGTGCGATTTCGACCGGTCCAGGTATATATAATTTGATGTGCGCCATCATTAGGGTAAATAGAGGAACTATGAATTTTCGCAAACTTATCCTTTTCGCACTCCCTAGTTGCCTGTTCATTCTTCCCCTCTCCGCCCAAGTTAACTCCAGGAACCCCGCCAACAGCCCAGACTTCCAAACCACGGCGGATGATGAGGAACAAAACCCGTCGTCCAAAAAACAAACACCCAGCACCCCTTCCGCTCCCGTCCCCGCACCCGTCGCTACTGCAGTCGCCACTCCCGCACCCGCCCCAATTGAAAATCTTACCGCAGATCAAATCATCCAAAACGCCATTCGCCGCGACGAAGAACTGCGGGATCTCCGCGAAGGCTTTAGCTACCAACTTAAGCTAATTACCCAGCAGCTCGATGAGGACGAAAAGGTCATTCCCGATAAAACCAAAACAGTCACCGCCAAGATTAAACCCAGCAAGGACATCACTTTCAGCGCTGACTTTAACGACGACTCCAAACCAGCATCGGGCGACGCAAAGCCCTCCGGCAGTAAAACAACCTACGCGGGAGCCGCCTCAGGTCGCGGACTCCGCTCCACAGGTAAAAGCTCGAGCTCCGACGACGACTCCGGCTCCTCGAACAAAGACGTGGAAGACGCTCGCAAAGTGAATGCCATGCTCGATATGGGTAAAATCGCCCCACGTTTTAACTATACCAAGACGGGCAACGAAATGATCCGCGACCGCGCCTGCTACGTGATTAAGTTCACTCCCAAGAAGGATCAGCCCTTCGCTTCACGCGAAGAAAAAGTCATTAATAAAGTCGGCGGCACCATTTGGATCGATCAGAAGGACTTCAGCATCATCCGCACCAAGGGCAGTCTCACCGAGGAAGTAGAAGTCGCCTGGTTCCTCGCCTCGATGAAAGGGCTAGATTTCGACTACCAAACTTCTGAGCTGCCCGCCATTCAAATCCCTGTCCCCTCCGATTTCGCGATGGATTTCGTACTCAATATCATGGGATACCGCATGGAGCAGAAACAGACCAGCACGATGAACGACTACCAAATCATTCCTGGTAAGCTCCCCCCAGCCGACTCCACGACACCTCCCCCTGCTTCCGCTAACTGATTTTCTACTCGGAGCGCTCGATCGGCGCTCGGACTCGGTTTCCCCACTCCGTCCACGAGCCATCGTAGTTCCGCACTTTTTTCCGCCCGAGTAGGTAACTCAAAACAAACCAAGTGTGACTCGATCGCTCCCCAATCCGGCAGTAGGCGATAACTTCAGTCTCTGGTCCCACTCCACATCCCTCACCGTAAATCTTCTCCAGATCCTCAGCCGACT
Source organism: Methylacidiphilales bacterium (assembly GCA_040397385.1). Classification (GTDB taxonomy): domain Bacteria; phylum Verrucomicrobiota; class Verrucomicrobiia; order Methylacidiphilales; family Verrucolacustridaceae; genus Verrucolacustris. Next base: position 377,655 of record JBBAWB010000001.1, read on the forward strand.
TAAAGGTCCCATCCTCCTTCACCGCGGTCTTCCAAGGGACACTCTTGGCTCCAGGAATATGCCCGCCACGTAAGACCCCCTCCTGCGGATACTCAGGCATGTGGGTCACCTCCCCTTTAAACTCTCCTGGTGAACGGACATCGATTAAAGGCAACTTCTTTTGGCTCCAAGCCAAAGCATCCTCATAAAACGCCCGAATTTCGGAATCCAATCTGCCTGGCGGGACGGGATAACTTGCTCCAGCCACTTTGACTTTGTCCCGAGTCAGTGCGCGTTTTTCCGCCACCCATTTGTCCCTACCCCCATTCAAAATCCTTACCTTACTGTGCCCGAATAGACGGAAAGCCCATAAAGCATAACACGCCCACCAGTTCGATTTATCCCCATAGAACACCACCGTGGTCTCAGGCGTAATTCCATTTCGCGCACAGAGCTCCGCAAAAGCTTGTGGAGTCACGTAATCTCGCACCAGCGAATCCTGTAAATCTCGACGCCAATCGATATGGACCGCACCTGCAATATGACCCGTATCGTAAAGAAGAACGTCCTCGTTACTTTCGACCACACGAATATTCCCATCCGTCAGATGTTGAGCCAGCCAGTCAGTTTCAACTAAAGCTTCGGGATGCGCGTAAGGTTTTGTACTCATAAGTTAGGGGCTCCTTGAACCTCTAAAAATGCCTCACCTGGTAACGGCATGCAACCGCTCGCCGTGTCATCACTTCCCTTTCTCCTTCTCATCTTCGAGCAAGGGAAAGAGGGGTTCGATTTTTCCAAGGACTCGTCCAGCCTGCGCCTGCGGCCACTGAGGCCAATCCGTCCCTCGCACCCCAACCGCACCGCTCAATCCTAACTGACCCAAGCCAGCCGCCGCCGTTGTCGGCAAAACACACGCCACCTCTTCAAAAACCAGCTCCAGCACCCCCATGGCATCCGCTAGGGTCGCATCCAGCTCTGCTGCCTTCGCTGGATCTTTGGCCAACTTCCACGGCGCACGCGACTCGATCATCTGATTTCCCGCCTGAACCCCTTTCCATAACTCACCCAAAGCAAGATGCATCTGATCCGCCCTCATTAACTCATCCCATTTCCGTAGGGCCCCAAGCACGGTTGCCTGAAAGTCTCGCGACATCGAATCCGCAGGAGTCGGGGCGCTAGGAATTTTCCCTTCCCGATATCGGCCCACCATCGAACCCGCCCTTTGGAGCAAGTTGCCTAACTCATGCGCCAGCTCCCCTTTCCGCCGGGCCGCCAAGGGCTCTTCATCAAAGTCCGCATCATGACCTAGCGCCATCTCCCGCAAAACATAGTACCGAAACGAATCTGATCCGTATTTCAGCGCCAACTCCTCTGGATCGACAATATTTCCCGTCGACTTACTTAACTTCTCACTTTTACGCGTCCAAAACCCGTGCACCAGAAGTTTGGCAAACATCGGCAATCCCAGTGCATGCAACATACAGGGCCAATAAATCCCGTGAGCAGGAACCAATATGTCTTTTCCAATCACATGGACCGCGGGAGTCCAATCTGCCAACTCACCCTTTCCTGTTCCTGCCCCCGTCACATAATTCAAAAGCGCATCAAACCAAACATAGGTCACCTGATTCTCATCGAAAGGTAGCGGAATTCCCCAAGCCAAACGCGATTTCGGCCGCGAGATACATAAGTCGGGCAAGGGCTTCTCCAAAGCTCCCAAAACCTCTTTCGTCCGAAACTCAGGAAAAATCAGGCTCGGTTGCTTCTGATATAGTTCCTTCAACCAATCCTGATGCTTCGAAAGTTTGAAAAAGTAGTTCTCCTCAGTTAACTCCACCACCTCCCCAAATATCTCGGGCCATGAGCCATCCGGTTGCCTCTCCTTTTCCGTTAAAAACTGTTCCGCCCGCACACTATAAAAACCCTTAAAGGTTCCCTTCACAATATCCCCTTGGCTATGTAATCGGGTTAAAACCTCCTGCACAATCTTGCGATGCCTTGCCTCCGTCGTTCTTAAAAAATCATCCGGCTCCACTCGCAACGCCTTCCATAGCTTGAGAAAGAACTGACTGATCCCGTCGACAAATTCTTGCGGACTCTTCCCCGCCTTCGTCGCACTTTGCTGGACCTTTTGTCCGTGCTCATCCAACCCGCTCAGAAAACGGACAGATTGACCCCGACGCCTGGCAAAACGAGCCAAAGTATCCGTCAGCACCTTTTCATAGGCGTGGCCCAAGTGTGGCTTGGCGTTGGCGTAGTCGATTGCGGTCGTTAAGAAAAGCTTCTCCATAAAGTCCTGACCAACCTAGCAGTTCACCGATAAGAATTCGATCTAAAGAAGATCCTGTGCATCCACATCCACCGAGGTCCGTAACCCGCTCGGCCATTTCGGTGCCAAGACCTCACGCTTCAAATCTCCGATCACTTCCCCAACTTTGTCCACCAGCAGAAATATCTGAAAACGGAACCTCCCCTCCACTCTTGCAATCGGAGCTGGCCCAGCATCGGGCACCTCTACCTTGTCCTTCCAAATTTCCCGCAACCTCTTGACCGCATGCTCCGCCGCCGTCAGGGCCTGTGCCTCACTCGGTCCCGAAAACGAAAGAAGAATCGCCCGGCGATAAGGCGGATACCCATGCGCCTTACGGAACTCCAGCTCCTGCTCTCGGAACCCAGTGACATCGTGATGCCGAGCAAACTGAATCGCGGGATGAAAAGGTGTGTAAGTTTGCACGAAAACTTCCCCAGGGATCTCGCCCCGCCCCGCCCGACCCGCCACCTGCACCAAAAGCTGAAAAACACGTTCCGAAGCACGAAAGTCTGGCAAGTTCAACGCTCCATCGATTCCCACCACCCCCACGCATGTCACTCGAGGAAAATGCAGACCTTTGGCGATCATTTGTGTTCCCAATAAAATCTCCGTGCGTCCCTCCCGGAAAGCCGCCAGCGCCTTAGCATGTGATCCACGCGCTTTCATGCTATCCGAGTCCATCCGCGTCCAGCGTACCCCAGGGAGGGCCTCGGCCACCGATTCTTCAAGTCGTTCCGTTCCCGCTCCGGTAAATTTTAAAACAGGAGAGGAACACTCGGTGCATTGACGAGGAGCCGCTTTCTCCGCATCGCAAAAGTGGCAACGAAGCTTCTCCTCACCTCGATGATAGGTCATCGGCACGGCGCACCGCTCACACTCCTCCACTCGACCACAGTGCGGACACTGGACACTCGGCGCATATCCCCGCCGATTCAGTAAAACGAGACTTTGCTCTCCCTTTTTTCGGCGATCCTCTAAAGCCTTCGTCAAATCAGCCGATAAAAGAATCGGCCCACCTCCCTTCGGCTTGTCCTCCTTCCGTAAATCCACTACGTGCACCTTGGGCAACTTAGCCCCATCCACTCGATGAGTCAGGAGCACCCGCCGGTACTTATCCCGATCCGCATTAAAACCACTCTCCAAAGATGGAGTCGCGCTACCCAAAAGCACGGGCGCACCTTCGATTCGACCTCGCACCACTGCTAGATCTCTTGCGTGATATCGTGGCGACTCCGCCTGTTTGTATCCACCATCGTGTTCCTCATCGACCACAATCAAACCGAGATTTTCCAAAGGAGCAAAAAGAGCCGACCTCGCGCCAATCACCACTCGTGCGCGACCCTCGCGTATCTCATGCCACGATTCCCTCCGTTCCGCCACCGTCTGTCCACTATGCAGAACACATAAGCGAATCTTCTGACCCACCAACCGACCGCGGAACCGCGCCACCGTTTGGGGGGTAAGCGATATTTCGGGCACAAGAATAATTGCGTTTTTTCCCTCCGCCAAAACCGCTTCCATCGCCCGCAGATAAATCTCCGTCTTTCCACTCCCCGTCACCCCTTCCAATAAAATCGCCCGCCCTGCACCCTCCTTTTTCCTCTCCTCCTGCCATGCTTCCATCGCCTGCGCTTGCTCTACCCCCAGCTCTGGCCGCTTCTCTGCGTCGGGCCACCCCGCTTCCGCCAGTGCCTCGGCCTGCACAAATCTCTTCTCCGTTCTCTCCGCTAACCCCCGGTCCACCAAAGCCCGCCAAACCGCCGTCCCCATTCCCGTATCCCGAGCCAGCAACGTCAACCAACCCCCGCCGCTCTTCAGCAGATGCTCCCAGGCTTTGCGTTGCGCCTTAGACCCCTTCAACACTGTCTCGGCTACCGCTTCCCTCCCTGGTACTGGGCTGATCCACCAAGCCATTTTTCCACCTCCCTCATGGGAGCGCACCGGCCCAGGCAAAATCGTCCGCAAGGCGGCTCCAAGATCGCAGGCATAATAATCAGCCATCCAACGGGCTAACTGGCATAAAGCCGCAGGAATGAGGGGGCGCTCGCCCGCAACCTCCTCCACCTCACGTACTTTTTCCGCCTCCACCTCAGGTTGAGCAGGAAACTCTACCGCATAGGCCATGATACTCCGCCGCCCCCATGGCACCCGTAGCCTCTGTCCTAGCCCCACTTGACCCCGTAATCGCTCGGGAATCCGGTAGTCAAACAGACGGTCTAGGCCCAATTCAGGCGCTACCCTTACAAATTCGGAAGAATTCACCCCTTGGCTCTGCGCTATTTTTAGTCGCGAGGCAAGTTTCCCCCGCTTTCCCTCCACCACCTTTGTTGTTTATCTTTGTAATACTATGCTTCTTGCTCGACCCCGTATTCTGGCCGCCTTGGCCGTGATTGTGACTCCGTTGGCCATGATCGCCTTTTCTTGGATCGGCGAAATTCATCGTTCCACCGAACTCGGTCCACTTATAGCCGAGGCCGCCGCCCGCCACCAACTCCCCGTCTCCCTGATCCGTGCCGTAGTTTGGCGTGAAAGCGATTTCGAAGTTCGCGCCACCGGCACCTCAGGCGAAAGAGGCCTAATGCAGGTCACCCCAGGCGCAGGCCAAGACTGGGCTCAGGCCAATCGCATCCGCTCCTTCCACGAAACCGATCTTTTCGATCCTCGAACCAATCTCGCCGCTGGAACTTGGTACCTTTCCCGCGCCATGAAACGCTGGTCCAATGCCGACCGCCCCGAGGTCTTTGCCCTAGCAGAGTACAACGCAGGCATCACCCATGCCCGTCGCTGGGCTCGCGAGAACCCCACGCTTCGCGCCGAAGACTTTCTCCTCGCCATGGATTTCCCTACGACAAAATCCTACATCCGCTCAATCCTCCACCGCGCCGATCTCTATGCTTCAGGCAAGAATCCCAATCCCCTCGAATCAGCCAAACGCAAGCTCGCCATGCAAAAAGAGCGGTGGATAAAGAAATAATTTTCCCGTCGACCCCCTCAACCCACCTCCTATTCGTAAAATCGCCCGACCCCTAAGTCAGGACCAACCCAGGTGCCAAGCCCGCACCGCGTGCATACTCCACCGCCGCCATTCGCTTGCGACCTTCTAATTGAACCTCGCGCACTAAAACTCCACCCTTCTTCGCTGCTACTAAGATCCCATGCGAATTAACCTCCACAATCTCCCCAGGCTTTCCTTTGGCCCGCTTCGAAAGTATCACCGAGAAAATCTTTAACATCTTCTGATCCGTCCCATCAGGGATCCAAGTATACGCTCCCGGCCAAGGCTGCATCGCACGAATATGGGCCTCAATATCTTCAGGATTCTTTTCCCATTCAATCTTTCCATTTTCCTTCGTCATCTTCGGCGCCAAAGAAGCTTCCCCTGCAATTTGCCTCGTGTTCCGCAATTTTCCTTTCCTCGCTTCCACCAGCAACTTCAAAAGCAGCGGTCCCGCCTTCCCCGCCAAACGATCATGCAACATCCCTGTCGTCTCTCCTGGGCGGATCCGTGTTGCTACTTTTCCCAAGATGTCCCCTGTATCTAATCCCTCATTCATCTGCATGATCGTGACCCCTGTCCGCTTCTGACGATCGCGGATCGCCGCCGCAATTGGAGAGGCTCCTCGATACTTCGGCAAAAGCGAACCGTGCACATTCCAACAACCCTTCTCGGGTATCTCCAAAAGCGGCTTCTTCAGGATTTGTCCGTACGCCACCACGATCATTAAATCAGGCTTCTGATAGCGAATTTGGCTGAGTGCCGTACCCGCGTTGATATCTTCAGGTTGGAATACCGTTAAATGACGGCGTAAGGCACACTCCTTGATTGGGGAAGGAAGCAGCTTCTGTTGACGCCCAGCTGGACGATCAGGTTGCGTGATGACCGAAAGTACAAAATGCTCGTCACAAGCCACCAAGGCCTCCAGACAAGGGACTCCAAATTCCCCTGTGCCAGCAAAGATAACACGCACGGGACTAAAGAGCAGCCGCAGTAAGATTCTGGGAGCCGATTTTCTCTTTCGGACTTCCAATCTGACTCAGAATGTCACGCGCCACTTCATAAGGGAACTGCTCCGCATCAACCTCATGCACCACCTTTTCACCATAGAATTCCAATACTGGCTTTGTTTCATTTTCGTACGTCGCCAATCGATCGTGAATCACTTTGTCGCTGGCATCGTCCAGTCGGTTATCCCGCAAAGCCCTTCGCTTTAAGCGCTCCTCTAATTTAGATCGGTCATGACAGACCAAATGAAAGAGCGCTTCCACCTTGAGGTCCTTTTTTAAGAGTTTGGCCTGAGTGTCGTTCCGCGGAATCCCGTCGAGAACCAGATGGTCAATCTCGGGCTTAAATTTCCCTAAGGTCACCAAATGATCCATGTGCTGCCGCCACAAATCCACTGTGACATCATCCGGCACCAAATTCCCCTCACCCGAGTACTTCAAAAAAGCTTGCCCCACTGGTGTCCTCAAATCCATTCCACGAAAAACATCCCCGCAAGAAATATGGCAGAAACCAGGAATCGTTCCCAAAACCTTACCTTGAGTTCCTTTCCCAGAGCCGGGAGCCCCAAAGAGAAGAATGGCACGCCAGCGCATACCTCTTTCCTACACCTACTCCCCCAACCCACGCAATCCGACAAATCCACGACGCGGAGCCAACAACCGAAGACTGTTCAAAACTACGATCACTGTGCTCCCCTCATGACCCGCCACCCCTACGGTCAATGGGATCGCCGCACCTAGTGCCGCCACCACCAAGACCGCTACGGTCCCTAGAGAAATCACTAAGTTTTGTGTAATGATTCTCCGGGTTCGCCGACTTAAATCAAAAGCCTCCGCAAAACTCTCCAATCGATCGCGCATCAGGATGATGTCCGACTGTGCAAGTGCCGCCCCCGTCCCCCGCGCTCCCATCGCCACCCCAATCTCCGCCATTGCTAAACTCGGCGCATCGTTCACCCCATCCCCCACCATCGCTACCTTCTCTCCCTGCTCATTCCATTCCCGAATCGCCGCAACTTTTTCTTCTGGATGCAACCCATAGCGGAAATCTTTTAAGCCCACCTGCTCCGCGACCAGTCGAGCCACCGCCTCTCGGTCACCCGTCAACATGGTTACCTTGAGCCCTTGCTTTTCCAGCCAATGAAGCAAAGGCCGGCTACTGGTGCGAATCTCATCTTCCAATAATATCCGACCCCGCACAGGACCCGCTTCATAAAGAACTTCGGTTAACCCAGCGAGAGGCGCCGCTTTGGCCGCCACCCATTCGGCTTTCTCCAAGAAACTTCTCCGCCCTAGCCGTGCTTCCACCCCACCCCTCACTCTGCCCCGTAATCCTCCGCCCGTAGCCGAGGAAAACTCTTCCAGCTTCAGCCCTGGAAACCCACGTCGCTTCGCTTCCCGAACAATGGCTACGGATACAGGATGAAGCGACTGCATGCCTAAGGCCGCCGCTCCCCGCAAAACCTGCTCCTCGGTACATCCCGCCTCCACCTCAATCCCACGTACTTTCATCTCGCCCGTCGTTAAAGTCCCTGTCTTGTCCAACGCTACTCGCTGAATCGACCCCAATCGCTCAATCGGACTCCCACCCCGAAATAAAATCCCGCGGCGCGCCCCAGCCGCAATCCCTGCCAATACCGCTGAAGGAATCGAAAGGACCAACGCACACGGCGAAGCCACCACCAAGAGAGTCATCGTTTTATAAAAGGCCATCCCCGCTTCACCCTTGGCCCACCCCGCCAATCCCCACCAAACCAGAAACATAACCAAACTCAGAGTCAAAATAGCTTGGGTATAACGAGTCCCAAACCGATCCGTAAAACGCTGAGCGGGTGCCTTCTGCTCTTGCGCATCTCGGATCAATCGCAAGATTCCTTCCAACGCACTTTCTTTAGCGGGTCGCAATACCTGCAGATCCACTCGACCCCATAGATTTAAAGTTCCCGCCAAAACCATCGATCCCACTTCCTTCTCTACCGCCACCGATTCTCCCGTCAGACTCGATTCATCCGCACTTGTTCGACCCTCCACCACCTCCGCATCCACAGGAAACGCATCCCCAGGGCGCACCCGCACCTTCATTCCCGCTTGGAGTGTCTCCACCGGCACACTCTCTTCCGTACCGTCTTCCAGAATTCGAACTGCTTCGCGTGGCGCCGCCTTAAATAACCCTGCCAACTCCTTTTCCGTTCGATAGGCCGCCAACTCCTCCAAGGCCCCGCTCAGCGAAAATAAAAAGAGCAACAACACTCCCTCTTGCAAATGCCCCACCGCCGCCGCGCCCGCCGCCACCGCCAGCATCAGAAAATGAATATCTAAAACCCCCGTCTTGAGTCGTTGCGCCACCTCCTCCCCCGTCTTCCAACCCCCCGCTAAGTAGGCCACCAGAAAAAAGAGTTTCCCAATCCATCCCTCCGCCCACCAACCCAACAAACCTGCCATCCCACAGACCACCGCCAAGGCCAGTGGAACTTTCCACTTTTTCCCCGCCCCCACCACAGAGGGAAGTTGTCTCACCTCCAACTTCACTCCCCCTAATATCTTCCACAACCAAAACTTCGGAGCCGTCGGACAACTTTCTCGTTCTAAAATAATCTTGTCCCCCTCCCTCCGGATGAAAACACCCTCTTCCCATTTTCCTTCTAAAAGACGCCCGCACTTCCCACAGCGCGAATCGGGGGGCGACCAACGACAGATACTCCCCCCACCCAAAGCACGCACCGCATCTGCCAACTCGACAACTTCCCTCTCCCCCCGCTCTTCGCCAGCCGTCGCATAATCAATCCGCCCTTCGTGAAAAGAAACCGAAACTCCCCGCAACTCCTCTGAATCGGCCAGCTGATGGGCCAGCACATCCAACCCACAGGTGTTGCCCCCACAGCAATTTTTAGCGGCATACTGATGCATCTCTATATACTAACTATTCCCATCCCCTTCTGACCAACTTTACTCCACGACTTGCGCACCCCTCGCTCTCCACTACTTTGAGGCGGTGCCTGTAGCCACTTCTGCCAAGACCAAAAAATCTGTCACCCTTCCCACCAAGGACCCTGCCCCCTCCTTACCTCAGAATCATGGCGACCTCTCTTTCCTCTCCCGCCACCTCGGTCCCAATAAAGTAACCGAAAAGGAGATGCTCAAAACTGTCGGCCTTTCCTCCCTCGAGGAGCTCGTCCAAGCCACCCTTCCTCTAGGCCTAGCCTCAGCTCAACCCCCTCGCCTCCCCCCTGCCCGCTCTGAGACCCGCGCTCTTGCCGATCTCGAGAAGATTCTAGCCACAAACCAGCCTTTCCGCTCCCTCATTGGATTGGGCTATCACGGAACCATCACACCTCCTGTCCTCCGTAGGGCCATCCTCGAGGATCCTGGTTGGTACAGCTCGTACACCCCTTACCAACCCGAAATCTCCCAAGGCCGCCTCGAAGCCCTCCTCAACTACCAAACCATGGTTCTCGAACTCACCGGAATGGAGATCGCCAATGCCTCCCTTTTGGACGAGGGCACGGCCGCCGCCGAAGCCGCCTCCCTCGCTCATGCCGCCATGACCGATAAAAATCGCCGTACTCTCTGGTTGACCCCAGGCCTACACCCCTCGACCACCTCCGTTATCTCGACCCGCGCAGCAGCTCTCGGCTGGAAAATCCTCATCTCGGAAACTTTCCCAGAAAAAGACGCCTCCAATCTTTTTGCAGGGATTCTCGCTTATCCCGAAAGCAACGGTCGCCTCGCCGACCCCAGCTCTTCCATCACCCAATTAAAAGAATCGGGCGCCCTCTCCATCCTCGTGGCTGATCCTCTCTCCCTTTTTCTTTTTACCCCCCCGGGCGAACTGGGCGCCGATGTCGCCGTTGGCTCCACCCAACGATTTGGAATCCCGATCGGGTTTGGTGGACCCCACGCCGCCTATTTTGCCACCCGCTTTGCCTATCAACGACTCCTCCCTGGTCGCCTGATCGGTGTCTCCAAAGATTCTGCAGGCCGTACCGCCTACCGACTATCTCTGCAAACTCGCGAACAACATATCCGCCGAGATCGCGCCACCAGCAACATCTGCACCGCCCAAGCCCTCCTCGCCACTCTCGCCTCGATGTACGCCGTCCACCACGGTCCCAAAGGCCTTCACCAGATCGCTCTCCGTATCCATCAACACACCCAACGGCTCACCGCTGGACTCAAAACCCTTGGCTTTTCAATCGCCCACTCCACCTATTTTGACACGCTCCACATCCAAGGTTCGCCCGCCACACTGAAAACCGCATTCACCAAAGCCTCCCAAGCCCAGACAAATTTCCGCCAGTTCCCTAACGGGGATCTCGGCATTACTCTAGACGAACGGACCGACGAAGCCGAAGTCGATCGTCTTCTCTCCTTTTTCGGCTCAGGAAAACTTCCGCCTCCTTCCTCTGAATTTTCGATTCTCCCTACTCCCCTCGCCCGACGGACCGTCGCTCTCCGCCATCCGATCTTCACCTCTCACGCAAACGAAAACGATCTCCTCCGCTACATTCGCCGTCTCGCAGCCAAAGACCTTACTCCCGCCCAATCCATGGTTCCCCTCGGTTCCTGCACCATGAAACTCAACGCTGCCTCCGAACTCACCCCTCTCGGTTGGTCGACCGTCGGGGAACCTCACCCGTACGCCCCTGCCGATCAGAACCCAGGCTACCTCAGGATGATTCACGATTTGGAAACATGGCTAGGCGAAATCACCGGCCTGCCGCATGTCTCCCTCCAGCCGAACGCGGGCTCCCAAGGAGAGTACGCAGGCCTTCTTTCGATCCGCGCTTGGCATCAATCCCGAGGAGACACCACACGCGATGTCTGCCTCATTCCCGTTTCCGCACACGGCACCAACCCGGCCAGTGCGGTCCTCGTCGGTTTTCGGGTCGTTCCGGTCGCATGCGATTCGCAAGGGAACGTCGATCTTTCCGACCTCGACGCAAAACTCACAGAACACGGACCGCGAGTCGCCGCCGCCATGGTTACCTATCCCTCCACCCACGGTGTCTTCGAATCTGCTATCCGAGATATATGCAAAAAAGTTCACCAGGCGGGCGGCCAAGTTTATATGGATGGTGCCAACCTCAACGCCTTAGTCGGCATCTGTCGCCCGGGCGAATTTGGTATCGATGCCTGCCACCTCAATCTTCATAAAACCTTTTGTATTCCGCACGGCGGTGGCGGGCCGGGAGTTGGCCCTATCGCTGTGGCTGACCATCTCGCCCCCTTTCTTCCTTCTCATCCTCACAAGACTCTAAAAAAAGATCAAGTTGGAGCCGTCGCTTCCGCTCCTTACGGCAGTGCCAGTATTCTGGTCATTCCTTGGATGTTCCTCGCTATGGTTGGAGGCAAGGGCCTCGCCCGTTGCACCGAGGTCGCCATCCTCAATGCTAACTACCTCGCGAAACGCCTCTCCGACCACTACCCAATTCTTTACCGGGGTACGGGAGGCTGGGTCGCCCACGAATTTATCCTCGATTTCCGGCCTTTCAAAGCTTCCGCGGGGATCGAGGTTGAGGATGTCGCTAAACGGCTGATGGATTACGGATTTCATGCCCCGACAATGTCCTGGCCCGTGGGCGGGACCCTGATGATCGAACCCACCGAATCTGAATCCCGCGAGGAACTAGATCGTTTTGTCGATGCCATGATCTCCATCCGCAAGGAGATCGCTGAAATTGAATCAGGAAAAATGGATCGTGCACGCAACCCCTTGAAACTTGCCCCTCACCCTGCAGCGGATGTCACCTCCGACACCTGGGATCGTCCCTACAGTCGCGAAAAAGCGGCTTACCCAGCTCCGTGGACGCGCACCTCCAAGTACTGGCCTACAGTCTCCCGAATCGACTCCGTTCACGGGGACCGCAACCTCGTCTGCTCCTGCCCCACCGTCGAAGAGCTGGCTTCCTAAACAAACTTAAAAAAGAAAATTTCGTCGAGGGACAAGCTGGCCACGGCCGCAAGCATGCCGAGAATCCATGTAACCAAGAGTTCCTGGATCAGACCTTGTTCCGCAAACGAATCAGCCCCAGCAAGACCAGTCCCATCGAAGCTCCCACCGTCCAATCACCCCATCGCGTATAAAATGTTGAGGAAGAATTACTCAACTCCAGCTCCCCTAAAATAAATCCAGGTTCACGATACGATTTTAGATCGGGATCCCACACTTCCGACACGATAACCCCCCTTGGGCTAATCAACGCGGTCACCCCATCGTTCGTTGCCCGCAAAAGTGGTAACCGAGTTTCAATCGCCCGAAATCGAGCGTTATCCAGATGCTGCTCCGCACCCGAGGAAGAACCAAACCAAGCATCGTTAGTTAGATTAACCAAAAGATGCGGATTTTCCTGCGCTGATCTGCGAACGCCCCTTGCCACGGAATCCTCAAAACAGATCAGCGGGGCCAATCGAATCCCGCTCGGTTCCAGCTCAAGAATTCGTGCGGAGCTTCCCGCGGTCAGATCCCCCCCAGGCGGAACTAGTTTACGCATCCATGGAAATATTTTAACCAGTGGCACATATTCGCCCATGATTACCAGATGGGTTTTATCATACACCCTCGGTGCCTTTCCTTCGGGACCCGTGAAAAGCACCGCGGAGTTAAATGTTTCTGCCCCGCGAACATCAAGGGAACCCGTCAATAAAGAGCGCGCCCCCAATCTTCTCGCCGTCTGCACCGCTTGCTGAAATGCAGGTTCTTCCCTCCACCCTGTTCCTGCCAAGCTCTCGGGCCAGACCAGTAGATCAATCGGGCCATTTCCCACCAAGACAATCTCCGACCAGCGAACAAGCTCCCCAGCCACTTTCTCGATCTTGGCTGACCGCCACGGATCTTGAGGCACCGCAGGTTGGATCGCAGCGTAGGTCAAGGTGTGAACCCCTAGAGGGAGCGGACGCAGCATTGTCCTCGCTCCGTAGACCATCGTCATACCCAGAACGAAAACTCCCGCCGTGAAATCCCAGCGAGGCTTCCATTTTTGGGATCCACGAATTTCTAGTTCAAAGCGGCGAGCCGTTAAGGTGAGCGTAAGCCCGCCGAAAGCCACCACCCACGAAACTAAGGGCACTCCACCTAGATCAGCGATTTGGGCTAAGAGGAGGAGATTCCCCTGCGATACCCCAAGACCGTTCCAGCCAAACCCGCTAAAAACAACCCCTCGAAGCCACTCGGTCAAAACCCAAGCCGAGGCTCCTAAGACCACCTGCCAGATATTCCCTAGACTGCTCATCCGCTCAGGATCAGCGCCAGAGAATCTCACCCAAAGCAAAAACCAGAGGGCGGGATAGATCGCCATGTACAAACAAAGCAGGATCCAACCTGCCGTCGTTACCGTGATCAGCCAGCTAAAGGTAGTCAGAAAGTGTGTCGCACCAGCAAACCAACCCAAAAACAGCGCTTCCCGTATCGAAGGCTTTGTTTTTTGACCGTAGTAGGCCAAAGGAATCAGGGCCAACCAGCCTGCCAAGGGCTGATGGAAAGGAGCAAACCCGAGAGTTAGCCCTAGCCCAGTCAGTCCTGCACAAAACCAGCCCGCCATAGGAATTCCCAACATACTCTTTTTTCGTTCCTGCAGGGTCCCGAGTCAACGTCGCCGAGACTTGTCGACTAAGGTTTCCTGCTGTTATCTCAAGGGGTGATCCCGACGCGCGTCCGAGAGTTGCTCTGGAAGTTCTTTCTTCTTTGGGCAGGCATCGGCCTACTCGCAGTGACTTTTCGCCTAACCCCCGCTTGGACCGAAACTCTCCCCCTCCCAGAGGCGCTCCGTGCCTTCATTACCCTTTGCCTACGCTATGGAGATTTTATTTCCATGCTTCTGGCCGCCAGCCACATCTATTTCTCGACCGTCGATCGCCTCGGCCTGCGTAAGGCGCGCATTTGTGCCGCGGTCATTCTAGGTTCCTCTGCGCTTCTCGAAACGGTCGGCACTTTAAGTGGCATCCCCTTTGGATCCTACCAGTACACCGATGCCTTCGGACCGCGGATGGGTGGGGTTCTCCCCCTCGCCATTCCCCTCGCTTGGTTTTCGGTAGTCGCGGGGGCCAACCTCAGCTTGAGCCAGTACTGGCTAGGGGGTTCCCGCGCGCCTATCGCCATTGCCACAGGCGCTTTCTCCATGCTCTTTGATTTCTTGATGGAACCATTCGCCTACGCCATTCGCGGATACTGGCACTGGGCGGAGAGTATTGTTCCACCTCAGAACTACTTCTCCTGGTTTATTTTTAGCGCCATGTTGGCTTGGATCACACCAATCTATGCCGAGCCCGCTCCCAAAGCTGACCCCCGCCCCGCCATCACTCTGGCCCTGATGACTGGAATCTTCATCGCCGCCCGTATCGCCCACGGCATCTAAGGAATTCTACGAGGCGAATCTGCTCCCTCAGCTAACTCCAGCAACTTCGCAGAATCACACGCGTCCCACGGACCAACTTCTGCCCGATCGAAAGAGAGTGCCTCTTAGAAAAAACATCATAGCTCGAAGCCTCAATCGGATCGAGAATCCCCGCGTAGAGTTCTCTCATCAACCATGTCGATAATCGACCCCCGCCCGCAGGCAACATTGCAATTCCAGGTTCTGCCAAAACATACTGCTCCCGAGCCCGGGCCACTTGAAATCGCATAAACTCCGCCCACCTTCCCGAATGACGACCAGCCAATAAATCCTCCCGACGAACCCCGTACTCCTCCCTCTCTTCGGCGGGCAGATAGATTCTACCCGCTCGGGCATCTTCCGCCACGTCTCGTAAAATATTCGTCAGCTGCATTCCTCTCCCCAAATCGACCGCCCGCGGTTCCGCTTCCTCCTTCTCCGATCCAAAAACCCGCATCATCATCAACCCAACTGTTCCGGCCACTCGATAGCAGTAGAGATCCAACTCCTTCCATGTCTGTAGATCGACTGGCCCTGCATCCCCAGCCACGCCCACTGCCAAATCCTCAAACCACTGCCGCTGAATCTTTTTTCGCTCAAGGGTATTGCGGAACGCAGGCATCCACTCTTCCCCCGCTTTGGCGCCACCACCCCCAAAAGCTCGCCCTAAAATCTCCCCCGCAACTTCAGGGTGGACCACCTCTCCACGTGCCGCCGCTCCGTCGACCGCATCATCCACCGACCGACAGCAGGCATAGACCGCATAAGCATCGCGCCGCACCTCAGCGGACAAAACGTGCGAGGAAAAATAAAAAGTCCGAGCGTGTTCCCGAGTGATGCTTTGCGCCGCGCGATAAGATACTAAGAGGGAAGGCAACAAGGAGTGCCCCAAACGACTAGCTCCCTAGCCGGACCGACTGTCGGATCCAACCAATCGCCTGCGTAATCGATTCCTGCTCCCCCAGCGTAAGATGGGATTCGGCCAAGTGCTGATTGGCTTCTTGGAAAAGAGTGGCACAACGTTCCTGCATCGCCTGAATCGCTCCTGATTTGCGAAGCAGATCTTGAACTTTAGAAATCGACGATTCGTTTCTCGTAGAAGCCTGCAGACACATTTGTAAAAAGGACCGGTCCACCTCCCCCAGCCGATCGTAGGCCTCCCGAATCAGGAGAGTCTTTTTGCCTTCGAGCAAATCCGTCGGCAGAAGTGCATCTTTACTATCGAAATGAGAAAACTCCAAAAGGTCGTTCTGAATTTGGAAGGCAAGGCCCAGCGGCTCCATTACCTTGGCCAAGTCTTCTGCTTTTTCGGATGAAGCCCCTGCCAAAATAGCTCCCATTACGCACGGAGCCTCGAAAGTGTATCGGGTTGTTTTTAAAAGGTAAGTTCGCTCGATATCCTCCCGACTGACTCGCCCAATATCCCGAGATCCAAGCAGGATATCAAAGATCTCTCCCACCCCCGTGTCGGTTACGTAGGAGAGAAGTTTCCCCAAAGCCTTCTGTCTGGGTTCCGCCGCAAAGGAGCTTTGCTGGAGGACCTCGACCGACAAAGCGAAAAGAAGGTCTCCCACTACCAGCGCCACCCCTTGCCCCGTCCGTTCCGCATTACTCAAGCGACCCTGACGCTGTTCAACCAGCTTATGGAAAGTGGGCAGTCCACGGCGCTTCTCCGATCGATCAATTAAATCATCGTGCACCAGAACGAAAGCGTGCAGGAGCTCCAAGGAAAGGGCCGCCTGCACTAGCGACTTATCCTCCACTGCCTTTGCCCCGCCCAAAGCACGGTAGGTCAAAAGAAAAAGTAGGGGCCGAATTCTTTTACCCTTCCGCCCAACAAACTCACACATATCGAAAAAGATCGGCTCAAAGAGATCCCCGTATTCATAACGCTCTTTTTGACGATAAAAAAAGGACTGAATCTCCTGCTCAAGAAGGCTGGGTAGGCGCTCCAGCTCGGTCGGCAAAGGGGACGAGTTCATATAAAACATTAGAAGAACTTGGGGGGCAAACGCCAATCGGAAAAAAGGAAGTTATTCAGATGGTGTATTCACTGCCTTGGGGTCGATCCGCCTTGGGGATAATCTTCAGCGCGGCGTGCTCTGCAAAAACAAGGTGATGGGGTGGAACACTTTTCGCCAGAAAGACACCGCCGCCAATCGTGCTTCCCTCTCCCACCACCGTTTCCCCACCCAAGATAGTCGCACCTGGATAAATCGTCACGCGATCCTCAATCGTCGGATGCCTTTTACGTCCACGCAACGATTGCGCTCCCGTTACCGAGCGAGCCCCCAGCGTCACTCCGTGATAAATCCTCACTTCCCTCCCAATTTCGGTCGTTTCTCCAATGACCACACCCGTTCCGTGATCAATAAAAAAGGAGGATCCCAAAATAGCTCCAGGGTGGATATCGATTCCCGTCCGACTGTGGGCCCACTCCGTCATCATGCGGGGAAAGAGGGGCACCCCAAGAAGATGAAGTTCATGAGCCATTCTCTGCACCGCAATCGCCTCAATCCCAGGATAGGCTAGGAGAATTTCCTCCACATTGTGCGCCGCTGGATCGCCCGCCATGACTGCCTCAACGTCGGTTTTGAGGATCGCCCGGATCGCAGGGAGTCGCTCCAAAAAGGAGCGGACTTTTGCTTGGGCCGATTCCCCAAGAGCAGCCTTCCTCGATAAGCACTTGGTTACTTCACGTTCCAACGACTTTTCTAGCGAGCCAAGAAGACCGGTGATGGCGGGTCCCAGTTCTTTCCCTTCCAGACGATCCCCCTCGTAAAATCCGGGAAAAAGAAGATGGAGCAAATCTTCCGTAATCGCCGCCACCGCGGCTTTTGAAGGAAGCTGAGTTCCGCCCAAATGATTGATCGCTGCCAGCTCGGCATAGGATCGAACCATTTCCGCGGCGAGAGGATGATGAGCGCTCATCCGTTCATCCTATGGGAAAGTTGGCTTGGGGGCAACTTGGGCCAACGCCGTTTTTGTTGGGCGGGAAAGCCTTCCGATGGCTCAATAGACACATGCCATCCGCAGTTTTCACCCCCGAGACCCTTCCTTCTGCCCAACCAGGCGTAATCCGCTATGGGGTCATCGGTTGCCCCATTGCGCACTCCCTCTCCCCCGCTATGCAACTCGCTGGGTTCGAGGCTTTAGGCCTTCCTGCCGAGTATTTTCGAATCGAAGTCCCCGCCGGCACTCTCCACCTCGCGATTCCTCTTCTTCTCAAGGCTGGACTCCAAGGATGGAACTGCACCCTGCCCCATAAAAAGGAGATGTTCAATCAGGTTTCGAAAAAAGACTCCTCTGCGCTGGAAGCCCAATCGGTAAACACCGTTCGATTAGATATGGGCCAGCTCCACGGCTTCAGCACCGACGCAGCAGGATGGCAAACCGCGCTGCAAGAAACTTGGCAACTGGCCACCGATAAACTCCGCGTCCTCATTCTGGGATGTGGCGGAGTCGGCCAAACACTCGCCCGCCATCTCACCCAAAGCGGATGCGCGGCCCTTACATTAACAAATCGGGAACCGAAGCGTGCCACAGAACTACTCCGTGAACTCCAATCCTTAGGCACAGGAGGATTCTCCATCCAAACCATCCCTTGGGATATCTCCGCGATTCAATCCGCTCTACCCAAGACCGATCTTCTTGTTCAAGCCACTAGTCTCGGAATGAAAGACGAAGACTCCCTCCCCTTTCCCTTCGAATCCCTCCACCCCCCCCTACGAGTCTATGACACCATTTACCGCAAGGACCTCACCCCACTCGTCCGCGCCGCCCGTCAGCGCGACTGCCTTGCTATCGATGGTCTCGGAATGCTCCTGCACCAAGGAACTCTTTCCTTCGAAATCTGGACAGGCAAAAAAGCCCCGCGGGCAGCAATGCAGGCAGCACTCGAGCAATCTGCAGGGAGAAAGATTTGAGCCTGCCTCTCCTTATCGGGTGCGCCGTTTTTGTTTTCGGTGCCTGTCTAGGCTCTTTCCTTAACGTCTGCATCCTCCGCATTCCACTCGGTCAATCCATTGTCCGACCTCCCTCCCGTTGCGCCGCTTGTGGCCTGCGTATCCCCAGTTTTCTCAATCTGCCCATTCTCGGATACTTTCTTCTTCACGGGCGCAGCCGATGTTGCGGGGCTCACCTCGATCCACGCTATCCTGCGATCGAAGCAGGCACGGCGATTCTTTCCACCACATTATGGTTTCTCTATCCGCCGCAACTTTTTGCAATCTATCTTTTCCTCGTCGCAGGCTTGATTATCGCCTCAGGCATCGACCTCGATTATCTCGTCATTCCTGATGCCCTCACCATCGGCGGTGTCGTTCTCGGTATTTGCGCCAGTTACCTCGTTCCCGAAATACAACGGCAGGAAGATGCCGTCGACGCCATGATTCGATCCGCCCTCTCTGCCGCCTTAGGAGGTGGACTACTTTGGGCGGTGGCTCGTACCGCCTCCTGGTTTTTACAAAAAGAGGCCATGGGCATCGGCGATGCCAAACTTCTCGCCGCCCTAGGCGCCTTTTTAGGCTGGCCCAGCCTACCCTTCATTTTGGTTGTCTCCTCTTTTATCGGCACAGGTGTCGGCATCGGAATCTTGACGGGACGAAAAAGAAAGTTAGGAATCAAAATTCCTTACGGTCCCTACCTAGCCATGGCAGCAATTCTCTGGCTCGTCGGAGGAAATAGTTTCACCTCTAAATATCTTTTCAATAACCCTATTTTTACGAATCGATAGCGTTCTGCATTAGAGTATTACAGCATAATCAATTTTATTCAGAATTGCCACCATTGCCCTAGGGCATGGTTCGACAGATAGGATTTTTATACCCTTTATATAGGGATGCAAAACAGGGAGACCCCTACATATTGTGTTCTTTTCGCCTTCTTTCTCCTTCCGCTCTTTGGTTATAGCGCCTTCAAGCCCTCCACCAACATCTCCCTCCAAGAAGACGGTTCTCTCGTCGTTTACGACGCCACAGGCGGAATCGCTGAGTTTGTTAAACAAGGCACCCCCCGACAATCCATCCAGCTCGACGGACAAAATTGTAACGTCAGCTACGGCTTTAATTCCGCTGGAAAAAAAACCATCCTCGTCAGTCTCCCTCCTGCAGCCAGCAGTCCCAGCATCTTCAATCTTGGCGACTCGCAAGTTACCATGCCTCCAAAATCATCTCTTAGGATCACGCTCTCCGATTCCAATCGCCTAGAAAAACTCGAGGGCACTCCAGCGGGCAGCGTCACCTTCGCCAAGATCTCCCAATCCACCCCCGCAGCACTGCCCACCGAGAAAAGCCCTTTCCCCGAACCAACTACCCTTCCCTCCTCCTCTCCTGCCCCAGTTACACTTTCTAATCCTACACCTCCCGCCCAGGATTCTATTGCTCCAAAAACTTCCGCGGAGGCCCCAGTCGCACCCCTGTCCTCCGCACCGGCCAACCCTCTCGTCTCTGCTCCAGCCGATGAACCCTTTTTCCCTGGAGGCTGGCCTGGAAATCTACTCGAACACCCTCTCTCCACCACCGCCCAAGACGAAGACCCTTTTTACGTCCGCACCGAGGGAGGCGCCCGCTTTGTCAGTTCAATGAATATTGTCAACATTGTCGGCCCAAACGGCCCGAGCAACCCAGCCATCCAAAAAGAAATCGCCTTCAGCACGGGCTATCGTCAAGACATCGATATTGGAGTATGGCTTCTTCCTTGGTTCGGCCTTTCCATCGAGACTGGCTTCGCCCTCAATGCCATTCGCGGGAACACAGAAGGCATGGACGTTTCGAGCAGCACCTACTGGAGCGTTCCCATCATCGCTCAGTTCTGCTTCCAATATCCCAACGAAAGTGGCTTCATCCCCTACGCCAACTTCGGCTTCGGTGGTGGTTGGAACTACTTCAAAATCGGCAGTATCACCTATCCTGGCAATTTCACCACCCTCTCCGGTTCAGGCAGTGATATGAATAACGCCTATCAAATCACCGCTGGTTGCCGCTATCGCCTCTACGAGCAGTTTAGCCTCACCCTGGCCTATAAATTCTACGGCACCAGTCAGCCCACCGTCGATATGGGCGATGACCAGCAGGTCACTTTCGGTTCCCCCGTCACTAACTCGATCGAGTTAGGTGGCAACTTCTCTTTCTAAAACGCTATTTCTTACTACCCCATCTGTGCGCGATCACGCAGATAGTGATCCGCCAGCACCAGCAAAGTCATCGCCTCCACCATCGGCACCGCCCTTGGTAAAACACACGGATCGTGCCGACCCCGCGCCTTCAACTCCACCTGCCGCCCCTTCGCATCCACTGTTTTCTGCACTTGAGCCAGCGTCGCCACTGGCTTAAAGGCCACCCGAAAAATAATGTCCTCTCCGTTACTAATCCCGCCCTGCACCCCTCCGCTCCGATTCGTCCGGGTCCGCACCTTTTTCCCCTCCAGGTAAAACTCATCGTTATGTTCAGAACCGCGCATTCGCGCCCCTGCAAAACCCGAGCCTATTTCAAAGCCCTTCGTCGCAGGCAAACTCATCATCGCTTTCGCTAAATCCGCTTCCAATCGATCAAAAACTGGCTCCCCAATTCCCACGGGACACCCCCGTACAATACACTCTACCACCCCACCCAAAGAATCTCCCTCCGACCGGACCCGCTCGATCAAACGCACCACCTGCTCCGCCTCCTTCGCCTCAGGCCAACGAACAATGTTCGACTCCACTTCCTTCGCCGAAACTTTTCCCGCCTCTGCCCGCGCCACCAGAGTTCCCACCTGCCGCACAAACGCCGTCACCGAGAGACGGGGTACCACTTGCTTGAACATTTTTCGAGCCACCGATCCACCGATCACCCGACCAATGGTTTCCCGTGCCGAGGTCCGACCTCCACCCTGCCAGTTTCGAATGCCATACTTAGCCTGATAGGTGTAATCAGCATGGCTCGGCCGAAATATTGTCTGCATCTCCTTGTAGGCCTCAGGTCGCGCATCTTCGTTCCGTACCCAGACCGAAATCGGCGTGCCCAGCGTCTGACCGTCAAATACCCCCGAAAGAATTTCACAGCGATCCGATTCTTTGCGCGGCGTAACAATCTTACTTTGCCCAGGCCGACGCCGATCTAGATCGGGTTGTAGATCTTTCTCTGAAAGTGCAATTTTCGGTGGACACCCGTCCACCACCGCACCCACCCCGCCCCCATGGGACTCACCCCAAGTGGTTACCCGATACAAATGGCCAAAGGTGTTGCCCATCTCCCTATCCTGCACGAAAAACCACTTTTCCCCAAGCCTTGGAATTGACCACCCGCACTCGCCCCCCAACCCATTCCATGCCAATTTATCGAAGTGAATCCTCAGCAGCATTTCTGGCTACTCGGTCTGAGTGGCTCAGGCAAGAGCACTCTCGCTCCTCTTCTCGCTGCTCGACTACATCTGCCCTTTGCCGATACCGACCAACTCATCACCCAAAGCTCAGGTCGCACCATCACTGATATTTTTCAGGCCGATGGGGAAGAAAAGTTCCGCCAACTCGAATCCCGCGTCCTCCAAGAAGTATCCACGCATACACCTTCAGTCATTTCCTGCGGAGGCGGAGTCATTCTCGATCCAGCAAATCGCCAAATCATGTCTCGCACTGGCCTTCGCGTTTATCTCCAAGTCCCCGTACCCATTCTCGAATCCCGCCTGGCTCTCGCCACCGATCGCCCACTTCTTCCACCCGATCAACGCGCCAACCTCCTCACGCAACAGCTGGCCCAGAGAGGAAAATGGTACGCCGAATCTGAGATTTGCCTCGATGCCCAAAATAGCACTCCCGAAGCGATGGTTCAGCATATCCTCGCGCAACTCCCATCCTCCTAAACCTGTGGATCATGCTTCGATCCTCCGCGAAACCTCTCAGCGCCTAGGCTTCGACGCCCTCGGATTCGCCCCAGCCGAAATTCCGCCAGGCGCGGAGCATCTTCGCCGCTGGCTTTCTCTTTCCTACCAAGGGGAGATGGACTGGATGGCTCGAAATGCTGAACTCCGCGCCGACCCACGCCAGTACGATGCCCAGGCCAAAACAATTATTGTCGCAGGAGTCTCTAGTCGACAGACCTCTCCCCCTCTGCGCCGAGGCCGTATCGCCGCCTATGCTCAAGGGGATGATTATCACGAAAGTCTCCGCGAAAAACTAACCCAACTCGCAGAGCAAACCCTTGCCCCATGGGGCGCTTCCTACCGCATCTGCGTTGACTCCTCCCCCTTGATGGAAAAACCCATCGCCGCCATGGCTGGGCTCGGGTGGCAGGGGAAAAACACCCTCCTCATCCACACGGAACACGGACCATGGCTCATGCTCGGTTCCCTTCTGACCGACCTCGTCATCATTCCCTCAACCCCCAGCCAAGACCACTGTGGAACCTGCACCCGTTGCCTGGATGCCTGCCCCACTCAGGCTTTCCCTCAGCCCTACGTACTCGATGCACGGCGTTGTCTGGCCTATCTCACCATCGAACATCCTGGATCAATTCCCGAAGAGTTCCGCCCTCTCATCGGAGATCGTCTCTTCGGTTGTGACGAATGCCTCGATGTTTGCCCTTGGAATCGACACGCCCAACAATCTCGAGAACTCAGTTTTACTCCAATCCCCAGACCCGATCTCACCACAATGCTCTCGTGGGACGATACCCGCTTTCGTAAAGAATTTCGTGGCACCCCCATCTTTCGCTTAAAACGAGGCCGATGGTTGCGCAATATCTGCATCGTTCTTGGTAATATCGGAACTTCCCATGATCTATCCGCGCTCCAAGCCAGTTGCCACGACGCTGACCCCGTCGTCCGAGAACACGCCCAGTGGGCTGTCACTCAAATTCAAACCCGCGAACCAACCCCCGCCTTGCCCCTCCAGACTTAAGTCTTCGGCAGACCGAGACTTTCGTAATTCTTCTTTGGTTCGGGCTTTTTGACCTCAGGCAAAAGGGTCTTCAACTCACTCGCCTTAACCTTGTTATCATCCTGGGTTGGGGCCTGATTCTGCTCCCCAGAAAGATAGCCCTTCTCCACCAAAGAATCCGCAAAGGTCGAATTCGCTTCTGGCGGATAGATCCGATAGGCAGAACTAATAAACTCCATCGCTGTAGGTTTATCATTCCGATAAAAAGCCACTGCCGCTTTGGCAAAATAGTAAAGGGGGCTACTGGGGTTGGGCTGGAGCTTGGCCACATAACTATCCGCTTTGCTGGTATTTCCGCCTAAAAGATCACAGAGAAACATTTTGTACGTACCCAGATCATTGTTCGGTTGGCTATTTAGGAATATCTGAAACTTTTCTCTCGATTCCGCATACTTATTATTCAGAAAGAGCACTTCCCCTAGATTAAACTCGGCCATCGGAAGATCGGGTTGCAACTTTAACGCTTCACGAAAGGAGGCTTCGGCATGCTCCCAGTCCCGCTTCCGTGTAAAGATCGCCCCCCTCAAATTAGCGTTGCTCGCCTGCTTCGGTTTGGCCTGATCGGCTAAATCCAAGTACTTCAGCGCACCGTCCAAATCATTACGTGCGAAACACTGCGCCGCTCTTACGTAGGTGACTTTATACCGCTCCTCTATGTCCTCCGGCAGTGCTTCTTTACTCGGTTCGGCAGTAGTGGCGACAGGCTTACTCCCGCCCACTTCCTTCACCTCATCTTTCTTTCCGCATGAGGTTAAAAGGCCAACCAAACCAAAGAGGCCAAGGAGCCATAATTTGTTCATTCCTAAACTTTCCCAGAACCCTCCCCTTGCCTCAATCTATTTTCCCTAGTCTTTTCAAGGCACCTCTTTTCAGCGAACTTTGCCCCGACATGAAATTTCTGGTTACAGGAGGCTCGGGCTTCATCGGCAGCCATCTCGTCCATCGCCTGCAATCTTACGGCCCCGTTACCGTCCTCGATAATCTTTCCAGCGGCCAGAAATCAAACCTCCAAGGCCTTTCCTGCCGTTTCCTCCATGGATCTATTCTCGAACCTGCCTCCCTAGACGATGCCCTCACTGGCGTTACCCACGTCTTTCATCTCGCCGCCATGGTCAGCGTCCCCGAATCGGTCGCCCATCCCGATCGCTGCCACGAAATGAACGTCGAAGGTACCCGCCTCGTTCTTGCCGCCGCCACCCGTGCAGGCGCCCAACGCCTCGTCCTGGCCAGCTCCTGCGCCATCTATGGAAACGATCCCATCATGCCGAAAAGCGAGACTCTTCCCCCCGCTCCAGCCAGCCCCTACGCCCAATCCAAACTCGCAGGCGAAGCTCTTTGCCTTTCCTCACCCCTTCCCGCCGTCCCTCTTCGCTTTTTTAACGTCTACGGACCACGCCAAGATCCTCAAGGCCCCTACGCCGCCGCTGTTCCTAAACTTCTCCAAGCCGCCCTCGCAGGATCTCCTCTTCCCATCCATGGCGACGGACTCCAAACCCGTGACTTCGTCTTTGTCGAAGACGTTACCTCCGCTCTCCTCCATGCCGCCCTTCATCCAGAAATGGTGGGGCCCTACAATGTCGCCTCAGGCCAATCCATCTCCATTCTGCAACTTGCCGAGGCCATCCGCACCGCCACCCGTTCCACCTCCCCCATTTCCCATTTTCCTGCCCGCACCGCCGATGTCCGATTCTCCTCCGCTTCCATCGACCGGCTTCTAGCCACCGGTTGGCAACCTTCCGTCGACCTCCTCTCCGGTCTCCGCCAAATGGTCAGACAAACCTTGCCATCTCGCCTCTAGCAAAACTCGTACATCACTCATCATCCTTTCCCGCCGAGCAAACCCCAGCATCATCATCCTTCGCTTCGCCCGGGTGGTGGAATGGCAGACACAAGGGACTTAAAATCCCTTGGGGAGAAATCCCCGTGCGGGTTCGACCCCCGCCCCGGGCACACTTTTTTCTAAAATCGCTCGCCCGAGGATTGCGACCTGCCTTTGCTTGTGTATTTTGAGGATTCGATGTCCGATAAAACTCGTATCCTCAAAGAGAACGTCCCTGGCCCATGGTACGTCGACGACAGTTGCACCCCATGCCATGTCTGCCTCGAAGAAGCCCCCAAACTCCTTAAATACAATGAGGACCAAACCTACGTCTACTTTCTAAAACAGCCCGAGAACCCAGAAGAAATCGATGCCGCCCAACGCGCCCTGGATATCTGCCCCACCGGCTCCATCGGCAACGATAATACCTAACCGTTACCATGTCCGCCCCCACCCAACCCGCCGCCTCTCCCTTTAATCGGAATCATCCCTTCTCCGCCCAAGTCCGCGAGAATCGCTTCCTTAACAAAAAGGGATCGGAAAAAGATACCCGCCATGTAGTCATCGAACTCGGTTCCACTGGCCCCACTTACGTTTGCGGAGATTCCCTTGGAGTTCTCCCCCGTAACCCCGACCACCTCGTCGAAGAATTTCTCGGAAAACTCGGCCTCAGCGGGGATGCCCAACTCACCGAAACCATCACCGCAGCCACTGTCCTCAATCGGGCGGGCAAAAAGTTTGTGAAAATGGCAGCAGAAAAATCTCCTGCCAGCCCAAGTCGTGATCGCCTTCAAGAAATTTGCGCCGACGAAGTCAAACTCGACGCCTACGTAGCCGACCGCGATGCCATGGATGTCCTCGCCGACGCGCCAGGCCTTCAAGTAGATCCCGCCGAGCTCGCCTCACTCCTGCCTAAAGTTGCTCCTCGCCTCTACTCCATCGCCTCCTCCCCCGACCACCGCCCAGGGGAAGTTCACCTCACCGTCGCCGTAGTTAAATATACCACCCACGGTCGCCCAAAGCAGGGCCTCGCCTCGGGCTATCTCGCCGATCTTAAACCCACTTCAACCGTTCCGGTTTTTGTCCAGCCCACCCGCCACTTCCATCTACCCTCTCCCGACAGCGATATGATCATGGTCGGACCCGGCACCGGCATCGCTCCCTTCCGCGCTTTCCTCCAACATCGCAAGCACCACGCCCATCCAGGGAAAAATTGGCTCCTCTTTGGTGACCAACGCGCCAGTAGCGATTTTCTTTACGGCGATGAATTCTCCGAGGCCAAAAAATCTGGTCACCTCCACAAACTTTCCACCGCCTTCTCTCGCGATCAGGCCGAGAAAATATACGTCCAACACCGCATGCTCCAAGAGGGGGCCGAACTCTGGCGCTGGCTCGATCGTGGAGCCTATTTCTACGTCTGCGGCGATGCCAAACGTATGGCCAAAGACGTCCACGCTACCCTTTTGCAAATTGTCGCCACCCATGGTGGCAAAACTCCAGAGCAGGCAGAAGAGTGGCTCTCGGTCACCTTTAGCAAAACCGAGAAACGTTACCTCAAGGACGTCTACTAAATCACCATGGCTCGCCGACGCACTTCGGGAAATCTTTTCGTAGGACTCGTTGTCGGCGGCCTCATCCTCATCGGCGCTCTCCTTTTTCTTCGGGATCGCGGTCTTCTTCACCTCCCTCAATCCCAATCCAAACCTCCAGCCCAAAGAGCGGAAGACCTCGCCAAGAAATACCCAGGAGCAGAAGTTTTCTCTGGCCCCGAGACCATCCCCAACCCAGATAAAAAAAAAGTGAACTCGTCCCACCCTTAGCCCCACCCCCCCCCGCACTCCTCCCCGTCCCCACCCCCACCACCCAAAAAACTCTTCCCCTCCCCCCCATGGTTGGTCCACCCAAACCTCCCATGGGAAAAGAAGTTCGCCGGGCGGAATCTATTCCCACCGAAAAACCCCGCGATACCGTTGAAATGGCCGGATGGCAGGCCCTGCTCGACCGATTAAATTTTTCCTGCGGCACCATCGACGGCCATTTCGCCAAGCGTAGCCGCCGCGCTATCACTCAGTTCCAAATCAATCGCTCCCTCGCCACCACCGGCGAACTCGATATCGAAACTCGACTCAACTTAGGAAAACCTGGCGATGCCTACACCGATTATACTTTGACCGCCGAGGACCTAAGCCACGTCATTCCAAAACCCAAAGGCTTTCTCGCCATGAGTAAAGTGCCTGTCCTCGACTACCACGATCCTTGGGAAATGCTTGCCGAGAAAACCCACTCCACCCCATTTTTCATCAAAGAAATTAACCCCTCCATCACCAATCTGATCGCTGGCACTCAACTCACTCTCCCTAACCTCGAAGGAACTCGCAAACTCCCCCCTGTCTCTCGCATCGTCATCCTACTTTCCGAAACGACTCTCCTGGCGTTTGATGCCAGCAATAAAGTCGTCGCTTGCTTCCCCTGCTCAATCGCCGCAAATAAAAATAAAGTCCCTAACCAAGCTCTCACCGTCATCAATATCGCCCCCAACCCCGATTACACCTTCGATCCCAAAGTTCTTATCGATGTCGCCACCAAAGAGGGCATCACCAATAAGCTAGTTCTCCCTCCTGGGCCCAATAACCCCGTTGGCACCGCCTGGATCGGACTCTCCCTTCAAGGCTATGGCATTCACGGAACTCCTGAGCCCGAAGATATCTCCCGCACCGGTTCCCATGGCTGTTTCCGCTTGGCCAACTGGAACGCCACTAAACTGGTCAATGCCGTTCGCCCAGGAGTCCCCGTCGAGGTAGTTCCCTAGCCTTACTTTAACCTCATCTCCAACGGGAAGTGATCACTTGGTACCTCCCCTTTCCGCCATACCCCAACTTCCATTCTACCTGCCCCGTTTTTTTTCACCCAACCTGGCGAAAGTAAAATATGATCAAAATCTGCCACCGCATAGCGCCCCGCTAGATCGGGCTTCACCGTTGCCACCGCAGGCCAAGGCAACTTCTCTTCCGCTGCCTTCCATCCCTCCCGAAGTAGCTTCCGCACGGTGTCTTCCGTGAAATCTGGATTTCGCAAAGAGCAGTTAAAATCTCCCGCCAAGAGCATAGCCTCATTCTGCGGATTTAAGCCCCGCCTGCGCCAATCCCAGCGCAGATAGTCGATCGCCCGCTCACGCCTTACACTCGACGCATCTCGTCCCCCTCGATTACTTTTTAAGTGCACCACATAAGCGGTCAGACGATTCCCTTTTTTATCGACAAACAGCGCTCCCAAAAATCCCCGCACTGGCCGATCGGGCGTAATCGGCAATCCATGAAAATCCACTTCCCATACCTCCTTCCAAGGCACCTGACTCACAATCGCAACGTTTTGCGGAGGCAACTTCATCTCCTCGTCTTTTGCCCTTTGAAAGTTCGAAACCGCCTGCCATCGATAATCGGGAATCACTCGCCTCAACGCGTTCCCATCTACCACCTCCTGCAAGAGCGCCACTTGGGGCGCGATCTTACCTAAAGTCGCCCCTACCGCTTCTTCATGAAGCTTCCGCGGCCCCGCCTTGGCGTAGGGAACTTGTCCAGGAAACCACTGTAAATTCCATGCGACCCAGTGTCCCGGCAGAGATTCTAAGAGCGAAGCTTTCCTCGGAATTAGCAGAGTCGGCTTACCCAAGATCGGTTCCGCTAAGGGCAAGGCACCCAACCCTACCCACGACCAAAGCCCCAACCCCAAACCGAGAATCACTTTTTTCATACTAGATTAAACTGCCCCTAAGACCGAAAGTTGCGGTCTTTTGAAAATAAACATATCCCCATGCCGCATGACCCGACCCGCAAAACCTAGTTTTACCCCAATCTAATACCGCAAGACCTCCCGTAGGGCCTCCGCAATTCGCACTGCCGTCGGCCGATGCGCCGACCATAAGTTCGGATGATAGGGAATCGGCGTGTCCTTGGCATTTAACCGCCTCGGGGGCGCATCCAGCAGTTCAAAACCTTCCGACGCCACCCGGGACACCACCTCCGCCGAAACCCCTCCCCAAGGCCACGACTCGCCCACCGCCAACAATCGACCCGTTCGCGCCACGCTCGCCAGAATCGTATCCGTATCCAGTGGCTTCACTGTCCGTAAATCTACCACCTCAGTTTCATACCCCTCCCCCGCCAACTCCTCCGCTGCCGCCAACGCTTCATGCACCATCGCGCTATAAGCCACGCAGGTCACATCCCTCCCCGGTCGGGCCACATGGGCCTTAAACGCCGGGACCGCTTCCGCAGGCAGACTCTTCGCCTTTAAATGATAATAGAGAAGTTTGTGCTCACAAAAAACTACCGGATCAGGCATGGCAATCGCCTCCAACAACATGCTGTAGGCATCCTCCACCGTTGCAGGCGTCATCACCACCAACCCAGGATAGTGTGCGTAGATCGCTTCCATCGATTGACTATGAAACGGACCACTCCCCGGCGTTCCTCCTGAGGGTAATCGCAAAACCATCGGACACGGCTTTCCCGTCCGCCAAAAGGTCGTCGCCGCATGATTCAGCATTTGATTGAGTCCCACCGTCGAGAAATCCGCAAACTGCATCTCCACCACCGGCCTCATTCCCTCCATCGCTGCGCCCACTGCTAATCCCACCATCGCATCCTCCGAAATCGGAGAGTCGATCACTCTTCCAGGGAACTTTTCCGCTAGATTTTTTGTCGCCTTAAAAGCCCCCCCAAACTTGCCCACATCTTGCCCGTAAATAAAAACTGCTGGGTCATCCTGTAGCGCCTTCTCCTGCGCCGCTCGAATCGCGTCCAAATAAGTCACACTCATCCCTTCTGCACAGCCTCCGATGCCCCCAGCATGGCCGTCGCACGCCAATCCTCCTCAAATGGATCGGGCAAAGGCTCCTCAGCCACTTTTTTCACCGCGTCCTCCACCTCCTCCTGCGCCTCTTTCTCCCATCGATCCCAATCTTGCTCCAACCCGCGGGACTTCATTATATCTCGCATAACCTCCAGGCAGTCTCGACCTCGATCGGAACTCTTCAATTTTTTATCGATATAGAGACCGTCATCATGCTCTCCGTGACCGCATAAACGCAACAGTCGGCCCACCACCAACTGCGGTCCCGCTCCCTCTCTCGCCCGCTGCACCGCTCGCCCCACCACTTCCCAACACGCCTCGGGATCGGTCCCATCCACTCCATGCCCCTCCACCCCATACCCCTTGGCCCGATCCAGCAAATCGGTACAGGCAAATTGCCGATCATTCGGAGTCGAATAGGCATACCCATTATCCGCCACCACCACCACCAACGGAAGTTTCTCCACTGCCGCCACATTCAACCCCTCATGAAATGATCCCGTGGAGGTTGCTCCATCTCCCGCCGAGGTCAGCCCAACAAATCCCCTCTCTTTTTTCATCCTCTTCGCCAACAAAACTCCTGCCGTCGCAGAGACCATCGCCCCTAAATGACTGATCATCGGTAGAATCCCT
Organism: Methylacidiphilales bacterium; assembly: GCA_040397385.1. Classification (GTDB taxonomy): domain Bacteria; phylum Verrucomicrobiota; class Verrucomicrobiia; order Methylacidiphilales; family Verrucolacustridaceae; genus Verrucolacustris. The sequence goes on from JBBAWB010000001.1 coordinate 408,533, forward strand.
CGGGAAAGATCGCCTCGATGAATATTCCCATCTCGCCCCTTCATCGGTCCTAACTTCGACCCCAAATAAGCCCGGACCGCATCCACCAGTGGCTCACCAAATCCTAATCGCCCTGCCATGTCCCGAATCAACGGGGCCAGCACATCCCCTTTCCGTAAAGCCACCCCACCCGCCGCACTCAACCCCTCCTGCCCCCTCCCTAAATAAACCCCGCCCACAATTCGCCCCGCCCGATACAAACTCGCCAGCTTATCCTCCAAAACACGCGCCCGCAGCATAGCCCTACTCATCCTTTCCATCGGATCCTGCTCTGCCTGCAAGGAAGCCTTTCCTACCTCTCGGTCCATCGTACGCGTCGCCATCCCCTAAATTACATCTCTAGGCCATAGCGCCAAGATCCGCGCTACGTGAAAAAGAACTACTGCAACCAGCTGACTTTCCCTTTCGGGACAAGATCTTTATTGAAACTTGCATTTGCCTTTAATTTCTCAAAACCTGCGGCCGCTTTTTCAAATTCCTTGCGACTGGACTTTACTAAAATAAGAGCACCGTCCGCTCCCTGAACGGTAATTAAATAGCCGTAATATTCATAACCAAATTTTCCCGAACCCATTTTATCGTAGCAGGTTTGGGTCGAAGCGATCTCCACATGCACCTTGGCTTCATTCGATATTTCACACGCCCAGTCCGAATCCTGAAATACTACGAATTCGCCACTTCCTGAAGTTGTCCAACCACCAGCAGATTTTCCAATAATCCAGTAGTGTCCCACGAGCTTGCCAATGGCTTCATCATAAATCGAGCCACCGTCTTGCAATAAGAAATAACCAGAGATATTTTGTCGAATATCATTGATTGAGATATTTGCATCGGATTGTTTTACACTTATTTTTGATTCTATTGTGATCCGCTTCTGCAAATCCGCAGCAATTAATTGGCAGGCGATAAAGCCTAAAACAGCCGTGCATAATAACGACGCCTTAGGCATCCTATTAGAATATGCAGAGTAAGATTTTCACACAATTATTATGCCAACAAACAAGACCCCTTTATTTTGTTAGTGAGTTCACCTACACCGCCCAACCGGCATACATTTTTTCTAACGCTCTGTGCAGGCTGCTCGCCGTGCGTGGTTCGCCCGAAACTCCCTGATACATCGGCAGACGCTCCAGTAATCGCACCAACCTCCGAGCGAGCGACTCCATCATCTGCCGCTGAAACTTCCCTCTCGCCCCACGACCCCCTGCCAAAAAGGATTTCACCCGCACCGCGGGCACAATCAGAGCCGTCACCTTCCCCTCCGCTACCACAGTCGCCGAGCGCCGCCGCCCCGTCAAAATCGAGAGCTCTCCAATAATTTCTCCCGCCCCCAAATGAGCCAGAACCAACGGGTCCCTCCCCCGAATTCTTTTCTCCACCCGCGCTTTGCCCGACAAAATGACCAAGAGCTCCCGCGCCGATCCGCCCTCCGCCACCAAGACTTCTTCTTTGCGAAAAAGCCTGCTCTTCATCTTCGGAAAAAGCTTTTTCCACGCTGCTGCACCCATTTTCAACTTTACCTTCTTACCTTACTTCCCCTTTGATCACCAGCCCCCACCCATGGCTCCCACTTCCTCCTCTTCTCCCAGAACTCGCGAACGTAGCCTTCAGTTTGCCCTCCTCTTTTGCCTAGTCGACCTCATCCTCATGGGAAGCGTCGCACTCCACTCCACTTCCATCACCATCTTAGGCGATCTTCTGAAAGAGTTCGCGGATACCCTCTGCGTTCTCGCCGCCTTTCTCACTCTCCGCGCCGTTCGCCGCTCTCCCGACCACCGTTTCGCCTACGGCATTGGGAAACTGGAAAATCTTGTCTCTCTTTTTCTTGGCCTCGTCATAATCGCCTCCGCTTTTTTCATCACTTTTCAAGCCGCTCACCACCTTCACGAACCTCGCATGGCACAAGGCACCCTCCCTGGTATTTTCCTCTTCGCTCTCTATACCGTCTTTGGCTACGCCATCTGGTTCCGCACCCGCAACTCTCATCGCCAGCAACCCTCTGCCATTATGAGCTCTCAATCTCGTCTCTGGTTTTCAAAAGCCAGTTTCGATGCCCTCATGGGCAGCGCCTTACTCGTCGCCTATCTCTTCCGCTCTGAATCCTGGAGCTGGTACCTCGACCCCCTCGCCTCTCTTCTTGGAGTTCTCTTCATGGTCCACGCCGCTTGGTCCATGGCCTCTTCCTCTGTCGGCGACCTACTCGATGCCACAGTCGAAGAAACCACCCAGCTCAGAATTTTACGTCAGCTCGTCCTCCGTCTCGATGACTACGAGCGCCTCCACAAAATCCGTGCACGCCGCTCCGGTCCTCGTCTCTATGTGGAAATTTTTCTCGAATTCGATCCTCTTCTTCTTATGGGCGAAGTCCAAAAACGTATCGACGCCATCCGCCAAGATCTCGAATCCAAAATTCCCGGCGCCGATGTCTCCATTCGCCCCTGCACCAGCCCACCCGCCTAAACCCTATTTCTCGGCCTCGCCAGTCAACCGTCCCCGCGTCAACCAGCCCGATTTCTCGTAATCCGCCAGCCCCTGCTCCAAACTAAACTTCGGCTTTATTTTCAAATCCCGCTCCGTCGCCGACATGTCTGCTTCCGTGTGAGGCTGATAAAAAGGATAGGGACACTCAAAATACTCTGGCTGCAACTTCGTTCCCAAAACTCCATTCAAGCCTTGCACCATCTCATTAAAACTGCGCGGTTGCCCCGATCCCGCATTCCAGACCCCGCTCTTACCCGCTTTCATCGCCGCCAAGGTGAAAGCGACAATGTCCTTCACATAAACAAAATCCCGCTTCTGCTCCCCAGCCGTAAAAACCCGTGGCCGCTTTCCCACCAGCATCTGCCCTGCCAAATGCCAAGCCATACTCGCCGGCACTCCCTTGTGTCCCTCCCGGGGACCATAGACATTAAAATAGCGTAGCCCGGCAATCTTCCAGGAAGGTTCCTCCCCTTGCATTTTTTTTGCCAAATTCTCCAACTGCACCTTGGAAAAAGCATAGGCATTGGCAGGAGCCAGCGGATCCCCCACCCGATTCACCCCCGCCCGAATCCCGTAGGTTGCCGCACTCGAAGCGTATACCACCGGCGTTTTTTCAGGCCTCAAATACTCCAAAAGCCGCCGGAAACTCTCCACGTTATCATGGGTCTGAATTTTCTGATCCTGCAAGGTAGTGTCGGTAATCGACCCCAAATGGAACATCGCCTCAGGCCTCTCCCCCTTAAACTGCCCCTCCCAGTCCAACCGAGACAGGTCTGCCGCCACAAAATCCCCCCGAAATCCCTCCAAATTCAAGAATGATCCACTGCGTAAATCATCCATAACTGTCAGATCAGCAAGTGGATACTCCCCTTGTAACTGCATAACAAGATTCGATCCTATAAAACCAGCCCCGCCAGTAATCCATATCTTCTTCATAGTTTTTTAGTATATAACGATAAAAAGGACTTCCCAAACTAAAAATTCTGCTCTAAAAGAATTTCTGGATTCGTAACATGCAAACCAACCATCACCTACCAGAGAACACCTTAGAGAAGGCCAAGAACCTCTTTCAAGCCTTTTGCCTAGCCGCTTTCCTCTCTTTTCTGCCTCTCACTTATGCAGAAACGGAAGTCACCTCTACCTCTAGCGCCCCATCGCCCAACTCTTCTTCGGCCTCATCTTCTCTCACCTCTTCCGACCCATTAACCTCGTCCCTCTTCGGAGAAGATATCGTCACTCTTTCTGCGGAAACCGCTGGCCTCTGCTCCATCAATAATCCCAACGATTATATTTATCTTCCCCAACTCATCACCATCGGATGGCAACTCGATGAGATCAGCAACGAAGGTTGGAACCGTGGTAATACCGAGTTCCTCTTTAGCGGCATGTTCGGGCCCGTCGTTCAAGGACCCAATCCATGGTTCGCGGGCGCCCTCTTCGGCCCCCGCTACAACTTTGTCCAAGAAGGCTGGCCCGTCGTTCCCTACCTCGAATCCCGCGTCGGCTTTATGTTCACCCACGCCACCGGCGCCTCCTACTCCCAAGGCCAAGACTTCTGCTTCAGCTTTACCATCGGAATCGGCGCCAGATTCCCCATCGTGGAAAAGTTCGCCATCAATCTTGGAGTTATGTACCAACATATCTCCAACGGCGGTCTCTCCGAACCAAGATCCCAAAACGTCGGCCTCGATGCCATCGGCCCAGTCCTCTCCGCCACCTACGCTTTTTAAGTTTTTTCGGGCAGCCCCTTGCCTACCCCCGTAACCAGCTTACCCTTTCCCACTCCAGTAACTTGTTAACAGATGGGGGCAAATTCTCTAACCTACTGACTAGAAATGGTATAAAGTTCTAATTCGAGTCTGATTCGTCCTTTCTCAACAAGTTATTAACAAATCCTAAACCCACTCTTCCCATGCTCGAAACTCGTGATCTCCATAAATCGTATCAAGCCGGCGAAGCTCGGGTCGATGCACTCCGCGGGATCACTCTCAAAATCCTCCCAGGAGAAATCGTCGCCATCACCGGTCCCAGCGGTTGCGGCAAAAGCACTCTTCTCCATCTTCTCGGCGCCCTCGATACCCCTACCTCCGGTCAAGTCTACCTCGAAGGTCATCCCCTTCACTCCCTCAACGATGACAAACTCACCGCCCTCCGCCGCTTAAAAATCGGCTTTGTTTTTCAATTCTTCCACCTCCTTCCCACACTCACTGTCGAAGAAAACGTCCTCCTTCCCCTCCTCCTCTCAGGTCGGGTCAATCCCCTCGCCCGTGCCCGCGCCCGCGATCTCCTCACCTCCGTCCAGCTCGCCGATCGCTCCCACCACCGCCCCCACCAACTCTCCGGAGGGCAACTTCAACGCGCCGCCATCGCCCGCGCCCTCATCCACCAACCTTCTATTCTTCTCGCCGACGAACCCACCGGCAATCTCGACTCCGCTTCCAGTAACGCCGTCATCGAGCTCATCACTCGCCTCGCTCGCAAAGAGAAAACCACCGTCCTTCTCGTCACCCACAGCCAGTCGGTTGCCGCCACCGCCGATCGCCAGATCCAACTCGTCGATGGTCGCATCCAATCCTAACTCTTGAACTGGCTCCGCACTTTTCGCGTCTTTCTTGCCCACGGAGGTCGTGATTTCTTTCGCCATAAAACTCTCTCACTCCTCAACCTCACCGCCCTTGCCGTTGGCGTCGCCGCCATTGTCGCCATCCAAACCGTCAACGAAACCGCTCTCCGCTCCTTTCGCGCCTCTCTCGACCTCGTCGCCGGCCGACCCGACTTCACCGTCGAAGGCCAAGGCTTTCGTCTCCCCGAAAAACTCATTCCCATCCTCCGCCAAGATCCCGCTATCCGCGAACTCACCCCCACCCTCACCCTCGTCGCTTCCCTTCCCTCCCACCCTGGCGAGTTTATTCATCTCATCGGCGTCGATCCATTCTCCAACACAGAACTCGTCACTTACCGCCTCCAAGACACCCTGCTCTCTCCTGCCGATGCCACCGCGTTCGTTTCCGAACCCAACACCATCGCCATCACCCGCCCTCTCGCCGATCGCCTCCACCTCAAAATCGGTGACTCGCTTCGCGCCGTTTCGGGCGGACACCAAGCCAATCTCCAGATCCGCTTTCTCCTCGAACCTTCCCCCGACCTCATCGGAGCCGATGACCACCTTGCCATCGCCGATATCGCCACCGTGCAATCCTCCTTCGGACTCCTCGGCCAAATCGATCGGATCGACGCCCTCCTTCTTCCCGATGCCGACGGCAAAATCGCTTCCGCCCAAGCCGACCTCCTCACCCGCCTCACCCCTCACCTCCCCGCCAATGCCCGGGCAGGCTCCCCCGAACGCCGAGGCCAAGAAGTCGGTAAAATGCTCGGTGCTTTCCAACTTAATCTCACTGCCCTCTCCCTGATCGCTCTGGTCGTAGGCATGTTTCTTGTCACTAACACCGTCGCCGCCAATGTCGCCCGTCGGCGTTCCGAACTTGGACTCCTCCGCTCTCTCGGCCTCGATCGCCGCTCCGTTATCTTTCTCCTCGTAGGCGAATCTCTTCTCCTATCGCTCCTCGGTTCGAGCCTTGGAATTTTTCTCGGCCTTCAAGTCGCTCGCACTCTTCTCCACTCCGTCTCCTCCACCATCACTTCCCACTACGTTCTCCTCAGCATGACCGATATCGCAGTCAATCCTTGGAGCCTCCTCCTCGCAGGCCTTGCTGGACTTCTCGCCGCAGGCCTCGCCGCTTGGTGGCCCGCTCGTGAAGCCTCTCTCGTCCCCCCGGTGGATGCCCTTCAACCTGGAAACTCAGCCGATCGCGCCTCCTCTCCCCGCTCCCTTGCTTTTCGCCCTGCCCTCCTCTGCTTTCTTCTCACTCTCATTTTTTCCGCCACTGCACTCTATGGTCGCATCCCCCGCACCGGCTTCCTCGCCGCTCTCAGTATTCTTCTCGCCGCCGCCTTTCTCGCTCCCTCTCTCGGTAGATTTTTCGCCCGCCTTCCCTCACTTCCTTTTCCATCCGCCATTCTCGCCCGATCCGCCTTCACCCGCGGTCTCCATCGCCACGGCCTCGCCGCCGCCGCTCTCTCCGTCGCCGTCGCCATGGCCATCGGCGTTACCATCATGGTCCACAGCTTCCGTGCCACCGTCGACCAGTGGATCGGCGAAAGTATCAAAGCCGATCTCTTTATCGCCCCCTCCACCAACCTCATCGCAGGTGCTCTCGAACCCCTCGATCCCATCGCTGAATCTCTCGCCCTCGCCACTCCAGGAGTTCTTGCCGTCGGCACCTATCGCGAAGTTCGCCTCTTTCTCGACGGACTTCCCGCCAAACTCGCCGCCTGTAAACTCGACGTCCTCCGAGTTCACAATCCCTTAACTCTTCTCTCCGCCCTCCCAGGCGATCCTTATGAGCTCTGTCAAAAAGGGGACTACGCCCTCATCTCAGAAAATTTTGCCCGCCGCCGACGCCTTCAACCTGGAAGCAGCCTATCCCTCCCCACTCCCACTGGCCTCCGCTCTATCCAAGTGGCCGCCATTTTCCGTGACTACACCTCCGAATCCGGTCTCCTCCTCCTCGATCGCACCACCTACCAACGCCTAACCCAAGACCAAGGGTTAACCAGCCTCGCCATTCATCTTCAACCCGGCATCTCTGCCCAAGCCGTGGGCGACTCCCTCCGCGAGCAACTCCGCCCCCGTGGCGAATTTCTAATCTACTCGCAAGCAGGCCTTCGCGAGGAAGCCCTTCGTATCTTCGATCGCTCCTTTGCCGTGACTACTCTTCTCCGCACTCTCGCCATCGCCGTCGCCGCCCTCGGCGTTACCCTCTCCCTCACCGCCCTCGGCGTCGAACGCACTCGCGAAATCGGCATCCTCCGTGCCACCGGCGCTTCCCGCGCCCAAATCCTCCGCACCATCATGTTCGAATCCGCTTACCTCGGTGCCACCGGTATCACCCTAGGAATCGTTACCGGCTTCGCTGTCGCCCTCATCCTCATGCAAGTTATCAACCGCGCTTTTTTTGGTTGGACCATCGATTGGCACACTCCTTACCCCTCCCTCATTTATGTCACCCTCGGTATGATCCTCGCCTGCCTACTCGCATCTCTCCCCCCCGCTTGGCGCGCCTCCCGCCTCTCCCCCGCTGAAGCCCTCCGCTCCGAATAAAAAGCTAATTGATTCCCAATCGCCTTTCGGTTCTTCCGCTTCTTCTAAACCCCAAAATCCTGTCCTCCCAACATTCCTTGAATCACCACCTAACCCTGCCCATCTTGAATTAACTCATGGAACAGCTCCCCAGTCCGCCTTCCACTGGTTTCAAATTCCTCGCGGCCTGCGTATCCATTGTCCTGCTCGCCAGTGCCCTCGCTTCTCAGATTCAAACGTCTGGTGGCAAGGTCAAGGTAACCAGTATCTCTCTCCCAACCCAGAACGGCCAATGGGTTGCCGCTGATCTTTTTCGCCCCCTCTCCGCCACCAGCACCTCACCCGCACCCGCTGTCATTGTCGTGCCAGGATTCCAACGCTCCAAAGAAACCCAAGCCAATATCTCACTCGAACTCGCTCGCCGAGGCATCGTCGTCATCGCCATCGACCCCTATGCCCAAGGTTCCTCCAGCTCCTCCCTCAGCACCCGCTCCGCTACCGAGGAAGGCTACGGAATGTTTGCCGTCGTCGACTACCTTGCCAACACCCACAATCTTAATTACATCGATAAAACCCGTATTGGTGTCACCGGTCACTCCGCCGGGGGGAATGCCGCCCTCCAAGCCGCCTCCCACTTCGGAGCCGAAGCCACCCAGACCAGCACCCCTAGTAAAATCCACGCCGCTTACATCTCTGGCTATGTGCTTTCTCTCAAAAAGAAAATCCTTCGCGAGGTTCGCTCCAATCTCGGCCTCAGCTACGGACTCTACGACGAAGGCGCCTTCCGTAATGAACGTAAAAGCGCCGATCTCCGCCAAGCCCCCGAAGCCCTCCGCTTCGTTAACTCTGCCCAACCCAACGAACCTGACCTAACTAGCATCGAGATCAACCACGACTACGGTGACATCGCCACAAGAAATTTTCGGGTCGTGCACAACGAACCCGTCTTGCACCCCTTCCAACCCTACAGCCTTACCGCCACCACCCACCAACTCGACTACTTCACCAAAGTTTTCGCCCTGCAAAACACCCTACCAGGCAAGGACCAGGTCTGGTTTTGGAAAGAGATCTTCTCCCTTTGCGCTCTTCTCGCTGCCTTCGTCGCCATACTCCCACTCACCCGACTTCTTCTTCAACAAATCCCCTATTTCCATAGTCTCGTTCACGCCATCCCTCCAGCCCCGCCCTCGCCCACTGGCTGGGCTCGCTTCACTTTCTGGGCGCTACTCATCACCGGTGCACTTATCGCCTGCTTCTCCTACATTCCCCTGACAGATCTCTCGCAAAAACTATTTGTAGAGGCATCGGGAAGACAACAGACATGGTTTTTTCCGCAACGCATGAACAACGGAGTTATGCTTTGGGCCTTCACCAATGGACTCGTAGGTCTCGCTCTTTTTTCCATCGGTCATCGCCTCCAAGGCCAATCTTTTCAATTCTCCTCTCTCGGCCTCGATTTTTCGATTTCTGAAATCATTCGTTCCCTCCTTCTGGCACTGCTTGTCTTCTTTTCCTTCTTTGGCCTCCTTTTTATCGTCTACACCCTATTCCATGTCGACTACCGCTTCCTCTTTCTTGGTGTTCGCCTTTTCCAACCCGCCCTCCTACTTCTAATACTGGTCTATGCACCCTTCTTTTTTGTCTTTTTTTTCTCCAACTCCCTTCGAGCCAATCGGGCTCTTCGCTTTGCCGAAACTCCGCCTTGGCGTAGTCTCCTGCTGGCAGGCGTAGGCAATTCCCTCGGTCTCTTTCTCATCCTTCTCGCCCAATACGCTACCTTCGCCCGCACCGGCACCGTTCGTTGGACCGAAGGCTGGCTTTACGTAAACCTGCTCTTTGCCGTCGTACCCATGATGTTTGTCATGCCCTATTTCCACCGCTACATTTTTCTTATGACAGGTCGCACGCTTCTCGGACCCCTCATCACTGTCTTCATCTTCATCATGATCCTTCTCTCTAATACCGTCTGTTACTTCCCAATTTGAAATCGGAAGAACTGGATTTCAACGACCCTAGTGAATTCAATCTTCTCCCTCCTGTTTTTTCTTCTCGGCTCAAGCCTCATGGCCGCCGATCCCTGGACCCACGCCACCACCCCTTGGCCTTGGTCCTTTCCCCGTGACCACGGCTCTCATCCCGAGTTCAAAACCGAATGGTGGTACCTCACGGGCAATCTCGACGACGCAAAAGGTAATCCCTACGGCTACGAACTTACCTTCTTCCGTCACGGTCTCCAACCCAAACCCACCCAACCCGACTCCGCTTGGTCAATCCGTGACATCTACTTCGCTCATCTCGCCATCACCGATGTTCAATCTCGACGCTTTATCTTCTCCGAAAAAATCAGTCGAGGCGCCCTCGGAGAGGTAGAAATTTCCCAAAAAGATATGCAGGTTCGACTTGCCGATTGGACCCTTCAGAGAAAAACCGACTCTACTCTCCAAATGGCCGCCTCCGATCCCGCCACGGGCATCGGACTCGAACTTTCCGCCACCCCCCTCAAACCTCTTACTCTCCAAGGGGAGAAAGGCCTAAGCCGAAAATCCGCCACTCCAGGCAACGCCAGCCACTACTACTCCTTCACCCGACTCCAAACCGCAGGCCAACTGACCATCGCAGGAAAAAAAATTCCCGTTCAAGGCCTTTCTTGGTTCGATCACGAATTTTCCACGAGCGCACTCGGGGAAGATCAGGAAGGCTGGGACTGGTTCTGCCTCCAGTTCGATTCAGGCGACGAACTCATGCTCTATCGGATGCGCAACCCGGGAAATCGAACTGATCCCGCCTCTTCAGGAACCTGGATTCCTGCCCATGGCTCCTCCCTCCCCCTCAAGTCATCCGAGTTCACCATCACTCCCCTCGAGGAGTGGAAAACCGCCAGCGGCGCCACTTATCCTTCTGGCTGGAAAATCTCCATCCCCTCACTCCAAATTACGGGTGAAGTTCAGCCCCTCCTCCTCGACCAGGAACTCCGCCTCAAACGCACTTCCAACATTCGCTACTGGGAAGGCACCTGCCGCTTCACCGGTACCCGATCAGGAAAGGTTATCTCCGGTCGCGGGTACACCGAGCTCACCGGCTACGCCTCGCCCATCGGTCAAGGCATGAAAGAATAGTCACCTCCAGATCAAGCCCTTCGAAGCTCAGCGAGCTTGCCGAGACTGAGCAAAGGAGGGCGTCACCTATCGGCTAAGGAATGAAGGAGTAATTTACTCCTTTGATAAAACCCGCTTACGAGTCGCCACCCAACCCACCAAACCGATCAGCAAAAGAGTCCCACATGTCGGCTCAGGAATTACGTTAAATGTGTAAGTCTCGACTGCGCTTTCAAAAAGCGTGTCAACAAGCAATCCTGAGGCTTGGAAATTAAGGGAGTATTCTCCGGGCTCAGAAAAGGCCCAATTCCAATGCTCATGACGCCCGAGACTGGAGACCGTTAAAACATCAGAACTGCTCACTCCATTCTTCGTATTGATTGGGTTCAAAAAGAACCAGCAGATCCACTAAAACGGTACATAGCAAAGTCTCCAGGGTTGTTCGCCCCCACAGAAATCAAAGAGATTTTAAATTGATTCCCAGCCCACACAACCTGACCTCCATCGGAGGCGACTCCAAGGAACAACATCGCAGGCTCTCCGTTGTTATCGACAGTCTCGCTTTGAGTTGAGGGCAGAACCCATCCAAATTCGCTCTCCCAGCCCAATCGGCTGGCACTGGCAAAGACTTCTCCTTGCAAACTGTAAGCCGCCTCATTCACCTGCAAAATCACCTCCGCGGGCTCATAATGGGTATTTGTGCTCTCATCATGGATATGAAGTCCAAAACGCTCCTCAGGAGCTGTGGCCGCTGGATCGTAGTGGATTTCAAACCCGTCCACATGTCCGGTGGATAACGTCACCACCGCGTAGCTGTTCAGCGCGAAACCAAGAAGAAGGAGTGGACTGAAAATCTTTAGGAAAGTTTGTTTTTTCATGGTCAGGGTCATTCGGGTTTGGTTTTACAGAGGTTGGGTTGCGATGTTTGTTTTTCCGTCGACAATCTTTTTAATCTCTAGCGAAGAAATACTCTGTACGTGAGTGTCGGCAAAAAGATAATTCGCGCTTCCCCTCGTCCGATTTTTTCCGCCACCGCCATAGGCATCAGGTTTAATCTCGCTCAGAAGAGAGGCCCATTTCCCCAAACTCAGCGAGTGCACATGATCCTCTGTCGGACCGGTGGATTTGGTGTCCGCTGCAATAAAGAGCAAAATTCTTTTCGATCCTTGATCCATCCGCAAAAGACTCGAAAGAGACCCCGGAACCGCCACCCCTTTTGAATTATACGCAACATCCACCTGATCATTAATCAGGTAGCTCGTACCTTTGTACCCAAGTCTCTCTTTGCCTTTTGGGTCCACCGGACAAATTCGCACCCGATCAAAGCTTTCCCCTAGGTAAGGCTGTAAAGTGACAATCCAACTCTCACTTCCTAAACAAGTGGTGGACGGAAGGGCACCATTTTGTTCTTGGGCATAAAGGGTAATGCCTTGCCCGATCTGTCTGAGGTTCGAGGCACAGAGCGATTGCTTCCTCCGGACAAAAGCCCCCTGCATTGCAGGGATTGCCAAGCCCATAAGCATCCCTCCAACCACCACCACCGCTAAAAGCTCCAGAAGGGAAAAAGCCCGACTAGATCCATGCCAACGACTTGGAGACCTCATCATTGGAAAAGAATAGAAATAGGAGCGATTATTGATCAATGCGAAACTTTGCATTTATAATAAGCCTGAATGAACCTATTTTTCTCAAGAAACGCAGCCACAATCCATCCTCTGCCTTGAATGCCATTCCACCGTCTTTCTCGACCAGTACCTAATTTCCCCGCTTTCGAAAAAGCCCACCACCTCACTGGCCTTCGCCCAGCCTGCTCAGATTAACTTTATTTCACTAACAACCAGACCAACCCCAACCCAATCCGATACCATCCAAAGGGGCTGAACGTCCTGCTCCGCACATAGCCCAGCAACCAACGCACCACGAAATACGCCGTCACCCCCGAAACCACAAAACCTAACCCCAGATGCATCCACTCCTCTTGCCCAGGCACGCCAGTCGAGTTCAACTGCCGATAAAAGCTAAGCGCACAAGCCGCCAACAGAGTCGGAATCCCCAGTAAAAAGGAAAAGTCGGTTGCCGCAGATCGGGAAAGTCCCCCAAACATTCCCGCCAAGATCGTAACTCCAGAACGCGACGTTCCTGGAAACACCGCCGCCACCATCTGCGACGCCCCGATCGCACACGCCGTAGCCCATCCAGGATTTTCATGACCCTCGTGTCTCTTCAACCAACCCTCCGCCACCAAAATCAAAACCCCGCCCACCATCAAGGTCCAGGCAATCACTCTCGGATCCTCTGGCAGCTTCAACCCCAGCCTCGCCGCCATCAACCCCAGCCCCGCCGTCAAAATAAAGGCTCCCCCTAATTTCATTAAATATCTTTTTCCCTCCACCCCTAGTTCCCCCATCGCCATCCTCCTCAACCTCGGCGCATAGATCAAAAGAACCGCCAGCAACGCCCCCGCCTGGATGCCCACATTAAAAAGCTCACTTCTCTTATCCTCGAAAAAGTGTTCTGCCAGAAGGAGATGCCCAGTGGACGAGATCGGCAAAAACTCGGTTACCCCCTCAATCAACCCAAGAAAGACCGTAATTAGCCACTGATTCACCACCCCTTCTACCAACCATTCTCATTCCAAAAAGCTCCGAAATAAGAACTTGCCGAGAACCTGCCAATAGAATACTATAAAACCTTGGTCAAGGTTCGATGATACGAGTTCGAGCGAGGAAACAGATACAGTCCGGTAGGTTCCAACCCACCTTGTGGCCCGTTGTTCGGGCTCACGCCGAGCAACGCCGTCAGCCAGTAGCCACTAAGGAAACATAAATACAATGGAAACCAGACTATATGTGGGGAACCTTCCGTTCTCCGCCACAGATGAAGAACTCAAACAGGCCTTTTCGGCCCATGGCACCGTCACAGACGTCGCCTTGATCTCCGATCGCGTCACAGGTCGCTCACGCGGCTTCGCGTTCGTGACCATGTCGTCGCCCGATGAGGCGAACGCCGCGGTTGCCGGCATGCACGGCAAAGATCACGCCGGTCGTAGCCTCACCGTGAATATCGCGCGTCCGCGCGAAGAACGTCCCGCCCGTGGTGGTGGTGGCGGATACGGTGGTGGTGGCGGCGGAGGCGGATACGGCGGTGGTGGAGGCGGAGGCGGTTATGGTGGCGGTGGAGGCGGATACGGTGGTGGCGGCGGAAGCCGTGGCGGCTCCCGTGGTCCTCGTCGCGACAGCGGCGGCTTCCGCGGATAATAACAGTCTTTCATGATTGTCGATGGGGGTGGGGATAATTTCCCCACCCCCATTTTTTTGGACTGCCACAATTGACACCCAATCCCACCTCTGCCCGCGAATCTCCTTTCCTGTCACAAAAACCTCACTTAATGACCGTCGAGGAACTATAGAGGGTTTCGACAAGACCATTCAGAAGCATCCCGCTTTCATAGACTGAAATACGGTCGGTCTTCAGAATGTTTGCGTTGCCGCTACCCAATCCCTGATAGGAGGGATCATTGGCAGGATTCCATGCTGTGGCAGGAATCCCTGTTTTCAACGCTATCCGGAACTGTGCCTCTCTCCAGTACGATGTTCCTGTTCCAGGCTGGATGTTCGTTCCCGCGAAGCTGACATCCACATAGTAGATTTTGGATGCGGCGTTATAAACCTGCAGGACGGGATTGACGGTCCCGTTCTGCACGTAGTTCGCGCTGACAATCACCGCTGTCTGATCATAACCCGCGGCAAAGAGCTCGGTCAGATCGACATAGTACCTGAAAGAGAAGCCGATCGAACCGGTGGCTGGAAAGGCGGACCGGTTGTTCATCAAGGCGCGGATTTCCGTAAATCCCGTCCCCTGCTGGTTGATCGCAGCTTCTACGAAGAACTCATCACTGACTGAGCCAAATTCGGATACGGGGGGGAAGTTGGCTGCAGGTAGTGCCGTGGAGTCTTGAGCCAGCCGAGCCACCGCTCCGGTAAAGGCCGCGTTGTAATCCAACGCAACTTCGTTGGATATATAGTCGCTGCGGTCATCGGTGTAGGAAGTGTCGGTAGCAGCCGACGGACCTCCGACCAAAGCCCCGTAAAGAATATGCCGGCTGTTGGTGGGGGTGCTCATGCTTCCATTCCAAGAGCCGTGGGCTCCACGATGATGCGGGTTGATTGGAGGATTCACCCCAAACCCAACCACATAACTCCGTGCGCCAGGATTCTTGCCCAACATGTAGTCGATCTGGTTCCGGGCAAAATCCCGGTAGCGAGTTCCTACATCTCCCACCCGATCCGCGTAGATCAAGGCGAGCAAGGAGGTGTTCGCCGAGTAACGCAGCGAGCCCCACTGGTCCAACCAAGCCAACCCACCAGGGGTGTAGGCAACCCGCGAACCGTTCTCTCCCACGGTCCAATAGTTGAGCCATTTTTCTGCAGTGGTTTTGTAGACGGCTTTGCCAGTCAGCTGGGCCAACAACACCGTCGTGCCGTAGCTCTTGTCATCCCAGTTGTGGGTCCACTTGAGCGGCAACCCGGCAATGTTCTGGCTATAGATCGTCTCCGCTTTTGTCAGGTAAGCGGCTTCACCAGTCGCCCGGTACATCCAAGTCGCTGCCCAAGCCAACTCATCGTAATACCCAGACCAAGAGTTGTAATATATCGCGGCATCAGTAATCGAATCGGAATATTTTCCGCGATACTGATCGGCAAAGTTGAACAAGGTCCGTGCATGGGCCAAGCACTTGTCCGCGTAGACTGGATCCGTGCTTCGGAACAGGATGGAAGCGGAAGCCAACGCCGCCGCTGCCTCTCCTGCCAAATCCGATCCGGGCTTCGCCGCCGTGATGGCATAGGACGGCCGAGCCATGGTCATGGTTTCGGAAGGACCCCAGTAACTGTGATCCAACGAACCATTGCCAACTTGGCCATAGAGAACATTGTCCGACGGATGGGCTTTCATCAGCCAATCCGTGCCCCAACGAACCACATTAAGAAGGGCAGCCTTCTGACCCGTCTTATCGTAGGCCGCCCCATATTCAATTCCACCCCAGGCCAAAAGGGACATGGCGCTGGTCATCGGTAGACCGAATTTGACGTGGTCACCCGCATCGTAGAATCCTCCCGTCAAATCCAGGCCGACATCACTTCCGTCGGTCAAGGCAGAGTCTCCCCTCCAAGGAACACGGAAATCGATAGGTAGTTTTCCTGACTTCTGTGCATCAAAGAAGTAGAGAGATTTCTGCAACACTTCTGGATAGTTATAGGTTCCCGCAACAACCACCGGAGCGGTCGCTACGGTGATCGTCAGGATCTTTGTCGCCGAGCCTCCAGCGTTGGTTGCACTCAAAGTGATGTTTGAGGCGGCCGCCGCGGTCGGCGTTCCCGAGATTAACCCACTGGTCGCATTGACCATCAAACCAGCTGGGAGTCCGGTTGCGCTGTAGGAAGTCGGACTTCCCGAAGCAGCAATCTGGTAACTAAACGCCGTGCCCACTGTTCCACTGGCTGTGGCCGCACTGGAGATCACAGGTGCTGTGACAACTGGTGCTGCCGCGACGGTGATCGTCAGGGCCTTTGTCGCAGAACCTGCGGCATTGGTCGCGTTGAGGGTAACAGCCGAGGTTGCAGCTGCTGTGGGCGTTCCCGAGATCACACCACTGGTCGTATTGACCGTCAGACCAGCCGGCAGTCCAGTCGCGCTGTAGGAAGTCGGACTTCCCGAAGCCACAATCTGGTAACTAAAGGCAGTACCCACGGTTGCACTCGCAGTAGCCGCGCTCGAGATAACAGGAGCGACTGCAGTGCCTCCACCTGTGGTTCCGCCCGCCGCTGTTCCGTTGATCAGAAAAGCAGCAGGGATCTTGTAGGTCGTTCCAGAGTCTGCGTTGTAACCAAAGGTCACCGATCCTCCGGCAGGAATGGTGCTAGTCCAAGCAACCGGACTGACCACCCACTTGGTTCCAACCTGGGAACCGACGCTGGCACTCCAGATATCCGTGATCTTGCCATCAAAGGTGAATCCCAGACTCCAGTTGCTCACTGCCGCGCTTGTTGGATTACTGATCACGACTTGAGCCGTGAAGCCAGTTCCCCAATCATTCTGGATCGTCTGTACCACCGTCAGCGTTGCTGTTGCAGGAGTCGCCGCTGACACTGTCACGATAAGACTCTTCGTGCCAGAACCAGCCGAGTTCGTCGCCCTCAAGGTAACGGTCGAGGCTGCAGCAACTGTTGGCGTTCCCGAGATCGCACCGCTGGTCGCATTGATCGTCAGACCAGCTGGTAGCCCGGTTGCGCTGTAGGAAGTAGGACTTCCTGAAGCCGCAATCTGATAACTAAGCGCCGTGCCCACTGTTCCACTGGCAGTGACTGCACTGGAGATGACAGGCACCGTGACAGCTGTTGCTGCTGTCACAGTGATCGTCAGGGTCTTAGTCGCAGAACCTGCGGCGTTGGTCGCCTTGAGGACGACCGCCGAGGTTGCAACTACTGTTGGCGTTCCCGAGATCACACCGCTCGTCGCACTGATCGTCAGACCAGCAGGCAATCCCGTCGCGCTGTAGGAAGTCGGAGTTCCCGACGCCACGATCCGGTAACTAAACGCCGTGCCCACCTTTCCACTGGCAGTCGCCGCACTGGAGATCACAGGCGCTGTGGCAGTTGTTGCTGCCGTCACGGTGATCGTCAGGGTCTTGGTCGCAGAGCCACCGGCGTTGGTCGCCTTGAGGGTGACAGCCGAGGTTGCGGCCGCGGTCGGCG
>JBBAWB010000002.1:0-182923 GCA_040397385.1 Methylacidiphilales bacterium
TTGGGTCCTGGACCCTGATATCCACCCGTGATCCCGTTAATCTCCGCCGTCGGTCGCATTCCAATTCTCTCGATCGCGGAAAATCCCGATTCACCACCCAAGGCTGGACTGCCCGCCTGCCTTCTAACCTCAGTATCTGGCACTCCCAACGCTTTCGCTGCCACTCGTTCCCATCGCGCCGCACTTCTGACTTTTTTGTAAAACCCAGGAATCGCCACTTTACCTTTCTCGTCATGCAATCCGGCCAGCAAACGGGTCAGCACCGTAATCGGGTTGACCACCGCACCCCCATAAACGCCCGAGTGAAGATCGTGGGAAGGTCCAGTCAACTCCACCTGCAAGGCCGTGATGCCTCGCAGTCCATAGGTTAGTGTGGGCTTATTCGGACCAGCCATGTTCGTGTCTGAAATCACCGCTACATCGCATGCCAGATCCTTTTTACGCTTCCGTAAAACTGCTTCTAGATTATCGCTTCCCACCTCCTCCTCTCCTTCTACCACAAAAACCACATCGGTTTCAGGTCCGCCACGTTGAATCGCTTCCGCCACTCCCATCATATGAGCAAAAATCTGTCCTTTGTTATCGGTCGAACCCCTCGCCACAACCATCCCGTTCACCACCCTTGGCTCAAACGGATCTGCAGTCCATCCGTCCCCCATTTCCGCGGGCTGAACATCGTAATGCCCATAAATTAGGACCGTTTTCCTTTGACCCTTCCCCCGCTTTCTCCAGAAAGCGAGAACGACTGGTGCACCAGGAGTCGGCACAATCTCAGCCTCCAACCCCATCTCTCGGAACTTTTTCTTCAGCCAACTGGCACAATCACGCATAACCTGCCCCTTCGACGGGTCGGCCGATACGGTGGGAAATCGTAAGAAATCGAAATAATCACTTCTCGCTCGCTGGGTTAATACCATCGGCCCATCCTGCCAAAAACCGCATCACCGCGCCAGCCCCAGATGACACCTTAAGTCCAATATTTGCGCACCCCGAAAAACACGCTATACCATTTAAATGAACAAACCTTATTTGCAGATTCCAGAGTCCTTCCCGCCCTTCAATCTCGTCCGCCTTTTGCAGACAGTTTTTGAGCCAGCCCGTGGGGAAAGAACATGTGTCCTCATCGATCTGGACGATCCCCAAGGCGTCAAAGACCTAGCGTTCCTGAAAGACCCCACCCTAACAGTGCAAAAATACGCCCACGACATCTTCTACAAAGGACTAAACAACGGGGTGAAGGACACTCTCGGCCTGACAGGCGGGGATCTTTTCGCCTACAAGAAAACTGGCGGAAGTAATCTTGATATGGATGACTTGGCCGTTGATATCCATGGCAAGGAACTCTCCTTCGAAAAAGATATCTACACCCAGTACGACATCATTCTCTGCATCTCGACCTACTCGGCTACTGCACCCCTGACCGCTTCAGCCAAAAAACACGGATTCCGCGGGGCCACCTTACACGGCCTTAACGAAGTTATTCTGAGCACAGGTTTAGCCGTGGATTATAATTCAGTAAGCAAACAAACCGAAAAACTTCGCTTGGGTCTCACCCGAGCCGAGTGGGTCGAAATCGATTTTGAAGTGGCTGGTAAGAAAGCCACCCTCCACCTCGACCTCGCCCAACAGGAAGCTCAGAAATCTCACGGACTTTGTCGCGGAAAGACTCCCGATGTGGCAAATCTTCCCGCGGGCGAAGTTTATTTCGTCCCCACCGACGCTCATGGCCAGATGCCGATGAAGTTTTCCGACGGCACCCTAGCTATGCTCGATGTGGAAAAAGGGCGCCAAGTCGGCGGAACTTTCATCTCAGGTAATCCCCAGACTTTTGCCGAGCACGTGGCGAAACTAAAGCGCGACCCTGTCGTCGGGGAACTAGGCGAGCTCGGGTTCGGCACACAACTCCTTCCCTTTAGTGGACGCGATATTCAAGACGAAAAGATTCTCGGAACAATCCATGTGGCAACGGGTCGCTCGGATCACCTCGGGGGGCACCTTACCCCTGATAAGTTCGCCGAAAGAATCAACGCCACCCACGACGATATTCTTTACGCGCCCCACAAGACCCCTGAGATCGTGCTCCACCAAGCTCGGATGCACCGCGACGGCAACACAACCATCCTCATCCAGAAATATCAACCTGCGCCCTACCTTCAAAGTCTCCTCGCCTGAAATCGAGTTACGAGAAGCCTGGAGTCTTAGCGGAATACCTCGCATTCCACTATCTCGAGCCGAAGGACCTATTACCGCCTGGTGTTCCCACACCGCGTGGCTTAGCTAACTTCCCGTCAGCTTGTGTCGAACTCCTGCTTTCCCACATAAAGGATAAACCTCTTCGAGCTCTTGACCTTGGTTGCGCAGTCGGTCGAAGCACCTTCGAACTCGCTAGCAAGGTTCCTCAAGTCCTCGGAATCGACTTTTCGCACTCCTTTATTTGGGCAGCTCAACAAATACAAAAAAGGGGGAACCTTTCTTTTGATCTCTTGGAAGAAGGCAAGAAGTCCTGCCGCTCCCTCGTCCGTGCTCCAGCAGTATCTGTCAGGCAACGTGTTTGCTTTATGACAGGAGATGCTCTTCGCCTCCCCAAGGGACTGGGAACTTTCGATCTACTTCTTGCCGCCAATTTAATCGACCGTTTACCCCATCCTAAAAGATTTCTTTCACAGGTGCTTCCCTCCCTTGTAAATCCCGGGGCTAAGGTTCTCCTCACCTCTCCCTACACTTGGACGACCGAATACACCCCTTCTTCAAGCTGGTTAGGTAGCTCATCCACCGACTCCTTCTACGCCCTAAAAAAGATCCTGCTCCCTTCCTTTCGACTCATCGACCGAACCAATCTCCCATTTCTGCTTCGCGAAACTCGCCGCAAATTCCAATACACCTTCGCCGACGCCACCATTTGGCAAAAACTCTGAACCTTTCTTACCCAATCTCGATCGCACTGAATTTTCTCGTACTTTTAAGTGTCACAATTGTAATACGCATGGGTTTACGCTCCCGATCAAGCAAAGGGGTTGTAAAGCTGGTTTGCGTTTTTGAGTCGGATCAATTATTTTAATCCAATCATGGGCAAGACGCTTTTCCATAAAGTTTGGGATCGTCATTCGGTAGGAATACTACCCGACGGCTCTACCCAGCTTTTCGTTGGCACCCACCTCATTCACGAGGTCACCAGCCCCCAAGCCTTCGGGATGCTCCGCGATCTCGGTCTGAAAGTCGCCTTCCCTAATCGTACCTTCGCCACCGTTGATCACATTGTCCCCACCGACCAACGAACCGAACCCTTTCGCGACTCCTTAGCCGATGCCATGATCAAGGAACTACGTAAGAATTGCTCTGATTTCGATGTTACTTTTTTTGATATTTCCTCGGGCAAACAGGGAATTGTCCATATCGTTGGTCCTGAACAAGGCATCACCCAACCTGGCACCACTATTGCCTGCGGAGATTCCCATACCTCCACCCATGGGGCCTTTGGCGCCGTGGCTTTCGGTATCGGCACCAGTCAAGTTCGGGATGTCCTCGCCACCCAAACTATGGCGCTTTCTCCTCTCAAGGTTCGCAAAATTGAAGTCCGCGGGAAATTGGGACCTGGTGTCTACGCCAAAGATATTATTCTCCACATCATCCGTACCCTCGGGGTCAATGGGGGCACAGGCTACGCCTACGAGTACTGCGGATCCACCATCGAAGGCCTCTCCCTTGAGGAGCGGATGACCATCTGCAATATGTCGATCGAAGGCGGCGCCCGTGCAGGTTATGTCAACCCAGACGAAAAAACCTTCGAATACTTAAAGGGTCGCCCTTACTGCCCCAAAGGGAAAGAGTGGGATGTTGCCGTTGCTGAATGGAAGAAGGTGGTCTCCGACCCCGACGCTGTTTACGACGACGTAAAAATCTTTGAAGCATCAGAAATCCGTCCCACCGTGACTTGGGGAATCAACCCCGGACAAGGCATCTTTATTGATGAAGCCATCCCCTCACCCGAACAGCTTCCCGAGGCCGATCGCTCCTCCGCCAAGGAGGCTCTTGAGTTTATGAAGTTCAAAGCTGGCGAGAAACTCGCCGGGCAGAAAATCCAGGTGGCTTTCTTTGGCTCGTGCACCAACGCGAGAATTTCCGACTTTCTGGAAGCTTCCAAATTCCTTAAGGGTCGAAAAGTGGCTCCTGGGATTCGTGCCATCGCGGTCCCTGGCTCTCAAGGGGTCAGCAAAATCTGTGCCGAAATGGGTATCGATGAAATCTTTCGCGAGGCGGGCTTCGACTGGCGAGAGGCTGGCTGTTCTATGTGCCTGGGAATGAATCCCGACCAACTAGTCGGGGACGAGATCTGCGCGTCTTCCTCCAATCGGAATTTCAAAGGGCGGCAAGGAAGTCCAACAGGGAGAACTCTTCTGATGAGTCCGGTGATGGTTGTAGCGGCTGCGGTAACTGGCCAAGTCAGTGACGCCCGCCTGGTTTTCGCGAAATCCTAAGGCCATGTCCCTTTCTCCCGTAGCTCAAGTCACCGGTCGTGGTGTTGTCGTGGCTGGAGATGATATCGATACGGATCGAATTATTCCGGCCCGTTACATGCGCTGCATTACCTTTGACGGATTAGGAGAGTATCTTTTCCGAGACGTCCGCCAAACCCCCGAAGGGAAGAGCACGAATCACCCGATCGATGATCCTAAATATGAGGGGGCTACGATATTAATCTCGGGGATGAATTTCGGCTGTGGCAGCTCTCGAGAACACGCCCCGCAGGCCATTGCTCGAGCAGGCTTTAAGGCGGTCATAGCGGGTGGCTTTGCTGAGATCTTTTTTGGGAACAGCACGACCCTTGGACTCCCATGCGCCACCGCCACACGGAAAGATCTGAACGCATTGATGAGCCTCATTCAGAAGGACCCCACCACCGTCGTAAAAATTGATGTGGAAAAGTTACAAGTCACCGCTGGACCGCTCAGCTTCCCTGTCACCTTAAAGGCCAGTGCCCAACAAGGCCTTCTCTCTGGACGCTACGATGCCATCGCAGATCTTCTCGCTAATCTACCGAAGATTAAGGAACTCGCAGGCAGGATTCCCTCTGCCACCACGTCCTAAAAAAAACACGCCCCACCTGGGCGCTAGGAGAACTTTTTTCGACCCTGGAGTTTTCCAGAAATTGAGACTCCCGCTTCCGCGTCCGCCTTCCAATAAAGGCACGACGTTTTCGGATTAAGGTTTGGCCTCTTTTATTAATTTTATCGGTTGAAAAAAATTGATCCGTCACACGCGGCAGGCAGGGCGCGAAGACTAAGTCAATCGGTTCAAAGAACTCCCCGCAACTTGGCTTGGCAGCGGGCGGTGAGCGATTCGAGAATTTTCTTCTCCCAACCGCCGACCTCTTGTTCAGTCAAGGTGCGCGCAGTGGAGCGAAATTGCAAGCGACAACCTAGTGACAAAAATCCCTTAGCAACCTTGGCCCCGGCAGCATCCCGGAAACGATCAAAGACGAAGAGATTCGCCATCTCGGGAGGAGCAACCAACCGAATAGCTTTTTCCACTTCGGCGAACGGCACCGATTCAGGCAGAACCAACGATAGGTCCCTCTCCACTCCTGGAAAATTACTGACCTCTTGATAGGAAGCCGTTTTCAGTGCCAACTCTTTAGAAAGAGAAATTTCCGCAATCCAAAGACGAGATTTAAGGCCACTTTGCTTCTTTTCTGCAGGGGTCGCCTCCCTCAAAGCCAATGGCTCACCTGCAAGACAGAATCGAGTCGCAATCTCCTGCATTATTCCCTTAAGGACGAAATAGTCGGCCTTCACCTCCCCTCCTTGCCAAGACACTGCTTGATCGAAGCCGGCAACCAGCAGAGCCAACCTCATCTCCTCCTGTCCCTTGGCAGACGTGACCCGCCCGACCTCGAAAAGCTTGAGATCGGTCTGCCCCCTAGAAATATTTCGCGCTGCAGAGGCGAGTAGCCCGGGGAGGAGCGATTCGCGATAGGCTCCTACCTCAGGTCCTGCTCCGGTGGAGAGTAGCACCGACATCCCTTCCTCCGCTCGGACCAAGCTTCCACCAAGAACTTCAAAATATCCTCGCTCCGCTAGAAAGCTACGTAACTGACGCCGCCGTACATCAGCCCGATCTTCCGCCGACTGACCTTCCACCAAAGAGTCTAAGCCACTCGAAACCTTATCAAGATCCGAAAGTCGGATAAGCTCCTCAAGCAGATCAATCTCTTCACGCACATCGGATCTCCAAGATGGCGGAACCCACCCGTGCCCTTTTGCGTGAAATCCTAAGGCCAAGAACCGGGTTTCGATATCTTTTGGATCGAGCTTTAACCCAAGTATCTTTTCCACCCTATCATGCCTTAGGATGATTTCATTATTCTTGGGCGCAGAGAGAGAACCTACTTGCACCGTTCCATCACATTTTTCCAAAGCACCGCACTCCTCGAGAAGTTGCAAAATCCGTTCACTAGCCATCTCCACCAACGCAGGATCCATGCCTCCCCGCCCAAAACGTCGGGCAGACTCTGTCGATAGTGACAACCTTCGGGCTGTTTTTCGTACTCTGCCTGCTTGAAAAGCAGCCGATTCAAGAAGAATTTTCCTCGTTCCGGCATGCACCGCAGAGTAAGCCCCCCCCACAACACCTGCCAAAGCGATCGCCCCTTTCTCATCCGCAATCACCACATCCTCGATCGTCAGAAGGTGCGTAGTTCCATCCAACCCTGCAAGCTTCTCTCCTGCTTTGGCACGCCTCACCGCAATAGCACCACCCTCAATCCGGTCAGCATCGAAGGCGTGCACTGGCTGTCCTAGCTCCAAGAGCACGTAGTTGGTCACATCAACCACAAGGCCAAGACTTCTCATCCCCGAAGCTGCCAAGCGCTTTTTCATCCAATCGGGCGACTCGACCCCCGTACGCACATGGAGAACACTCAAGGTGTATTGCGGACAATCTTTCGCATCTGTCACCACCACCTTCCAACCCACTTCTTTCCCTCGACTTACTTTCTTGGCAACCGGCCGTGCCTTTTTTGGCACTCCGAGCGCTCCCAACTCCCGCGCCAGTCCTTCCATGGAAGCTAAGTCAGGTCGGTTGGAAGTGATCTCGACTTCGAAAACAGTTTCCCCTGGGAACAGCTGCTCCAGCGGAACGCCTAACTTCGTCTCTGCGGGTAGAATCAGAAGCCCCTCCGCATCCTCAGCTAACCCCAATTCTTTCGCCGAACAAAGCATTCCCTCCGAATTCTCTCCCCTCATTTTAGCCGCTTTGATCGTCATCCCCCCAGGAAAAACAGTCCCCGGCAAAGCCAAAAAAACAATGTCCCCTACGTTGTAATTTTTGGCCCCACAAACCACCTGACGAGGGCCCTTGCCATCATCCACCTGGCAAAGACTCAAACGATCCGCATTAGGATGCAGCTTCTTTTCGAGGATTTTGGCAGAGACAATTCCCGCAATCTGACATCCAGTATTTTGGATCGAGATCACCTCCGTGCCGCTCCGAGTCAGTCGATCGGCAAGTTCATTAGGATTAGACGGCAGATCACACCACTCCTTCAGCCATTCCAAAGATACCTTCACGAGGAGGCCGGCTTCCCTTTCTTCTCAACTTCCATCTTCGAGATCGTGTCGCGCAAAAGCGCAGCAGCTTCATAATTCTCCGTTGCCACAAGGTGTTCCATCTCAGCCCGCCAGACTTCTGGCGAAGCACTCCGTCGGTTGGGTCGTTTGCCCTTATGGACCAAGCCTTTTTGCGCTTCGGCTAAGGCCGTTTGCAAAAATGACGAAAATTGAACGTAACAGACCGCACAACCCATTCGCCCTGTCTTTTGGAGCTGACTGGGGGGATAGCTACAAGCTGGGCACTTCTCGATCAGATTAACCCCCTCATTGAATTCCTCAGAAACGGGTTTCTTTTCCAGAAACCCAGAAGGATGCATCGCCCCTTCCTTCTTAGCGCACTCTGCACAGAGATCTGTCCGCTCAACTTTACCTTCGACGAGATTAGTCATGAAAACCGTTGCAGGCTTACCGGAACAATTTTGGCACTCCATGAATGTATTGTTTAGCGGGGAATCTTTGTTCCCGTGGTCGTGACGAGTTGGTGGTAAAAGCTCATCAACTCCGCCGTCCTCTTTCCAGGTTTCCCTGTGCCAATCATCCGGCCATCCACCTCTACTACCGGTACTATTTCTGCCCCGGTTCCAGTGAGAAACATCTCCTCACAGGTAAAGAGATCATACCTTCGGACATCATCTTCTCGGGTGGTCCAGCCCGCTTCTCGCGCCAACTCCAGGACGGTGGCCCGGGTAATCCCGTTGAGCGCGCCAGAAGAAAGCTTGGGCGTGATCAAAACACCACCCCGAATGAAGAAAATATTGTCACCTGAGCATTCGGAGACCAATCCCTGCGGATTGAGCAGGATGACCTCCTGCGCTCCCGCGAGCTGGCCCTCGATCTTTGCCAGAATATTATTCAAATAGTTGAGGGATTTGATCCCCGGATCAAGAGCCGCCGGAGACTGCCTCCAAGTCGCGCCCGTAACCACTGTCAGCCCGTTGCGGTAGTACTTTGCTGGATACAGCTCCAGCTTCGTCGCGATAATAATGATCGTTGGTTTTTTACACCGATCCGGGGAAAGCCCCAGATATCCTTTACCTCGCGTGACCACCAAACGCAGATATCCAGATTCCATCTTGTTCCGTCGGCAAGTCTCAAGAACTGCACTTCGAATTTCCGCACGGCTCAACGGCAACTTGAGCAAGATCGCTTTAGCTGAGTCCTCTAATCGAGACAGATGCTCCTCCAACTTAAAGACCCGCCCCGCGTAAGCTCGGATTCCTTCAAAGACGCCGTCCCCATAAAGAAGCCCGTGATCAAAAACCGAGATTTTCGCCTTTTCCTCTGGATAGAATTTTCCGTCAATATAGATGATCATTGTTCCTTTTCTGCCAACCTGCCGTCCAGCAACCGCAAGGGGTTCCCCACCTTCGCGGCCACCGATTCGTCATGGGTAACAAGTAGTAGTGATTTTTGCCTCTCTCGGACCATTCGAACAAGCAAATCAAGCACCGCGGTAGCCGACGCCCCATCCAGGTTTCCCGTCGGCTCATCCGCCAAGATCAAATCAGGCTCGAGAATCAGCGCCCGCGCAACCGCCACTCTCTGCTGTTCTCCCCCAGAAAGCTCGCCTGGCAAATGATCACGGCGGAGGGTCATCCCCACCTCATCCAGCAAATCTTCCCAACGTTCCCCCAATTGCACCCCCGCGAGCATCGCAGGCAGACGAACATTTTCTTCAACGGTCAGCTCAGGAATTAGGTGGTAAGACTGAAAAATAAAGCCGACCGCCCCTCGGCGCCAAAGCGCTCCTTGAGTACGATTCCACCCTTTCATACTCTCCCCTTTCCAGAACATCTCTCCGCCATCAGGAGATTCCAGACCTCCCAGAATATGGAGCAAAGTAGATTTCCCAGCGCCCGAAGGGCCGCAAATCGGACGACACTCCCCTGCATTCAGCGAGAATTGAATCCCATGGAGCACTTCCAGCGCAGGCCGCCCAGCCAGCTGATAACTCTTCCGCAGATCCCGGACTTCAAAAAGAGGCACACTCATGCACGCCTCAAATTCGTGGCGGGTTCCGTCCGCGATGCGACCCAAGCAGGAACCAGTGCCGCTAAAACACTCAAAGCCATCCCCGCCAAAGCAACGCCCACAAAGACTCCAAAATCATAACGAACAGGCAATCCCGTAAAGTGGTAAATTTCCGCGGGAAAAAGCTCCTGACCCGTTAAACGACCAATCACTTGGCTGAGTCCATTTCGATTTGCCAAAACTAGTCCCGCACCCACCACTCCAGAAAATGAGCCCAAGACCCCTACCACCACCCCATACATCGTGAAGAGGGTGGCGATCTGGCGAGGAGTAGCCCCCAAAGCCGCCAGCGTGCCGATCGACTTAGCTCGCTGCACCGTGATTGTAATCAAGGTTCCACTTAACCCGAGGGCGGCAACCCCCATCACAAAAAAGAGAAGGAAACTCATCACCCTGCGCTCCACCGCCACCGCAGCAAAAAGACGTTGATTATGATCCATCCACGTCATCACCCGCAGATCAGGGCCCAATCGATTACGGAGGCTCTGCGCAGTGCGGAGTGCCTGCTCAGGCTTCTCCAGTTTCACGGCAATTCCGTGGACGGCCTGAGGGATTGCATACAGTTCTTGCGCAGTGCCTAAGTCGGTCACGATATATTCCGAATCGTAATCAAACATTCCCGTGGTAAAAATACCCGCCACACGAAAAGTCCGTGGTAACGGAATTTTTTTGGGTTGGTTCGCAGGACCACTCTTCGGTCCAACAAGGTCCTTGATCTGCTGGGGTGCGAGAAGATTCACTTCGGAGCCGATTTCGGCACGGTTCGCTCGTGCCCACTCTGATCCGACTACCAGTTGATCTGGACCAGGAGACCATGTCCCTGCCACCAAACACTCAATCAAAGGCAGAACTGAGGGGGCGGTCTCTGGATCCCAGCCTTTGATTCGTGGAGTCGAAATACGACTCCCGCACTCCGCAAGGACCGGTCCGACCACCGAAGGGGTCGCGCCCAACACTCCAGGTTCTACCCGAATCAGATCAAGCAGAGGCCTAACATCCCGCAACGGACCCGTTCCCGTGACCGTGAGATGAGATTGGAAACCAATTACTTTTCTAGTTAATTCATCTTCAAAGCCACCCATCACCGATTGAACGACAATCAACACCAGGACCCCAGCAACCACCCCAAGCCAACTTAGGATTGTAATAATGGAGACAAAAGTCCGCCTTGGACGGAGGAATCGCAAGGCCAGAAAGAGCTCAGGAAAGCGTTTCACCCTCTTACCGTGCCGTTTTTCGGGGATTGGCTCAAGCTCTCATGCAGGTTGCCCCTGAAGCCAAGGTCGCATATTGTTTCTCCTTTATGGCAAAGGGACACCAAATCCAGAAAGCGCGTCGCGTTCTTGATATCGAGATCGCTGCCCTACGACGAGTCAGTCGCCGCCTCGGTCCCTCCTTCATTAAGGCCATCGCTCTGATGAAGCAACGACTCGAAAGCGGAGGAAAGATCATCGTGACGGGCATTGGCAAATCAGGGCACATCGGCAATAAGATCGCCGCCACCCTTGCCAGTACGGGAACGACCTCAGTGACCCTCGATCCCGTCGATGCCGCTCACGGGGATTTGGGAGTGGTCTCAAAAAAAGATCTTATTCTTGTCCTCAGCTACAGTGGAAGTACGGATGAACTTCTCCGCGTAGTTCCCCTTTTCAAACGGCTAGGCAATCCCATCATCGTAATGACTGGCAACCTCCGCTCCCATCTCGCTCGTCAATCGGACGTCGCTCTCGATGTCTCCGTCAAACAGGAAGCCTGCCCACTTAATCTCGCTCCGACCTCCAGTACCACCGCCATGTTGGCAATGGGGGATGCCCTTGCCATGGTCCTCCTTGAAAGCCGCGGATTCCGCCGCGAGGATTTTGCCCGTCTCCACCCCGCTGGGGCCATTGGTCGGGATCTGCTTCTTCCCGTCAGTGAAATTATGCGACCCCGCGCTTCCGTACCCATTTGCAGCACGGAAGCTACCGTGAGCCAAGCCTTGTCCGAAATCACCGCCAAAAGATGTGGAGCCGCCATTATTGTGGATGCAAGGGGCAAAGTAGCAGGTATCTACACCCACGGAGATTTCGTCAGAGGTTTTCAGAAGGATCCTCAGATCGGCAAGCGTCCAATTCGTGCTGTCATGACGAAAAATCCCGTAACTATCTCCGTCGGTAGCTTAGCCGCCAAAGCCCTCCATATTTTTGAAACCCATCGGATTGAGGACTTGGTTGTGGTCGATGCCACACGACGCCCCGTCGGCCTTGTCGACGCGCAGGATCTAACTCGTTTCAGATTGCTTTGAGATACAAAAAAGAAGGAGAATGAAACTATGGCTGTAATTGCAAACGATCTAAAAAAAGGAATGGCCGTAAAGAAAGACGGAGATATTTTTGTGGTCTTAGGGACAGTTCATCGTACCCCTGGAAATAAGCGCGCTTTCGTCCAAGCCACCTTCCGCTCCCTCCGTTCAGGCCAATCCTCCGATCATCGTCTCGCCTCGGACGACCGCCTCGAGTCGGTCAGCGTCTCTCGAGATAAGTGGGAATTTAGCTACCACGACAACACCGGCTACACCTTCATCAACCCCGAGAATTACGAGAACCTAACCCTCGCGCCCGAGTTGCTTGAGGATGCCAAGGATTTCCTTTCGGAAAACATGGTTTGCGAGATTCTCTTTATCGAAGGCAAGGCCGTTTCCGTGGAACCCCCTGCCAGCGCTATTCTCAAAGTCATCGAATCTCCCGAGGGAGTACGCGGCGATTCCGCGAATAATGTAATGAAAGTTGCCAAGCTTGAGACAGGTCTCCAGTTGCAGGTTCCCCTTTTCATCAAAGAGGGCGAGCTCATCCGCGTCGACACTCGCGAAAAGAAGTACATGGGCCGCGCCTAAGCAAACCCAGTTGGGTTTGCTCTTAAACTTCTCCCTTAAACTCTACCCGCCGAAAGTCAGGTTCTTAACGCGGGCTGCCCCACAGGCGTTCAGCACATCGATAATCCTCTGGTAGGGGGCACTGTCTTTCGGGCGAATGATCACCGACTGATCGGGCGACGCCTCAACCAGCGCCTTAAGCTTCGCCAGCAGCTTAGGCATCTCCCGATCATCCCGGCTATCCACTGGGCTATCATTAAAAGAAACCACCCCGTTTTCGCTTACTCGCAGTGTCACGGGAGTTTTCGCCGTACTGACCGCCTTCGAGGCCCCTGGGACCTGCACGCCCAACTCCGCCTCCTTCACCTGTTTCCCCGCCATCACCATAAAGAAAAGTAGGAGAACAAACATCACGTCCAACATCGGCGCGATCTGTAACCCATAGTCCCCGTCGCTTGATCCACCTCCAGCCATAAATTACCCCTTACCCCCTTTGGTCGTAGCAAAAACCACATTAGCGACTCCCGCTGCCGCCGCCGCCTTCAAGACCACTTTTGTCTTTTCCCAGCCCAGATCTTTATCTGCCCGCACCAGTACGCGGTAACTCGCATTCGGGTTAAGTTTTCTTGTACTGTCGTAGTCCTTCTTAATTAATTGAGAGAGGGCTGCCTCAGTCAGGCCCGATTGTCCCCCTGCCTGCTCCAAGCCACCTAACCGATTAATATTCACCACGAACTGTCCCTCTCCCTTTTCCCGATCCTTCGCATCTTGCGCGTCGGGTAGAGTTAAATCTGCAATCTGACTTTTAATCTCGGTCGTGGTCGTGGCCGTGAAAAACATCAGCAAGACCAAAAGAACGTCCACCATTGGTGCAACTTGGAACTCTGGTTCTTCCTCACCCCCGGCGGTGTGGACGCTAAATTTTTTTCCGTGCCCAGACATGGCACGCGATCCCGTCGTTACGCTCCCGCCACCGGAGCTTCGGTGGGGGCGCCGAGGTACTCACTCACTCGATACCCGGTGAGCTGTTCGAAAGGGATGTCTTCCAAAAGCAGGTTGACCTCCGCATCGACTGCGACCGAGACGGTCTGAATCCTGTTGCGAAAAACATAGTAGAGAATAAAGCCTGGGATGGCGACAAAGAGGCCTGCCCCCGTGGCTACTAGAACCTCCGAAATATTTTCTGCCAGTTTACTCGGATCCGCAGCCCCGGAAGAACCGAGGGTTTTAAACGCCTTGATCATGCCCACAACGGTCCCAGTCAAACCGACCATCGGGCTAACCACCCCGATAACGGAAAGGTACTGAATATTAGCCTTAATCCCATTGAGCTCCTTGGCCGTTGTATCGCCCACCGCTGTCTCAACTGCTTCTCTCCCTCTCCCCAGCCTTTCCAACCCTGCCTGCACGATCTTCCCTAAATAGCATGGATTGGCCGTGCAGACCTGATGGGCCAAGGGATAATTCCCAGAAACAATCGCATCTTTTAGCTGGGCTAAGACCGCTGGAGGAGCCAAGCGGGCCATCCGAATCTTGATAAAGGCCTCAATCGTAAAGGCCATAATCAAAATCGAAGCAATCAGCAGGATGTACATGACGATACCACCCCCATGAAACATCTCCCAAACCGTCTGCTTTTTCTCTCCAGCCGCTTCTTCCGCTAGGAGTGTCGACCCAAGGGAAAACCAAGTCATAAGCGTAAGTGCGATTGAAGGAAAACTTATCTTTTTCATAGAGTCAAAGAGTAAGGCAAAAACTTAGTCGGTGACGAGGTCTTTGTTAGCCAAGCGGAGAGCTTGAGCCTTTTTTTCCGCCCTCTGCCCAAGTGAGGGGGGTTCAGGATAAAGAGCGCTCACCCGGAGATAATCCTCCAACGCTTTTTTAAACTCACCCTTCTTTTCATAAGCCCCACCCCGCGAAAAATAGAACTCCGCCAATCCTTCACGATCCGCCCGCAGGGGACGGAGACTTTCTTTAAGTTGCCCCTTCAACTCGTCCAGTTTTTTGAGCAGCCCATCCACATCCCGCCCCGATGTCGCCTCGGCTAGCCCCACTTCCGCCCGCAAGGCCGCCGAACCCGTGGGGTAAAACTTTTTCATCTTTCCATAAAGACCCTCGGCCTCTGCGACTTTGCCCTGCGCAAGATAGGTCTGCCCCAAGCCACCCGTGCACTCCAATACCCACGGACTATCTACCCCCATGAACTCACCAACAGGCCCCTTCCAATTGGAAACAACTTCATCCAAATTCCCCTCCGCGAACGCTTTCCTCCCCTCCACCACGCCAGGTCGCTCCGCCAAAATCACCTCGGCCAGATCGGCTTGGCTATACCCCAAGGTTCCCTTGTCGAATTTGAAGGTAAGGGTCATCGATCCCTCATCGAATTTGGTCGCCGTACCCCGCAGAACCTCCCCACTTTTCAGCCGAATCTGATCCTCCCCCCAGGAACTATGACACAACACTAGTACCCCGATTACAACAAAGGAAGAAAATCTGCGCATCCTTTCATTTTGCGCTTCCCTCCGACCCCCCTGACAAGCCAAAAACGATGATGATCACCTTCCTCCATGATAAGTTAAAAGGCCTCCTCTTGATCCTTCTCGCCGTAGTTGGTGTCTCATTCATTTTCTTTGGAAATTGGACCCCAAAAGGTGGCGTCGATCCAGCTTCCCAAAGCGTGGGACAGATCAATGGCCGAACTCTTACTCTAAATGAATTCGTCGCCGCACAACGTCAATCCCTGCTCGAGATCACCTTGGAAACAGGCCGTATCCCCGCCGCTGAGCAAAATGAGCTTTTGAATTTTCAAACGTGGATTCGTCTCCTCCAAATCCAGGCGGCCGACTCCGCTCAGCTCGAAGCGCAACCAGCTCAACTGATCAGTGCCATCAAGGAAAACCCCCTCTTCCAAAAAGATAAACAGTATGACCCCGAATTCTTTCAACGTTTTTCCGCGAACTTCCTCTCCCCGCAGGGTTTCAGTGGGGAACGCTTTAACCAAGCCATTGCCGATGGAGTGCGCA
This sequence comes from Methylacidiphilales bacterium, assembly GCA_040397385.1. Lineage (GTDB taxonomy): Bacteria > Verrucomicrobiota > Verrucomicrobiia > Methylacidiphilales > Verrucolacustridaceae > Verrucolacustris. The sequence goes on from JBBAWB010000002.1 coordinate 15,513, forward strand.
CTCGTCAACTCCTCGTCGCTCTAACCTCCACCGCCGTGGTCATGCCCAACGAAGCCGAAATCCGCCTACTCCGCCTCTTTGGCCCGGTCGAAGTCCAAGTCGTGCGCTGGGACCCCGCCACTTTCACACCTCCAGAACCAACCCCACAAGATCTGGAATCTTTTTATAAGGCCGGCGAATCCGAGTTCACTATCCTCCCACGCCGAACGGTCGAGATTGTGGAATTTCTTGCAGGAGCCTCAACCGAAGAATCACGGGCTAAAGCTGGCGAGGTGGCTTTCGCCTTTACCTCCCAGTTCTTCAATCTAGCCGAAGGAAAATCTCGCCCAGACTTCTCCACTGCCGCTGCTGCTGCTAAGCTTAACCCACGCACCTACGGACCTTTCGCCCCCACTGAAACTCCTTTCCCGGGTGAAACCGATCCTCGGCTCACCGCGGCTGCCTTCGCTCTCACAGCCGAAGAGCCAGTAAGTGATTTTCTTCCGTCGAAAAATGGCTTCCTCGTTCTCCACCTGCGCGAAGCGCAACCTGGACGCCAGCGCCCCTTGTCTGAAGTTACCGCCTCAGTCCGAACTCGCTGGCAAGAAATGGCTCGGACCCAGTTGGCCAGCCAACAAGCCCAAGCCTTTATCCAAAGCGCGAATGCAGGCCTCGCCAGCGGACAGAAATGGGAAGCACTCGCTCAATCGGCAAAACTTACCCCGACAAAAATACCCGTCTTTGCCCCCGCCGACGATAAACCCCTCACCTTTCCCGATGCGGACAGAATTCGCCAAGCCGTCGCCCAAATGGACCCTCAGCGCGTCAGCCCGTTTATCCGTACTCCCACCGGCCTGCTTGCCATTTATCTAGTCAAACGGGATCCAGCCCCCGCCGCCACCGTCGCCACCACTCTTCCTAAAATCTCCGCACAGCTCCTCAACCAGCGTCGTGGCCAAATCGCCCGCGATTGGCTTGCAGGCCGCGCAGCTCTTCCTGGAAATCAGCTCCCCGCTCAAGTCCTAGCCGAGCTTCGGGGCTCACCCTGAACCAGCGGTTGCTTCTCTTTCTCTTCACACCTACTCCATGGTCACCTTTACAAACCTAACCCGCGCCCCAGAAATCGGGGCCAACTCCTACCTTATTCAGAAAGGAGAATCTTCGGTTATGCTCGATGCGGGAATGCACCCGCGCCGTGACGGTTGGGACGCCACCCCACTTCTCGATCAGATCCCTAAAGATCTGGATGCGATCATACTCTCCCACGCCCACCACGACCACATTGGTGCTCTTCCCCTCGTCTCCCAAGCTCATCCCCATGCCAAGGTCTTCATGACCTCAGCCACCGCCGCACTGGCCGAACCCCTTCTCCATAATTCTGTCAATGTCATGACCCGCCAACGACGGGAACTGGGACGCATGGATTACCCTCTCTATACTCACCGCACGGTGGACGACTCCGCCGTCACTTGGGAACTCGCTCCGCTCAATCGCCCCTTCCGCGCCGACTCCTCTTCCGAACTGGAGTTTGTCTTTCATGATGCCGGCCACGTCCTCGGCTCTGTCCTTACAGAAATCCGCGCCGAAGAACGCCGCGCCCTCTACACCGGCGACCTTAATCTACGACGCCAATCCCTTATGCTCCCTTGCCAAGCTCCCACCGGCCCTTTCGATACCTTGATCATGGAAACAACCCGCGGCGCTCAACCCGCCATCCCCGGCCAAGATCGCGCATACTTTGAAGAAGAACTCCTCACCGCCATTCGCACCACATTCGAACGAGGTGGAGCCGTCCTCATGCCCGTCTTCGCCATGGGCAAAACTCAAGAAGTCATCACCCTTCTTCACCATGCCCGCCTCGCAGGGAAAATTCCTTCCGCCCCCGTCTACATTGGTGGACTGGGCCGGGCCATGACCGAAGTCTACGACCGTCAACGAACCCTTGCCCCCCGCCAACACGCAAACTTCCGCCTTATCCCCGAAGCCCAGCCCGAAACATTCGACCCCCGCCGCTTGCCCAGCCTTCGACTCCGCGCAGGCCATATTTACCTCCTCAGCGCTGGCATGATGGCTCCTAAAACTACCAGCCACACCATCGCACGCCTTTTCTTTCCTCGGGAACACGACTCTATCCTCTTCGTCGGCTATACCGAACCCTCTTCCCCCGCTGGCCTTCTTCGCAAAGCAGGCCAAGGAGGTACCGTCGACTGGGGCGAACAGGGCGGTTCACTCCCCGTCCGTTGCGAAGTCCGCCACTTCGACCTCACCGCTCACGCTACCCGAGAAGACCTTCTCCGGTGGGTCACCGAAGACATTAAACCCTCCCGAGTTCTACTCGTTCATGGCGACCCCGACGCCCAATCCTGGTTCGCCTCCGCCCTCGCCGCATCCCGTCCAGGCATGGAAATCGTTCAACCGCCGCCTGGCCTTCCCATTCCCCTCTTCCGCAAACTTTCCTAGTTCCACTTTACCCTCCTTCGTTGCAATCTTTTCCCATGCCTGCACATATCCTCGATGGAGAAGCTTTTGCCAGTTCGATTCACCGCGAAACTGCTGTTCGCGTCTCCGCACTCGAAAAACGTGGCGTCACCCCAAAGCTTGTCTTTATTCGCGTTGGGGAGGACCCCGCTTCCCGCGCCTACGTTGCCCGCAAAGAAGCACGCGCCAAAGAAGTCGGCATCGCCAGTCACACTCTCGTTCTTCCCGCCACCACCACCCTGTCCTCCCTTCTCCATGAAATCGACTCTCTCAACGCCGATCCCCTCGTCCACGGCATTCTTATTCAGTCCCCCCTCCCTTCGCCCCTCCCTAACGACACAGTCTATGCCCACGTCTCTCCGACAAAGGATGTCGACGGCTTCCATCCTCTCAACTTTGGAAAACTTCTACTCGGCGATCCCACAGGCTTTCTCCCCTGCACTCCCGCAGGAATTCTAGAAATTCTCCGCCTTGCCAAAATCCCCACAGCAGGAAAGCACGCCGTCATCCTTGGTCGTGGCCAGATCGTCGGGCGCCCTCTCGCCACTCTACTCGCACGTAAATCCCCAGGCGCAGACTGCACCGTCACCCTCGCCCACTCTGCCTCCGTCGATCTACCCTCTCTCACCCGCCAAGCCGATATTCTCGTCGCCGCCATTGGGCGCCCCCTCTTTCTCACCAAAGAACATGTTCGCCCAGGTGCCACCGTCATCGATGTCGGCGTTAACCGAATCTCTGATGCCACCAACGCTCGCGGGTACCGCCTTGTCGGAGATGTTGATTTCGCCTCCGTTTACACCATCGCGGGTGCCATTACCCCAAATCCAGGTGGGGTCGGTCCAATGACTATTGCACTTCTTCTTTCCAACACCGTCCGTTCTGCCGAGGATCTCTCTCGATGAGTACCCGTCCTGATGGCCGTTCCGCTTCCGATCTGCGCCCTTTATCCTGCACTTGGGATATCGCCCCTCATGCCGTCGGATCTGTCCTTCTGCGCTGCGGCAAAACCGAGGTGATCTGCACCGCCAGCGTGGACGAGGCCGTCCCCCGCTGGATGAAAGACCAGAACGTCCCAGGGGGATGGCTCACCGCGGAATACTCCATGCTCCCTGCTTCGACCCCCAGTCGCAAAGCTCGCGACTCTTCTCGCGGCAAGGTCGACGGACGCTCTACCGAGATTCAACGGCTCCTCGGCCGTAGCCTTCGTGCGGTGGTCGATCTCACTGCCCTCGGACCCCGTAGCTTCTGGATTGATTGTGATGTGCTCGCGGCCGACGGCGGCACCCGCACCACGGCCATCACCGGAGCCTGTCTCGCTCTACGCCGAGCTGTCGAACGCCTGCAAATCGCTGGGCGCATGACCGCCGATCCCCTCCGCACCCCCGTAGCCGCCATTAGTGTCGGCCTCCTCAAAGATCAGGTCATTCTCGATCTTGATTACCCCGAAGATCGTGACGCCCAAGTCGACATGAATGTAGTCATGACCGGTGCGGGTCGCCTTGTCGAAGTTCAGGCAGGAGGCGAAGAACATGACTTTAGCCGCGACGAATTCCAATCCCTCCTCACCCTCGCTGAACAAGGCTTAAAAAAAGTCTTCGCCTTCCAAGAAGCTTCCTGGAAATCTCGCCCACCCGCTTCTCCTCTTCCCGCAAAACAAGCCTGATCAGGCTTGCAAAAAAACCATTTGGCTGGCATTTATTTTCGCTCCACTTCACACCATGCCAACTAAAACAAAGTTTTCGAAACCCAAAAAGTCACTCTTTCGCAAGGCGGTGAAGTACGTTTACTCCTTTGGTAGCGGCAAAGCGGATGGTAACGGCAAGATGAAAGCCCTCCTTGGTGGTAAAGGGGCCAACCTCGCCGAAATGACCAGAATTCGCCTCCCAGTTCCCGCTGGCTTCACCATCAGTACCGACGTTTGCACCTACTTCTACGAAAACCAGAGCACCTACCCCCCATCCTTGGAACGGCAGATCGACGAAGCCATCGCCAAGATCGAGCACTCCATGGGTAAAAAACTCGGCGATCCAGTCAATCCCCTCCTTCTCGCCGTCCGCTCAGGCGCCCGCGACTCCATGCCAGGGATGATGGACACCATTCTCAATCTCGGTCTCAATGACAAAACCGTACGTGCCCTCGCCGAACGAAGTCGTAACGAACGGTTCGCCTACGACTGTTACCGCCGTTTCCTCCAGATGTACGGAGATGTCGTCATGGGCGTCCAAAAACGACCTGGTGAAGACCACGACCCCTTCGAAGTCGTCATTGAAAATCTTAAAAAAGAACTCCATCCCAAGGACCCCCATATCGGCGACACCAAACTGGATGCCTCCGCACTCCGCACCCTTACCGATCGATTCCGCAAACTCATCCGAGAACGAACAGGCAAAGACTTCCCCGATGATCCTCGCGAACAGCTCCGTGGTTCCGTCGGCGCAGTCTTCGGTTCATGGAATAATGACCGCGCCATCGTCTATCGTCGTAAATACAACATCCCCCACGAATGGGGCACCGCAGTCAACGTCCAAGCCATGGTCTTTGGCAATACAGGCAATGATAGCGGCTCAGGTGTCTCCTTCACCCGAGATCCCGCCACAGGCGAAAAAGTTCTCTACGGGGAATTCCTCCTCAATGCCCAAGGCGAAGACGTTGTCGCCGGTGTCCGTACCCCCGAACCAGTCGCCCAACTTCAGGTCGAAATGCCTGAAGTCTTCCGCCAACTCCAAGATGTCCGCCACACCCTCGAAGGTCACTTCCACGACATGCAAGATTTCGAGTTTACCGTCGAGCAAGGTCGCCTTTTCATGCTCCAGACCCGTAACGGAAAACGCACAGGCTTCGCCGCTGTCCGTATCGCTGTCGAAATGGTTAAAGAAAAGCTCATCAAACCCGACGACGCCATCCGCCGAATCCCCGCCGATTCCCTCAGCCAACTTCTTGCTCCTGTCTTCGAAGCCAAAGCACGTAAAACCACCGAGGTCATCGCTCGCGGCCTCCCCGCAGGCCCAGGAGCCGCCTCAGGCCAGATCTATTTTCAAGCCAACGACGCCGAAGCCGCCGCCCAAAAGGGTTTAAAGGTTCTCCTCGTCCGCATCGAAACCAGCCCCGAGGATATTCGCGGAATGCTCGCTGCTGAAGGCATTCTCACCGCCCGTGGCGGAGTCTCTTCTCATGCCGCCCTCGTCGCCCGCCAAATGGGCAAAGTCTGCGTCTGTGGCGCATCCGATCTTCATATCGACTACGCCAAGGCCACCCTTACTGTCCGGGGTAAGACTTTTAACAAGGGCGACTTCCTTTCCATCGACGGTACCACTGGAGAAATCTTCCCAGGTGAAGTTAAAACATCCCCTTCCGATATTGTTCGGGTGCTTATCGACAAGGATATGACCGCGGCCGAAAGTCCAATTTACCGAGTCTTTGCTCAACTTATGCAGTGGGCCGACCAACGTCGGAAACTCGAAGTCCGCGCCAATGCCGATCAGCCCGATCAAGTCGGCCACGCCATCGCCTTCGGAGCTCAAGGGGTCGGCCTTTGCCGTACCGAACACATGTTCTTCGAAGGGGATGGCATTGATCACGTTCGCCAAATGATCCTCGCCGAGAATCTAGAGGAACGTGCACGTGCCCTCGCAAAGCTTCTCCCCGCCCAACGTTCCGACTTTGCAGGTATTTTTAAAGCTCTCGGAGGTCGCCCAGGCACCATCCGCCTGCTCGACCCCCCCTTGCATGAATTTTTACCCCACGACACAGCCGCTCAACAAGCCTTGGCCGATAAGCTCGGAATTTCGATCGAGCGCATCGCCCGCCGTGTCAAAGAACTCCATGAGTTCAACCCCATGCTCGGACATCGCGGGTGTCGTCTCGGTATCGTCTTCCCAGAAATTTCTGAAATGCAGGCCCGCGCCATCTTTGAAGCCGCCGCCGAGGTTCAGGCGGCTGGGATCAAAGTGCGCCCAGAAATCATGATTCCTTTAGTTGGCTTCCCCAAGGAACTTGAACTTCAACTCGCGCTCGTCCATCGAGTCGCCGCCCAAGTCCAGAAAGAGCGGCACCTTAAACTCTCTTACTTGGTCGGAACCATGATCGAAATTCCTCGAGCGTGTGTCGTCGCGGACGAAATCGCCAAATCAGCTCAGTTCTTTAGCTTCGGCACAAATGACCTTACCCAGACCGCCCTTGGCATGAGCCGCGACGACGCCGGTTCCTTCCTTCCCCGTTATCAAGAGGAAGAAATCGTCCGCCAAAATCCTTTCGCCGTCCTCGACCAGCTCGGCGTCGGCAAACTCATGGAGATGGCAGTCAAACTTGGCCGCTCCACTCGTAAGGATATTAAGCTCGGCATCTGCGGCGAACACGGGGGCGATCCCGATTCCGTTAAGTTCTGTCATCGGTTAGGACTCGCCTACGTATCCTGCTCGCCCTTCCGCCTACCCATCGCCCGGCTTGCTGCCGCCCAAGCCGCACTCAAGGACTAGACCGCTCTCGGCTCCCATCAGGCATGCTGACTGCATGGGAGGAACTCTCCCCACCACTTTGCTATCGCTTATCTTCTAGCCTATTATAGCTAATAGTTTTGCAGTTATTCTTTCACTCTCCTTACGAACCGTCCATCATCCACCCGTGAATGATTTCCGTGATGGTGCCCTCGGCGCCTATCTAAAAGAAATAGGAGAAATCCCACTTCTGACTCGTGCCGATGAAGTCCGACTCGCCAAACGAATGAAGCGCGGAGATCGCGCCGCGCGAGAACTAATGATCAGGGCTAACCTTCGTTTGGTGGTCAAAATAGCCAATGATTATGCTGGCCTTGGGCTCCCCCTACTCGACCTGATCAGCGAGGGAAACATTGGTCTGATGAAAGGGGTCGAACGCTTCGATCACACCCGCGGGACCAAGTTTAGTACTTATGGTTGCTGGTGGATCAAACAGGCAGTCCGCCGCGCTCTCGCCAATCAGTCCAAAACCATCCGCCTTCCCGTTCACCTCGTCGATAAGTTGGCCAAAATGAGGCGGATCGCCATTCAGCTCTTCGATGAGCTTGGCCGCGAACCCACCGACGAAGAGCTAGCCAAGGAGATCGGTATCTCCGCCCTGCGTATTGCCCAACTTCGCCGTGTCTCCATGCGACCCACCTCGCTCAATACCATGGTCGGAGACCAAGCCGATGTGGAACTGGGTGACCTCATTGCCGATGAAACCGCCGCCATGCCAGGACGCGATCTCGAAAGTCGTAACCTAATTAAAGAACTACGTAGTGTCCTCCATGTTCTCGATCCACGGGAACGCTCCATTCTCTCCCTACGCTTTCCTCTGAGCGACGAAACTCCTCCCACTCTCGAACAGATCGGGAAGAAGTTTAAGGTCACCCGCGAGCGCATTCGCCAAATTCAAAGTATTGCCCTGAAGAAACTCCGCACCGCGATCGAGACTCTCCCCACCACCGGAAGAAATCCCTCTCGCGACGAAGAAGACGAATAAGCCAATCTCTCTTTAGGTTTTGCCTGCATTCCCGCTTTGCCAGAGAAGCTTACTTGATGAAATCCCCAGCTCTGCGGAGCGCCCGCGATCGCCTCGCCAGTGCCGTACGTACTATCGAGAGTGCCCGCACCGCTGGCGAATCGAGCTACTTAACCGACGCCATCTACCGCGATGCCCAGTTTTTCCGCTTCGCCTGCGCGGATATGAATGAACGATACCCACGACGCCGAGTCGACTTAGTCGTCGCCTACGACTCCTCTGCCCTGCCCCTCGCCTCCTCTCTGGCCTATATTGTCGGTGGTGGATTAGGGGTTCTCCAACCCTCGGGGCGTGCCCCTATTCTCGATCTCCAAAGTATCCCCGCGGGCTGTCGCTTTATTTTAGTGGCCGATGTCCTCCATCGCGGCACAAAGCTTGCCTCCGCCGCCACGCTTCTCCGTCAAAGCAAAGGAGAGCTAATCGAAATCGTATCTCTCCTCGAAATCACTTCCGCCCACGGGTCGAAACTCCTTGCCCCCCTCCCGACCTACTCGATCTGCTCCTTGCCTTAATCTCAACCGAGCCTGAAAAGAAAAGCTCTCTAGATCACTTTCACCTTGGCCTTCGGCCGAGCTTTGCCATAGACCATAGACTTCCCCTTTCCTGCTTTAACCACACTCCTACTCGCCTCCACGCTCACTCCGCCCAAATGGTGCATCTTCTTCCAATCTTCAATTTGATCCCTCAGAAGCGCAGCACGCTCATACTCCAGCTTTTCCGAAGCCTCCCACATTTCCTCTTCCAGCTGCTTTAAGACCTCCTGCGCGTCAGCTGTGGCCTCACCTCCACCTACTTGCGTGTTGATTCCCCGCGCCGTCCGTACGATCGTCTGCAGACTTTCCTGCACTCCACGGATGACCGATCGAGGAACTAAGTTATGCTCCTGATTATACTTCTCCTGAATCGCCCGCCGCCGATCCGTTTCTCGGATCAACGCCAGAATCGATTTCGTCATCCGATCGGCAAAGAGAATCACCTCCCCGTTTAAATGCCTTGCCGCCCTACCCGCCGTCTGAATCAAGGAAGTCTCCGAACGCAGATATCCCTCCTTGTCCGCATCCAGAATACAAACCAAGGAAACCTCTGGCAGATCTAATCCTTCCCGTAAGAGATTAATTCCCACCAGAACATCGATTTCGCCCGATCGCAACTCTCGCAAAATCTCCACTCGCTCAATCGCGTCCACCTCCGCGTGAAGATAGCGCGACTTAAAACCTGCCTCTTTTAAGTAGTCCGAGAGGTCCTCAGAAGACCTGCGGGTCAAAGTCGTAATCAACACCCGCTCACCCCGCGCCACCCTTTCGTGACACAGCGCAATCGTTTCGTCGACCTGACCCTTTAGCGGCCTTACTTTCACCGGGGGATCAAGTAAACCCGTGGGACGCACCACCTGCTCTACCACTTGACCTCTGACCTTCCCAATCTCGAAGGGAGCGGGCGTAGCCGAAACATAAATTACCTTTTGTAGCATGGCGCCGAACTCCTCGAACCTCATCGGCCGATTATCTAAAGCCGAGGGCAACCGAAAACCATGCTCCACCAGTACCGTCTTGCGGCTCCGATCCCCTGCGTACATCCCTCCAACTTGTGGCACGGTGGCGTGACTCTCATCCATCACCACCAAGAATTCATCCCGAAAAAAGTCGATCAGGGTACTCGGCTTTGCTCCTGGGCTCCGCCCCGAAAGGTGCCGGCTGTAGTTCTCAATTCCGCTACAGGTTCCCATTTCGTCCATTAAATCTAGGTCATACTCAGTTCTCATCTTCAGCCGTTGGGCCTCGAGCATTTTCCCAATCCCTTCCAACTGGGCAATTCTCTCCCCTAATTCTGCCCGGATCGAGACCACCGCCTTTTTCATTTTTTCCGCTGGAGTCACATAGTGCCGTGCTGGAGTCAGAACCTCCCGCACGGGCCTCCCCATCTCTTTTCCTGTGGAAGTTTCATATCGGGTTAAGCGATCGATCTTATCTCCCAGAAGTTCAATCCGGACCCCGGCATCTTCCTGAGCCAGCCAAACCTCAATCGCATCCCCACGCACGCGGAACTGACCCCGTTCCGGCGCCAAATCATTCCGCTCATATTGGATCTCAACCAAACGCGCCAAAAGATCCTCTCGTGATACCGTTAAGCCTGGTTCAAGACAGAGAAACATTTTTTCGTAATCTTCGGGAGAGCCTAAACCGTAGATACACGAGACACTCGCCACCACGATGACATCTTTACGCGTGAGCAAACTAGTCGTTGCTGAAAGTCGCAACCGCTCAATCTCTTCGTTAATCGAGGAATCCTTTTCGATGTAGGTATCTGTTCTCGGGATGTAAGCTTCCGGTTGGTAGTAGTCGAAATAACTCACGAAGTACTCCACCGCATTGTGCGGAAAGAATCCCTTCAGCTCACTGTAGAGCTGCGCCGCCAAAGTCTTGTTATGACTCATCACCAAAGTGGGTAAACCGAGTTCTTGAATGACATTCGCAATCGTAAAGGTCTTCCCTGAACCAGTGACCCCATGCAGCACATTATGCTTCTCCCCACTTCGCAAACGCTGCAAGAGAGCCTGAATCGCCTCAGGCTGATCGCCTGCGGGAGCATAAGGGGATTCGATTTTAAAATTCATAAAAAGAAGTGTGGGTCGTGTAGGATTCGAACCTACAACCTACTCCTTAAAAGGGAGCAGCTCTACCATTGAGCTAACGACCCTGCATTTAAAGGGTAGCGGATTCCTTAATTTCGTCCATCTTCCGCTCAAGTCAAAAAGAGAACGCCTCCCATGTACCTACCAGCCAACCTCTTCTACGGGCGAAAGGCTTTACTTCTCCTTCATTACCCAAACCCCGTCCCACTCCTTCTCAGGAGGATTTTTCTGAAAATAGTCACACCGTTCGATATAAATTTTACTTAACTTGTCGCCTTCATGAGCTTTGAGCGCCTCCCCGAAAGCAGCTTTTGCACGATCCCAGTCCTGTTTGCGATACTTCCCTAGCCCATCCTTAAAATGGTTGATCACTTCCATCGGATTAGGGAAGGACACGTCCGTGTGATAGTCAAGCACCTCAAAAATGACCACGGGCTCCGTCTTTCCCTTTACCACCACTCGGTCGGCTTCACGCATTCGATAGGTCCCCTTGAGTTTCTTCACCGTCGCATCACTAATCAGCATCTTTGCCCCATACTGCTTACAGGCCGTTTCCAGACGCGCCGCCAAATTCACCCCATCCCCAATCACCGTGTAGTTCATCCGCTTGGGTGATCCGATATTCCCACTGACAATCGTGTCGGTGTTAATCCCTAGCCCCATATCAATCGCCATCATTCCTCTCGATTTTCTCGCATGATTAAAAGCTTCCAGCTCCACCAACATCCCGATCCCCGCACGCACCGCCCGATCCGGATCGTCTTCTCGAGGTAAAGGCAAACCAAAGACCGCCATAATCGCGTCCCCGATAAACTTGTCCAACATCCCTCCCTCTTTTTGTAGGCAGTCCACCATCAAAGTGAAATACTCATTCAGCAAACCTACCGTCCCCTGCGCCCCCAAACTTTCCGTTAAAGTAGTAAAACTCCGGACATCCGAGAATAAAATAGAAGCTTCACTCTCGGCTCCGCCGAGCACTTCTTTACCCGTCGCCATTAATTGATCGGCAATCGCTGGATCCATATAGCGTGCCATCGTTCCCTTCATACGTTTTTCATCACTAATATCTTCAATCATTACCAAAGAACCCAGCGACTTGCCCTTCACACTGACTAAAGGAAGCACGGTCACGTTGGCCGAAGTCTTCTCTCCACCCCACTCCATTTCCGCATCCATCATCAAAGAAGGCTCTCCAGAGGCCGCCACCTGACGGATCTTTTCTTCTACCCAAGCGTTTTTTCCTGAAAAGAAGTCTGTCGCCTTCTTTTTCAACACTTCCTTGACTGGAGTTTTCAGAATCTTTGTCCCGGCCGCATTACAGGTCTGAATTACTCCCTCTTCATTCAGAGTCACCACAGCGTTCGACATACTTTCCAACATCGATTCCGCATAGTTCTTCATGTTCTGCACATCGTCGAACAACTTTGCATTTTCCAACGCCACCGAGACTTGCGCCGTAAAAGCCTTTAACCGCGCCTCGTCCTCATGGGTGAAAGATCCCCCTCTCTTATTCAGGACTTGGGTGGCGCCAATCACCTTCCCCTCTTTGTTAATCACGGGAGTGCAAAGCATCGACCGCGTAAAAAACCCAGTCTTTTTGTCAAAGCCAGGATTAAAGCGAAGATCAGCATAGGCGTGAGGAATGTTCACCGCTTTCCCTGAAGTAAATACGGCTCCCGCAATCCCGAGGTGATTCGGGAGTCGAATCTGAGTTGCCCCCAAACCTTCTCCTACTTCGGTATAGAGCTCGTTCGTTTTTTCATCGTTGATAAATAAAGTCGACCTCTCGGCGTGCAACATTCTTGTTACCGTACTAATAATTTTCGAGAGCAACGCTCCTAACTTAATTTCACCAGAAATCTCTGCCACCACCCCCAAAAACTCAGCCTCCTGCTCCTTTTCGCGAGCCGAAGACTCTTCCAGCAAACTACGCTGCAACGAGACTGAGGCCTGCATCGCCATCGCCTCTAGTAACTGCAGATCCTTATGATTAAAGTGTCCCTCCTTACCTCCCTTTCGATTCAGAACTTCTACCACCCCTATAATCTCTCCCCGTACGGTGCGAATCGGGGCGCAGGCGATCGAACGGGTCCGATACCCCGTCTGCTGATCCACCGCCTGATTAAAACGGGCATCTTTGTAGGCATCACGCACCACCGCTCCTGTACCCTTTTTAAAAACACTCCCCGCGATTCCCGTGTGATTGAGAATGCGAATTTCCCTTTTCAAACCTCCAACCGTGACCCGACTGTAGAGCTCCTCCGTCCTTGGATCGTTGACAAACAAAGTCCCACGGTCCGATCCTGTCGCCTCGGTCACCAGTGCCACCAGCGTCTCAAGCTGCTCATCCAACGTCTTCCCATCCGCCACCTTTCGCGCTACCTCCAAAAGGATTTTGGCATCCTTCAGGCTTAGTCCATCTGTTGGGCTCTTACTTTTTGCCACGATAAGTCTCCATCTGCTCTCGAATCTCTTGCACTGTGCGTTCGAACTCCGCTACCACATCACGATGAGAACGCCGATCGGCCTGCTGCATCTCAGCGTGCTTCGCTCTCTCCTTTTCCATCTGATCCCGCAAGGCCTGCACCCCCGATTGCATCTGCCGACTCTCCTCCGCTGACTGCGCTGTGATTTTTTGTACCGCTTCTTCTCCCGCCGCTTTCCGACGCTCGATTTCCGTACGCATTTCACTAATCGTCCCCTGCAAATCTCGGATCTGCGCCTGAGATTCTGCCACCGCCAAGGAGACCTCTGTCGCCGTGCCCGCTCTCTGCTTTTCCAATGCGTCACGTAAAGCGGTGATTGTTTCTTTTAAGTTCCGGATGTCATGCTCCATTTCCAGTTCATCGGAATACTTTTTCCCAGATTGCAACGTCGGCGCCATCATCCCCTCATCCTAAGTTCTCTATCGTCCGAAAACAAGATCGCTGGGGTCTCAGCCTCGTGGGATCCCTCTTACCAAATAAAGGATTTTTCCTCGGCGACGATCTTGCCATCTCGCACGATGGAGATTCTCCAAGAATTCACTACCCCACCCTTAGTGTAATCCTCTCCCGCAACTTTTAAGACCGTCTTCTCATACCCATCAAAGTCTTTATAATCCTGCGTTTTCGTCATTACCTTCTCTCGGGTCATGGCCTGCCGATAATCCAACCTCACGGTGAAATCTCCTGGTTTGCCATCGTTATGCCAATTGATGACAAACATATTTCCTAAGCGGGCCGCACGGTCCTTGGCTGAGATCGCCCCATGATTCCAGTACTTTGGTTCATACATCATCATCGCATTGCCGACGGCAGGCTTATTCTTAATCGGATCGTTGAGATAGGTATAAATTTTGTTCAGACTAATATCCGTATCTAGGGCCACCGGCAGGTCATCCTCCATCCCATCTGGCGGGCGGACCGCATTCGTCGGCGCCGTCGCCCCATTGGTGGTTAACTCCACTTTGGCAGGCCGAAACTCAGGGGTCACGGTCGTCTCCTCTGCCCTGCCCAGAGACCCGAACAAGCCCAAAATAAGCAGGATCAACATTTTACGCATGAGACCGTATTTAATACGGTTGTTTTCTTTCGTCAAGCCATCGGATCGTAAGCCTTTGTAATCTTCTTGGCGACCTGAGCTACATCCTTACAATAAGGGGTTTATGAATGATCCAGAGCGCACCGTAGAATTTGAATTTGTTCGCGCGACAGAAAACGCCGCCCTCAATGCCATGCGATTTATTGGGCAAGGAGATAAGAACGCTGCCGATGCAGCCGCCTGCGATGCTATCCAAGGAGTCTTCGATCTCGTCGATATCCGCGGTGAAGTCGTCATCGGCGAAGGGATTAAGGATAACGCTCCAGGTATTTTTCTTGGGGATCGACTCGGCAAATGGGGACCCGAGGCTCCCCGCTTTAATATCGCCCTCGATCCAGTCGACGGCACCACCAACCTTTCCAAAGGCTCCCCCAACGCCATCTCTGTCATGGCCGCCGCCGAGGTTCCCGAAGGCTCCAACCAACCGCTCATGCGGAGCATTCCCAGCTACTACTCCCATAAAATCGCCTATGGTCCCACCGTCGCCCGCTTCCTTGAGAAAGAGGATCCCCACGCCAACTTCCTCGATGCACCCCTCGAAGAAACCCTCCAACGCCTCGCAAAAATTCTCTATAAACGTGTCGGTGATCTCGTAGTTCTTGTGCTCGATCGCACACGCAATCAACCCTTCATCGATGCCATCCGCCGTGCCGGCGCCTCTTTACGCACTATCGCCGATGGCGATATCACCGCCGCTGTCGCCCCCTCCCTCCCCGATTCTGGCATCGATCTCTATGTCGGCATCGGAGGCTCCCCCGAAGGCGTTCTCACCGCAACCGCACTCCGCGCCTTGGGAGGCGAAATTCAGCTTCGTATGTGGTTCCCCAATCCCGAAGCCAAGGCCCGCGAAGTCCAAGGGGTTTCCGATAAAGAAATTCAGACGATTTTCCGATCAGCCGATATCGTCACGGGCCAGAGTGCCATTCTTTGCGCCACCGGCATCATCGAGAGCCCTCTCCTTCCTGGAGTGAAGCTTATCGGCCACAAAGCCACCACCCACTCCATCCTCATGCGCGCCCGTAGTCGTACCGTCCGCTACATCCGCGCCGTCCACGACCTCGAGCACAAAACCATCCACCTTCGCAGCACCTCCCGCGAACGTTCCGTCTAGACCTTCCCTTTATTCTTTTTTCGGCAACTCAAACGCAGCCACTTCGCGTAGTCCGCCTCACTCACCGCCCCAGCGGCAAGGGCAAGGGTTTTCAGGACCACATCCTCTTCACTGGATTGAAAGCTTTCCCCATTAGACTCCAAGAATAGTGCTGCAGCCAAAAAACCTGTTCGCTTATTCCCATCAAGAAACGGGTGGTTTTTCACGATCCCCGCACCTAGTACAGACGCCAAAATAAAAAGATCTTTTTGCCCATACGCAGAAGCGTTCTGAGGACGATGGAGTGCTGATTCCAGAAGACCTGAATCTCGCATACCCAACGTTCCACCAAAACGTACTATGGAGATTTCGTGCAAAGAAAGAAGGGTTTCTCGCCCGACCCAAACCAAGTGCCTCACTTTGCCAGTTCGTGAAGAGCGTTACGGTACCTCTGCATCAAATCCTCACCGATACGCATCTGTTCGACAAAATCCGGATTCCCTGCCGTGACTCGCAACGAGCACTCAGGTCCCTCCGTCAAATACACCGCCGCTCCCTCTTGAACCTTCATCGCCGAAATCGCCTCTTTCGGCAAAATAATCCCTAGGGAGTTCCCAAACTTCCGTATTTTTGTCTTTATTCCCATGTAATAACTTTTGTACTACTTATTTCCCTCCGTCAACCTCTCTTTTCTTCCTTGGGTTCTTCAGGCCATATCGCATAGATCAGTCCATAACCTGCTGCAGAAACCACCACCCCGATCACTGTACAACCCACCAACAACGGAACGGCTACCATGGCCAACTCCCCCGCCAACATCCTTAACTTCGAGCGAATCCCTTCGGTCTCATCCAGTTTTTTAATCTTTTCCGCAATATGAATCTCATATTTAGCAGGTCTTCCCAGCAACACTTCACCCACATGATAGGCCATCGTGTAATAAATCGGTATGGTCAAAGGATTATTCACCGTCTGCACCACCACTGCCGTCGGCACATTCGCCCGCAAAACCACCGCTAGCACAACCGATAAAATATGGTGCAATCCGAGCAGCGGACTCGTCGCAGGCAACAGCCCTGCCACCATCGCCCGCGCCACCGGGCCTCTACGGAAACTCCAAAGGTCTGGATTCACCCCATGCTTCCCAAGCCACTTGCCCAACTTCCCCGCCTGAATGCCTTCAGGGCTTAACCTCATCCAGTGAAGCAGTTTCTTGAGCTGATGTTGCACTATTCCATTCTAGACTTTTTTAGTCGCTGACCAAGCTTCCCATTTCAAGAGCAAGGTCGTCGAAACCTTTAAAGTAAATCAGCGGAGGCCCGCCGCCTTACCTCTTGAGTTTGTAAATTTCTTTTACGTCCAAAGCGTAAGAAAATATGGAGGCGGTGGGAGTTGAACCCACGTCTTCAAACCAGCTACCACCCGCATCTACAAGCTTGTTGGCAGTTTGATTGTCGGGAGATCGGTTGCCCTGCCACTGGCCCGCTCTCCGTAGCATCCACGTTGGTTCCTAAGAACAGGTCGGTTGCTCACCCATTCCCAGACCTGGCAAACATCATTACTTCCCCCTAGCCAGGGTTGGAGGGGTAACGTCACAGCACTTTAGGCTGCGAGGGCCAACTCGTTGTTAGCTTTTATTTTTTGGATCGGCTTTTTAACGAGGCCAACCAATCCGGGCCCTCGGCTTGCCGCAGGTCGCTTCCAGTTTGAATCGAAACCGTGACGCCCCCGGTAATTTTGTGATAATACCATACCCCACCCGTGTTACCTAAAACTTCTTCCATCTTT
This sequence comes from Methylacidiphilales bacterium, assembly GCA_040397385.1. Taxonomy (GTDB): domain Bacteria; phylum Verrucomicrobiota; class Verrucomicrobiia; order Methylacidiphilales; family Verrucolacustridaceae; genus Verrucolacustris. The sequence continues at coordinate 32,579 of JBBAWB010000002.1, forward strand.
TTTCTTGGACTAGGGCTCCTCGCTCAAAGCTTTGCCACAGAGTGGGATCCAAAAATGGAGCCCCCCCTCGGCCTCTCCTTCCCTCTCGAGATCAGAAACGATCGCGTCGTTCTATCCCAAGATATTCTCCTGACCACCACCAAAATTCTCCCCGCCGGAACAATTCTGCGCACCATCTTCCGACCCGTCACCCTGACCGAAGGCGAACTCAAATCAAAACGCGGAGTCAATGAAGACTCCTACTCCCGCGTCGCCCCGAAAGTAACTACCAAGGGACTCATGACCGAAACCGAACGCAAAATTATGGAGCGCGCCTATCAAACCGTCTGGACCGATCCCATCGAATTTCGTCGAGCCCTCGAAATGGCCATTCCAGGTAACCTCCGTATCGTTCTTGAACCCTCCGCTGGCCAGACCACCGCCCCAATCGAAATTCCGGATTTTCCCGAAGGACTCTGCCTCGTCGGTCACCCAACTCCCCAAGTTTTGTGCGTGCTCAAGGAGAGTCGTGCCTCCATCGCCGGTTTTCGTGGTGGGGATACTCTTCTCGAAATCGCAGGCCAACCCGCAGGGGAAGACCTCAAGGAGTTTGCCGCCCGCTACCTCACCGCCCACCAAAGTGCCTCAAAGAAACGAGAACTCCTCCGCTTCAAAGTCCGCCGCTCTAATGGCGAAACCGAGTCGCTCGCCCTCCGCATCCCCCCCACTTGGAACAGCGCCTTCGAAGAGTAAACTTTAGCTTTTTTTTCTAGGCCCCTTCCCTCCATCCCGCGGTTGTTCTCCTTCTCCCTTAGCCTCACTGCCAGCCTCCCCCTCCTCACCAGTCTCGAACTTCTTTTTCAACTCCTGCAAAAAGGGGGTCATATCCGATACCTTATCCCAAACCGCCTTGGCCACATGAATCGGCTTCTGTGTTTCCAACGCCACCGCCACACAATCACTCGGTCTCGCATCAATCTCGGTGATCGAGGTTCCTCCTGGGCCCACCTGTCGCAAGGTCAAACGCGCAAAATAGGTGTCATTTCGCAAATCATTAATCAAAATCCGATCCACCGTGATTCCAAACCCCTGCAAAATAAGATGAATCAAATCGTGGGTCAAAGGCCTCTCTCTCTTCTCCCCTTTCAACAAAAGAGCAATCGAAGTCCCCACCCCATGATCCACATGAATACTAAAAGTCTTTTTCTCATTCCCTAAAAAGACTGCCATTCCGTTGGCCGCAGGCATCAATCCGAGAATTTGAACTAAGGTGGAACCGTCACTCATCTCCTCAGCTTATCTTTCTCCCCTCTATCCGCAAGATTGCTCAATTCTTCACGAATCGTTGCATTACTATGACTAAGCAGTATATTCGGCATCCCGTGGCAGAGCCCTCAACGAAATGGACCATCGACGAAGCAATTCGTACCTACGGAATTGCCCGTTGGGGAAGCGGTTATTTCGGCGTCAATCCCGCAGGACACATGACGGTTCATCCCCAAACCACAGACGGTGCTGGCATTGATCTAGTTAAAGTTGCCACCCGTGCCCGCGAAAAAGGCCTGCACTACCCTCTTCTCATTCGTTTCCACGATCTCCTCCGCCACCGCGTTCGTGCCATCAACGAAGCCTTTGCCGATGCTATCAAGTCCGCCCGCTATAAAGGTGCCTACCGAGGTGTTTTCCCAATCAAGGTCAATCAGATGCGCGAAGTCGTGGAGGAAATTCTCGATGCGGGCGAACCTTACCACTTCGGCCTAGAAGTCGGAAGTAAACCAGAGCTCTTCGCTGGCCTCGCTCATCATCGCGACCCCGAAAGTCTTCTCGTCTGCAACGGCTACAAAGACGCCGAGTTCATCCGTACGGCCCTTCTTGGCCGCAAACTCGGCAAAAAAGTTATTCTCGTCATCGAAAAGCCTGAGGAACTTCGTCTGGCCGTCGAAACCGCTCGCTCCATGCAAGTCGACCTTCTGGTTGGCGTCCGGGTTCGTCTTTCGGCGCGCGGCGTAGGAAAATGGGCCCTTTCAGGTGGCGATAGCGCGAAATTCGGACTCTCTACCAGTGAACTCCTCGAAGCGGTCGAATACCTACGCAAAGAAGGATGTCCTGAGGCCTTGCAGATGCTTCATTTTCACGTCGGCTCCCAAGTCCCCGACATTCTCGCCCTCCGCCGAGCCGTTCGCGAGGCCACCCGCTTCTACGCGCAACTCCATCATCTCGGCTTAAAACCCGCTTACCTCGATGTCGGGGGCGGACTCGCCATCGACTACGACGGATCCCGCTCCGATTCGGAAAGCTCGATGAACTATACCCTTGCCGAGTACGCTCGGGATGTCGTTCGATCGGTGGCCGAGGTTTGTCGACAGGAAAAAGTTCCCCACCCCACTCTGGTCAGTGAAAGTGGGCGGGCCACCGTCGCCCATCACTCCGTTCTCCTTGTGGAAGTTTTCGGTACGATCGACAAAACCCCACGCGCCTTTGTCCCCGCCAAGGAACAAGATCCAGAGTTTGTTCGCCAACTCTCCGATCTCGTCGTCAACCTGACCCGCAAGAATCGCCGCGAATCCCTCCATGACGGAATGGCGGTCAAAGAAGAAGCGGCCGCCCGTTTCGACCTTGGCTTGCTCGATCTTCCAACCAAAGCCCGCGTGGAAGACTCGTTCTGGCACTTGGCTGAGCGCATCACCTCCCTCTACACCAACGGTCGCCCGCCTCCCGAGGAAATCCGAAGCCTGGTGGAGCAACTCGGCAAACAGTACCTCTGCAATTTTAGCGTTTTCCAATCTCTCATCGATCACTGGGCTCTTAAACAACTCTTCCCTATCGTCCCGATCCAACGCCTCAACGAAGCCCCCATCCACCAAGGGCGCTTGGTCGATATTACCTGCGATTCGGACGGCAAAATCGACCACTTCGTCGACGGTACCGGGACCCGATCGAGCCTGCCCTTACACGAATTAGGAAAAGACCCCTACCTCCTCGGTTTTTTCCTACTCGGCGCCTACCAGGATGTCATGGGCGATCTCCATAATCTCTTTGGTTCAGTCAATGAGGCCCATATCTACCTCGATGCGGATGAGCCGGACGGCTTCTATATTGAAGAAACCATTCCCGGGTTCTCTATTGGCCGGGTTCTAGGCAATGTTCAGTACGAACCCTCTCAGCTCTCTCGCTTAATCAAGGCCCAAGTCGACGAAGCCATTAAACTTGATAAAATGAAGGCCACGGAGGGGATGACCTTACTTGAATCCTACGAACAAGGCCTTTCCCACCCCACCTACCTAAATCTAGAAACGCCCTAAACACGTCCCTTTTACGATTGGCAAACCCTTGCCACTACGCTAGGTTTGAATTTTCATGGCAACAAAATCTAAATCTAAAAAAGCTTCAAAATCTTCCTCGAAGAAGTCGTCCAAGGCTTCTCCTAAGAAGGCTCCTAAGCGTTCCTCCTCCAAGCCTAAAGCCAAGAGTAAGAAGCCGATCGCCCCTCCCGTGGTGGTGAAAAGGCCGTCTGGCCCTCCTTTTCCCATTAAAGTTCCTGCTAAATTCCTCCGCCCTTTAGAAGAAAATCTCAAGCCTATCCGTCCGCCCAAGTTCTCCGCCTCTTTTTTAGACCGCCAGACCATCAAACTCGCCGAACTTCGTGACCATATTCTCGATCAGGTCCAAGGCGTAACCAAAGACAGCCTCCGCGAACGAGGTGAAGGCGGTGGATCTGCTTTCGGCATGCACCAAGCCGATGCGGGCAGCGATGCTTACGAAAAGGATTTTGCCCTCAGCCTTCTCAGCCAAGAACAAGATGCCCTCTACGAGATCGAACAAGCGATGAAACGCATCCAAGCCCACGTCTACGGGGTATGCGAAATGTCAGGCCAAGCCATTCCAGTTTCGCGACTGGAAGCCATTCCCTTTGCCCGCTTCACCGTCGATTGTCAGTCCCGCTTTGAACAGGAAAATAAAGGCAAGAACCGCTGGGAACCTGCCGTGCCTTTCATGGATAGCGTCGAATCATCCGAAGAGGAAAGCGGTGAAGAATCCGACGAAGAAGAGAAAACGAAAGCGAAGGAATAATTCAATATGATCATTAAAAAAGGCCGCAAACCCCGTCGGATGAATCGATCCACTTCTCGGAAGCGGATTGATATCAATGGCGAGGCAATCGATTTCCGTAATGTGGAGCTTCTCCGCAAATTTATCACCGAGACAGGTAAGATTCTTCCCCGTAAGATCACTGGCATGCCCGCCAGCCTGCATCGCCAACTCAATACCGCCATCAAGAGGGCCCGCAATGCCCTCCTCCTCAAATGAGCCGCCGCTGCGAAATCACCGGTGCCGTGCCCTCTCTCGGGCGTAAAATCATTCGGAGTGGTAAGTCCAAGAAATCAGGCGGTATCGGAACTCACGTCACCGCTAATACTCCTCGGCGCTTCCGTCCTAATCTGCGTCGCAAGAGCATTTTCGTTCCTGAACTCGGGCGTCATATCCAAGTGCGTCTCACCGCCCGTGCCCTCAAGACGATCGACAAGAATGGTGCCTACGCCACTCTCAAACGCGCGGGCTTGGTTTAAAACAACCCAGCTTTGGACGGTTTCTGCCAAGAGGCGATCCTTCGCTATGGTGGAATCTAGAGTTACCGCCCTGCCCGCCTCTGTCCTGTCATCGTTCGTTTACCGATGAATCACCTCCATCTTCTCGCCTCGCCACCGGACCATCCTGCCACCGCTCTTTTCTTGAAGCAGACGACGGCCTTGCTCGAGTCCCATGAAAAGGTTTCCGCCTACTTTTTGCACGAAGGCGCCACCTCCCTCCTCCACCCCCGACTCCCTGACCTCGTGGCGCGCGGTCTCCGCCTCTTTGCTTGCCCACGTGCTGTCGAACAATTCGCCTCAGCCAATCAACTCGATGTCGTCTTAGGTGGACCTGGCCTCCTCGCTGAACTCATCGAACGTTGCTCCCCAACCCAATCTTTCGATCCCGTATGAAGAAGGTTGCCATTATCTGCCAAACCGCACCCGGCGGGAAACGTCGCCTGGCCGAAGAAGCCCTCCGCCTCGCCACTGGTCTAACTGCCACCGGCCGACTGCAAATCGATCTAATTCTAACTCAAGGCGGCACCGCTCTCCTCCACCCAGAAATGGGTGGACCCCTTGGTACTTGGGAATCCCTCCTTGCACCCCACACCCGAATCCTGGTCCCTTCTGACGCGCAAATCCCTCCTTCTGCTCCCCCGGTTACTCGGTTGGCCAATATCAATCCGGAAAAAGCCTCCGCTGGAGCGGATATCATCCTTCGCTTCTAGGGTTTTTACTCGACTCCACCCCTTCTCTCCGCCATCCGATGTGTCTGCCTTATGCTAGACCGAGCCCACCTTAAACATCTCCACTTCCTTGGAATCGCAGGAAGTGGCATGGGCACCGTTGCCGCAATGTTCCGCGAGCTGGGACTTCAAGTCACTGGATCCGATCAAGCCGTCTATCCGCCCATGTCCGATTCCCTCCGTGATCGGGGCATCGTCTTTCACGAAGGATACGCCGAGAAGAATCTTTCCCCTAAACCCGACCTTGCCATCGTCGGCAACGCCCTCTCACGCGGGAACCCCGAACTCGAAGCTGTCCTCTCCCACCGCATTCCCTTTGTTTCCCTCCCCGAACTCCTCCGCGGTTGGTTCCTCTATAAAACCCGTAACCTAGTCGTTTCCGGCACCCACGGCAAAACCACCACCTCCACTATGCTCGCTTTCCTTCTTGAAAAAGCAGGTCTCCATCCCAGCTGGTTCATCGGCGGAGTTCCCCTCGACCTGCCCGGCGGATGCCACCACGGCACTGGCTCATTCTGGGTTCTCGAGGGAGACGAGTACGACACCTCCTTCGCCGATAAACGAAGCAAGTTCCTCCACTACCTTCCCGAACTCGTCATTCTCAATAATGTTGAATTCGACCACGCTGACATCTACCCCGACCTCGCCGCCATTCAGAAATCATTTCGCCAACTCCTTCAGCAAGTCCCGCAAAACGGTCTGGCTCTAATCAATGCAGACGATCCCAACGCCCTCGCCGTCGCCAAAGATGCCCCGTGCGAAATTTTGGAAGTCGGTTCAGGCCCACAGGCTGCCGCCCGCTATCAAATCCTCAAAGCGGATGCCAGTGGAAGTCGCTTTACACTCCACGGCCACGAGTTTCACCTCCAACTCGCAGGTCGTCACAATGTTCATAACGCCTCGATGGCTCTCTGTGCCGCTCACACCCTCGGACTCCCTCTCGATAAGCTAGCCGCCATTCTTCCCACATTTCGCGGAGTCCGCCGCCGATTAGAAGTCCGCGCAGAAGCCAACGGAATCACCCTTGTGGATGATTTTGGCCATCACCCCTCCGCCTTGCGAGAATCGATCGCAGCTCTCAGGGCTAAATATCCAGGCCGGCGCCTCTGGGCCCTCTTCGAACCACGCTCCAACACCACCCGTCGCGGTATTTTCCAAAACGAGCTTGCCCAATCTCTCTCCGCCGCCGACGGCGTCTACATCACCGAAATCGCCCGCAAAGAACAGATCGATCCCAAAATGCGCCTCGATCCAAAGAAAATTGCCGACGACATTCGAAAAGCAGGTCGCGAATCCTTTTACCTTCCTGGCCCAGAAGAAATTCTCAAAGACATCCTTCCCCGCTTAAAATCGGGCGATATCGTTGCCATCTTTACCAATGGGAGTTTTGGTGGGTTGGTTGGAAAGCTTGCCGCCGCCTTAGAGAAAAAAAATTAAGCGGTAGTTTCTGGAATGAGAGACTTCACGTCCACCCCACGAAACTGAAACAACTTCGCAATTGTCTCCTCGATCACGTTGTTCGGGCAGGAAGCCCCCGCGGTCACCCCAATTTTTACCTTCCCCTTGGGCAACCAATTCGTGGTTCTTTTCTCTTTTTGAGCATGCTGGTCGTAATGCTCAATCTCATCGGTCGATATCATTCGTGAACTGTTGCGAATGAAGTAAGTTGGCAACTTTGCCTCCCCCATCTCTGCCAAGTGAGTGGTGTTACTACTATTGTATCCACCCACCACCAGCAAGAGATCGGGTGGTACCACCAGCAGATCTCGCAAGGCATCTTGCCTCTCCTGAGTCGCGCCACAAATCGTGTCAAAGAATCTAAAATGTTCGCCCGTCTTTTTCTCACCATACCGATCCTCAATCGCCTTCTTCAACCTTCTTTGCACCTCCTCAGTCTCTCCACGCATCATCGTTGTCTGGTTAGCCACTCCGACCGCCTGCAAATGCTTTTCTGGATCAAATCCTGGAGAGTGCGCACCCTCAAACTTCTTCAAGAACTCCGCCCGATCGCCCCCTTTCCGAATATATTCACAGACATAATCAGTCTCTTCCAAATTATAGACCACCAGGTAGTGACCCATTCCGTCCGTGCTTAGGGCTCTCGAACTCGTCGCCATCGTCTCCTCGTGGGATGATTTTCCGTGAATAATCGAAGTCACCCGTTCCTTGTTGTACTGGCGAACCCGCTTCCACACGCTCATCACGTCCCCGCAAGTCGTATCCACCGTCTGACATCCAATCGTTTTCAACCGATCCATCACCGCCACCTCCGCACCAAAGGCAGGAACGATCACCACATCCTCTGCCGTCAAACCTGTCAGGTCATACCCCACAGGATGACGCTTCAGAGACATAATCTTCATCTCTCGTAACTGCTCGTTCACCTCAGGGTTATGAATAATCTCGCCCAGCAAAAAGATCCGTTTGTCTTTAAAGACTTTTGCCGCTGCATAGGCCAGGTCAATTGCCCGCTCCACCCCATAGCAAAAACCAAACGCCTTTGCCAAAACCACCGTCATATCCCCAGCCACCAAATCTCGCCCCGTCGCTCGGACATACTCTACCGCCAAACTGCGATAATGCTTTTCCACTTCCGCCTGCACCGCCTGCATCACCTCAGGAGTCCGCAAGTTTACCTTTTTAGGAACGGGGGCGGTGGAAGTTGTGCTCATAACCAAAACCCTACCTCGAATATTAAGAGGGTCGAGCCTCGATGAAGCTTTTGTTAAGTCATTAGCAGAAAACTATTTAGCAACGATCCACTCCAAGATTCCCTTCTGGGTATGGAGTCGGTTTTCTGCCTGATCGAAAATATCCTGCGCCCGCTGCTCCAAAAGTTCCGCGCTAATCTCCTTCCCTCGATAGGCGGGCAGACAGTGCAACACCAAGGCATCTTTCTTGGCCTTGGCTACCAACTTCTGATTAATCTGATAAGGAGCGAAAAATTTTTCCCGCATTTCCGCCTCCGCCTCTTTGCCCATCGAAACCCACACATCCGTGTAGAGCACATCTGCTCCTGAAGCCGCTTCTTCAGGATCCTCTGTCCACGATACCCCATCGCCCGTTTTTGCAGGCCGGAACTCCTTCGGAGCTCCACAAGCTAAGGAAAAACCAAATATTTTCGCCGCCTCCACCAGAGACCGCGGCACATTGCAGGCCGCATCACCGATAAAAGCAATTTTCTTACCCCGAATCGCACCCCGCTTCTCTTCGATCGTAAAGATATCACTCAGAATCTGGCACGGGTGCTCATCATCCGTCAGCGCATTGATCGTTGGAATCTTTGCAAACTCCGCAAACTCCACCACGTCCGCCTGCGCAAAGGTCCGAATCACCGCACCATGCACCATCCGACCCATTACCCGCGCGGTATCCCGCACCAACTCCCCCCGCCCCAACTGAATCTCCGCCGCACTTAGAAAAGTCGGCACTCCGCCCATCTCCCGAATGGCCACTTCAAAAGATACCCGCGTCCGAGTCGACGCCTTAGTAAAAATCAACGCCCAGATTTGGCCAGCCAAGGCCTCACTCGCAGAGCACTTCTTTCCCCTGTTTTTCTTCGCAGTCTGGGCAAGGCGCAAAATAAGCCGCGCCTCCGCCTCTTTCATTCCCTCCAACTTCAACAGATGTTTCATAGGGTCTCCTCCACCTTTTTTAATGCCTCTTGCACCTCTTCTTTTGTCACAGAATAGGGAGCAAGGAACCGTAAAACATCCGAACCCGCAGGCACCACCAATAACCCTTTCGCAGTCAACGCCTCCGCAACCTCGCCGTGCGCCCTTCCCTTGACCGTCACCCCCACCATTCCACCAAATCCCCTAACCTCTCCCACCCAACCTTTTCCAGAAAGTTTTCCTAAACCCTTTTTTAGCTCCTCCCCCCTCTCTTCAATGTTTTTATCCAACTTTTCCTCTTCAATAATGTTCAGAATCTCCAGCGCTACCGCGCAAGCCAAGGCGCCTCCCCCATAAGTTGTCGCGTGCGTTCCTGGTGTGAGCACCTCCGCCAGTCGACTACCAAACCAAACAGCCCCAATCGGAAAACCACCCCCAAGGCTTTTCGCCATGGAAACGGCATCGGGAAGGAAAGCTGCCTTCACCCCCGCCTCCTCCAAAATCCGCTGATAACTCTGGAACCGACCCGTCCGATAGTGGCCGCACTGCACCGAATCCATTAAAAGATAGATACCCTTCTCCTTTGTCAGCTTCTGCAAACCCAACAAATACTCCGCCTGCGCAGGAAGAATCCCTCCCTCCCCTTGAATGCCTTCGATCATTACCGCCACCGTTTTTGCTCCAATCGCTCTCTCCACCGCTACCAAGTCATTGTACGGCACATAAACAAACCCTGGCAGGACAGGCCCAAAACCTTCTCTCAACCGCTCTTGGCCAGAAGCCGCAATCATCCCCAAGGTCCGTCCGTGAAAAGAGTTTATCGTGGTGATCACCTCATATTTACCCTCCTTCGCCCCAGCCTTTCGTACCGCCTTGATCATCGCCTCATTCGCCTCCGCCCCACTATTACAGAAAAAGATTTTTCCAGGACCAGTCCTTTGGACTAATGCTTCGGCCAGCTCTGCCTGCTTGGGGTGGAAGAAAAGATTCGAAACATGAACCAACTCCTCCCCCTGCTTTTTCATCACCGCCGCTAACCGCGGATGAGCGTGGCCCAAGCAGTTCACCGCAATTCCACTGCCGAAATCCAAATATTCCTTCCCATCCGCATCCCACACCCTCGCACCCTTCCCCCTTACCAGAACGGGCGCCGTGGCCGATCGCTTATACGAAGACACCACGTGCTGGGCATAACCTGCCCGCACCGAATCTGACAGCTTCTGGGGACTTGTCTTCAAGGGAAGATTTTAAACGTAAATTGCCTCTCGGCCAATCCCAACCCGCACCCTTACTTTACCGCCCAACGCAATAACGACTCAGTCTGCTTCCAACCCATGCAGGCGTCGGTGACCGAGACTCCGTACTGCAAGCCTGCCAAACCATTGGCAGGAATGTTCTGCCGTCCTTCCTGAAGATGGCTCTCCAGCATCAACCCCAAAATCCCTGGCGTGCCCGACTTCTTTTGCTCGATCACACTTTTCCAAGCCGTCTCCTGCTGGGTCGGCTCCTTCCCAGAATTGGCATGACTACAATCCACCATCACCCGCTCAGGCAACCCATGCTTCCTCAAGGAGTCTCGTGCCGAAGTCAAACTCGCAGGATCAAAATTGGTCCGATCCCTCCCCCCGCGCAAAACAAGATGGGTCGAATGATTCCCTGTTGTCCGAATCACGCTCGTCGCACCTTGTGCATCGATTCCCACGAAAGCATGGGCTGCTTTCGCTGAAAGCATCGCATCCACCGCTACTTGCAGACTCCCGTCCGTCCCGTTTTTAAATCCCACAGGCATGGAGAGTCCGCTGGCCATTTCCCGATGAGTCTGACTCTCTGTTGTCCTCGCACCTATTGCGGCCCAACTCACCAGATCCGCCAGATACTGCGGCACTATCGGATCCAGAAACTCAGTTCCCGCAGGTACTCCCATCTCGTTAATCTCCGCCAACAGCTTGCGACCCGCCTTCAGCCCCCCCTCCAAGTCTAAACTGCCATCCAAGTAAGGGTCATTGATCAGGCCCTTCCAACCCACAGTCGTTCTCGGCTTCTCAAAATAAACCCGCATGACCAGCAAAAGCTTATCCCCGAGTTCCTGCCGCATCCGCGCAATCTGCCCCGCATATTCCAAAGCAGCGTCTCTCTCATGGATAGAGCACGGTCCCAAAACAATCAAAACCCGAGAATCTTTTCCCTCCAGCACCGCCTCCACCTCTTCCCGCGATTGCCGGACGGTTTTCTCCGCTTCTTCTCCTGAGGGAATCTCTTGCCGAAGCCTTGCAGGGGAAATGAGAGGTCGCACCTCCCGCACCCGAAGGTTGGTTAAAGGGGTTGAAGCTTGCGCCGCGGGTACAATGGCCATCCTCAAACCCTACCCATTTCCCTTGGGTTTTGAAAACTCCGTTCCTTCCACCCTCCCGGCAAGAATCTAACCTCGCTTTTTCTTCCCCTTTCGTCACGATCCACCAGTTATGCTAAAGCGCATTGGCATCATCACCTCTGGAGGCGATTCCCCTGGAATGAATCCAGCGATTCGCTCCGTCACCCGTACCGCCATCAATCTTGGCATCGAAGTTGTCGGAATTCAAAACGGCTACCAAGGTATATTCGACCGTGAATTTATGCCACTTGGCGTAATCGAAGTCAGCGGTCGGATCAGGGATGCTGGCACCATTCTTTCCACCAGCCGTTGCCTCAAATTCCTTGAGGAGCAATCTCAACTCGAAGCCATCGAGATTCTTAAGAAAGAAAATATTCAAGCCCTCCTCATTCTGGGTGGGGACGGCTCCTTGGCAGGAGCCGCCGCTCTTTCTAAACATGGCTTTCGGGTTCTCGGGATTCCCTGCTCAATCGATAACGACCTCTCGGGAACCGAAATGTCCATCGGCGTCGATTCATGCCTCAACACCATCGTTCATCTTATCGATATGATTAAAGCTACCGCCGCTTCTCATAACCGCTGCTTTGTCGTCGAGGTCATGGGTCGCAAACAGGGCTACCTTGCCCTGATGAGCGCCATCGCCTCAGGCTCCCAAATCGCCGTCATCCCTGAATTCCGCTACGATATGGATTTAATCATTGAGAATCTCACCCGCCGCCGGCTCCGCCGCCATAACAACAGCGTTGTCGTTGTTGCCGAAGGCGCCTGCACAGGACAAAATTTCATGGAACGCCTCCTCGTCGCAGGAAAAGATAAATTACATCAAGAAGTCCGTCTAACCGTTCTCGGCCATTTACAGAGGGGATCTCCTCCAACTTTTTCCGATCGCTTTCTCGCTACCCGCATGGGCGAATTTGCCTTGCTTGCCTTGAATCAAGGAGAGCACGGCTCGATGGTCGGTCTCCTACGCAATCGAATGAACCTGACCGATCTGCAGGAGATTAAGGGCCATCGTCCCCACCTACCCGCCGACGCTATCCGCCTTGCGCGCAATCTTGGCATGGAGGTCGGCATCCCCACCGAAGCCTAAAAAGGGATCCGCTTTTTTTAGCGAAGTTTCGCCACCACCGCCGCCCAATCAGGGTCTGGGGTAAGATGACACCACGAAAAACGCATCGCTCCGATAATTTCATCCTTGGCTAATCTCATCGATTTCAGCACATGACTCGGTTGGTAGCTGGAGGAAGTGCAGGCCGAACCATTGGAAACTGCCACCAGATCCCTTATCTTCACCATCCCCTCCTCCGCACTTATTCCTGGAAAGGAAAGATTCACCGTATGCGCGAGGACCTGCCCCTCATCTCCGTGAATCTTTGGATGTAGAGGCTCGATCGCACGGAGAAATCTCTCCCGAAAGGCACGGCACTTCGCCTCCCGCGTCTCATGATCTTTCGCCCCTATTTCCGCCGCGAGACCAAGCCCTGCAATTAAGGGTACCGGCAGCGTTCCTGGCCGCAGCCCATGCTCTTGGCCACCCCCGTGCACTAACGGTGCCAACGGAACTTTCTGCTTTCCGCGATGTCGCACCAGCAACACCCCGACCCCTTTCGGTCCGTAAATCTTGTGCCCACTGGCGCTCAATAGATCGATTCGATGATCTTGCAAAGGCTCGATCAGTTTTCCGAAGGTCTGGGCCGCATCGACATGAAAATAAGCAGGATGATGCGCCAAGGCTTTAGCCACCTCGTCAATTGGCTGAATAACCCCCGTCTCATTATTGGCATGCATCAATGAAACCAAAAGAGTCGTGGGTCGGAGTAATGCAACAATCTTAGCCGCATCCACCCGACCATTCTTTTCAGGGGCGACCAGATCCACCTCAAAACCGTCTTTGGCTAAAACATCGATCGGCTCCAGCACCGCCTTGTGTTCAAGGTGAGTACTGATGATATGGGTTTTTCCATTACGCCTGCCCCAGTTTGCCAATCCGAGAATCGCTAGGTTATTACTTTCCGTTGCCCCACTCGTAAAAATCACTTCATTCGGCTTTGCCGCCAATAGCTCCGCGATCTGCCCCCGTGCCTCTTCCACCGCTTCTTTCGCACGCGCTCCGTACCCATGGGTCCGACTCCCTTCATTGCCGTACTCCTCTTCAAAGTAGCGACGAATCAATGCACCCACCGCTGGCTCCAGCGGAGTGGTCGCATTACAATCGAGATAAACAGGATGCCCGATGTGCATAAGGAATGGAGTATGCCCGAAAAGCTACCCTTTTCCAACTCTCTGCATTCGTTACTTTGCCAAACACCCCCTTTTGGGCGCCGGTCGTATTTCCCTCCGCATCCAACCAACTTCCCTGAGTTTGTCACTTAACCCATTTTCAGCCTAAGCTATCTCCATCGCCGGAGTAGCTCAGTGGTAGAGCATCTGTTTCGTAAACAGAGGGTCACGGGTTCAACCCCCGTCTCCGGCTCGCTGGCCCAGTTGGCAACTTCTCCCCTTCTGCATTACGATTGGCCCGTGCCCAAAACCACCCCCTCCTTGGAAACCCGCATCCTTATTGGCGGAAAACTCGTCTCGGGCGAGGGCGAGTCTCATCCCGTTTTCAATCCACGCACGGGTGAAATCCTAGCCGAAATTCCAGAAGCTACGCCTAAACAGATCGATCAGGTTGTCCACGCTGCCGAAAAAGCATTTCTCACGTGGGGCCGTACCACCCCAGGGGAACGCGCCAACTTACTTCTCAAGATTGCCGACAAGATCGACGCCGACGCAGAGCGCTACTCCGATCTGGAATGCCGCAACTGCGGCAAACCTCGCCACCTTTTCCTCGCCGATGAAATTCCCGCCGCCAGCGACTGCTTTCGATTCTTTGCTGGAGCCGCCCGCTGCACCACCGGCCCCTCCGCCGGAGAATACATCGCAGGGTACACTTCCATGCTCCGTCGTGATCCAGTGGGGGTCGTCGGCTCGATTGTTCCATGGAACTACCCACTGATGATGGCCGCCTGGAAACTCGCTCCTGCCCTCGCTGCGGGAAATACCATTGTCCTCAAAGCCTCGGAAATCACTCCTCTCACCGCCCTCTATCTCGGTCGCCTCTTAGCCGAAATCCTCCCTCCCGGCGTAGCGAACATCGTCACGGGGTGCGGTCCCACCACGGGCCAAGCCCTCATCACCCATCCCCTCGTCCGAATGGTTTCTCTCACGGGTAGCATCTCGACCGGCACTCATGTTCTCGCTGCTGCTGCCGCCAATATTAAACGAACTCATCTCGAACTTGGAGGCAAAGCTCCCGTAATTGTTTTCGACGATGCCGATCTTACCGAACTCATCGCCGCCGTCCGTAAGTTCGGCTTTTACAATGCAGGCCAAGACTGCACCGCCGCCTGTCGTATCTACGCAGGACCCAAGATTCACGATGACCTTGTTAGCGAACTCGGTAAAGCGGTGGCTTCCCTTCGATACAACAACCCTAAGGATGAGAACAATGACCTCGGTCCATTAATCTCCGCCACCCATCGCGATCGTGTTCTCGGCTATGTCTCCCGCGCCACAAGCACCCAACACATCAAAAAAGTGACCGGAGGATCCGCGGTCACTGGAAAAGGATTCTATTTCGAGCCCACAGTTCTTTCTGGAGCTCATCAAGAAGACGAGATTGTTCAACAGGAAGTCTTCGGTCCCGTCGTATCTGTGACCAAGTTTAAAACACCCGATGAAGTAATCCGCTGGGCCAACGATTCAGAGTACGGTCTCTCCTCCTCGGTCTGGACCTCTGATCTAGCCAAGGGCATGAAAGTCGCATCTGCCCTCCGCTACGGATGCACCTGGATCAACACCCACTTCATGCTGGTCAACGAAATGCCCCACGGCGGACTCAAACGTTCTGGCTACGGCAAAGATCTCTCCGTCCTCGCCCTCGAGGACTACACCGTTCCTCGTCACGTCATGATCAAGCTTTAGATCCGAGTATCTTTTCTGCTGTCTCCTTACCGCTGCGCCAGACCGACTCCACTCGGGAATCCACTTGGGAGTCCCCACAAAGATAAATTCCCTTAGGCAAGTCCGCAGGATAACCCGTAGCTTTCTCACGCCTAGCGTAGCGCCAGCGGTGGCTCATCACCCGGCCCCGCTTCGTGGCATCCACTCCGTAAGCTTTTTCTAAACGCGACTGCAGATCTGCCACCCACTCTTCAGGTTTTTTCTCAAGATTTTCTCTGCTGTATTTTGCTGAAGCCTGAACCACATAAACCGTGCTCCCATCCGCCACTCGACCCGCCTTCGCGTTTTCACACGCTACCCAGCTCAATGGATCCTCACCGCTCGGATCGATCTGAGCGTAGACCGCACCACTCCACCCGCCACTATACTCCAGCAGCGCCGTTAAATTAGGTTCATACCCAACACCATCCTGAGACCCACCCAGTATCTTTGCGCTTTGCGGCCAAGGGGCGGAACTTACCACCACATCATACCTTTTCCCCGCCACCTCCCACTCCTTGCCAACAAGGGTCACGGCCCCAACCTCTACCTCCTTTCGTATCTCCAATCCATCGGACAGCATCGCGCCTAAGCGATTATTGCCGTTACCGATATAAAATCTTTCTTCACCCTCTCGATACACCTCTCCCATTTTCCCACTGATCAGAATAGGAAAGGAAATTGTCTTTAACTGAGCACCCGCAACTTTCCCTATCTCTTTTCGAAGAACGGGGTCTCGCAAGGTAAAATACTGTGCGCCCGTATCCACGATATGCTCTCCGAATTTCCGAGTAGCACAGCGACCCCCAAGACTGCGCGACTTTTCCAATACGGTGACCTCTTGCCCACCTGCCACAAGGTGCTTAGCACATACCAGTCCACTAATTCCTGCTCCGATTACCGCTATCTTCATTCACTCTTTTACCAGATCACACACATTTTCTCCAGCCATGAAATAATCACTTTGCCTGGATAACATTCCTACATTCTTGGGAATGTGGGAACCTCAAAGCCTACCTTTTCCAATTGATCTTTCTTGGCTAGATTTAAGCAACTTGAAAGCCACCCTTGATTCCGTCCGCGCTATCTACGCCGACCTCGCCCAACGTCCCGTCCAGCGAGACTGCCTCCGCCGCACCGAATGCTGCCAATTTAAACTTACTGGACGCACCCCCCACCTCACCCGCGGCGAGGCTCTCCTCGCCGCTCATGGTTTTCGTGCCTCAGGTCGGAAAACTCTGCCCAAACCCACCGACGGTTCATGCCCCTTTCTCCAACCCAAGACCCAGAAGTGCCTCATCTATGAGTCGCGCCCCTTTGGTTGTCGTACCCACTTCTGCCAAGCCGCTGGCGGTCCCATGGATCGCAAGGATGTTCTCGATCTCATTCACCGACTCGAGACCATTGATACCAATCTTGCTGGCGATGGATCCCACTCCCTGCCTCAGGCCGTGGATTGGGCTCTCGAAAACTCATGAATGCACCGCGCATTCTCATCGCGGGTGGCGGCGCCTCAGGTTTTTTTGCCGCTATTGCCGCCGCCGAGGCCAATCCCAATGCCCAAGTCGTCCTTCTTGAAAAAGGAACCCATCTTCTTGCCAAAGTTGGGATCTCAGGCGGCGGACGTTGCAACGTAACCCACGCCTGCTTCGATCCACGGGAACTCGCCACCCGCTACCCGCGTGGTGGACGCACTCTGATCGGACCCCTAACCCGCTTTGGCCCCACCGAAACCATGGACTGGTTTCAATCACGCAATGTCTTTCTTAAAACCGAACACGACGGACGAGTATTCCCCATCACCGACTCCTCCCAAACCATCATCGACTGTCTGACCACCGCCGCTCGCCAAGCTGGAGTCAAAATTCTTACCGGAACAGGGGTCGCCTCGATTACAAATTCCCCCGCTGGCGGCTTTATTTTGCACCTCACTAACGGCTCACTCATGGAGTGCGATCGCTTTCTTTGGGCCGCCGGTGGATGCCGGCCCGAGTCTCATCCCCCCTCAAACCTCGGCCATACCCTCACTCCTCCCGTTCCCTCCCTCTTCACCTTCCACGTCGACGCTCCCTGGCTTCGAGAATTAGCAGGCGTTTCCGTTGAATCGGTCGAAGTCTCAGTCCCTCACACCGACCTCAAAGAATGTGGCCCCCTTCTCTTTACTCACTCAGGACTGAGTGGCCCAGCCATCCTTCGCCTCTCCTCTTGGGGAGCCCGACCCCTCCACGAACTGAATTATCATTTTCCCCTCCATCTCAACTGGCTCCCTGCATCTTCTTCTGCCGATATCCTGCACGAAATCCAAATTCGTCGCGAAACCATCGGAGCTCAAATGGTCCTGCGCTCCCGCTGGAGCCCGCTTCCCCTGCGACTATGGGAGCAACTCCTTCTCCACGCTGGCATTACCGAAGAGCACCGCTGGTCCAAATTAAACCGCGAAACCGCCCTTCAGATCGCGCAGATCCTCACCCGCACCCAACTTCTCGTCAGCGGGAAAAGCATGAATAAGGAGGAGTTTGTTACCAGCGGAGGAATTCCCCTCAACGAAGTTGATTTCAAAACAATGGAAAGTCGCCTTGTTCCTGGCCTTTATTTCGCAGGGGAAGCCCTCGATATCGATGGTCTCACCGGTGGCTTTAACTTTCAATCCGCTTGGACCACCGGTTGGATCGCAGGCCATGCAATGGCTAGCTCCTCCCTTACCCCCATAAAATAAGGCACAACCATCCCAAACTGCTTCTATTTCAGCCCAATTTTTTTTAGGCTCTCTCATCTTGAAAAGTAAGACCCCACTCGTCGCCATCATTATGGGCAGTCGCTCCGACTGGCCCACTCTCCGTCCCGCCCAAACCCTTCTCCGCCGAGCCGGTATCCCCACCGAAGTCCGCGTGGTCAGCGCCCATCGAACTCCCCAGCGTCTTTTCAACTACGCACGCTCCGCTGAAAAACGTGGCCTCCGACTGATCCTCGCAGGCGCCGGTGGCGCTGCCCATCTACCTGGTATGGTCGCAGCCCTTACCCCTCTCCCCGTCCTGGGGATTCCTGTTGCTGGCAAAGCACTCCGCGGGCTCGACTCCCTCCTTTCCATCGCCCAAATGCCAGCAGGAATTCCCGTCGCTACTTTCCCCATCGGAAAAAAAGGGGCCATCGCCGCCGCTCGCTTCGCCATCGCACTACTTCAACACTTCCCGTGATTCCTCCAGGCAAAACCATCGGCATCGTCGGCGGGGGTCAACTCGGGCGCATGCTTGCCCTGACCGCTCGCCGTCTAGGTTACCGCATCGCCGTTCTCGACCCTGAACTCGCTTGCCCAGCTGCTCCCGTGGCCGATGTCGCCCTGACCGCTCCATTCGATGATTCCAAAGCGCTCCGCCGCCTGGCCGAGGCCAGTGATGTCGTAACCTACGAATTTGAAAATATCCCCGTCGAATCACTTCGCCAAATCGCTTCGATCCGACCTGTCTTTCCTCACCCCGAAGTCCTTCACCTCTGCCAACACCGCGAACGGGAACGCGAATTCCTTAAGAAGTATAACTTCCCCAGCCCTCGCTTTGAAATTGTCGCCTCCGCCAGCGACCTCGCTTCCGCCCTCGCTCGATTCCCTGGCAAAACCCGTCTCAAATCATCCGCCTTCGGCTACGACGGCAAAGGGCAACTGCCTCTCGACCCCTCCGCCAACCCCCAACAAGCCTGGTCCCAAATCAATGTTCCCCGAGCTGTTCTCGAAGAACACGTTCCTTTTGTCCGCGAACTATCGGTCCTCGTCGCCCGCCAATCCACTGGTCTTTCCGTGCCATTCCCTCCTTTCGAGAACCGCCACCAAGGAGGTGTTTTGGAACGCACCGTCTTCCCCGCTCGCACTTCCGCCACAACTGCTGCCGCCGCCCTTTCTCTCGCCTCCGCTATCGCCGACCAGGTCCAGCTAGTCGGCTTGCTCGGCGTTGAGCTCTTCGAACTTGCCGACGGCAAGCTTCTCGTCAACGAACTCGCTCCCCGCGTGCACAACTCAGGCCATCTTACCGCCGAGGCCTGCCATACCAGCCAGTTCGAACAGCAGATCCGAGCAGTCTGTGGCTTGCCCCTCGGACTCGTCACACCCCTTTGTCCCGCAGTCATGTTCAATCTCCTCGGGGATCTTTGGGTCCAAGGGGAGCCCGACTGGTCTCCCCTTTTCGCCCTTCCTGGGACTATCCTTCATCTCTACGGAAAGTCAGTCGCCAGCCCTGGCCGCAAAATGGGCCACTTAACCATTCGCGCCGCCACCACCGAAGAAGCCATCCGCCTAGGTAACCTCGCCCTCAACCCGATCCGCGCTCAAGCCGGTTTGCCCCCCTTAGCTGTTTAATCTCCCGTTCTCTCCTATTTTTAGATTCCTCTACCCTCGCTTGATCACGGCGCAAACCTCGCCAGATCTGTCTCTATCCAAATGTCTGCTCGAATTATTTTAAAAGATCGACTAATCTTTCTCTGTTTGCCGGCTGGTGCAATGGTAGCACACCAGACTTTGGATCTGGCTGTTCCTGGTTCGAATCCAGGGCCGGCAGCGTCTATTTCCTCGGGTCCTCTGCCCAGGAAATCTTTCCCTCCGCCAACCCTCGCACCACTTGCGGAAGACACCGATGCTCCGCCTCTTGGATTCGCCCATGCAACGACTCCGCACTATCCCCCGCCAAGACGGGTACGGTTTCCTGTCGCAAAATCTCTCCTCCATCCACCTGCGCATTGACCCAGTGCACCGTGCACCCCGCCACTTTCACACCCGCCAACCGCGCTTGCTCCCAAGCCCGTAGTCCAGGAAAGGCAGGAAGAAGCGAGGGATGGATATTAAGGATCCTCCCTCCGAATTTGCGTAAAAGCGGATCTTTCACCACCCGCATGTACCCCGCCAAAACCAACAGATCCACCCTCGCCTTCTCCAACGCCAAGGCCAACTCCTCCTCGATCTCTGGCTCTAACTTCGTACGGAAGTTACTCTTTCGACAGACCACCTTAGGAAGATTCAGCTTCTTCGCATGCTCGACAATTTTCGCCTCCGCTCGATCACTCCCCACCATAACAATTTCAGCCGGAATCTTGTCCCGCTCAATCGCCCTGACCAACGCGACAAAGTTACTCCCTTGCCCTGACCCCAAAACCCCCAAGCGCAACCCTCTCACTTCTTCAACTTCTGCAGCACGGCGGTGGTCGAACGTCCAGGAGTCAACGGCAGCACCTTCACTATGCCCCCCCCTTTTTTTACCGCCGCCAGTTCATCTTGATCTAACTGCTCCGCTTGGTAATCGCCACCTTTCACATAAATATCGGGCCTCACCGCATCCAAGAAACGAGTCGCTCGCTTCTCGAAAAAGATTAACACTGCATCCACCCCCGCAAGTCCTGCCACCACTTCTGCTCGGTCCCCTTCAGGATTGACTGGCCTCCCCTCTCCCTTCAACTCTCGTACACTGCTGTCCGCATTGACCCCCACCACCAGCAGATCCCCTTGAGCTCGCGCTTCCTGTAAAAAACGGACGTGCCCCACGTGCAAAAGATCAAAGCATCCATTCGTGGCCACGACCTTGACTCCTCGCTTCTTTGCCTCCTCCCGCCAAGCCGGAAGTTTTTCCCAAGAAAGTTGTATGCCCATCACTGAGAATCTTGACCCGCCCCTCCGCACTCGCAACATCAAATCAGAAAGGTAATCGAGCCATTTTATGGATTTTGACTGGTCTCTCTATTCCACTCCTGAAGTTCCCCAAACGGAAGTTCACGAAAGCTTTGAAGACCCCTTCTGCCTGAGGATCCTTCCAGGCGGCGGGCCATTAGCTGAACACTCCCGCTTCCTCTGCCTAGGCAAAAGCCTAGCCGGAAAATCTCTCTTCTCTCTCTACAGCGCGGATGGTCGGCGCATGCGACCCATCGCCACTCGACCCATGACAGACGCCGAAGACCATTTTTACGAACGAAAAGCTAAGGAATCCCTTTGACCCCAGCCATCACCACGATTCGCAAATGGGAAGACATTCCCTTTTTCCCCAATCCCAATCAGGAGGCAACCTACTGGGCCGCTCACCAGTTGGATCCTGCCCTAATGGCCGGCTCTCTTTCTTTGACCGAGGGCCAAGATTCCACTTCGATTACCTTGCGAATGGATCCCCGTATGCTCAGCCGCCTCAAACGCCTCGCCGCACGGCGCTACCTTAACTATCAGTCGATGATGAAACAGTGGATAGCCGAGCGTTTAGAAAAAGAGCTCCCTGGAGCTTAACTCGAACTACGACTCTAGGAGGCCAGTAACCCTGAAAACTCATCCGCGTTAAGCTCGAAAAGAAGTTCGTAGACCTCCGCCACCCCATCTGAGAAACCGACCGCCGCCGAACTCGCCATCTGCCGAACCGCCGCAAACCCCTCAACCGCCCCCGTCGGATCTCGTAAGGGAATAAAGTCGATCCTCAGACGAAACCCTTTACCCCTCAATTTTCCTCGAGTCTGCAGATACTCCGCACTACATCCGTTGCCACACGCAAGATTTTGTACCACCTTGCTCATCTCCTTTCGCGCCGCCACCGCGCCCTTCCATAATACCTGGACGGGCGCTCCCACCAACGACTTTTGAATCCCTGTCGCCCACCGAATTCGTAATTCCCGATCCACCAAAGCTACCGTATGCCCCGAACTCTTCAGCGCATCTACGATTAGGTTTTGAAAAGTTTGCATAAGCACTCGCAACTAATATAATTCGCTTGCGGATGCTTAATAGCAACAATTAATTTAATTTTATTCACATTTTTAAATGAATGCTCATCAATGCTTTCCGTTTTTTATATATAAACACAAGAAACATTTTACGGCCTCGTCTTCTTTTTTTTTCCACTCTAAGGCTAAAAAGGGTGGTGGCTACTACCTCCGCGACTTCTACTCCTATCTGGAAACTGCCCTTTGCGCGCAGGACGAAACTCATCGCCACCCTCGGCCCGCAACACACCGATCCCTCCGCCCTCTCCCAACTTCTCGACGGCGGGGCCGATGTATTCCGCCTAAATATGTCCCATGCCAGCCACGCTTTTGTCCGCCAGGTCGCACCCTCCCTTCGCACTCTCGCCGCCAGTCGCGGTAAGGAAATCTCCATCCTCCTCGATACCCAAGGACCCGCCATCCGCACAGGCACCATCGGCGCCCCGCGCCACCTCAAAGTCGGCGATACTCTCATCCTCAGCGTCGATCCACAGGCCGCCGCACCCGCCGTTCCCGTCAACTACCCCGATCTCCTGCACGATCTCGAACCTGGACAAAAGCTTCTCGTCGATAACGGCGTCCTCCATCTTCAAGTCCTCAGCAAAGATGCCACCTCCCTCCATTGCCGTGTCTTGACCGCAGGAGTCCTGGGAGATCGTCGACACATCAACCTACCCGGAGTCCGCGTTAATCTTCCCGCCATTACCGAAAAAGATGCCGCCGACTTAAAAGTAGGCCTCGAAATCGGTATCGATTGGGTTGCCTTGTCTTTCGTTCGTGATCCCGCCGATGTTCTCGCTCTACGAGATTTCCTTTCCCAGCACAACGCCAAGGAGGTCGGCATCATTGCCAAGATCGAAGATCAGTCCGCCGTTAAAAATATTCTCGGCATTGTCTCCGCAGCCGACGCCATCATGGTCGCGCGTGGCGATCTCGGAGTGGAGTGCCCCTACGAAGAACTCCCTATCATTCAACGTAAAATTCTCAAGCAGTGCATTGCCTCCATGAAGCCGGTCATCGTCGCCACCCACATGCTCGAAAGTATGATCTCCAATCCCCTCCCCACCCGCGCAGAAATTACCGATGTCGCCAATGCCGTCTTCGAAGGCGCCGATGCCATCATGCTTTCAGGCGAGACCGCCACTGGAAAGTATCCACGAGCCTGTCTCGAAGTTCTCGATCGAGTCGCCCGCCGTATCGAACGCTCTGGCTCCATTGGCTACGAAAAAGGCATTCACACTGAGGGAGAGGCCGATGGAGTCGTCTCCGCAGGAGTCCACCTCGCCAACCAACTCGAAGCCCAAGGCATTCTTCTTTTCACCCGCACGGGACGAATGGCTCGAGTCGCCGCCGCCCTACGCCCAAAAGTTACCCCCATCTACGCCTTCACCCCCACCATTGCACTCGCTCGCCAACTGGCACTGCACTATGGCGTACGCGCCCGCTGCCTTCCCTTCGAGCGCCAAGAAAGGGAAGTTCTTATCCGCGATGTCATCGGCGATCTCCTCGCCAAAGGACTGATCCTTCCTCATGCCCCCCTCGTCATCATCAATACCTCCATCGTCGGCGATAAAACCTACCGCACAGTCCAAGCTCGCACCGCCCAGGTCTAACTCTTCCCCCCTAATCTCGTTTAATAATTCCCTTTTGACTCAATTCCCCTGGAGACAGATTAGAAGTATGTCCAAACCCTCCCGCCTTGATCATGTAGCCTTGGCCGTTACCGATGTACCCGCCGCGGTTCGCTGGTGGACTGAACACTTCGCTTGTCGCGTTAAATATGCGGATGCCACCTGGGCGCAACTTGATTTCGAGAATACCTCCCTCGCCCTCGTCACCGAAGGCCAGCACCCCTTACACCTCGGATTTCTCGTGCCCGACGCCTCCGCCTACGGCAAAGCTCAAACCCACCGCGACGGAACCAAATCGGTCTATGCTCAAGCTCCAGGCGGCGCCATCGAGTACGTCGAACGCCCCACCTCCCCATCCCCATGACCCCTTTTTCCCTCTTTCAAAAAAAGCCGGTTTTACTTGGTGTCGTCCACCTCCCGGCCCTACCCGGCGCCCCTCACTACTCCGGAAATCTCTCCCAGGCCCGTACCGCACTCCGCCGCGATCTTCAGGCTCTTCATCGTGGCGGCGCCCACGCCATCATCATCGAAAATTTTGGCGATACCCCCTTTCCCCAAGGCTCCGCCAGTCCCGCCACCGTCGCCGCTCTCACATCCCTAGCCGCTGAAGCCCGTGCGCTTTTCCCTGGACCCCTCGGTATCAACCTTCTACGCAATGACGGCGTCGGAGCGATGGCCATCGCCCACGCAGTTGGAGCTCAGTTCATCCGCGTCAACGTCCTCGTAGGAGCCCGCGTTGCCGATCAAGGACTCATCTCAGGAATCGCCGAGAACCTTCTTCGGTTCCGTCGTGAAATTGGCGCAGAGAAAATTCGCATCTTTGCCGATGTCGACGTGAAACACTCCGCCCCGCTTGCCGCAGGCTATACCTTGGAAGATGAGTCTCGCGATGCCTGGGAACGCGGCGGTGCCGATGCCCTCATTGTCACTGGCGGCGGAACCGGTTGGTCTGCCGATCCTGAACACCTTCGCCGCGTCCACTCCATCGTCCCACGTGCCCCTCTCCTCATCGGTAGTGGCACCACCCTAGAAACCCTTCCTACCTTTCTCCCAGAAGCCTCAGGTTTCATTGTCGGTACGGCCCTCAAGAAGAATGGCAAGATCGATCCCGCCCGCGTCCGCGCTTTTGTCGCCGCCCTAGCCAAAGCTCGCAACTAGCTACCCCATGTTCTCCCCCGTCCATATCCCCGTGGGAATGGCTCTCGCCCACTGGATTCCTGGCGGCCCCATCCCCGCTTTCTGCGCAGGAGTTCTCAGTCACCTCGTTCTCGATACCATCCCCCACGGCGATGCGGGCATCGGGCACTGGGTCCACTCTTCTCCAAATCACGCCACCAAACTTCAACGCCTCCTGCCGATAGTTTTTGTCGACCAGATCCTCGGTGCAGGAGTTTTTTTCCGCTTCTCTCATCTCCCCTGTTCGCATCCACCGAATTCTGGACTCTTCTTGCAGGAGCCTTCGGCTCAATTCTGCCTGACTACCTGACAGGAATCCGCGATCTACTCCCAAAACCGCCAAGCTGGCTTGAATCGATCCATCGCGTCCACGAAAAGTGCCACTACCGTGGCAAAGAACCTTTTACCATCGTCACGGGACTCATTTTTCAAGCTGGGCTCGTTGGCCTCGGCGTCTTTTTCGCATTCCGATAAGCGGAACTGCTTAACCCTTTTTACCTTCCCAAACCAGGCAACCGAGTCCACTTCTCCACCTGCCGCGCCATCAGGACAAGAATCGAGACCAAGCCCAAATATACCGCCGCCGCCAACAGACACGCTTTAAAGAACTGAAAGTTAGTCGCCGCCAACTCCTGAATCCGAGCAAAGAACTCGGTATACTGAATCAGAAACGCCACCGAACTATCTTTCAGATTTCCGATACACTGATTCGTTAAAGCCGGAACAGATAGACGCAAGACTTGGGGAAGCGTGATCCATCGAAAGATCTGCCCACGCCCGAATCCTTGTGCCCGAGCCGACTCAATCTCGCTCGGGTCCAACCCATTCCTAGCAGTCGTCAAATACGCCGCATTGTAAGCCGCCACATTCATCGTGAAACCGATCACCGCCACGAAAAATGGGGATAACTTCAGGCCCCACTGGGGTAATCCGTAGTACATCAGGAAAAGAAGAACAATCAGCGGAGTACCGATAAAAAAGGAGATATAACCCTGAATCAAAGAACGCACCCATCGATAAGGGCTATTAGAAAAGTAAAAAACCACCAAGCCGAAAAGAAAACCGGTTACGCTGATGATCACCGTAAGTTGTAAAGTCTGACGCAGACCCGCCAAGATCAGGGGCATCTGCTCAAGTAAGTCCCGCTGAAACCCACTCCACCCGTTCACGATTGACCCTGCTTGTCCCCAAAAAAAGCCCTCACTTGATCATTGGGGTGATGCTTCGCTAAGTTCTCCAAAGTGTCATCGGCTCGAATCACCCCTTGGTCCAAGAAAATAACCCGATTGGCAATTTGACTCGCCAATGCCAGATCGTGGGTCACGCAGAGTATAGTGACTCCTTCCCGATTTAGGCGGTTAAAGAGTTCCGCTACTTCTCGCACCATCACAGGATCCAGTGCCGAAGTCGGTTCATCAAATACCACCACGGCAGGATCCATCGCCAAAGCCCGTGCAATCGCTACCCGCTGCTTCTGACCTCCAGAGATTTGTGAGGGATATTTATCTCGATGGGCAGCCATCTCAAGATGGTTAAGTTGAAAGAGTGCTTGGGCTTCCGCTTCCGCCCGGCTCATTCCCCGCAGTTTTCTAAGGCCCAGCATGACATTACCCAAAACGGTTAAATGGCGGTACAAGGCAAACTGCTGGAAAACAAATCCGATGCTTTGTCGCAGAGCACGCACATCCACCTCAGCTCCCATAATATCTTGATCGCGAACCAGAATCGTCCCAGACGTCGGTTCTACCAAACGATTGATGCAACGCAGCAAAGTCGATTTACCACAGCCCGAAGGTCCCATCACCACCTTCATCTCCCCCTTTTGCAGATCAAGATTCACTCCGTCCAAAACGGTATGAGTACCGAATTTCTTGACCAGATTACGAATTTGGATGAGGGCCATCTTAGGTCGTCCCCAATCCAGGCACTTGATAACGCTTCTCCAAGAAATGAACTCCTGCCAAAAGAATCCGATAAATAAGAAAGTACAAGACACCCACCGCAAGATAGATCTCGATCCCACGAAGAGTCGTCGCTGTCAGGGTCATCGCCTGCTTAGTGATTTCAGCGATTCCCACGGTGTAGGCAAAGGGGGAGTACTTCAGGATGGAGGTAAACTCATTGATCATTCCTGGCACAGCCAGACGCAACATCTGAGGAAATTCAATGCTAGTCAGAATCTGGAATCGACTCATACCCATGGCTTCGGCCGCAAGAATTTCGGAAGCTTCGACCGAGTCCAAAGCCCCACGAAAAACCTCCGCCAGATACGCCCCCGCAATCAACCCTAAGCTCAGAGCCATCGCCAACAGCGGACCTACTTTGATACCCACGCTGGGCAAACCGAAGTACACAAGGAAAAGCAGTACTAAAACCGGAACTCCTCGGAAGATGTAGGTAAAACCATCTAAGAGAGGCACCAGATGCGCATAACCCATCCTCCGTAAACCCGCCACCGTTAACCCTACCGCCATGCCAGTTCCGCTACAGACGAGGGTTACCACCACGGTTGAAACCAGACCCTGCGCTAACTGCGCAACGATCTCAAAGAAGTTCAATGAAGCACGATCTCCAAAACTACTTCATCCAGCGATCCAGAATCGCCTTCACCTTTTCGGGTCCCATCTCTTTTAGGTAAGCATCAAAGTCATCTCTTCGCTTCGATCCTTTGGCAAAGGCGAAACCCAATCGATCGAACCCCTTAAAAACATAGGCGCTTTCTAAAGGAAGTTTCAGCTTATGCACATAGTTCGCCAGAACGGGCTCTTCCACGAAAGCCAAGTCGAGATTTCCGTTTTGCAGGTCGGTAATCGCTTCGCTGTAGGAAGGGTACAGCTTAACCCGATCCAAGGAGTAGTACCCCTTAGGTTCTAATTCGTTTTTAATCAAATCGTTGTAGGCCATTCCGCGTGGGTACCCAATCGAGTAGGCCTTGAGCTGAGCTAAATCGGTAATCTTTATGTTTCGACTCTTTAAGCAGACCAGATGCCAGGCGTTGTCGTAGTAGGGTTGCGAAAAATCCATCGCCTCTTTTCGCTTTTCCGTAATCGAGATTCCAGAAAACGCCACCTCAGCTTGTCCACTTGAGACAGCTCCCAGCATACCTTGCCAGTCGTAGGGTGTGATTTTAAGAGTACAACCACGCGACTGGGCGTAGCCCTCAAAGAGATCGAGGTCCGCACCTTGGATCTTGCCCTGTTCACTAAAAAGCATCGGAGGGGACGAGGGAGATACTGCCACTGCAATGACCTTATCGTCCTTCCCTCCCGCACAACCTGCCAACACCAGCAGCACTCCCATCAGCACTTTTCGGATATACTTGCGGGACACCATCCTTTTTTTTAGCGTAACCCAAGCAGGTTAGCCATTCGCTTTTCCGCGAAGGGTACGGAACATTCCATTAAAAGA
The DNA here is from genome assembly GCA_040397385.1 of Methylacidiphilales bacterium. Classification (GTDB taxonomy): domain Bacteria; phylum Verrucomicrobiota; class Verrucomicrobiia; order Methylacidiphilales; family Verrucolacustridaceae; genus Verrucolacustris. The sequence continues at coordinate 60,773 of JBBAWB010000002.1, forward strand.
CTGAATTACCCTTAGCCAAGCTTAAGGGTGCCATCGGTCAGGATTCTTGCTCGTAACCCACCCCGCCCCATGAGCCACGCGTGAGCCCCAGGGGCGAAGGCCTGATCCATCCATGCACAAGGACTGCACTCTTCCACTCCAAAGAAACGAACTCCCTGAAGCTCAAACTCTTTTCCAATCCACTGATTTAGATCCACTCCTGAAATCAGTACATTACGGCGACTACTCCCTGCATCGGCTGAATCCAAACCGAGCTCTCTTTTCATAAGCTGAAACACTTCCGAGGAAAAAAAGGTGATCTGGCCTTTGTAATCGGGTTGATGATCAAAGTAACGATCCTCTCGAATTCCACTCCCTGCCACACAGGCGATCTCTGACACTTCGAAATGAGGTTGGGTCCCCGCAGGTTGACCCTTATGCCCTACGTAATTGTGTTCAGGGGAAATATAGAGGCGTTCAATCGTGATCATACCCACACTCCTATTCTCAATCCCCACTTGAGCCTTAGAAAGCCGAAAAGGCGCGGCTCCTTTCGGAACCGCGCCCTCTTCAGCTCCCCTCGGGGGACGTACCCCGGGGGGAATTCTTACGAATGGATTAGTAGTCCATCCCTCCGCCGTGACCGCCACCCGCGGGTGCCGGTGCCTTCTCCTTCTCGGGCAACTCCGTCACCACCGCTTCGGTGGTCAGGAGCAGACCCGCGATGGATGCGGCGTTCTGCAGAGCGGACCGAGTGACTTTGGTCGGGTCAACCACGCCAGCTTTGACGAGATCAACATATTCACCGGTGGCCACATTGTAGCCCTCAGCGCCTTTCCGACTTTTCACTTCTTGGACCACAATCGAGCCCTCCACTCCGGCGTTATCCGCCAAAGTACGCAAAGGCTGTTCGACGGCGCGACGGATAATCTCCGCCCCAATCGCCTGATCGCCTTTGAGTTTGAGACTCTCGATGGCCTTTTGACCGCGAATCAAAGCCACGCCCCCTCCAGGGACGATGCCTTCTTCTACGGCCGCACGAGTCGCATGCAATGCGTCCTCTACGCGGGCCTTCTTTTCCTTCATCTCAGTTTCGGTTGCTGCCCCGACATTGATCACCGCTACCCCGCCCGCGAGCTTCGCGAGACGTTCCTGCAGTTTCTCTTTGTCGTAGTCCGAGGTGGTCTCTTCGATCTGTTTCTTGATCTGCGAGACACGGCCTTGGATGTCAGAGCTTTTCCCCACCCCTTCGATCAGGGTGGTGTTCTCTTTGTCCACAACCACGCGCTTCACGCGGCCGAGATCTTCCAAGGTAACGTTCTCAAGCTTGATCCCCAGATCCTCGCTGAGCATCTTGCCACCCGTGAGGATAGCGATGTCTTCCAACATGGATTTGCGGCGATCTCCGAAGCCCGGCGCCTTGACGGCACAGACTTGCAAAGTCCCACGCAGCTTGTTCACTACCAAAGTCGCCAGGGCTTCGCCCTCAACTTCTTCCGCAATGACCAAGAGAGGTTTGCCTGATTTGGCTACCTTTTCCAAGAGAGGCAACATGTCCTTCAAGCTCGAGATTTTCTTCTCGTGAATCAGGATGTAAGCATTTTCTAAGGATGCTTCTTGATCTTCTTGGTTCGTGACAAAGTAAGGAGAGAGATAACCCTTATCGAACTGCATCCCCTCGACCACTTCGAGAGAGGTTTCAATCGATTTGGCTTCTTCCACCGTCACCGTGCCATCCTTGCCCACCTTGTCCAAAGCGTCGGCGATAATCTCACCGATCGTTTTGTCCCAGTTGGCAGAGACGGTCGCGACTTGGCGAATATCGTCCTTGTCCTTCACTTTTTTGCTGATCGCCGCGAGCTCTTCCACAATAGCTTCCACCGCGCGATCGATTCCGCGCTTCAGCTCAGTCGGATTCGCTCCGGCGGTCACATTCTTGAGACCTTCCCGGTAGATCGATTCCGCCAAAACTGTGGCGGTAGTGGTGCCGTCTCCCGCGATATCGCTAGTTTTGCTGGCGACTTCACGAACGAGCTGGGCACCGATATTTTCATAAGGATCCTCGAGCTCGATCTCTTTTGCGACCGTCACACCGTCTTTGGTGATGGTCGGAGATCCGAACTTTTTATCGAGAACCACGTTGCGACCGGCCGGTCCGAGTGTCGCTTTGACGGCTTTGGAGAGCTTCTCCACGCCGCGCAAAAGCGCGTGCCGGGCGGCTTCGTCAAACAAGATTTGTTTGGCTGCCATAATTCATTTCCTCCTTCAGCTCACCACGCCGAGGATATCATCCTCACGCATGATCAGCATTTTCTCGCCTTCGAGGGTAATTTCTGTCCCGCCGTATTTACTAAACAGGACCTTGTCCCCTTTTTTGACTTCCATCGGGATGAGTTTGCCCGCGTCGTCCCGTTTTCCGGGTCCAACTTGGACTACTTTACCCTCCTGGGGTTTTTCTTTAGCGGTATCGGGGATAATGATCCCGCCTTTTTTCACTTCCTGCTCTTCGAGAGGATGCACCAGCACCCGATCGCCGAGAGGACGGATATTCACATTAGCCATAGCTTGGGTGAACTCCTTTCTTTGGTTTTGAGGTTTCGGTTTGTCTGAAGGATGGGCAAGGTCCCGAGGGACCCAGGGTTAACTCGGCTTTGGGCCGTCCTTCTTGTTTTTGTCAACCATCTCGAACTCAGCATCAATCACTTCCCCCTCACCCTTTTCAGGTTGGGTTCCGCGATCCGCCGTGCCCGAGTTTCCCGGTTCCGAAGTTGATTCTTTTCCTGCGGCCGCTTTTTCCGACGCTTGCCGGTAGAGATCAGAACTCACCGCCTGAACCAGCGTGTTCAGCTTTTCCGCCGTGTCTTTAATGGCGGCCTCGTCATCTTTCTTCACCGCTTCTTTCACCGCGGCCGCGGCCTCCTCAATCTCCTTTTTCTTCGCCCCGTCCAGCTTGTCCCCCATCTCCTTCATCATCTTCTCTGCCGCAAAAGCAGTGTTCTCCGCTGTGTTCCGCGATTCAATCTTCTCCTTCGCCTTAAGATCTTCCGCCTCATGCTCCTTCGCTTCGCGCGTCAGCTTCTCTACCTCTTCCTTGGATAGACCGCTCGAGCCAGTAATCGAAATCTTCTGCTCTTTCCCCGATCCCAGATCCTTCGCTGAAACTTGCAGAATCCCGTTAGTATCGATGTCAAATGTCACCTCAACCTGAGGCACGCCACGCGGCGCAGGCGGAATCCCGTCCAAATGAAAGGTACCGAGCCGTTTATTATCGCGTGAGAGAGGACGTTCCCCTTGCAAAATCACAATCTCTACCCCCGGCTGGTTGTCCGAGTAGGTGCTAAACACATTCGTCTTTTTCGTCGGCACTGTCGTATTCCGCGGAATCATCGGTGTCGCCACCCCACCTGCCGTTTCAATCGCCAAGGTCAATGGGGTTACATCGAGGAGAAGCACGTCATGAACATCCCCCTTCAACACACCACCTTGAATCGCCGCCCCGATCGCTACCACCTCATCCGGATTCACACCCTTGTGCGGCTCTTTCCCAATCAACTTGCGCGCCGTCTCAATAATCGACGGCATCCGCGTCATTCCTCCGACCAAAACCAGCTCGTCGATCTGTTTCGATGCCAAGCCCGCATCCTTTAGACAGGCATTGACCGGCCCAATCGTTCGTTCCCGTAGTTTGTCGGTCAACTGCTCGAGCTTCGCCCGAGTCAGTTTCTTCGCGATATGCTTCGGTCCAGAAGCATCCGCAGTCACAAATGGCAAATTGATCTCGTACTCCTGAGCCGAGGACAAAGCGATTTTGGCCTTCTCTGCCTCTTCTCGGATTCTCTGCAAAGCATCAGGCTGCCCATGCAAGTCGATCCCAGCATCCGCTTTAAATTCCGCAATAATCCAGTCCATTACTGCCATGTCCCAATCATCGCCGCCCAAGTGGGTATCCCCATTCGTCGCCTTCACCTCGAAAAGCCCGTCCCCAATGTCCAGAACCGAGATATCAAAAGTCCCACCGCCCAAATCGTACACCGCGATCTTTTCATCCTTCTTCTTGTCCAATCCGTAAGCCAAAGAGGCCGCGGTCGGCTCATTAATGATCCGCAAAACTTCCAACCCAGCAATTTTCCCCGCGTCTTTGGTCGCCTGACGTTGGCTATCGTTGAAGTAGGCAGGCACTGTGATCACCGCTTGGGTGATCTTCTCCCCCAACTTCGATTCCGCATCCGCCTTGAGTTTGGCCAAAATAAAGGAGGAGACTTCCTCGGGCGAAAAAGATTTCTTCTCCCCCTTCACTTCCACTTCGACATGCGCATCTCCATTCTTCGCTGCCACCACTTTATAGGGCAACCGCTTCGTCTCTTCCTGCACTTCGACAAATTTGCGACCGATCAAACGTTTAACCGAAAAAATCGTGTTCTTGGGATTGGTCACCGCTTGCCGCTTCGCCGCCTGCCCCACCACCCGCTCCCCACCCTTCGTAAAAGCCACAATCGAAGGAGTGGTGCGCGCACCCTCCGAATTTTCTAGAACCACTGGTTGCCCAGCTTCCATTACCGACATGCATGAGTTGGTCGTTCCTAAATCAATTCCTAGTATTTTTGCCATAATATTCTACTTTAATGCAAGATATATGCCACTTTTATATCTGTGCAAAATGTTAACTGACAACAGTTCGATTTATTAGATAATTGGGTTGTGGGACATTTTGACACACCACGCTCTGCTTGTGTGTGACATTTTGTCACAACTACTACTGTCGCTTGGTTAAGGAATAAAGGGATCAAGAGAGGGGGATAGTATGGGGCGATTATTGAGGTTGGCAACCCGCGCGGTAACGAATTATCTCAACCTTTGGCCCTAAAATCTCCACCTTACCTTCATGGCAATTAAGGCTCTCGAATCTCTCGAACAGTTTGCCACCGATGTCATCCTCGATCGTGCGGCTGGACGCCGGGCATCCCTCCTTAAACCTCTCCTTCTCTTCCTCGCTACGATTTACGCAGGCATCATGCGCTTGCGTGCCCGCTTCTACCAAGATGCTGTCTTTCGCCAATACTCGGTCGGCGTCATGGTCATCAGCGTCGGCAATCTCACCGTAGGTGGCACTGGTAAAACTCCCGTCGTCGAAAAACTTGCCCGCTCTCTGCACGAAGCAGGTCGCCGTGTCGCCATCCTCAGTCGTGGATACAAAAGCGCTCCCAAACCTCTCCTCACCCGCCTGGCGGATAAGTTTCTTCCAGGCCGGATTCCATCCCCACCACGCGTTGTTTCGGACGGAAAATCGGTCCTCCTCGATTCAGCCCAAGCAGGAGACGAGCCCTTCATGCTCGCCCGTAATCTCCCCGGTGTCGCCGTGCTCGTCGATTCCGACCGAGTCAAAAGCGCCCGTTACGCCATTCGCAACTACCGGTCCGACACCCTCCTTCTCGATGACGGCTTCCAGTACCTCCGCCTCGGCGATCGCTTCAACCTTCTCCTCGTCGATCGGCAGAATCCTTTCGGCAATAAGCATGTTTTGCCTAGGGGAGTGCTTCGCGAACCTCCCGACGCGCTACGCCGAGCCGATCTTATCCTCCTAACTAAATGCCTTGGAACCGACCATGCAGAGCTAGAAAAAACCATTCGCCGCCATAACCTTCACGCTCCCATTCATCCCTGCAGCCACCACCCTCTTCACTTAGAGGATGTTCTCACAGGTGAAAAACAACCGCTCTTCTTTCTCCGGGGGCTGCGCGTCGGGGCCCTCGCAGGCATAGCCGTGCCCGAAAGCTTCTTTGCCGGCCTGATCAAACTAGGAGCTGAAATCGTCTACCAACGATCCTTTGCCGATCATCACCGTTTCTACGCTTCGGAGATCGAAAACGCTCTGACCCGCACCCGAGCACGTCGTGGCCTCGCCCTCATCACCACCGAAAAAGATTCCGTCCGCTTTCCTCCGTTCCCCCCACGCGACATCCCCGTCCTCTTCCTGCGAGTCGAGATTTCCATGCTCGACCCAACTGCAACCTTCGAGCAGACCGTCCGTGCCGCCCTCGGCATTCGTCCAACCTAATCCTTTTTCTTCTTTTTCTTCTTTTTCTCAGCCTTGTCAGCAGGCGCCCGAGCACACGACAGATCGTCCTCCACCGCAAACTGCCCCGCCTTACGTAAGGCAATTACCCATCCAGGCCCTACATCCTCTGGTGTCAACGGCTTCCAATTTGCCAGCTCCTTTTCCTCCGACCATCCACTTGGAATCGCCTGAACTTTACATCCAGAGGAAGCAAGGGCATCGGCACAAGTCCCACCCAACAGCACATTGTTCTCAAAATGATTTGGCTTCAGCTTGATCTTATCCAAAGGGGGTTGCGTGTCGGCCACCGCCCCAATGACCGATTCCCCCCCACTCGAACGAATAAATTGATTATCTTTGATCTGACAATTCTCGGGCAAAAGGACCAGCTGATTCTCAGGCCAATGCCGCTTGTAGGCAAAGCCAACCTCTAAATCTGCTCCCGTATTATTGACCGAAACATTGCGCGCCAGCAGCAGATCCTGAACCGGGGGATACTTGGCCACATTCACCTCAGTCGCCTCTCCCTTTTTGCTCTTTTTTTCCTTCATGTTTGCCTGATAGCTCGGGGTCAAAGCCGATTCTGTATATTCCCCCGTCTGAATCCGAATTCCCCATTCGCAACCTGAGACATAGTTATCTTCAACCTTGTTATCAAAGCCCGACATCCGTAGCCCCTGCGCCCCTACCACCCCCTTACCCAGCAAAATATTTCCTTTCACTAGGTTGTGAGAGCCCTGCCGAATATTGAGGCAACCACGACTCGCCACAATCGTATTACTCAAAACCTGGTTGTAGTTGGACTTCAACGAAATGATTTCCGTCCCTTCCCCGTCCGCGCCCTCAAACAGATTTCCCTCCACCACGCAAAAAGCCCCATCCTTATCTTTCGGATCAAATTTACCGGGGCCCCACATCCGCAAGATCTCCCGCCCATTTCCATCCTCGTAGGGAATATTCTTAAAATAGCAGCTCCGCACGGTGTTGGTTCGACTCCCATCAATCGCATTACCCAAAAGAGGATGCATATTATTTTTTCCCTTAAAGTAACATTTTTCCAGAAGATTGTTATCCCCGCTGAAGTAGGCCCAATAGCTCTCATCCTCAAATTCTGGGGGGTTGTAATCGATCACCGCAGTGTTACGGACGGTTCCGTGATGGGATTTAAAATGAATGACCGAAAATTGCTTGGTATCAATGGCTCCCTGCGTGAAATAAAGACCATCCACCACCACATGGGGGGCATTAATCTCCAAGAAGGAGGTTCCTGTGAGCAGTGTCTCTCCAGGGCTCTCCGCACGGATCGTGACCGGACTCTGCTCCGAACCACCACGCCCGACATTGATCTCCGCATCCGCCCATTTCCCTTTTGCCAACACGATCACATCCCCCGGCCCCGCCGAGCCCAAAGCCCCAGCCAATCCGGCGATATTCGGCACGGGAATTTCCCTAGCCCACAGACTTGAAAAACTAAGCAAAAGTGTTGCGAGGATGGTTTTATTCATTTCTTTTCTCCTTGGGCTAAGATTCGAGTGACCTTGAAATTATCAAAACGAATATGGCTCCGAGTAGTCCGAAAACCAAACCATCCTTCTCTCAGTGGCTCAGGATCCTCATAGGTGAAAATGACATCTCCATCGCGAATGAACTGAATCTTCTCCCCATCGGCCACCAACTCAATCTTTACCGTTTGATTAGCCACATTCATGTACTTGAGCTCGCTCAAATCAAATTCCGGTTTCAAGGCTTTGTCATCCCTCGGACGCGGATACCTTCGAAAGCGAGTCGTCGCGTTCTCGTTCGCCCCGTAGCCAACATAGTAGGTCCTTAGCGGATCGTACTTTTTAAAGACTCCACTTCGCCCTTTCGATCCGACGAAAAGATTTTCAGGGTTTTTCGGATCACTCGCCATCCAGAAACAGTTCAGATCACTGATCCTGTCGTTCGGCCCCCCTTTTTGCACCATGGTGGCATCATAAGAAATCCGGATCGGTCCCGACATCTTCTCCTTAAACCAAACCGTGCACCCACCCTTGTCCTCCGACCCAGGAGCATCATCAATATCCAGCTCCCCATTGATCACCTGCGTTTTACCACTCGGGGTCTGTTCCACCACCCATCGGGAAAGATCCCCTGTGAAATCATCCTGAAAGAGCGCCTCCTCTGCCTCCACGCCCCAAGAGCACACTCCCAGAAAAAAAAGAGCAGAAAATAAGGGGAGTCGTATCATCTCGAAAAGTTAACCGAAGAATTCAGTTTATTCAGCAGGCTCGGCTGTCTCTTTCTTACTTTTCTTTTTTTCCTTTTTCCCACCATGCCGACCCGTCCCATCCCCGTCATCCAGAATCCCGCCAGCAGGATTCAATTTGTCCAGGGCGGCTTGGAGTTTCGCCCGTTCTGCTAAAGCCACAGGATCCGTGCTGTCCGCAGGAACCAGCTTCTCCTCAAAGGGAGCGCCACTCATGTCGTACAATTCCCCTTTTTCATTCAATTTCCAGTTCATGTCGCGCACATACCACATCCGGGCCAACTGCACATAGGCCCACTCCCGGGGAGTCCCTTTCTGTCCTTTGATCTGTGGCAGGAAGCTTTGTCCATCGATCATTACATTTTCTGGAAGTTTGGCTCCTGCCAAAGCCGCGAAGGTGGGTACATAATCGGAAAAATCGATCATATCCGCACAAACCGTTCCAGCTGGAGTTGTCCCAGGCCAGTTCACAATCATCGGAACTAAGCTTCCACCTTCCAGCATTGATCCCTTCGATCCATCAATTTTCTTCCCTCCTACCGTCGACAGCTCAGCACCGCCCTTCGCAGTTCCGTTGTCCCCGACATATACAATCAGGGTCTTCTCTCGTAATTTCAGCTTTTCCAACTCCGCGATCAACTGCCCGACCAACTTATCGTGGTAAACAATGTTATCTGCATACAACTCCTTAGCACTGGCCCCCTCTTTGCTGTCGGGAGTCGGAAGAATGTCCCCATGGATATGGGACATCGAATAGTAGAGATAAAAAGGTTTGTCCTGGCTGCGGGTAATGAAATCCACCGCCAACTTGTGCAACAGGTCAGGCATATACTCCTTATCCTTCAGTTCCACCGGCTTGCCGTTCAGATCGTACTCCTTGCCCTTGGGTTGCGTATTCCAGAAAATCCCACTGCCCTTAAAATTCAGATACTCGTCAAACCCAAAAGCCCCTGGAGTCAAGCCTAGCTGTCCCCACTTTCCAAACGAGGCGGTGACATAACCCGCCCCTTTTAAAATCTTGGGCATCATCACCTCCTTTTCAGGGGTAATTTGCGCAACCATGTCTTGATTGACCGCTCCCGTACGGAACGCATACCGCCCCGTCATGATCAGTGCTCGCGAAGGACCGCAAAGGGGCGCGGCGTAGGCATGGGTAAACTTCATCCCCCCTGTCGCCAAAGCATCCAAGTGGGGAGTCTTGTACTGATCCGAACCAAAACAGCTAAGAATATCTACCCCCAAGTCATCCGATAGAATGAAGATGATGTTCGGCTTACTCACCCCTGCAGCTTGGGGAGCGGCAATTCCCTCCGCACGTGTGGAATTCCCCGAAACCAAGACCAAGAGAATCAATAAATATTTTCTCATGAATGATCCCCTTTTGCTTTACTCACCGTCTCCCGCTTTATCCTTCTTCTTTTTCTTAGGCTTCTTTTCGTACCCTGATTCGGGGGCGCCTTCGCCACCCATTTGGGGTTTGGCCTCGGGGAGTTTGGCTAAAACAACCCGAAGTTGGGTGACCAACTCAGGATTCTCTTGAGCCAAATTCTTTTTCTCCAACGGATCGGTCTGGTAATCATACAACTCGATCGCCGCCTTCTCTGCCGGATCGTTAGGCTCTTTCCACTCGACCAAGCGATATCGATCATTCCTCACTGCCCGCCCGATCAGCTTTTTCTTCGTATCATCCGTTTTTTCTGCTCGCGGATAGGCATGAAAAACATAATCGTTCACCTTCGCCTTTGGGTCCTTCAAAATCGGCACCAGACTTGTTCCATCCAATCCCACCCCGATAATGCCTGTCTCGGGTGTGGACTGCCCGGTTAACTCCAGCAGCGTCGGATATAGATCCACCGTCTCAATCAAGGATGAGGTACGTTGCCCCGGCTTAATTCCAGGACCACTGATCAAGATTGGAATCCGAGTCGCCTCCTCGTAGTTGGTGTGTTTGCACCATTTCCCGTGATCCCCCAAATGCCAACCGTGATCCCCCCAAAGAACAATGATCGTATTCTCTTCCATACCCAGCTCGTCCAGTACCGCGATCACCTTTCCAATCTGCGCATCGGTAAAACTGGTCGCCGCATAATATCCGTGAATCAAGTGACGGGCGAAATCATCCGGGAACGGTAATTTATCTACGGGAAGCTTCTTGTACTGCATGATCTCTCCCGACTCTCCGAGGGCATAGGCGGGCGCGCCCTCAGGAGCCGTACGGAACTCCGGCAAAGAAAACTGCTCGGGCTTAAACTGATCCCAGTATTTCTTGGGGGCCACAAAGGGCAGATGAGGCTTATGAAAGCCCACCATCATCAAAAAGGGTTGATTGGGGTTCTCTTTTTTTGCCTTCAGACGGGCAATAGCTTCGTCTGCGATTTTTCCATCCTGATAGTAATTATCTTCAACATCTCCCGCCTCTGTTGTCGTTCCTTTCTCCCCTTTCATCGGCGCACGGTTATCCTCGATCGCATACGTCTCCCCTTTCGACTCCCAATTATCAACCGACCAGGATGGCTTATCGTTTAAGCTCGCATGATAAATTTTGCCGATTGACTCAGCCGTATATCCATTTTTTTGGAAAGTTTGCCCCATGGTCACCGTGTTCGCGTAGGCGGGAATGTCCCGAAAATAGGTCTTCAAGTCGTAAAGCCCCATCGTTTGAGGCCGGACGCCCAGCATTAAAGAGTTGCGAGAGGGCGCACACACCGCCTGATTCACATACGCCTTTTCAAACAGCATCCCTCGAGCCGCTAACTTGTCCATGTTCGGGGTCTTCGCCAGCTTATCTCCGTAACAGCCCAGGACAGGTTTCAGATCATCCACTGCAATAAAAAGAACATTCGGACGCTGCGTCGCCCCTTGAGCTCCCGAATGACAAAGTAGCGATCCAAAACAGAGAGTTATTAGGAATCTTTTCATGCACAACCGTACCTTATTTTATACGAAAAAGATACACTTGGATAACGGGTAAAACATTTTTTAATTAATTTTTCTACCCCTTCCCCACTCTAAGATATAAATGAACTTAAATTCGCAATGTTACTTTTGCGTGATTCGGCTCGCTTTTCCTCATAGGTTCTCGTGATGACTGCTCCCGTTGTCCTTATTGCCCTCACTCAAGCCGAGCGGGATGATTTTTTACCTAGCTCAGTGAATTCGAATCTCGATTCCCTCTCTCTGCGCCAAGTCCCTCTTCTTCTTCCCTTAGCCGATCCCGCTAGTTGGCCGGAACAGATCGTCGATTCAAAAGCTGAAGCCCTTCTCTGTGCTTGGGGATGCCCCCCTCTTCCTTCTGATCTTCCCGTCGGAGGTCCAGGCCAACTCTGCTATGTCGCCTACCTCGCAGGTAGCGTCCGCAAATTAGTCCCCCGCTCTCTCATCGAAAAAGGTCTGCAAGTAACCAATTGGGGTAGTTCGGTCAGTCGGACTATCTCCGAATGCGGTCTTCTCCTCATTCTCTCCGCCATGCGCCGTTCCGCTCACTGGAACGTCGCCATGCACCGGGACGGAGCTTGGAAAGACGGCATGAAAACCGTTACTCAAAGCCTCTTCTGCCGGAGCATCGGTCTCCACGGTTTCGGCGCTATCGCCCAAGAACTAATCCCCCTCCTCCGCCCTTTCGGTGTCTCCATCTCCGCCTTCTCCCCCAGCGTCCCAGATGCCGTCTTTCAGAAATATGGCGTCACCCGCTCAACCTCCCTCGAAAACCTTTTCTCCCAACACGACATCATTGTCGAACTCGCCCCCTACACCGAAAAGAATCACCATATCGTCACCGAAAAACTTCTTCGCTCGATCCGCCCCGGCGGCGCCTTCATTAACATCGGTCGTGGAGCCGTCGTCGACGAAGCCGCTCTCGCCCGCGTCGCCAAGGACCGAATCGACGACCTCCAAATCGGCCTCGATGTCTACGAAACCGAACCCCTCCCCAAGGACTCCCCCCTCCGCGGTCTCCCCAACATCGCCCTCCTTCCCCATATCGCCGGCCCCACCAAAGATCGCCGTCAGGACACCGCCTCTTTCGCCATCGAGAATCTCCAGAGCTTCCTCCAGGGAAAACCCCTCCAATCTTTGATCACCCTCGATGTCTATGACCGCGCCACGTAACCCTCGCTCCTTCCTCACCTGCTTTTCTACGATGGGCTGCACGGAGCTCAATCTTCAGCAAGTCCTCTCCCTCGCCGACCAATTCTCCATCGATTACCTCGAACTCCGCTCTCTTGAAAACCGGATCGATCTCCCCACCTATCTCACCGAACAACCCGGCGGCCTCCCCGCTATCCGTACCTCCCTTGCCCGCCATCCCGCCCGCGTCCTCGGCACCTCCTTCAAACTGGTCGGAGACACCGAAGCCGGCCGTGCCACCCTTCTCTCCTTTGCCCAACTCGCCGAACAGATCGGTACCCCCTACCTCCGTATCTTTGGAGGCGGCACCTGGGGCACCCCCCTCACCGACGAAAACTACCGCCAAGCGGTCGAAGTCCTCAATTGGTGGCAGGAACAAAAAAAGAGAAACAACTGGCAGGTCGAAATCCTCATCGAAACCCACGACGCCTTTTCCTCCACACCTCCCCTCCTCAAACTTTTCGAACTTCTCGGTCGTACCCATCCCATCATCTGGGACTCCCACCACACCTGGCGACTCGCCGGCGAAACCCCCGCCGATAGTTGGAAGCAACTCAAACCCCACACCCGCCACGTCCACATCAAGGACAGCATCCTCAAACCTTCCGCTCGGCATCCCTACACTTATGTCCTACCCGGAACCGGCGAAATGCCCGCCCGCCAAGTCCTCGACCTCCTCCAAAAGGATAATTTTAACGAAGCCGTCTCGCTCGAGTGGGAAAAAATGTGGCATCCCTATCTCACCCCAATTCAGGACGCCCTCTCCGCCTGCCAAAAGGAGAAGTGGTGGTAAAAAAAACCGAAACATCCCCGGACCCATCTTGGGGATATTTCGACTGGCTCCGAGTGGCTGAGGAAGGCCTTCGTCCACTCTCCAAACTGATGAAACCGGGCAAGGCCGACTTGCCCATCCTCGGAAAACCCAGCAGTCACGGCGCCCAAGCCGATCGCCTCGAATCTTTCTCCCGCCCCTGCCTCTGGGCCGCCCACTGGCTCCAAGCCATCCCCACCACTTTTCCCGCCTTAGCACCTGAGTCCCTCTCGCGTAAAACGATTGCCGATTGGTTCCGTCAGGCACTCCTTCTCGGGACCGATCCTTCCTCCCCCGAATACTGGGGTCCCACTGAAGACCATCACCAACACACCGTTGAAATGGCCGCCCTCGTCTTGGCCCTCGAAATCGCCCGAGAATTTTTATGGGATCCCTTATCCCAAAAAGAAAAAGAGCAGGTTGCCCGATGGTTCTCTTCCGTTCGCGGCACCAAACTCCACCCCAATAACCACCTCTTCTTCGGCGTCCTCACCCTTTCATTTTTGGAGAAAGAAGGCTTTGGCCAAAAAACCGATGCACCTCAGATCAACCAATGGCTCGACAGCCTCGAAACCATGGCCATCGGCAAGGGCTGGTTTCGCGATGGAACCAATCAGACGGTCGACTACTACAACGCCTACGCTTTCCACTACTACGGACTCTGGTGGGGCCGACTGTTCGGCCAAAATGATCCCACCCGCACCAAACGCTGGCAGAACTTCACCCGCGAGTTCCTTCCCGACTACGCTCACTTCTTTGCCACCTCCGGTGAAAATGTTCCCTTCGGCCGATCCCTCACCTACCGCTTCAACGCCGTCGCCCCCTTCGCTCTGGCCGAAATGTGCGGCGCCTCGTCCGTACCCCCAGGCCTGGCCCGAAGAATTTCTTCAAAGAATCTCCACTTCTTCTGGAGCCAACCCATCTTTCAATCGCAAGGTCTGCTCAGTCTCGGCTGGATCGATGAATTTCTCCCCCTCAGCGAACGCTACTCCTGCGGTGGCTCCCCCTACTGGGCCGCCAAAGGTCTTGCCCCACTTCTTCTCCCCCCCTCATCCCCATTCTGGCAGGACTCGGAACAACCGCTTCCTTCCGAGATCTCCGACTTCTCCCACCCACTTCCCACCGCCGAGCTGGTCGTTCGTTCGATCGAAGGCGAAATCGAACTCCTCAACGCAGGCACTGCCATCTCCACCTCCAACACCGTTTTCGGACCCTATAAATGGGGCAAACTATCCTACCGCACCGGCGTCGGCTTCGATGTCCAGCTTCCCGATGGCCCTTACCCAATCGACTCCTCCCTCACAGCCCAGATGGACGACGGTTCCCTGCACGGCCGACAGCAAACCCGCTCCCTTGCCGTCGAAAAAGATCACCTCGCCTGCTCCTACCCTCTCGGAGACTCAGCCGAAATCGAAACCCACCTCTGGTGGAACGGACCTTGGCAGCTTCACCTTCATCACTACAAGGTCTGGGAAAAATGCCGGCTCCTACTTGGAGGCCAGAGCCTTTCGGTAAAGGAAATGGAGAATCTGAAGGAAAAATCTTCATTCCCTAACCTGTCTTGGAATAACTCAACCCACCACGTTGTCCTCCAATCCCTGCAAGGTTTTGCCAAGGCCGGGTCTCGAAGAACCATCGCCGGTAAACAGCCACGCACCCACCTCTACGCTGGCAACAGCATCACCCTCTTTCTGGAGACAGCTTCACTGTCCGGGGATGGCTGGCTGGCCGCACTCCACGCCGTCGCCCCAGCCTCTACCCAGCTGGGCCGCTGGGAATTGACCGAAACCCAAACCGGTAGTTGGTCTCTGAAAAACCAAAAGGGAGAATTGTGGACAGTCCGCCATCCCTCGTTGCCTGCAATTTAGCGTTTCAAGGTTAACGTCAAACTCGTCGGGTCCGACACCAACACCCCTTGGCACAAAGGAGCCAGCTCTTTGGCCACCCGCAAGGCATCTTGATTCTTCGTCTGTGATTTAGAATCCGACTGCATCGCCATCCTTACCACCACCTCAGCGCCTTCACTCTCCACGGTGACTTTCATCGGCGTCCGCACGATGCCCTTCGAAGCCACTGGGTTGGCATAGGTCGCCATCGTCTGCAGTAGGGTTCGCATGAGGACATAATCCTTTTTCCAATGCAAGGCTGGGACCGCAGTTGAAATCTCCACCAGAACATTCCAATCCAATTCCTGCTTCTCCATCTGTGATTTCCAGTCCTGGACCAGATCCCCAAGCTCGAACTCCTCCTCCCACAGGTCGTGGTTCGCGATATCGGCCAGTCCATGCGGCGGCAATTCCAGCGCCACAACTTTTTCCCACTCCTTTTGCGCCGAACCCACCCAATCCGGCACATTTCCCAATCGCAACCCCAACTGAGCCTCGTACAACGACTCCGGAGTTACCTTCTCTCCCTGACACTCATTCCCTTCCAATGCTTCCGCCACCAAAGTCACAGGTTTTCCGTGCAGCCCCACAAAGAGCGGCTTCACAAACTTGGCTTCTTTCCCCTTCACGTAGTTCCAAAGGTTGATCGGCTGATCATCCGTTGAATCGTAGGAAAAGTTCCAAAATACCATCCACCGCATGTGATTGGGGAAAGAGGGAGCGGGTCCTCCGCTGCGGGTCATCGTCCCCCCGTTCACCCGATCAATCAGCGTCGAATAAGGCCCGTTTCCGTGAGAATCGACCGAGGAACTCGGCGTCATCTTCCAGCGCCAAACAACCGTTCCGGCCGACCGATTTCCAGTTGAGCAACTGTGCTGAGGGCCCACCGCCTCCGCGGTCAATCCCATCAGGTTGAAAGTGCTATTCGCTCGTACTGCCGTGTCATAGTGACCTCGGGTGCCAGCAAATCGGTTTTCCAGAAGTGAACAAAAGGCTGAATCCCTTAGGTATACCCCGCTGTTGAGGTTCAGGAACCCACATCTCCGGACCCACCCGTTCGCCACATTCGCAAAGAGAATCCCGTCCCATCCCTCGTCATCCAGAGCCGACCGATGATGCACGAAAACCTGCCGCCACCCACCCTGCAGGGTCATATCCTCCAACCCTGTGTTCTCGATCATTGCCGTATGGACGACCTTAACCCCGAAATCCTCGCCCAGATTTACCAAAACCGGATCCTTCAACACCAGCTTTCCATCCCGCACCGCCGCAACCTGGTGCAGTTCACTTATACTCGATCCTTTTTGGATGATTCGCTCCCAAGTGGGATCCGGCTTCAGCCCCGCCATCAACTCCATATCCAGCTTGGATGTTGTTGCTTTCAAGGATACCCAATCACCCGGCTTGAAACCATCCGTTGATTTTAATGGCACCTCAAAAGTCCCCCTCCGGACCGCGCCCGTCACCGCCACCCCTTTGTCCGCCTGGGATTTCTCCTCATCCTTTGGACCAAAAAAGAACGCATAGGGAATCTTATTAAAATCGATTCCCTTCACCGGATAGGGGCCCACACCGTAACCAGAATGCACGAGCCGGATTACCGTACCGCCGCGACCACAGCCCGCCCCGCGAAGTACCACTCCCGAGTGGGTGATTCGGATCGGCTCCACTTTCTTTCGATCCATCCAAATCAGGTACTTCCCCGGTGGAAATAAGACCACACCGCCTCCCGCCTTCTCCGCCGCCGCAATTGCTTTCCGAATCGCATCCTCATCCGAAATCGCATCGTCCGCTTTCGCACCGTAATCGGTCACCTTAAAGATAGGCCCCTCCACATCGGGAATACCCTTCTCCCCATGCTCATATCCAGCGTAGGAGTAGTCGGTCAGGATCTCCGCCAAGGAACGATCAGTCGCCGACTGAAAACTTTTCCAATGGGCCGACTCTTTGCCCTCACCCCATCCGATGGAAGCCATCCCCAGGCCAAGAGACACCCATGCGAACCAAGTTAGAAAAGATCTCACTATAAAGTTAGGGTATCGCTAAAAAGCCGTGCGCGAAACCTCATTTCTGGGTCGGTGTCGAAACCCAATCCTCCACGTCAGCTTTCTCCATTGGGGCAAACTCTTTCTGAGCGCTTCGGATTCCTGTGTCGTCATAAACCACTGCCCCGTCATTCAACCAAACACGAGCCTCCTTCCAATCAAACTTCGTGATCTGCTTCTCCGGCCAACCTCCAGAATTTCTTAAAAAAGGAACAAGATAAAGCATCGCCTTCCTTAAACTCCCCCTGCCCCCTTCTCCCTCATGACTCCAAAGATCGATTCCTAACGCCCGGGCCATCACCGCCCCCTTGCAAATATTCTTCAGATTAAAGCAGCTGTACGACCAGCTTTTCGTCCGAACTAATTCCCTCGGCTGCTTCCCCTCTGGGGTGATCTGAGCGCCCAACCGGGCAGGCAATGACTCTCCCAGAACTTTCCTCGCCTCGTCCTCCTGCTCGGCCATCACTAAAACTGCTGCTAATTGCACGTCGTAGGCTACCCCATGATTATTGGGCGCCTTTTTTTCCTGCAAACCGATCTTACTCGTCTGCATCCAATCCCCATAGGCCGTCCACCAGGCCTTCATTTCCTCGCGGTCTTTCGTTTTCCACGCAGGGCACTTTTCCAGCAACTTCAGCACATCAGGGAGGATCATAAAACCCCTGGTATCGATCAGCCCCCATCCCCGTCCTGTTGCCTTACCGGGAACACTCTGACCGTAATCCAAATGAGGATTCATCTTGGTCTCCGCATCCAGAAAGAATCCCCGCAAAAACCGAGACGCTTCGGCACCATACTTCTCCTCCCCTGTTAGATAATAGGCCAAGGCGAGATACTCCACCGCATGGATCATCTCTCCCAACTTCTTCTCATCCGATGCTTTCACCGCATCCGGATTGGTCTCCCCGTCCCGATTGATCCAAGGCAACCCATCCGGCTTGCTGGGATCCGGCCAGAAATATCGTCCAATGCTGAAATAGTCGTGCGGATCCTTACTGGCCTGCAGGTTTTCATTCTCCGTGATGCTGATCACCGGCTTCCCCATCCTCTTGTCCGCCTCCTTTACGATCTTCGTCGCTATCGCCTTCGCTTCGGGCGGAAGGTTGGCATCTTCCCTCCCCGCATAGGCGGACTTCAGCTGGCCCAACCGAGCCTCCTGCATCAGAAGAAATTTTTCTCCCGCCTCAAGGTTCAGGCAGAACCCCCACAGGCTGACAAAGCAAACGAACCTAAACAAAGACTACTCCCCGTCTTTCTTGTCCGTCGTCTTCCCGCCTACCGATGCTTGTTCTGAACTTACCAGACCTAACGTTTCCAAAAACTTCAGGCTCTCCTGTTCGATCTTCGCTTTAACCGCCGCCGCCGCCTCTCCCCACTTGGAAGAGTTCGGACTGTGGGGCGCCCCTGAAAACGAAATCAGCTCACACTCATTCCCATTTGTCTTCATCTTGGCCAAAAACTCCTCCGTATTGGCATACTTCACCGTCGCATCCGCCGTCCCGTGAAAGATCAGCGTAGGCGGCATCTTGCTAGGCATCCGACCCGTCACCGAAAGGTTATTCGCCCGTGCCTCGTCATTTCCAAAACGTTTCGGCCCACCATACCCGTTCGTTCCCGTATCCGTTACCGGCCACAACAGAATCAATCCCATCGGAACAGGACTCGGCACAGGATCGGAAGCCAACTCTGGGGCCACAGGATCAGTTATTGCTGTCCACGCCGCTACATGCCCCCCAGCCGACGATCCCTGTACCACAATCTTCCCTGGATCAATCCCCAACTCCTTCGCATGGTCCTGAATCCATCGCACCGCCGCCCGCCCATCCGCCACACAATCCTCCGGTTTTGTATCGAACCGTTTTCTCGTTCGATAATCTGGAGCCACTCCCACCAGACCATATTTCGCCGCCCACTTCGCATAGGTGATGCTCTTGGCGGGATTGCCACTGGTCCAACCTCCACCGAAGAAAGCCACCAAACACGGTCTCCTATCGGACGCTTTCCAATCATTTGGCTTCACCACGTGAAGTCGAAGTTCGGTCTCCCCTACCTTTTTGAAAATAAAGGTTTCCGCACCAGGCAAAGTCAAAGGAGTAACTTCGTTCGTCTCATTGACCTTTGTCGGACCGACCTCGGATTGACTCTGAGCCATAGTCGGTATCCACAATCCCAAGACCAGCCCAACAACTAAACAAGGGTTAAGTAGGGACACTTTTTTCATAATCCTAAAATCGAAGCCATAACCTTTTCTTTCATAACCTCACCACTCATTTCCCTTTCACTTTAACCTCTAGCTTTCCATCAGAAAACCTCACAACCAAGTCCCCAAGCCTCCGTGCGGGCTCAACATTTCGAACCAATTTCCCCTCAGCCGTCTGTACCAGCGCATACCCCCTCTTCAGCGTTTCCTCAGGCCCCATCGCTCTTAATCGGTCTGCCGCCGCCTGCACCCGCAAAGACAACTCCCTTAACCTCCGCTCAGGCCTCAGCGTTGCCCATCGCCCCAACAATCCCTCCGCGTACTGCTTTCGATATCTCCATCCGCTTTCCAATCCGCGCATTAACTGCACCGCCAACTCATCCACCCTCTGCCCACTCATCTCTACCATCTTTCGCGGCTCTCGAAAAACATAGCTCCCCGCTAAATCTCCCAACCTCCTCCTCTTCTCCTCCAAGAAATCCACCGCCGCCTCCCCCAACCGATCCCTCCACGACCGCAGTTCCTCAACCCAATCCACATCAGGCCGACTCACTATCTCCGCCGCCGCCGAAGGAGTCGGCGCCCTCACATCCGCCGCAAAATCACAGATCGTGAAATCGGTCTCATGCCCCACCCCACTGATCACCGGAATGGGACTCGCCACCACCGCCCGCGCCACCACCTCCTCATTGAAAGCCCACAAATCTTCCAAACTTCCTCCCCCACGCACCACCAGTAGCACATCAAAATCTCGCCTCCCCATCTCCCCAATCGCCTCCGCCACCTCCTCCGCCGCTCCCTCACCCTGCACCTTCACTCCGAATACCGTCAACTGAACCCGAGGGCACCTTCTCTGCAAAACATGAATCGCATCCCGCACCGCCGCCCCCGTCGGACTCGTGATAATTCCCACCCTCTCCACATATTCAGGAATCTGCCTCTTGCGCGACTCATCAAACAATCCTTCCCCCTGCAACTTTCGCTTCAACTCCTCAAACCGCTGGTGCAAATCTCCCTTCCCCACCGGCTTGAGATTTCTCACGATCAACTGATACGCCCCCCGAGGCGCATAGACCGATACCTCCCCCTCCACCACCACCTTCGCTCCATCCTTCGGAGCCACCGCCAACCGCCCTGCCGACCCCTTAAACAGAGCACAAGGAATCTGGGACCCCTCATCCTTCAGGGTGAAATAGTAGTGGCCCGAAGATTGCTGCCGTAAATTCGAAATCTCCCCTGTCACCGACACCTCACCCACCTGATCCTCCAGTATCTCCTTAATCTGCCCCGTCAACGCAGATACCGTCAGCGGCTCTACCCGATTCACTTCGGTCGTTGAATCCTCTGAATTGCGGTTGCCTTCCCCGTCTCCTCATCCACATCGATCACCACCCCGTCCAACTGCACTCCCGCCGTCGCCAGATGCATCTTCACTGGCATCAAGGTCCTAAATCGATCCACGATAAAACCTTTTTCCCGCCCAATCACTGAATCGTGTGCCCCACAAAACCCCACGTCCGTAATGTAAGCCGTCCCGCCCGCCAACACCTTCTCATCAGCTGTTTGTACATGGGTATGCGTGCCCACCACCGCCGAGACCTTCCCGTCAAAGGCGTGCCCAAAGGCAATTTTCTCCGAAGTCGTCTCCGCATGAAAATCCACCAGGATCACCTTTGTCTCTTTCCGCAGCTCTTCCAAAATCGGATCCATCATCAGAAAAGGATTATCCACATTCGCCTTCATAAAAGTTCGACCCATCGCATTGACCACCCCCAGCTTCTTGCCATTTCCCGTCACCACAATCGAACCCTTTCCCGGGCAAGTGCTAGGAAAATTAAACGGCCGAATCAACCGCGGCTCCTCCGCAAAGAAACCCATAATCTCCCTCTGATCCCAGCAGTGATCCCCCAAAGTAATCACATCCACCTTCGCCCGAAAAATATCGTAAGCCAACTTCGGCGTAATTCCGTTTCCCCCTGCCACATTTTCCCCGTTCACCACGATGAAATCCGGGGCAAACTCTTCAATCAATCGTGGCATCCCGTCCCGCACCGCCTCACGGCCGTACTCCGCCACCACATCGCCCAAAAAAAGAATCCTCATCCCCAAACTCTACCCCTTTCCCCCTTTTCGACCAATCTCCAAACATTCCCATCGCACCCTTTTTGCTCCAAGCTTGCGCGGTGCCCAATCCTTTCATTATCTCTCAACCAGGACCTCTTCTCGAACAGATGTTCTCCGCTTGGCCCGATGAGAAAAAGAAGCAGATCCGTACCTGGCTCAAATTCCAAGCCGTCACCGTCAACGGTCGCCCAGTTTCCCAGTTCAATCACCCACTCGCCATTGGCGATACCGTCTCCATTCGCTCCGATCGCTTCGCCATTCCAAAAACTACCCTCCCTTCTGGCATTAAGATATTCTTCGAAGACGCCTCCCTCCTCGTCATCGAGAAGCCCACCAACCTCCTCAGTATCGCCAGCGAAGCCGAACCCGAAAAAACCGCCTACTTCCAACTCACCGATTATCTCCGTCAATCTCACACCCGATCCAAAGAACGCGTCTGGATCGTTCATCGACTTGACCGCGAAACCTCCGGCCTGATGGTTTTTGCTAAAACCCCTGAGGCCAAAGAGACCTTGCAGAAGAACTGGGATACCTTCGAAAAGAAATACGAAGCGGTCGTCGAGGGCCATCTCCCTCAAGAATCAGGTACCTTCGAGTCCGATCTCGACGAATCCAATCCTTTTAAGGTTTTTATCCGGCCTGCCTCCACTCTCACCCGCCACGCCATCACCCACTACCGGCTTCTCAAGAAAAACCGCCACCGTTCTCTCGTCGAACTCACCCTCGAAACTGGACGCCGCCATCAACTCCGCGTTCAACTCTCTGCCGTCGGTTGCCCGATTGTCGGTGATGAAAAATATGGAGCGAAAACCGATCCCGCGAAGCGCCTCGGCCTCCACTCCTGCTTCCTGCGCTTCCCCCATCCCCTGAGCAAACAAGAACTTCTCTTTACCTGCCCGCTTCCAAAAGCTTTAGGGAAGTTAGTTTCCTAAACTAGTCATTCGAGGATAACGCATACCGGCTCACCCGCGTCCGCAATGCCGCACGAGTTACCCCTAATATTTCCGCCGCTCGCTTCACATTACCATCCGCCTCCCCCAACGCCCGCTCCACCAACATCTTTTCCCCTGCCGCCAGCAGATCCCCGGATACACCCGCCTCCCCACGAATCTGTTCCCACCAATCTCCACCCCTACTCCCCGCCAAAGGAACAATCTGACCCGCTACTTCGGGTGGCAAATCTCCTGGCACAATCGCTTCCGCCGCCGCGCAGACCACCGCTCGGGTGACCGCATTCTCCAACTCTCGCACATTCCCGGGCCAACCATAGGCTTGCATCACTTTCCTCGTCGCCGCCGAAAATATCAAAACTCTCTCCTTGGCGCTCCGCACCAAAAAATATTCCGCTAAAGGCAACACATCCGCCGATCGCTCCCGTAAAGGTGGTAACTGAATTTGCACTACGTTGATCCGATAATACAGGTCCTCACGAAAAGTCTTCTCCCTTACCATCGCAGATAAATCTTTATTCGTGGCTGCAATCACCCTTACCTGCGTCCGTAAGGTCTGATCGCCACCCAACCGCTGAAATTCCCCGTTCTGCAAAACCCGAAGCAGCTTCGCCTGCAACCCCAACGGCATATCCCCAATTTCATCCAAAAAGATGGTCCCGCCATCTGCCCTCTCAAATTTTCCAATTCTCTGGGTCAACGCCCCCGTAAATGCTCCCCGCTCATGCCCGAACAACTCACTCTCCAGCAAGGTATCAGGAATCGCCGCGCAGTTAATCGCCACATAGGGTCGCGCCGCCCGCAAGCTATTCGCGTAAATCGCCCGCGCCACCAACTCCTTCCCCGTTCCGCTCTCCCCCAAAAGAAGCACCGCCGCATCCGATCGCGCAACTTGCCCCACTAATTTGTAGATTTTTTGCATAGCGGGGGAAGTTCCAATTAACCCTGGAGCTGCCCCAATCTCAGCTGTCGCCTTTTTTCCTTCTCCAGCCACTAACTCCTGCATCGAAGCAGCCGTCTGCAATCCTCGTCGCAAGGTCGCCAAAAGCTCCGGCACATCAAACGGCTTTAAAATATAATCAAATGCACCCAACTTCATCGCTTCAATCGCCGTCTGCGCCGTCCCATGCGCTGTCATCACAATGACCAACTGCCTCGGATGCTCTTTTCTCAGTTGCCGAAATATCTCCAGTCCGTCTTCTTCCCCAATTCGTACATCCAATAACACCAGATCAACCTTTTGCTTCCGTAACTGCTTCAAACCCTCCACCCCGCTCGTCACCCCCACCACCTCCACCGGCTCCTCCGCCAACACCCGTTGAAAGGAGTACGCCACATCCGCCTCGTCATCAATCACTAGAACTTTCTGTACTCCTGGTTTGCTCATTCTCTCCTTCATCCGGCCCTCCCCATCGCCTTCACGTGCGGCGCAATTTCTTCTACCAAAAGATTCAGCCCCGATAAGTCCAGCTGCTGCTGACCATCACTCTTCGCCTCCGCGGGTAGCGGATGCACCTCCACCAGCAATCCATCCGCTCCTACCGCCACCGCCGCCCGACTCAGCGCAATCACTAGATCCACTCGACCCGCTCCCTGACTCGGATCTACCACCACGGGCAAATGACTCTCCCTCTTCGCCAGCGCTACCGCCCCCAAATCTAAGGTGTTCCGCATCCCCGTCTCAAACGTCCGAATTCCACGCTCACACAGAATCACCTGCCCATTGCCTGCACTCATCACGTACTCTGCCGCCATCAACCACTCCTCCACCTTCATCGCCAACCCACGCTTCAGCATCACCGCTTTGCCCGACCCTGCGGCCGTTTGCAACAGGGAAAAGTTTTGTGCGTTCCGCGCGCCTATTTGCAAAAGATCTGCCACCGCCGCCACTTTCTCCACGTGCTTCTCCGACAGCAGCTCCGTCACGATGCCCAAACCCGTCTCCTTTTTCGCCAAAGCCAGCAACTCCAACCCCTTTTCGCCTAAACCCTGAAATTCGTACGGCGAAGTTCTCGGTTTGTACGCCCCTCCACGCAGAAAAGTCGCCCCCGCCTTCTTTGCCGCCCGAGCTACCGCCAGAATCTGCTCTTCTGATTCCACCGAACACGGCCCTGCCATCAGACGAAACGGCTCCTTTCCACCAATCCCTACCCCATTGGCTACGACCACGCTCGCACTCCTTCGGCCCTCCTGCGCCACCAGCTTGTAACGCCTTTGCACTGGCAAAACCGATTCCACCTGGGGCCAAGTCCCCAGAGACTCCAGCGAAGGATGCCCACGTTCGTCCCCAATCGCCGCAATCACCGTCTGAATCTCCCCCCGTATCAACCTCGGTTCATAACCAAGTTTCCTCACCTCCGCTTCCACTTGCGTGATGAGGGATTCCTCCGTCTTAGGCCGAAGTACAATGATCATAAGAACATACCCAACTTATCCTCATCCACCTTCGCCGACAAGAATCCCTCGAAACCAATCCCGCAACTCCCCCCCTTTCGGCCACTCCCCACTCCGACTCCAGCTTTGCACCCAACCCCCCGCGGGCGCCCAAATCTTTGCATCAGTCGGGCCAAAGAGCAGGCCGCACTTCACCCCGCTCCATGCCGCCAAATGACTAATCCCACTGTCGTGGCCCAAATAAAGATCGGCCGACTGCACCACCCGGAAAACTTCCGACAACGGACGGTTCTGCATGATTCCATGAGGCTCTCTCCGCCACTTTTCCGGTAACCCAACAGAAAAATCCTCCTCTGCTTCACCCGCCAACCAGGTCACCCCCCAAGGCAACGGATAATCAAAACCATCCAACTCCCGCAACCACTCCTCCAACGGCCAACACTTTTTCTTTCCCCCACTTCCCGGATGAATCACCAGTCGAAGTTCATCGCTCCGCTCTCTTCTCGCCTCTTCCGAAAATAAACTCGTCCCGTATAGCCTTCGCCCATCTCCCGCCGTCACACCTAACTCCGCCAAAGGCTTGCACAGGTGTCGCCATGCCGCTTCCGAAGGATTTCTTGGATCGTGAGCAAGGTACTGCCCAGTTCCTCCAGCTCTTTGCCAGTTCGCCGCAAAAACTCCGTCTGGATCGAAAAGATAGGAAATCGTTAAATCAAATTCGGTAAAATAATCCGCCCACCGCCTGTCCAACGAGCCTCCTGCAGCGTAAAAACTGGCTAGTCCAGGTTCGTCGATCGGTCGAATCGCATTCACCGCCCCAGGTCCTCTGACCAGCTCTCCGAATTTTCCCGCCACCACCATTTCAATCTCCGCCTCGGGCCACTTTTCGCGAAGCCCCGCTACTGCGGGCAAAGTTAGCAGAAAATCACCTAAAGCCCCGCCTCGCAAGACGAGGATTCTCATCTCCGCTCTGCCTCCGCCCCCTTTATCAGTACACCCATATTCCCAAAACCATCAGGACAATCCCAGAAATCAATCCTGCCGAAAGTAGGAAACGACTCCGCCCTGGAGTAGCCAATCCCCAAGCGATCCCATCACGCAGACAGTAAGGCGCCCCCACCATCACCATTCCTTCCACTATAATCAGGTAGGCATAAGCCACCACCACCAGACGCGTCGCATCCTCCCTGAGAAAAGCCGCATCCAGCAGAACATTTGCACCAAGAAGACAAAGTACTCCTAAGGAACGCACCGCAATAAACTCCCTGACATTCAACCAGCTCGATACCCCTAGCCCAATCACCCCCAGAACAAATAAGGGACGGAATCGGGTGTACTCCATTAAATTAATCGTGCCCGCTAGCCAAGCCGCCCAAGCCGTTGCCAGCCCAAGTAAAACTCCACCCAAGAGATCATTTCGCGGAAACCTCTTTGCCCACTCAGTCGTTTTCGCCAAATCAAACAAAGCCCAGCCATGAGTACAAATCAGGCCAAACCCCAACCAGACCGCAACTTGAGAAAGTGAGAAAGAGTAGATCATCAGGAAATTCTTAGCCGAGGATGGACGGATCCGCGTAGTCCGTAAACCCTGTCGATTCAGTAATTCGCACGGTCAGCAGTTGACCGACATGCCGCGGACCACCCTCAAAAACCACTAAGCGGTTCTGCCGAGTTCGCCCCATCAGGCGACTCGCGTTCGTTTTGCTCGGCCCCTCCACCAGAATTTGTTGCAGCGACCCCACACGAATCTTTGCGCTCGCCGCCGCTTGCCGATCCAACACTTCCAGTAAGTCCGTATTCCATTTCTCCTTAGTCGCCTCAGGAACTTCCTCCCCCGGCTCACTCACCGCCCGTGTCCCCTCCCGCGGGGAATACCGAAAGATAAAGCCATTATCAAATCCCACCTCCTCCATTAGATCCCTCGTGGCTATGAAATCCTCCTCCGTCTCCCCAGGATACCCTACAATAATGTCAGTCGTCAGACCGACCCCAGGACAAGCCTTTCGCACCTCCTGAATTGTTTTGCGATACTGAGCCGCGGTGTACCCACGCCCCATCCTCTTTAAGATGCGGTCCGAACCCGATTGCACAGGCAAATGCAAATGCTCACATAGCTTCGTTAATCTTCCATAACATCCCACCAAATCAGCTTTCATCCCTCGGGGATGGGGCGATGTAAAACGAATCCTCTCCAAACTTTTGACTCTTTCCAACTCCTCCAGCAGTTGCACAAATGCGCTTTTGCCTTCCACCATCGGAATATCTCTTCGCCCATACATATTCACGATCTGACCCAGTAAAGTAACTTCCCTTACCCCCTGCTCTACCAAACCCCGCACTTCTGTGAGAATCTCGGAAATCGGCCGAGACCTCTCCTTCCCTCGTGTCGTCGGCACGATACAAAATGAACAGTGCATATCACAGCCTTGCATCACCGAGACAAAAGCAGTCACCTGCTTCGGGGCTAAAGTGTGATCGCGAATTGTTTTCTCCGAACCCTCCTCCTCCCCCACCTCTGCAAAAAACTTTGGACGTCCGCCCAATCGCGCTTCCCGCGCCTGATCGACAAGATCTGCCACCCGATGAAACTTTTGCGTGCCCACCACCAGATCCAGGCCCGCCATATCCTTTTCCAAGGAATCCCCGCGCCGCTGTGCCATGCAACCAAGAAAACCCAAGACAACCTCTGGTTTCGCCTTCCGCAAAGCCCGCAGATTACTCATCTTCCGTAAGGCCTTCTGCTCCGCCAGTTCTCGTACGCTACAAGTATTCAGCAAAATCACGTCTGCCTCTTTCTCTGAAGTAGCACGAGTATATCCACGGTCGAACAGTTGTCGGGCCACCTGCTCGGTGTCCCGCTCATTCATCTGACAACCATATGTTTTTAAAAAGACCGTAGGCATCAGAACTACTCTGCCCCATTTCAATGCGGGCGGAAATCTCCGAATCAGAGCTTTTTCTATCACCCCAAACAGACCCCCCGCTTTATCAAGCGACTCGAACCTGCCTGCACCATTCTTACACTAAGCCGTCAACCGCTTATTATAGTGGCCTCTCAACCAGCGGTACCCGCTAAGGAGAATCGGCAACGCCAAAAAGAATACCGCGGGTACCCAGATCGCATCAGTGCACTTGCCCCCATCCATCACGCTCACCCCTTCCCAAAACAGTGCTAATAGTGCAATCCCCCCGCCCGCATAGGCCAAGGGCATGACCACAGAACGAAAATTCTCCTTCTCTTTCAAACGGTGTATTCTGTCCTAGCGACTATTCCAGTCCAATATGGGATACAAGATATCGGTCTGCTGAAAATCTTCAACCAAAGAAAGAATTATTCACAAGACAGGATGGTTCGTCGAAGAACATCTACCATCCCTCGAATACTTTTCCGCCCATCCCATTCCCGCCAGACCCAACTCAAAAAGCCCGTAAAGGGGAACAAACATTAGAGCCAGGTTAAATGGATCCGAAGTTGGAGTTACGCAAGCGGAGACCACCATCAGTGCGACAACCGCATGACGTCGGTGCGCCGCTACCACCGCTTTCTGTAAAATACCCAACCGAGCCAGAATCACCATCACCAGAGGAAGTTCAAAAGATACCCCAAATCCAACCAGCATTTGCAAGACGAAGTCAGTATAACTCGCCATCGTCCAACTCGTCTCCAAGCCCAACCAACGATTAAATTCCTGAAAAAAACGCAAGGCTCCGGGCAATACCAGAAAATAACAAAAAGAAACTCCCGCCAAAAAGAGAAAAGCACCCACTGTAAACGCAGGCAGCACCAGGCCCCTCTCTTTGCTTTCGAGCGCGGGCAGAAGATATTGTCCGATAAACAAGAGAACTAGTGGCAGGGTCAGAAGAATTCCTGCTCCAATACCAATTTGCAGTGTCACCGTCATCGGATCGGTTACCTGCAAGGCCAAGAGCGTCGCCGGCATCGCCTTCGGCGACCCCACCTGAGCTTGCTCCAAAGGCCATCGCAAGATTTCCATCACTCGACCAATTCCAAGAACTCCCAAAATCGAACCCACCCCAATCGCTCCGGCGCACTTCAAAACCACCCCACGCAAATCCTCGATGTGCTCAAGGAATGGTTTCTCCTTATCCCTCATCGTACATCTCTCCACCCGTTTTCGGTCACGACCGCTGGGAGTTTTATATCATGTGGCTCTTGGGGAAGATGCTCCAGTTCTTGAGCCGCAAAAAATAATCCCGCGACCCAAGAGCCCCGTTTACGCTGGCCCAAGGCCCGATCATAGTGCCCCCCACCTCGCCCCAAACGAGCCCCCGCACAAGTGAAAGCCCGCCCTGGCACCACAAAACCATCGATCTCTGTCACCGCGATTCGCTCCGATTTTTCCGGAGAAGGCTCCCACAAACTCGATGATTCCGGAAGGTGAGCCGAAGACATTTGCCACCAAGTCAATCCCTCTCGGATATCGATCTTTGGTAAAGCCACTCTCTTACCCGCCGCCCAAGCCGCCCTCAGAATACCCCTTGTTTGCGGTTCATCAGTCAACGACAAGAAAAGAGCGACTACCCCCGCCACCTGCCACTCCACCCGCTCCAAAAGGTGCTTCTCAATCTGCTGGGAAGCTTCCGCTCTCGCTCCTTCACTCATCTGCAGGAGTCGCCCACGAATCTCTTCGCGCAAGATAGCTTTGCTCGGAACGCTCATCACCAACCAACTATGCCCAGATTCGTATTCTCAGCCAATCTTGCTCTCAAGGTTGCCTCCCGCCTCATTTGCCACCATTCTCTTTGTCTTGAGTCCTCGGGCTTCAGCTCACAAGAAACGGGCCCCGCACCGCTTTATCACCGATGTCATCCTCCCTGCTCTTTTTTCGCGCAAGCGGGGCACACGCCAGCATCTTCCTCCCCTCTTTCCTAAACTTAAAGCAGGCAAGATCTGCATCACCTGGATCGGCCACGCCTCCTTTCTGATTCAAGGACCCCATGGCAACATTCTTGTCGATCCCAACTGGGCCAACTGGCTTCTTGTCGTTCGGCGCCTCCGCCACGCCGGGCTGGCCCACCACCACCTTCCCTCCATCGACCTCGTTCTCATCACTCATGCCCATTTTGATCATCTCAACCGACGCAGCCTCCGCCGGATTGCCGCCAATCAACCCATTGTCGTGCCCGCTGGAGTTGGCGACCTTGTGCACGGCTTAGGTTTTGAAAAAGTCTACGAAATCAACTGGTGGGAACGACTTCGCTTTCCAGGGGCCGCCATCACCTTTGTTCCCGCCAAACACTGGGGCGCACGCAAGGTCACTGATCACCACCGCGGCTACGGTGGTTATGTCATCGATATGGGAGGACGCACCGTCTACCACGCAGGCGATTCCGGTTATTTTCCAGGGTTTCGTGAGATTGGGAAAAAGTTTCGCCCAGAAGTCTCCCTTTTGCCCATCGGGGCCTACCACGGTCCGAAATTTGGTGAGAATCATATGACCCCCGAACAAGCCCTCCGCGCCTTTGGCGATCTTCGCTCAAAATTCCTTGTGCCAATGCACTTTGGCACCTACCGCCTCAGTTACGAACCCCTTCACGAGCCTCCCCAACGCCTCATGGAAGCGGCCACTCGGGCCGGCCGACTTTCAGATATCCGCTTTCTTATCGAAGGCATGCCAACTCTATTCTAGCCCTCCTCGCTCAGCCCACCCCACCTGCGCCGTCGGTCGAGCATACGCCACCAACCGCCCACGATGAGTGACAAAGTTAAAAAAGTTCTTTGCGTTTCCACAAGGCGCATTCGGATCGAACGCATACACATCCACCCCACCTCCTCGCTCCCCATCCATCCTTTGCGAGGAACCCGCCACCATCGCCTCCCCACCCTTCTTCCGACCTAAATAAATCATCACATGACTGATCGGCGGATCCCGAGGCACGTTATAAGTCCATTCCCAATAAAGCAGATCCCCACTCCTCATCTCCGTCATCAGTTTTTCCGAATCCACTTTCCCGTCCGACTCCATCGGCACTGACCTAATCTTCCCCTTCTTTTTAAAATAGAGATACTGGTCCGAAGCCGTCCTCGGAATATCAAACCCAAAAACTTTCCACACAATAAAACGCACCGTATTCGAACAGTCCATCGTGATGATATACGGATGCCCTGGGGGTTGCCACGACTGGGCGTAAGACAAATCCTGCTTCGAAAGCCAACGACAAGTTTCGACCAACTTCTGGTGCTGTTCTGGAGTTGCCGTTCCATGAACTAACAAAGATGTCGAGCCCAGCACTACCCCAAGCCGTAAACAAAGAGCGAGAAGACCATGAGCCATCTCCTTTCATGGCAAACCACAGAAGAATCGCAAGTCAGGAGGAATCCACCTCCCCAACCCTTAGATCAGTAAATCAAAAAAAGCCTTTGGATGAGCCAAATCGGTGAAGACCGCATCCGCTCCGCAATCTTTTAGCTGTCGCTTCGTAAATGAACCTGTCGCCACCGCAATCGCCTTTGCCCCGATCGCCCTTGCACAGGCCACATCATGGGGCGTGTCCCCAATAACAAAGATTCTTTCGGCAGGAAACTCTTCACCATGCTTTTCCTCTGCCCTCCGCTTTGCGTGCGGACCCAACTCATTGCGAATCGAGGAATCATCCGCAAAAGCCCCAAAGTCAAAAAAATGATTCACCCCATACCGCGTCAACTTCAACCTCGCTCCTTTTTCAATGTTTCCCGTCAGCAAAGCTTGCACCAACTCTGGCCTCTGATGGGCCTCTTCCAGAATCCCCAAAACCCCTGGATGCAATCCCCCGTTCCTTCGGGGCAACTCATCCGCCAGCAGTTCCACATACACATCCAGAAACTGTCCCACCTCCTCAGGACCGTTCGGTTTTTCATCCCTCCCCAGAAGCTGCTCCACAATCCACTTGTCCGTCCGGCCTGCGATCTCCAATCCCTGCAGTCCTCGATTGATTCCATACAGTTTTTCCATCGCCCGACCCAAGGCCGTCTCCCCCGCTTTTCCAGTATGGAGAATGGTCCCATCGATGTCCCAGAGCAGAAGTTTCCGGGCGATCTTTTCGCCGGCCTTCACATTCCCATCACGCTGTAGCCCGAATCGGCATACAACGTCTGCCCCGTAATTCCCGCCGATCCGTCTGCCGCCAGAAATACTCCCATCGCACCCAACTCCTCCAAGGTGATATTCCGCTTTAAAGGTGCGTGCGCCTCATAGTGGGACAACATCGCCCCAAATCCACTAATCCCACGCGCTGCCAAGGTGTTCACAGGCCCCGCGCTGATCGCATTCACGCGAATCTTTTTCGGACCCAGATCGTACGCCAAATATCGCACACTCGCTTCCAGCGCCGCCTTGGCCACTCCCATCACATTGTAATGCGGAACCACTTTCACCGCCCCGTAGTAACTCATCGTTACAATACTTCCCCCCTCTGTCATCAGCGGAGCCGCCGCTCGGCTTACCGCCACCAACGAGTACGCACTAATGTCGTGTGCCACGCGAAACGCTTCTCGTGTCGTATCGACAAAGTTTCCCTCTAAAGCCTCCTTCGGAGCAAACGCTACGCTATGCAAGAGCAGATCAACCTTCGGAGCCTTCCCTTTTACAAAATCAAAAAACTTCGCGATATCTTCATCCCGACTCACATCACAAGGGGCCACCGGGGTCTCCGCCCCGAATGTCGCCGCCAACTCTTCCACATTCTCCTTTAAGCGATCCCCCTGATAATTAAAAATTAACTTCGCCCCCGCATCCGACCACGCCTTGGCGATACCCCAAGCAATACTTCGCTTATTCGCTACCCCAAAGACTAGGCCCACCTTCCCTTTCAACGATTGGCTACTCATAACCTCCAAAGTGCCCTCTCCCTGCCCCTCCTGTCACGCCCCGACTCACTTCCTCTTGGCCGATCCGAATCTTCCTGCTACCAAGTCACTTCGTGGAAATGTCTCACCTTCATCTCGGCTGGATTCTTTTCGGACCGCTCGTCCTCGCCCTCCTCGCGACCGACCTGATCCTCTTCCATCGCGACCCTCGCCCCATCGATCTTCGCCGCTCTCTCCAAGCCACCGCCGGCTGGGTCGCCCTCGCCTTGGCCTTCGGTGTGGTCATCGCCCTCACCCTTGGCACTCAACCCGCCATGGAATTCTTTACCGGCTACATCGTCGAACTCTCCCTCAGTGTGGATAACGTTTTTGTCTTCGCGGTTCTCCTCGCCTATTTCGCCGTCCCCGAAAAAGCCCAGTTCCCCGCCCTTTTCTGGGGCATCATCGGAGCTCTCTTTCTTCGTGCTCTCTTCATCTTTACCGGGATCGCTCTGATCAATCGCTTCCAGTGGCTCATCTATGTCTTCGGCGCCCTCCTTGTTTACACGGGGATCAAACTTCTCAAAGGTGGCGACGCTAAAGTTCAACCCGACCAAAATCCTCTTGTCCGGATCGCTCGCAAATTCATTCCCATCACCCCCCATTTCCACGACGGCCACTTCTTTGTCCGCCAAGGCAAACGCTGGGTTGGTACCCCCCTCCTCCTTGTCCTTATCGCCCTCGGCACCACCGACCTCGTTTTCGCCATCGATTCCATCCCCGCCATCCTCGCCATCACCCGCGATCCTTTCATCGTCCTAACCTCCAACGCCTTCGCCGTTCTCGGCCTCCGCGCCCTCTATTTCGCCATAGCAGGGCTCATTAAACTCTTCGCCTACCTGAATATCGGCCTCGCCGTTATCCTCTCCTTTATCGGCGTCAAAATGCTCATTTCAGGCTACATCCACCTGCCCATCCCATGGACACTCGGCTTCGTCCTCCTCGTCCTCGCCGTCTCCATCCTCGCTTCCATCTACTATCCCCCCGCCAAACCACATCAATCCTAACCTATTTACTCATTTTTCTAATTTGTAAGTAGCTCCAAGCCAGTTTATTGCATAACTTTTTAAATACAATCTACCCGCAAACTTACCATGGGTTGACGCCTCCGCATCCCCACCTACAATAGTATAAGTGCCTCAAATCGTTGACCTCACCTCAGCCATCGCCAGCAAAAGATTTGCCAAAAAGCCGAAGTTCCGTCTCGGTTTAGTCGGCACCCTTGTCGTCTCCAATTTTGCCTGGCTTCTCCTTTTCGGTGTCGCCGTCGTCTCCCTCATCGGCGTCACCCGCTTCTCCGCCGCCCTTTCCAAAAGTTATCTTGAAGAGAAATGGAACTCCCTCCAAAACCGCCTCGCCCAGAACCGCGAACTCGAAGAGCGCGACCTCCGCATCGCCCGCCTCATCGCCTCTCAAAGCTCCGATACAACCGATATTCTTGGCCTTGCCACCCGCATCTCCAAAATCCTCGACTCCTCCAACGGTCGCCAACGGCGTTTTCTCGAAAGCGCTATTCCCGAAGCCATGCTCATCCAAACCACCACTCGGATCCCCGCCTCCGCTGTCATCGCCATGGCCATCTTCGAATCTGGCTATGGAAATAGCTCCCTCGCCAAGGACTATAACAATTACTTTGGGATGAAAGCCTTCGATAGCTGGACAGGCCCACGCGCCCTCAATATGCCCACCCGAGATAGCGGCGTAGATACCACCGCAGATTTCCGTGCCTACCCCACCCTCGCCGCTGGCTTCCAAGGATATTCCCAGTTCCTCCTCGGCAACGAGCGCTACCAAAAATACGTCGGCGAGAAATCAGGAGTCAAATTCGTCTCAGGCATCCTCGCAGCAGGCTACTGCCCCGATACCGACTACCTAACCAATATCAACAATATCATCCAGAAACACGGTCTCGATCGGCTCGACCTCGCCCTCGAAACTATCGTCGACAATAATAAAGAAGCCGTCGCCAAATCTCTTCCCAAAAACGAAACTTCCACCGCCGCCGGCGCTCACTAATCCTCGTCTGCCCCCCTCTTGCCGGACGCCCCGTCCGCACAAGAAATCACCGCACCGCCCATCGGCTTCACTTCCAAAAGTAAATATCGCCACTGACCCGTCGGACTTTTATCCGCCCGCAACGTCACCTTCGCCCTCCCCTTCGAGCCCAACACCGAAAAATCAAACTGCGCCGTTCCTTGCTCAGGCATGTCCTCAATCTGACCCGTCACCGCCCAACCCAACTGCAACGGCTTACCCAGAACCTTGGCCACCCGCGCATCCCGCATCACTCGCTGCACCGCCTCCTGCATCACCTCGGTTTTTTTCAGCATCGCGTAACTCATGTGCAAAGTTATCAACCCCACCCCAAACACCCCCGTCACCACCCCCACCAACCCCAAAACAAACCAGCGCCTCGCCTTATTTTCCCACGCCATCAACTCGGGCTGGGTCAGTAATCGCTTAGCCATCCCGACACTCTGGATTCCCCACCCCCCTCCCGTCCATCCCCAGTCTCGCCCCTCGCCCTTTTTTTCTCTACGCTGATTCACCTCATGCTCTCCCTCGAATCCCTCGCCCGCCTCGCCCAAGAACACTCCTCCGCCCTCACCGCCCAGGTCGCTGAGTTCGAAATCCACGGCCATTCGTTCTCCGCGCCCCAACGCCCCCACCTCATGGGCGTCATCAACCTCAGTCCCGACTCCTGGTACCGTGAAAGTGTCGTCTCCACAACCGAGGACGCCCTCAACCGCGCCCGCCGCCTCCGCACCGAAGGTGCCCACCTCATCGATCTCGGTACCGAATCCACCCTTGCCCACGCCACCCGCGTCGATCCCGCCCAACAAATCCGTACCCTCCTACCCATTCTCAAACCCCTCGCCCAAGAAGGCATCCTCCTCTCCATTGAAACTTACCATCTCGAGGTCGCTCGCTCTTGCCTCGAAGCAGGTGCCGCCGTCCTCAACCTTACTGGCACCGCTCCTCCTACCGACCTCTATCGCCTCGTAGCCGATCACCGCGCTGGCATCGTTCTTTGCTACGTCCAAGGCTCCAACCCTCGCGATGTTTCCAACTTCATCCACTCCCCCGATCACGCCACCGCTCTTCTCGACTACTTCCGCCGTGAAATCGATCGCGCCACCGCCGCTGGCGTCCACGCCATCTGGATCGACCCTGGATTAGGCTTCTACTACCGCAACCTCCAAGACAGTGCCGCCCGCATCCGATACCAAGCCGAAACCTTTCTTCACAGCTTTCGCCTTCGGACTCTCGGTTGGCCCGTCTGCCACGCCCTACCCCACGCTTTCGAGTTCTTTCAGGACGAAGTCCGCTCCGCCGAATCCCTCTTTGCTGTTCTTGCCCTCCTAGGTAAGACCGACCTCTTGCGTACCCACGAAATCCCTAAAGTCCGTGCTGTTGCCCGCACCCTCGGAATTCTTTCATGAAAAAAACTCTCCCTCCTCAGCCCGTTGCCCTCATCACCGGCTCCGCAGGCGGTCTCGGCGCCTTTCTCGCCCGCACCCTCGCTCAAATGGGCTACGCCATCGTCCTCCACCATCGAGGCGGCGCCTCCGCCACTCTCCGCTTGGCCCGCCAACTTCGCCAGCATGGCACCCCCACCGAAGTCGTCCGCGCCGACCTTTCCATCCCAACCCAAGTCGATCGCCTCATCCAACGTGTCCAAAAAAGATTCGGACGCCTCGACCTCCTCCTTAACAACGCTGGAACCTATCGCCCCACCCCACTTCTCCGCACTCTACCCGCAGACTGGTTCGCTGGCCTCCACAGCACCGCTACCGCAGTTTTTCTACTCACCCGGGCCGCTCTACCTCTCTTTCCAAAAAAAGGTGGCCGTATCATCAATCTTGGCGATGCCGCCGCCGACCGCCTCTCGGCTCGACGCCTCGCCCCTGGCTATCACGTCGGAAAAACTGGCGTCACTCTTTTAACCCGCTCTTTCGCCGCTCAACTCATTCGTCGCCACATCACCGTCAATCTTATCTCCCCTGGCTACTTGGAAAATAGCGTCGACCTCCCTCCCCTCCACACTCTTCCCTCAAGTCGGGCCGTTCGCTTCACCGAAGTCGCCGCCGCCTTGCGCTATCTTCTTTCTCCTGAGGCCGGCCAAGTCACTGGCACGAATCTAGTCATCTCCGGAGGGTGGAACCTTTAGTTTTTGCTTCTCCCCGCTGCGCACATCGGATTCCATCCTATCTCTTTTAACTTTTGGTTTCTTACCCGCTTACTCCTTCGCGATCGCACCGAGTCTTCCGCCCACACTCCTCCCGCCTCTCCTCTGGGTAGCGCCTCATCCTCACAAACATTGAAGATTTCACCGCCATTTCCCAAGACCGCCCCCACTGCTCGCGCCGCATCCTCTACCTCAATCACATTCAACCAACGTTCCGGACCGCCCGCGTTGGGTCGAATCTGCCTTCCCGGCCCATAAATTCCTGCACACCGCACCACCGTCCCACCCGCCCGTAAGGTCGCCCTTTCCGCCGTGACCATCGCCATCGCCCGAGAATCATCCTCCGCCACCGCCGAGGTTTCATCCACCCAACCACCCCTCGCCTCCGCATAAACCGAAGTTGACGAAAGATAAACCATCGGCAGCCCTCTCGCCTTCCCCCATGCCGCCGCTCGCACCGCCCCTTCCCGATGGATTGCCTCAAACTCACTCCCACCCACCTTCCGTGATGGCGCCAAAGCAAAAATCAGTCCATCCCAACAACCCGAAAGGCCCTTCCAAAAATTCTCACCCACCGCATCCGCCGCCGCCACCTTAGGAAATTTTACCCGTAACAAATCCGCCGACTCCTCCGTTCTTACGACAGGCCACACCTCCCATCCCCCTGCTTGCGCCATCCTCCCAATTTCTCTACCCAAATACCCTGCCCCCACCACCAATAACCTAGGGCACCCAAGGGGTGGACTCGCCTTAAACACAAATTTCGTCTACTTTGATTTGTCTAGGACGAGTGGCAGAGCGGTCGAATGCGGCGGTCTTGAAAACCGCAAACGTCGTAAGGCGTTCGTAGGTTCGAATCCTACCTCGTCCGAGTTCTACCCTTTAAGATGGTAGTGACCTGGTCCCACCTTACGCAGTCCACGGATCTTCTTCAGATTCTGGTAAAACCAAGTATCCAACCGCTGACGCTGAATATTCATTTTTCCTGCCAAATCCTTAATTTTCAGGCCAGTCTTTCCCGCTCGAGTTAGTTGCGCCAAAATCACCTTACGCAAGCCCCCGCGACGGCTGAATTTTCTAACTGTTGAACGACCCGCCTTCCGACCCCTTTTCGCGGACCGGCCCCGCGCAATTCGGTTCGCTCCTCGGGCCACCGCCGAGGCTCCTGCCCCAACGACCTTGGCCACGGAACGCTCCAGTTGACCTAGTTTCTTTTCCAGACTTTCTTTTCGGCGGAGCAACTTAACAATACGGCCGAATTCTTTTGCGGTGAGTTTTGTAATATCCATAATCGAAAACACTAACGACTCATCTGACGATCGACTAGCAAAAAATACCCCGTCGCGGATTATTTCCACGGCGGGGTAAATTGTTTTTCCATGCCCTCAGGGAAAATCCCGAGGGCGAAAAAAATTACTTAACGTGTTTGCTGGCGTACTTCGTCAGCTCAAACATGTTCGCCATGCTCTTGCCACCAAAAAGGGGCTTGAACAAATGATCCGCATTAATGTTGCGGCGATTCTTTTTGTCTTGGAGCCCGTTCTTCTTGATGTAGGCCCACAATTTCTTGGTCATCTCGGTGCGGGGAAGCGGCTTGCTTCCAATGATCGCGGCCAGGATGGCGTCCGGTTGGACGGGTTTCATAAACGCTGCATTCGGTTTCTTTGCCATAGTACTTGATTCTCCTTGGTTTGGGTTTCGTTAACGATTCAGAGGGCAAGATGCCCACCTGTAGTCGGCTGACAACTCTTTTTTACGAGGGAAATGCGATTTTCAGCTCTGCCATAAAGGGTCGTTCTTTGCCGTGAGTCATATCCTGCCCCAGTAATCGCCGCCTCGATCACCTCAGGTTCCAACCTTTCCCCATGCTTCCCCCCACTCGCCCTTGTGATCGATTCCTCAT
Source organism: Methylacidiphilales bacterium (assembly GCA_040397385.1). GTDB lineage: Bacteria > Verrucomicrobiota > Verrucomicrobiia > Methylacidiphilales > Verrucolacustridaceae > Verrucolacustris. The sequence continues at coordinate 99,528 of JBBAWB010000002.1, forward strand.
AAAGCGTCCCGCCAAAATCATTGCAACCCCAACTCAAAGACTCCACCGCTCCCTCCACTCCAAGCTTAACCCAACTCGTTTGTAAATTAGGGATCACATCTCCTAAGATCATACGCGCCAAGGGATAAAGCCGCCGAGCCCGCCTCCGAATTCTCTCTTCTAAAACCCGTATTCCCCCCACTCTCCGAGCTAAAATCGCCCCCAGTCGGTTCTGGTAGGGAACAAAAGCCAATGGGACCAACTCGGTGAATCCTCCCGTTTCCTCCTGCAACAAACGCAAGACCGCGAAGTGCGACCGAATGTCCTCCCAGCTCTCCACGTGTCCAAACATTACCGTCGCACTCGACCGTAAACCAGCCCGGTGAGCCGCCCGCACAATTTGTACCCAGCGCGCTACGGGCAACTTATTGCGGGAGATTTTGCGCCGAACCTCGTCCACCAAGATCTCCGCCGCCGTTCCTGGAATACTCCCCACCCCCGCTCCCCTTAACTTGGCCACCATCTCCTCAGGCTCACATCCCGCCTTCTCACAAAGCGAATCAATCTCCATCGGAGAAAAGGCGTGCAGATGCATTTTCGGAAAGGCCTCCCGCAATGCCCTAACTAAATCAAAATAATATTCAGGCCTTAACCCAGGATCAATCCCCCCCTGCAAACAAATTTCGGTTACCCACGGAGTCTGCCCCACCCTGCCCACTACCTCGTCAATCGTATCCGAGGTCGCCCCCGAGGTTCCCGGTCTTTTCCCAAACCCACAAAAAGAACATCCCACCGAGCAAATCCGAGAAAAATTTGCGTTGCGATTTACCACATACGTCACCACTCGCCCATGCTGCTTCCGCGTCTGCACCAACGCCTCCTCTCTCAACTCAGGACCCTTCATCATCCACGGATTCTTCATCGCTCTACTCCTGAAATAAAATGTCCGACTCTCTTCTGCCAAATCGGGTCCAACCACTCCGCGGTCGCATGAGATTTATAAACCGGTAGCCGTTCGACCAACTCTCGCCCCGCCCTCGCACACCCCTCGCGATATCTATCCAGTTCTTCCCACGGACGCGTCGGATTTACCTCATCTTTCGCCCACGAAATTCCACCTAGATCATCCAACTCTTCCACCATCTCTAACCACCTTGGTTCTAAATTAGGCGGAATCTGTATCGCCACCTCGGGCGCCCAATCCCTCCAGCAACTCATCATCTCGATATATTCCTCCAGAGTCGGCGCCACCCCCGCAGGCCAACGCGACCCCTCGTTCGGCACATACCGCTGGATCAAAATCTCTTGCAGATGCCCATACCTCTCCTGCAATTCCGCTAACGTCCGCAAAGACCGCAATCGCGAACCCTGACTCTCTCCCCAACCCACCAGAATTCCACTCGTGAAAGGCACCTTCGCCCGTCCCGCCGCCTCAATCCCCGCAATCCGCCCAGCCACCTTCTTTTCTGGCGCCAACCGAATCTCGTCCTCCACACTTTCCAGCATCATCCCCATTGAAACAAAGTGAGGCCGCAAATCTCTTAACTCCTCCTCCCTCATCCTGCCAAAATTTCCATGAGGAAAGAGCCCCGCCTCCCCACACCGATCCGCCACCGCCGCCGCAAACTTCCAAAAATCTCCATACCCTCGCCTCCCCAACTCCTCCTGTATGTGCGCCATCGTCCCAGGTCGCTCCCCTGAAATCATTAAAACCTCCCGCGCCCCGCCGGCCCGCCCCTCCTCGATCACTCGCGCTACCTCCCCCTCACTCACCAAACCCTCCCCATCAGTGCGAAATCCACAATACCCACAGTGCCAAGGACAGTCGTGGGTCAAAACTAAAGTAATCGAACGCGAATAGGTCACCGCTCTCCCCGATCGGAGATCTGAGTTTTCTAAGGCGGGTTCTGCGTAAACGGCTTTCAACACAAGAGATTACCATCTAATTTTTAACTATGGCCATCCGTGAAGCAAGACCCTTCCTCATTATCGCCGCCGCCTTTTGTGGCCTCAGCATCTGGCTCGCTTGGTGGATCCCCGCCACTTTCGGAGTTCTCCTCCTCATCGGCCTCCTGCTTTTTTTTCGCGATCCCGAACGCATCCCCCCAGCCAACCCCCTTGCCCTCGTCAGCCCAGCCGATGGTAAAGTAATCTGCGTCGACCAAGCCGAGGACCCCTGCTTCGGCCTCGGTCAGTTCCGTCGCGTCGGCATCTTCCTCTCCGTCCTCGACGTCCACGTCAACCGCGCCCCCTTCACCGCCACCATCGAAAAAACCCACTACTCCGCTGGCGAATTCCTCGACGCACGCCACCTCGAGGTCGATATCCGTAACGAGAACCAAACTTGGCTCCTCCGCACCACCCGCGGACCCATCCTCGTCCGCCAAATCGCTGGCCTCATCGCCCGTCGCATCGTCGGCTGGAAAAAATCAGGAGATTCCGTCCAAACAGGCGAACGTTTCGGCATGATTCGCTTCGGCTCCCGCACCGACCTCTACGTTCCCGCCACCTGCTCCATCCACGTCAAACCCGGCCAACGCGTGGTCGGCGGAGAAACTATCCTCGCCCAATGGCCCGCTTAAAACCCAAACCACCCCTCCCCGCCCGCCGCGGCGTGGCTTACCTGCTTCCGAGTATTATGACCGCTGGAAATCTCTTCTGCGGTTTCATGGCCGTCCTCCAGATTATTCAAGGCAGCCTCCTTCAAGCCTCTGCCGAAAGCGACTGGATCCAACCCTACGAAACCAGCCTCCTCTGGATTCTCGGAGCCTTCATCTTTGATGTTCTTGACGGTCGCCTCGCTCGCCTCGGAGGCCACGAAAGTGCCTTCGGCCGCGAATTCGATTCCCTCGCCGACATTATCTCCTTCGGCATCGCCCCCGCCCTCCTCGTTTTTAAAATCGTCCTCGCGGAACTCCCCGCTCGACTTGGATGGATGATCGGCTTCGTCTACCTCGTTTGTGGTGCCATGCGCCTCGCTCGCTTCAACGTCCTCGCCCTCACCCCCCAACTACCTACCCGTTCCAAAGATTTTAGCGGATTCCCCATTCCCGCCGCCGCCGGTCTCGTCGCTTCCGTCACTCTTCTCCTTTTGAAATACTACGAATCGGATCGCGTCATCGGTAACTTCAAATACCTTCTCGCAGGCCTTCTCCTTTTCCTCAGCTTCATGATGTTTAGCAAAGTCAGCTACCCCAGCTTTAAAACCATCGATTGGCGCACCCAACGCCCCCTGCCACGCCTTCTCCTCATCGTCGCCGCTCTCGCTCTCGTCGTTCAAACCTACCAGTACTCTCTCGCCCTTCTCTTTTGTGGCTATCTTCTCTACGGATTTATCCGACCCAAACTTAGTCGGCGCCTAAGGAACGAAATTGAAGAGGTCGACCCCCCCACCGTCCGCACCCACTAATCAACCCAAACCCAAACGAAGTAAAAGGGTTGCGAACCACGGCAACTCCAAGAGCAAATCATACGTAAAAATCGCTCCGACAATTGCCATCGCCCCGCCCATCGCCAAGAGGCAGCGCAAGACGAACGAGATATCTTCTGTTTCCATCAGCTTTTCTTTCTACCCTGCCTAGAGAACCTTGCCAACCACCCTCTCAATACTCCTTAGCTCAGGGTAATTTTAAATTTAAAGGGACTGTCATCGGCCCCTAGCAAAATTTCGTTGTCTCCGCCTCGCAAATCCTTGGTTAAAGTATCCTCCGCTAGCCCAATCGGGGCGTCGTTCACCACCGTCCCCACCGAGCTTCCTCGGTCCCGTACAAAGAAATTGTCTCCCTCACGCTCAATCGAACAGTGATTTCGAGAAATCTGATACGGCTTATCATCCGCTATCGGTAAATCGTTTGACGCAAATACCGTTGCGCCCTTCCCAAGCGCATCGTGCTTCCGCCCGATTCGATAAGGAAATTTTTGAATCACCACCGTCCCCTCTGGCAACCGCGCCCTCGCGTGATCCGTTGCCGCCGTCAAAACTACCGATTGGTACCCCCCCGCAGGAGGTGGAGCTACTGGTGCAACCGCCACTGGGCTTCCCGCCACTAGCGCCGCCACTGCCACTGGCACCCGCGTCAACTCCAAGGAAGGGGGCGCAATCGCCGTGGTCGCTGGTGCCACCACCCGCATCGTCGGAGCCAGCACCGCAGCCGCCCCAGCCACTGGCACCTGCTGCTCCACCCGAGCACGCAATCTCATCTCCATCCGCAACCGGTCATTCGCCGTCCGCAACCGCTCAAAGAACGATGCCAAATAGGGAATCAGGATTTCAGGCCGCTGTAAGACCGCTTCGTTAAAGTTTTCTGCCGTCAACACCTCGCACTCCGTCACCTCTAAACATTGAGCCGAAGCTGATCTCGGCCTTTCATCCACCATCGCCATCTCCCCGAAAATATTTCCCTCCCCCAACTTCGCCAAAATCACCGACTTCCCCTCCCCTGCGATGCTGATTTCCACCCGCCCCTTTAGAATTCGATAGGCTTCTTGCGTCGTGTCCCCTTCACGGAAAATCATCTGCCCAGGCTGATAAAGACTTATACTCACAATCTTTAAATTGCGGATTTCTATCCCGCAGGCAAGCCCCTTGCTCCAGCTACTCCATCTCCCACCCCGCACTTCTCCGCGCCACCTAAAGATCGACGTTGAGACTTTTCCCAATCCCACCCTAGGGTTTCCAGTGCTTTTTCTTTCTTTTCCCATTACTCGGCACCTTCTTGCCCTCATCGGCCTGACCTCCCTTCTCTTTACCTCCTGCACCCCCTCCCTTACCCCTGTGCAACTCCCTCCCGAAATGACCTTTTCCGATTTAGCCAGTGGCCAACCCTTTGACCCCTCCGCACTCCGCGGCAAACTTATCCTCCTCAACCTCTGGGCCGCCTGGAGCCCTGCCACCGCCAAAGAACTTCCCGAACTAGCCTCCCTCGATGAAAAATACTCCTCCCAAGGGCTTATTCTTATCGGGGTCTGCCTCGACGATGCCCCAGCCGCTAGCCTCCTCATTTTTGCCGAACGCCATGGCATCCGCTACCCACTCGTTCTTCCAGGCCCCAAAACCCTCGACCTCATCGAACCCATGGAAACCATCCCCTACACCGTCCTCCTCGACTCTCACGGAAAAATTCTCGCCCGCTTCCGTAGCCCTATAAAACCGAACGACGTCCGCACCGCCATCGAAAAAAATCTCTAAACCTCCTCCCCCCACTCTTCACACCACGGCAAAACAATCTCCATCGGTAAACCGATCACATTACTCCGAGACCCCTCCACCCACTCCACTAACTGATCCCCCCCATCCTGTAACGCATAAGCCCCCGCTTTATCCATCACCTCCACCTCCCGTAAATAGCTCGAAATCGATTCTTCACTTAATTCCCGAAACTTAACCCGAGTCCGTACCACCGCCTCACGCAACTTCTTCCCCTGCGGTAAAATAAAAATGACCGCCGTAATCACCTCATGAGTTCGTCCGCTTAACCAGCCCAACATCTCTTTTGCTCCCCTCTCATTCGCAGGTTTTCCTAAAATCCGACTCTCACAAGCTACCAAAGTATCCGCCGCCAGCACTGGCTTCTTCGGATACCGCCCCGCCACCTCCTTCGCCTTCAGCATCGCATTGCCACGCGCTAAATCTCCTGGCGCCATCTCAGGGAAATCCGCCGCCACCCACTCCTCTACCTCAGGCTTGACTACCTGATAATTAACTCCCGATTCACGCAAAAGATCTGCCCTACGAGGAGAGGTCGAAGCTAAAATAATTCGCATCAGCTTTCACCCTGCCTTTCACGCGTCTCAACGCACGCTTGAAACCCTAAACTTATTAACTCTTATCCATCTTTTCCCCAACATATTCTTTAACAACTTTTGCCCAACCCTTGCCGTGCCAACGCCACAAAGGAATTATAACGTCCTGTGATTGCCGAAGCTCAACCCACTCGTCCTTGGGGACGTCGTGAACCGCCCGCCCCCATCACCATCGACGGACTTCCCGTCCACCATAACCTCGAAGCTGAACGCTCCCTCCTCGGCGCCATGCTCGCCGACCCCGAACATGTTATCGATATCGCCCGAGAACAAGGTCTCCGCGAAGAAGATTTCTTCCACCCCGCCCACCAGGTTCTTTTCCGTGGCATTATCCAAATGCACGAGTCCAGCCAAGCCATCGATCCCTCCACTCTCCTCGCTTGGTTAAACGATCGTAAACTCGCCGACTCCGCTGGCGGAGCCTCCCTCATCAGCGATCTCGCCGCAGGCGTCATCAGCGTCTTCACCGCCAGTACCCATCTCACCCAAGTCCGCGACAAAAGCCTCCTTCGCGAACTCCAACAAGCTTGCGCCCAAATCGTCGTCGGTGCCCACGAACGTCCCCATGAAGTCCAAACCATTCTCGACGAAGCCGAACGCGATATTCTCGAAATCCGCGGTCGCCGCGAAACCCAAGGAGTCCTCCGCGCCGCCGAAGTTACCCCCAAAGCCATCGAACTCATCGAGAAACTCATTAAAGGCAAAGGCCACTACAGTGGAATTCCTTCAGGCTTCGATGAACTCGATCAACTCACCACCGGCTTCAAAGGTGGCGAAATGATCGTTATCGCCGCCCGTCCAGGCGTAGGCAAAACCGCCCTCGCCCTTAGCATGGCTCGCCATATCCTCCGCGACCGCTGGAATTTCGAGAAAGAGACTTTCACCCGACCTGGCTATCCTGTCGCCTTCTTCACTCTTGAAATGTCTGCTCAGCAACTCATGTTTCGACTCCTTTCCTCCCACGCCAGCCTCGATTCCGAACAGATTCGACGCGGCGAGCTCAACGAAAGCCAAATCACCGCCTTGCGGGGCGTCGCCGCCGAAATCTGTGAGCTTCCCCTCTTCCTCGACGAATCCAGCCTTCTTACCATCGGCCAACTCCGTGCCCGCGCCCGCCGCCTCAAAAAGCAGTACAACATCGAAATCCTTATTATCGATTACCTCCAGCTTCTCACCTCGGGCACCAGTCGCGCCAAAGATAACCGCCAAGTCGAAGTTTCTGAAATCTCTCGTGGCCTCAAAGCACTCGCCATGGAGCTCAATATTCCCGTCATCGTCCTCGCCCAGCTCAATCGTAAACCCGAGGAATCCAACGCTGAACCCGCCCTTCACCATCTTCGGGAATCAGGTTCCATCGAACAAGACGCCGACGTTGTCATGCTTCTCAGTCGCGAATCAGCCGCCGACGAATCTGAAAATAATCCTCCAAGCGAAGACGGGGAACCCCGCCCGATCGCGGCCAACGTTCGGGGCATCGCATGCAAACTCAATATTGCCAAACAGCGCAATGGCCCCTGCGATCGCATCCGCCTCCTCTTTCAACCTCGCTTCACCCGCTTCGACTCCCTCCCACGCGAAGCGCGATAATCACCTCCCACTTCCTCTTTTAACTTTCCCCCTCTTTCGTTAACCTTTGCCCATGATCTCTCGCGGGTATGTCGCCATATTTTCTGAGCCCCACACCGATGCCACCATCCGCCTTATGCTCCAATCTTGGCTCGATCGCTTTGAACGGGTCGAACAGGTCATTCCTGGCGCCCAAGCAGGTAATAGCACCGTCACTCTTGTCTCCCCCCAAGATCTCCTCCCTTCCGACCATCTTCAGTTCCGCGTTCTTCTGGGCGGAGACTTTACCTGGGCCTACCTCACTCGAGGTCGGCGCGTCATCGAGACCACTGGCCTCCCTAGCGAGAAAATTGCTCTCTGCCTCGACATCCTTCTCGAACTCACCGGCATTACAGAAATCGTGGACCAATCAGATGATCGTCGTCTCGACGAATTAGAACGGGATGGCTTGATGTGAATCCTCTTCCCGTCCTCATTCTCACCGCTGCTTTTGGCGATGGTCATAATGCCGCTGCCCAAGGACTCGCCTCCGCCATCCGCCTACGCGGAGGTGCTGCCCAAGTCGCCGATCCCTTTGCCGAGTCTCGTCCCAAACTTAACGATTTTTTCCGTCGCCTCTACCTCACACTCATCAATCGCTACCCTCATTTCTGGAATCTTTTCTACGTCGCCTGCCACCACCTGCCCCTCATTGAAAATACCCTCTTCGTTAATCAACCCGCTTACCTTCGCCTCCGCCAAATCATCGAAACCCTCCGTCCCCGCGTTATCGTTCTCACCTTTCCCGTCTACGCCCACCTAATCGCCCGTCTCCCCAAGGAACTGCGCACCTCTTTCCAACTTATTACCGTCGTTACCGACTCCATCTCCGTCCACCGTCTCTGGTCCTCCGCCCAAGCCGACCTCTGGATCGTTCCCAACGAACCCACCGCTCAATCTCTCCACGCCCTCGGAATCCCCATGGAAAAGATTCGCCCCGTCGGATTTCCTGTCGATCCACGCTTTGCCCTGCCTGAGGCCCACTCAGGCGACGAACTCCCTGGTGAATCACCCCGAATCCTTTACCTCCTCAGCTCAGGCCTGCACGGTGGACCCCAGCTCGCCGCCACCCTCGCCGATCAACCCAACTGGGAAATTACCATCGGTACAGGTCGCGACCCTAAGGTAGCCGCCCGCATCACAGCCTTTCTCGGTTCCTCCCGCAAAAACGTCCAACTGCTTGGCTGGACCAAAGAAATGCCCAGCATTCTCGCCCGACAACACTTCGTCATCGGCAAAGCAGGTGGTGCCTTAACTCAAGAAACTATCTCCTCCCGCACCCCTTTCCTCGTCACCCAAGTCGTCCCTGGCCAAGAAGAGGGGAACTTTGCTCTCCTCAAGGAAATCGGAGTCGCCCAACTCACCCCGGACGGTCCAACCGCCGTCCGCGTCATCCAAGAAGCACTCGCCGACAACGGTAAAGGCTGGAAAGAGTGGAAATCCCGCCTCGCCGCTGCCTCTAAACCCGACGCATCCCTCCGCCTCGCCGACCTCTGCCTCTCCCTCAACCAGGCGTAAGCACGTCTCTACCCCGACAGGAGTCGGGGCCGCATCTGCAGGAAATAGGCGCTAGACTTAGCTTTTCTTTGTTTGAGCCGCGACTTTCAACCTCAGACTATTCAAACGAATAAAACCAGTCGCATCATCCTGATTGTAGGCCCGTGTCGGATCCGCCTCCATCGTGGCAATCTGTGGATGGTACAAACTCAACCGCGATTTCCTTCCCGCCACATAAACTCCGCCCTTATATAATTTCACCCGCACCGTTCCCGATACGTTCTTCTGGCTCTCCTCCACCAAGACCTGCAAAGCCAGTCGCTCAGGCGCAAACCAGAAACCGTAATAAACCAGCTCACTGTACTTCGGAATCAGGCTGTCCCGTAAATGCATCACCTCCCGATCCATCGTCAAACTCTCGATCTGCCGATGGGCAAAATGCAAAATCGTTCCCCCAGGAGTCTCGTACACCCCTCGGCTTTTCATGCCGACAAAGCGATTCTCCACCACATCCACCCGTCCAACCCCATGTTTTCCCCCCAGCTGATTCAGCTTCTGCATTACCCCCAAGGGCGAAAGCTTCCTCCCATTCACCGCCACGCAGTCCCCTTTCCGGAACTCGAGAGTCACATACTCAGGCCGATTCGGCGCATCCTCAGGTGCTACCGAGAGGATAAACATCTTCTTATTCGCAGGAGCAAACGCGTCCAGCCACGGGTCTTCCAATATTCCCGCCTCATAAGAAATATGCAGAAGGTTGCGATCCATCGAATACGGCTTCTTCGCCGTCGCCTGCACCGGAATCTTTCTCTGTTCACAATATCGAATCATTTCCGCCCGCCCAGGGAATCTCTTCCGAAAACGCTCATCCCGCCAAGGCGCAATCACCTCCAACCCAGGAGCCAAAGCCGCTGCCGTCAGCTCAAACCGAACCTGATCATTTCCTTTGCCTGTCGCCCCGTGCGCTATGGCTTGCGCCTTCTCTTTCCGCGCAATCTCCGCCATGCGCTTGGCAATCAGAGGCCGGGCAATCGATGTTCCCAATAAATACTGTCCCTCGTAAATCGCCCCCGCCCGCATCATCGGAAAAATGAAATCTCGAGCAAACTCCTCTTGCAAATCATCGATGTAAATCTTGCTCGCTCCCGATCTCTTGGCTTTCGCGCTTAACCCCTTTAACTCCTCTGCCTGCCCAAGGTTAGCGCAAAAGGCAATAATTTCCGCCTGATACGTTTCCTTCAGCCAGGCCACCAAGACGGAAGTATCCAGTCCTCCTGAATAAGCTAAGACAATTTTCATTTAAAAAAGAAGTAGAGCCGAGATCCGCACGGGGATCAGGCAGCTGCGGGTTGCACCCTACGGGCCGAACCCTTCATCCGTGCAAGATGGGGCTGAAGCTTTTCTTTCGCCGCCTTCACGCTCAATCCATATCGCATCCGCAGATCATCTGGCTTCCCGTGATCGATAAATTCATCAGGCCAGCCGATCCGTACAACCGGGGTCGTCATTCCCTTATTCGAAAGTTCTTCCAGGATTCCACTGCCGAATCCGCCCTTGATCACGTGATCTTCGAAGGTGACCACCACATCGGCACTCTGCGCAAAAAGTTCCAGTAAGGCGGTATCGATAGGTTTAGCGAATCGTGCGTTGATCACCGCCGCCTCGATTCCCTCTTCTTTCTTCAGCTCATCCGCCAACTGCAGTGCCATCGCCAGCATCTGCCCATAGGACCAGATCACCACCTTCTGCCCGTGCCGAATCACCTCCGCTTTACCGATCGCTAAGGCTACTGGGCTCTTCTTGATCGCCACATTCGGACCCGTTCCCCGAGGGTATCGGATGGCCACAGGACCCGCATGCAAACTGGCCGTGTAGAGCATATCAACAAACTCATCCTCATCCTTGGGGGACATATGAATTAAGTTCGGCACGCCCCGTAGGTACGAAATATCGAAAAGCCCGTGATGGGTCGGACCGTCATCACCCGAAAGGCCCCCTCGATCCATACAAAACACCACTGGCAGATTTTGCAAACAGACGTCGTGGATGATCTGATCATACGCCCGCTGCAGAAAGGTCGAATAAATCGCACAGAAAGGCTTAAACCCTTTGGTTGCCATCCCTGCGGCAAAGAGCACCGCATGCTCTTCCGCAATACCCACATCGAAATATCGATCCAAATGCTTCGGCTGAAACCGATCCAATCCCGTCCCGTTGGGCATTGCCCCCGTGATCGCCACAATCCGCGGATCGTGATCTGCCATCTTGGAAAGATGATCCGCAAAAACCTCGCTGTAGGTCGGTTGCCCCAACGCCTTGGTTTCGCCCGTCTCCGCATCATACGGTCCCAGTCCGTGAAACTTCTTCTGTTTGGCCATGGCCGGTTCATAGCCTTTGCCCTTTTGCGTCACCACATGAAGGATCACAGGAAAATTCTGAACTTTCAGAAACTCAAACATCTTGATCAAACTGCCAATATCATGGCCATCGACTGGACCGTAGTAAGTCACCCCGAGCTCTTCAAAGATCACGCTCGGAAAAATCATCCCCTTCACATGCTCCTCCGCCCGCCGAGCCACCTTCAGAGCCTTGGCCCCACCCAGCTTTTCAATAAAGTGAGCCGCTCTCTCGTGTAGATGCACGAACCGAGGATCGGTAGTGATCCGATTCAAGTACCCCGCAATTGCCCCAACATTCTTGTCGATCGACCACTTGTTATCATTGAGAATCGTGATCAGCCGTTTGGTGTGGTGGGCCGCATTGTTCAACGCCTCAAAAGTAATCCCGCATGTGAAGGCCGCATCCCCCGCCAAACATACCACATGCTCTTTGCCTCCACGCATATCGCGCGCTGAGGCCATCCCCAAGGCCGCCGATAGGGCCGTCCCCGCATGGCCCGCTCCAAAACAGTCATGCTCACTCTCTGTCCGCAACATGAACCCATTTAACCCACCCGCCTGCCGAATGGTGTGAAACCGATCTCGCCGACCCGTGAGCAGCTTGTGCACGTAAGCCTGATGGCTGACGTCAAAAATAAAATGATCTGTCGGAGTTTCGAAAACCCGATGCATCGCAATGGTTAACTCTACCACCCCAAGATTAGGCCCTAAATGCCCCCCCGTCTTACTCAACACCGTGATCAACTCCTCCCGAATCTCCGCTGCCAACCTGGGCAGATCTTCTAGGGGAAGTTTCTTAACATCGGCCGGGCCTTTGATCTTATCGAGAAGAGGGGTCGCCATGGGAAGCTGGCTAGATGAGCAGATCGGGAGCTTCTCTACCAGCCTTCTTTCCATGCACGCTTTTGTGTGGCTCCTCCCCAATTTCCCCTAGTTCACTTTCTTGTATCGATCCATCTTTCCTCTTGGTTAACAGGGTGATGCGCTTCTCTGCTGCTTTCAGTTTTTCACCGCAGGCTTCGACGAGTTTCATTCCACGCTCGTACTTTTCTACAATCGTCTCAAGCGGTAACTCAGGCGATTCCATCTGCTCCACTAAAGACTCCAACTGCCGGAGGTTTTCCTCAAAAGATCCTTCCACCACCACCTTACCCAGTTTTGCCATCCGAAACTATTCCTCCCTTACCCACTCCGCGTCCAGTTCTAATCTATATTACTCGCCCTTCGAAGCTCGTCCCCGACCTCGTCGGGGCCCGCGTCGGGGCCGCAAGCGCGGGACCATCCCCCGGTAGGGCGGATCATCCCTGATCCGCCGATTCAAACTTCATAACCGGTAGGGACGACCATCCTCGGTCGTCCTAGTTCTTTTCTTAACGGAAAAGAACGTAAACTCTGTTTTACGAGTAAACTTGTAGAAGAGATCAATTTGTGCTCCCATTCAACCATGACTCCTACGCTTGAAACTATCGCCAAGCGTTGCGGTGTTTCTAAAGTGACCGTCTCCCTCGCCCTTCGAGGTAGCCTACGCATCTCCGCCGCCATGCGCGCCCGCGTCGCCGAGGTCTCTACTGAGGTCGGTTACGTTCCCAATCCAATGGTCAGCGCTTTAATGGCCAGCATTCGTTCAAACCGCAAAAGTAAGTTTATTTGTAATTTAGCTTTTATCACCGCGTTCCCTGAACGCCGCGGGTGGCGTGAAAATCCATCTTTCTTGCGCTACCACGTCGGAGCCAAGGCCCGTGCCCTCTCTCTCGGCTACGGCATGGATGTGTACTGGATGGGCGAAAAAGAAAATTATGGTCCCGAACTCTCGAAATTTATGAGCAACCGCGGCGTTCTCGGCCTTCTTCTCGCCCCCCTGCCCGAGTACGGCACCAAACTAGGCCTGCGCTGGAAATCATTTTGCACCGTCGCCTTTGGCCACACCTTCCACGAAGTCCCTGCCCATCGGGTCACCAATAGCCAGTTCCACACCGTCTTTCTCGCCTTGGACGAGTGTCTCGCCCGAGGCCACCGACGAATCGGCCTAGCTATGCCAAAATTCGTCAACGAAAAAGTCGGAGCACGATGGCTAGCAGGCTACCTCGGTTGGCAATCCATCCATCCCCAAGAAACCAAAATCACCCCCCTGATCGTCGATCAACTTGATGAAGCTGCCTTTGTCGCTTGGATCAGAAAAGAAAAGCCTGACGCCGTCATCGCTAATCATGGCCCGGTCCTTACCTGGCTTCGGACCAACGGCTGGCGCGTCCCCGAGGACATCTCCTTCATTCACTTAAACTGGACTCCCGAAAAAGGAGAAATCAGCGGGCCCAACCAGCAGCCCGAAGAAATCGGCTCCGCCGCAGTCGATCTCCTCGTTGAAGAAATTAATCAAAACCGACGTGGCGTGCCCACCACCCCAAAAACCATCACCCTCGAAAGTAAATGGCACGAAGGCACCACCTGCCCCACCCGCCCTCGATAAATTATCTATCCGTCCCGTCCTGCAACTGTCGACCAGAACTCTTAAGGCTGGGCCACACTCAATCGCATAAACATCTTCGTCGAACCCGTAGGAGTCGTAACCGTCGCCGTCACCTCCTCATAAGTCCCCTTGTCCACAGCGCTTTCCTGAACGCTAGGCGTATTCCAGCTGGATGAGAGATCACCACTTGCCTGCACGGTGGCCGACACCCCTGTCACCCCCTTCGACCTGCGATAGGTCAGAGAAAGCGAACTGTCTGAAACTGCCTTCAGACCATAGCCGACCATCCCTTGCCCCCCTTTGGGATCCAAAGCCATGTAGTAAGCCATCAAATTGGAGACACCATCGTGATCCGGATCGGCATCCGGTGCGGCATCAGCTCCAATCAAACCATTTTGAGTCGCCCACTCCGATAATGTGACCGTCGCAGATCCCTCCGTCACCGTAAGAGTACCTGGAGTGTAGTAGATATCGTAATTGCCGATGGCAAAGTTTTGTCCGACGGGAGCCGAAGGAGTCAGGACATAAGTGCCGGCAGGGTCATTGGCTTCAGTCCCTCCGATCGCGGTGATGGTGACCGTATCGATTTTGTCTGTGCCAACCATTTCGCCGGGGGTGAAATCTGTTTGACCGGCACCCAGAGCGAGGGTTTGGCCGAGTGCTTTCGTCATGTTGCCCGCAGTGACGGAGAGGCGCTTCTTGAGTATGGAAAAATCAACCTCAGTGAAGGAGATCGCGAAATTGGGGCCCGCCGTTAGGCTTCCCTGACGGATACGGTAGGAACCAACGGCTTCCCCCGCGTCGCGAATAAGACTTCCGCCGAAAGGAGCGACCTCGGAGTATGTGTAGGTCAACTCCGGATCTGAAGCCCCGTAAGTCTTACGCACGGAGCCAGCCGTAACCGAGATAGGCTTAGGCGAAACGGCGCTTGCAACAGTGGCAACGGAAACTTCCGCGGCACCAACGCTTCGGCATGTGATATTCCCAGCGTAAGTTCCGGCAGGCGTGTCCGCGGCAAGACGCACATAGATAGGCGTGGCAGCAACGGTTCCGGCCGAGCCGACGGTGATGGACGAATCCTTGCCGGCGAAGCTAGTGGCATTTCCTACCGATATCTCAAATCCGGACGGAGGCGCCACCGTGATGCCCTCCACCAAGTTAGTACCGGAAACTGTAAAATTAGCCGGAATGAGCGAGGCAGTGCCGTAGACCGTGTTGACAGCAGATAAAGACCCGCTCGCGTAAACTGATGGAGTGGAAGAAATAAGTCCGGTTAATTTAACATCGTCAATACGGATGGCATTTGACCCTGTCTTGACGAAACGCAACTTGAGTCCGTTGACTTGAGCGCCAGCGGGCAACGACAGGCTTTTAGCCGCATACCATCCCAGAGAAGCCAAAGCATTTTCAGTAAAGAGAGCGCTTGGGGTGTTGGCTATTGTCACCCAAGAAGCGCCGTTCCAATAATCGACGGAGAAGTCCGCGTGCGCACTCGCGCTATTCTTGTAATAGCCGTAGCTAAGCTGAAGCTGTGTGTAAGCAGAACCGCTGATGCCCTCAATGGAAAACCCGTAGGCCCCCGACGTACTCGTAAGCCAGATATTTCCGCCACCAGATGCTCCGCTGTAGCCAGCGGAGGGTGAAGTGCTGCGCACATCAGCAGGACTGGCTTGATCTCCCTGTCCGTAAGTTAGTACGCCCTTGTTCTGAAACGTATTTGCAGAAATGGCAGTCGTACCCGCCGGGGTCCCCATATTCTCCGAGAAGATCGTACTCGTGGTTCCGCCGCCACCGGTCGGCAAAATTGCGATCGTGAGATTAGTGCTACCGACCCCAACAGAATTCGAAGCAGAGATGGTGACCACATTCGTGCCGGCGGTCGGACTAGGACCTGATATTAACCCGTTCGTTGTATTGATGCTGGCCCAAGCGGGCAGATTCGTTGCCCCATAGGAAGTAGGTGCATTCGATGCAGTGATTTGATAGCTGAATGCTTGTCCCACAATCCCGCCGGCGGTGGATGGACTGGTGATGACAGGCGGCGAACTGGGCGCTTCGGCGTAGACCGCCACATCATCAAGAAAGGCCCGCTTGGCCGTCGTCTCGATTTTGATGATCGTGGCGCTGGTGCCCCCCGTGAAATTAAGCGTTTTAGCCTCGAACTCACCGCTCAGTGTCGCCGTATAGGACACAGTCTGTGACTGCGTACCGGCCGTTACCTTAATGTCTCCCTCGACCTTGCTCCAGCCCTTGACCTTGAAGCTGACAGTGAACGCCCCACCGTTCCCCGCCAAATTGATCGCCTTGCTGGTGATGTATCCAGCCGCCGAACCAGTACCCAGTTTAACCGCACCACCGGCTTGGTAATCGTTTAGACCGGTCGGGAAGTTGGAATTACCGCTCCACGCCGTTGAAGATCCCCCGGATGAAGTATTGTCACCTACCGTAACAGAAGAAAAGTCCTCTCGAAAAAGAATCGGCAGGATGCTGAAGTTTGCAGAACTTGTAACACTCCCATAGATGTTGGAAACAGTGATGGGAGCCGTCACCGCATTGGCGGGCACCACAGCGGTGATCTGGGAGGGCGAGTTAACTGTGAAGGTCGCAGTCAGAGAACCGAACTGTACCGCAGTAGCCACACCAAGGTTGTCACCGGAAATGACCACGGAGTCACCCGCCACGCCACTGTTGGGAGAAAAACTGGTGATGGTCGGCGCTCCCGTCCCGATCAGAACGTTGACGTTGACGGCTGAAGATATGGCGCTGGCCCCCTCACTATCAGTGGCCTTGGCCGTGATCACGTGCGCACCGCTCGCCGCATTTACCCAAGAGAATTGGTAAGGCGCGGAAGTGTCCTCGCCGAGCGGGGTTGATCCATCGAAGAATTCGACCTTGGTAACTTCACCAGCCTGACTCCCAACTGCCAGATCGGTGGCCGTCGCAGTGATGGATGTCGTCGAACTAGGCAGAACCGAGCTGCCATTGGCTGGTGCGGTGATGTTGACCACCGGTGGCGGGTTGGTTTCAACACTCAAAGTGCCCGTAACCACCAACGAAAAAGCTTGGGTGCTAGTCGTCAACGTCCCATCCAAAGATACCGTGACAGTGTAGGTTCCAGTCTGAGTTGGGGTTGAAAGATCGACTTTTTCTACATTATCGACGTTGTTTTTTCCTTTTGTCGCGTTCAGGGTCATCGAGGCTTGAGTCCAAGTCCCGACAAAAGGCATCGTGTAAGGTTGGTAAATCGTAGTGCCGTCGGGAGCAGTAATCTTTAAATCCAGATTGTGCTTCAGGTTAGGAGTGCGACTGTCTGCCGTCGTCTGGGCCGTGCCCGCAGGATCGGTCCAACAAAGTGTTGCCTTGAGCGGACTCGTTCCATCCCAGTCATAATTATAGCTCTTTGTCTTCGAGGAATTACTGATCGAATCATCCACCATTTTGGGTGCAGCCAGACTGGCCTTGTGGGCCAATATCACATCTGCCGCTGCTTTTACATTTAGGTATCCCCAGCCGTACTGATAATCAGGTCCTGGGCGACCCACATCATCTGCCGTGTGGATCAGAAGTGCCTTTAACATGCTGGAACGCATTCGTTGGCTAGAAAATTCCCTACTGTAAAGTTGAACCAACAAAGTGGCAGAGCCCGCGGCATTCGGAGTTGCCATACTAGTACCGCTGTAAGTTGCGTCATAAGCCGTATCACTGGTAGCAACAGAAGAGTTCAAATTCACCCCGTTCGCCACGATGTCTGGCTTGATCCGTCCGTCATCGCACGGACCCATACTGGAAAAGTAAGCTAAAGTGCCTTTCGTGACGTCGCGGACTCCCGAAGTGACTGCATCGTCTCCTGCCCCCACAGTTAAAATGTTTTTCGAAAGGCCGTTGTAGGTGATTGACTGATACCCACCCAAGGCCGTTAGGGTATCTTGCTCATTCCCAGCAGCCCACAAAATCGAGTAGTAAGGCAATCCAAAAACCAATGCGTCCGTGGTGTTACATTCTGCGTTATAACGACCCATGTCAGCCGTCACCGCGTTGTATCCATAGGAGTGGTTAGAAAGAGGAATCTTTGTCGTAAAAGAATCATTCGCAGTAGCAGCTCCGACGGCAGTCATCTCGGCATAATCGTCTGTCCATTCATAGGAATCGATTGCAACAAGTGGCGCCATTCCCTTCGCACTGGCCTGAAAGCCGGACGCGCCAATCGTTCCTGCAACGTGAGTAGCATGATCATCCACTGCTGCCGTTGAGTTCTTCTTCACAACTCGGGTCGTATTAAATTCTTGATGCGTATTACGTACAGACCCAGCGTCCCAAACTCCCACTTTGATTCCCGAGCCATCCAGATTATAAGGAGTCGTTTGACGGATCAGATTCGCACCCGTCGAAATGGCCGCATTGACGTTGAGAGTCGTTCGATATAGCGGTTCCTCCCCCCGAAAATCATAAAGAATACTCACCTTGTGGCTTGGACCATCCAAACGCACGGGAATATCCAGCAACTCCGCCTTAGCTAAAACGGCTTGGTAACGGACTTCCTCACGATTCGACATAAAGGCCACAACGACCGCTCTGGTCTCAGGATCACTCATGTCCGCACTTTCAAGAATTTCCGAAATCGATCTACAGGGATCGATTTGCGAAACTATCTTATAGGTCTTTTTCTGCTCTTTTGTGGCTGAGTTAACAGCCCAAGCTCCAGCACCGCTCGCATAGGGAGCAACTTTTCGTGATATTTTAGTTTTCGAATCGGCCGAATTTCCTTTTTCGTCTAAAGATGTTGATCCGCTTTCACCATTTCCCACTTGGCTTGTATTTGCACCTTCTTTGGATGCCTCATTTTCCTTTTGGGCAGCCTGATCGCTTTCTTCTCCGACAAATACTTGGGTACTCTGAGATACACTTTTTCTGCTGTTTTTTTCGTTCCGATCCGATTCTATTTTAAAATTCAGTATCCCAAGAACTAGACAAACCCCAAATACAGAGGCTAATACGTTGAGCATCAATGACTTATGTCTTTTATTTTTCACTGTAAGACTCTCAAGTAAAACTTACACAATATTGCGTTTTTTACTAGTCCCACCAAGCATCCCAAAGGTGCCAATTTTGTGACAAAAATTCACCTGCAACCCAAAGAAACCTAACTCTTACCGTCTCCTTCCTTCTTTCTCAAATTTATATCCTAGTTATCCTCCGTACCTATGGCCACTGCCCCCGCTTTCACTCTCTACGACACCACCCTGCGCGATGGTGCCCAAGGCGAAGGCGTCCACTTCTCCCTCCCTGATAAACTTCGCCTCGCCGAACGCCTCGCCTTCTACGGATTCCACTACGTCGAAGGCGGTTGGCCAGGCTCCAACGACAAGGATCGAGACTTCTTTGCCCAAGCCGGAAAACTCCACTGGGGCTCCTCCAAACTCGCCGCCTTCGGCTCCACCCGCCGACCCAACGTCGACGCCGCCGCCGATTCCCAAATCCGCTTCCTCCTCGAAGCAGAAACCCCCGTCGTCACCATCTTCGGAAAAAGCTGGCTCCTGCACGTCGAAAAAATCCTTCGCACCACCCCCGTCGAAAACCTTCGCATGATCGCCGACACCGTCGCCCTCCTCAAAAAAGAGGGACGCGAAGTCATCTATGACGCCGAACACTTCTTCGATGGCTACACCGCCGATTCCGATTACGCCCTCCGCACTCTCGAAGCCGCCGCCGAAGCAGGAGCCCACTACCTCGTCCTCTGCGATACCAATGGCGGCCGACTCCCCTCCGAAATCGCCACCACCGTACGCTCCGTCCGAGCCCGCTTTCCCAAAACCAACATTGGCATCCATACCCACAACGATTGCGGCCTAGGTGTCGCCAATGCCGTCGCCGCCGTCCAAGAAGGCGCCCTTCAAGTCCAGGGCACAATGAATGGCTACGGAGAACGCACCGGAAACTGTAACCTCACCACCCTTCTCCCTCTTCTTGAACTCAAACTCGGAAAAAAAATCCTGCCCGACGGCAATCTCCGCCAACTCTCCGAACTTTCCTGTTTTGTCGATGAACTCGCCAACCTCCAGCACGATCCACGTGCCCCCTTCGTCGGTCGTACCGCCTTCGCCCACAAAGGCGGCATGCACGTCAATGCGGTCAATAAACTTTCCGCCAGTTTCGAACACATCGAGCCAGCCTCGGTCGGTAACCGTCAACGCATCCTCGTCGGCGAACTTTCTGGCGGAGCTAACGTCATGATGAAAGCCCGCGAACTTGGCATCTCCGTCGAAGAAAAATCCCCTGGCACCCGCGCCATCCTCGCCAAAATCAAAAAACTCGAGAAAGATGGTTACGAGTTCGAGGCCGCCGACGCCTCCTTCGAACTCCTTGTTCGCCGCTCCCTGCAGAAAATTCCCGCCCCTTTCCAGATCGACTCCTATAAAGTCGAGGTGGTCCGCGCACGTCCCACCGCTCGGGAAACCAGCCGCGCCACGGTTACCGTCCGCGTGGGCAAGAAACTCTGCAAAACATCCGCCCAAGGAGACGGTCCCGTCAATGCCCTTGATGCCGCTCTGCGTAAAGCCCTCCTCCCCTTCTTCCCCACCCTCCGTAAAATCAAGCTGATCGATTACAAAGTACGCATCGTCAGTTCCCGCGGAGGCACCGCCGCCCGTATCCGCGTTCTCGTCGAATCCAGCGATGGTATCCGTCAATGGGGCACCGTCGGCGTCTCTTCCAATATTCTCGAAGCCAGCTCCCTCGCCCTCACCGATAGCCTCTCCTACTTTCTCTTGCCACAGTCGTCCTAAGATTTCACCCTTCCGTGGGAGTTGAGTCCTCGCAAGTTTTTCGGTAGGTTACCTCACTGCTTTCCGGAGTAGCTCAGCGGTAGAGCGATGCACTGTTAATGCATTGGTCGCTGGTTCGATCCCAGCCTCCGGAGCTTTTTTCACCCTTCCCCTCTAAAGAAACCTGCACCCGGACGGGGTCGAACCGTCAACCTTCGGCTTCGGAGGCCGACACTCTATCCAGTTGAGCTACGGGTGCTTCTGGAAGAGAAACCCTAAACCCACATCAACCCAGTTTCAAGACTACCCCTTTGCAGGTCCCTCCGTCGCTTTCCCCTTCACAAAAAAGGCTTTCTTCGTTTCTTTTCCGTCCCGCCCCCACTCCAGACTCCATCCCTCATAAACTCCCATCTTAAAATTCATCTCTTGCCTCTTTTTGCCATTCTCCCACCACACCACAAAAGTCCCATCCCGCTCCCCCCCATTAAAATTTCCTACCCCCTTCTTCGTCCCGTCCTCGAACCATGTTTCAATCTCTCCCTGCCGCTTCCCTTTTTGCCAATTCGTTCTGCGCTCCACCTTGCCATTGGCGTACCACTCCGTTCTTGCCCCATCCATCAAACCCTTCTGAAAGCGCGTCTCCTGCAGGATCTGACCCTGCGGATTCCACCGCCGGTCAATCCCCTCCCTCACTCCCTCCTCAAAGTACGACTCACTCTCTAGTTGCCCATTACTAAACCAACTCCGATATCGCCCATGCATCCGTCCCTGCCAAAACTCCGCTTCCGTTTTCCTTTTCTTATTCTCCGCTTCGGCCATCCCCGTGAATGGCTCCAACTCACCCTTCCGATAAAAAAGATCCCCTTTCGCCTTGAGCTCCGAAACCGGGACCACCTCGCCAGACCGACTCAACCCCAATGCCACAAAACCAATTAACCCAATCCCCACCCAAAAGACTTTCGGTGTTAAAAAGCCCAGGCCGCCAAAGCACTCACTCGGCCCGCCACCTCGGATAGATTTTCCGGCACAATCCGCCCGACCGTCACCGTGGGATGCAATCGATCGTGCTTCGCGTCCAGCTTGATCCCCGGCTCGTACTCGTCCGTGAAAATCAGATCGCTCACGTAATCCCGTCCGCCGTTTCTTCCTGTCCACTTCCAATATAGATCCCTCAAATTGCGCTCCGATTCAATCAAGATCACCGCCACCACTGTCCCCTTTAATTTCATCGTCAATTCACGATAGGCCGGAAACCACGTAGGAGGCTCCGTCAGCTCCCCGCGGATAATCAACGTCTCCGCTGAATTGAGGTCATGCACCGCGACTTTAAATTCGCTCTCCGCACCTCCTTGGCAAGAACTTCCAGCCATAGAGTTTAGACGGATCCTCTCCCCATCCGTTCAAGCCAATTGCCGATCCGCTCATTTTTAGCCATCCTCAGAACCTCGTGATTCATCATCCGCCCCGTCCCCACCAATCCCGACTTCCTGCAGGTCTTCCCCAAAAGGAGATTATCCGCATCCTCCGCTTTGGCGTCGTTGGCGGGGTGGGCACCCTCCTCAATACTCTCATCGTTTGGCTTCTCCTCTCCTTTGGGCATTCTTGGCTTTCTCTCGACCCTGGAGGCCATCGCGCCGCCACCGGGGCCGCTCTCTTCTCTTGGATCATTTGTTGCGGGATCAACTATCTCCTCAATGCCGCCTGGACCTTCCAGGTTTGGCCCCCTTCGTGGAAACTCCTCCGCCAATACTACCTCACCGCCGCCCTTGCCTTTATTTTTCAACTTCTCCTCCTCAACTTTCTTCTTTTCCTTTTAGAAACCAATCGGCCAATTGAAACCGCCGCCCTCAATGCCGTCGCCGTTGCCACCGGCGCTCTCCTCAATTATCTCTTCGCTTCCCTTTGGGTCTTTCGCCAGAAAACAGGAACCTCCCGCCGATGAAATTCTCTCAATCCTCCGCCGATTTCTTCGCCCCCCGTGGCCAAGATCCACTCACTAACCTCGCCACCACCACCCACCTCGGAATCGGTGCCCACGCCGACGATCTCGAAATCCTCGCTTTCCCCGGAATCGCCACCTGCTTCCAACACCCCACCAACCGGTTCTCCGGGGTCGTCGTCACCGATGGCGCAGGCGCCCCTCGAACTGGTCCCTTCGCCAAAACCACCGATTCAGAGCTGATCTCCCTCCGCCAGAAAGAACAACATCAGGCCGCCGATCTCGGAGACTACGCCTCCGTTCTTCAGCTCGGCCATCCCAGCTCCGCCGTCCGTCAGACCGACCGGTCCGCCGTCGTTGCAGATCTCGTCAAAATCCTTGAAACCGCTCGTCCCCAAGTCCTCTACCTCCACAACCCTGCCGATCGTCACGAGAGTCATATCGGTGTTCTCCTCGCTTGCCTAGAAGCGCTCCAAAAACTTTCCTCCTCTGCTCAACCCAAAGAGATCTACGGTTGCGAAGTATGGGGCGATCTCGATTGGGTTCCCCATGCTCATATTATCCGCCTCGCCTGCCACGCTCCCGAAACCTTAGGACCATCCCTTCTCCGCTGTTTTAAATCTCAGGTCGAAGGCGGGAAACGGTACGACCGTGCCGCCCTAGGTCGACGCCACGCCCAAGCCACTTTTGCCAACCCCACACAAGCCGACTCCGTCCCGGAGGTGGTTCTCGCCCTCGATCTTCGCCCCCTCGTTCAGGGAAAACTTTCTCCTACCAAGTTCCTTTCCTCTATTCTCGATCTCTTTCGCACAGAAACAATCGCTCGTCTGGCAAAATTAGGCGCCAAGAAATGACCACTCGCCACGATTCCGTCACCCAAGCCACCCGTCGCCTTCTCGGTTTTCTCGAGCGCACCCAAATCGCCGATGGGAGTTGGTGCGTTCCCTACACTGGACCCAACTTTCTTCTCCCGCTCTACGTCATCACCGCCTACCTCACTAAGCGACCCATTTCAGAAAAAGAACGGCCAAGATTTGTCGCAGGTCTTCTCCAGCCCCAAATCTCCGACGGCTCCATCGGCCTGCACGAGGAATCAGTCCGCGGGGCCGTCTTTACCAGTGCCATCTCCTACGTCGCCCTCCGTCTGCTCCGAGAAAAACCGGAACGCCCTGAACTCGCCCGCCTCCGCACCTGGATCCACACCTCTGGCACTCCCATCAAAGCCGCCGCTTGGGGAAAATTTATTCTCTCCATCCTCAACCTCTACTCATGGGAGGGAGTCACCCCAGTCCCTCCCGAATTATATCTTTTGCCAAAATGGATTCCGATCCATCCCGCGAATATCTCTGGCTATGTCCGAATTGTTTATCTCCCTATGGCCTATTTCTACGGACGCCGTTGGCAAGCTCCTCTCGATCCCATTCTCCTCCAACTCCGCACCGAACTTTACCCGCAAGGTTTCGAAACGATCGACTGGCCCAAGCATCGCGCCGATCTCGCCCCTACCGACCATATCGTCCCAGAAACCCCCGTCGTCCGCCTCATCATGCCCCTTGTTCGTTTCCTAGAAAAATGGATTCCTTCCTTTCTGCGCAAAAAAGCCATCCGCCTTACATACGAGCACATCGTCTACGAGGACGAGCAGTCTGATTTTACCCGCCAAGCCCCCGTTAATGCATGCTACAACACCTTAGCCCATTTCGTCGAAGGTAAGACCGCACTCCTCGATCGCAGTTGGCGCGAACTGCCTCGATACCTTTGGCAATTTCCCACATACACCGCCTGTCAGGGGTTCACCTCCTCCAAAGTCTGGGACACCGCCTTTACCCTACAAGGAATGAACCTCTTAGATTCAAACTTAGCGCCTCGTAAGGAGATCGAAAACGGTTGCCGTTATCTTGTCGAAAATCAGGTGATCGATGAACTACCTTCCCCCCGCCGCTACCATCGCCTTCCCCGCAAAGGAGGTTGGCCCTTCAGCGAACGTCGCAATGGTTGGTCCATTGCCGATTGCACCGCTGAAAGTATCCTCGCCCTAGTCGAGGCCACCCCCTCCCTTCCTCAGCCCATCTCTGCAAAGGTCATTAGCGACGGACTGCATTTCATCCTCAGCTACCAGAACCGGGACGGAGGTTGGGGCAGTTGCGACCGAGTCATCGGCCCTTCTTGGATTGAAATCTTCAACGCCTCCCACGTCTTCGCCGACATCATGGTCGATCACTCGTACGCCGAGTGCACCGGATCGGTTCTTGCGGCGTTGGCCCTAGTTCAAAAAAAGTTTCCCGAAATGGAATCCGCCGCGGTCGATCGAGCCATTAAGCACGGTGTCCGTTATTTAACCAACACCCAAAAACAGGACGGCTCGTGGGAAGCGGTCTGGGGCATCTGCTTTAATTATGGAACCTCCTTCGCTCTTCCAGGCCTCCTGGCAGCTGGCCTTCCCATTCACGACCCTCGAATTGTTCGGGGGCGTAACTTTCTTCTTTCCCAACAGCTCGCCGACGGCGGTTGGGGCGAGCATCCAGACTCTTGCCTGCAACGTCGCCCGATTCCCAGTGATGTTGGATTGGTCGAACCCACCGCGCTGGCGCTAATCGCCCTCCTCGCCACTGGACCCAAGGAAGATCCTGCCGTGACTAGGGGACTCGATTTTCTTCTCAAAACCCAACAAACCGATGGAGATTTCCCGCCTCAACCCATTCCAGGACTATTTTATCGCACCACTTTAATTCGGTACGACCACTATAAACGCGCCTTCCCCCTCAAAGCCTTCGCTACGTTTCTCCAATCTTAAATTCCTCAGATACGAGTCTGAGCAGAATTCTTTTCGCGAGGAATTTATACTTTGGGACGAACCCAACCCGCCATCGCGTACGCCATCGGTAAACGAATCCAACTCGCAATCGAAGCAATATCCGCACCCACCGTGGTACTTTTGTCCCGGCCCTTCCAAGCGCCAAACAACGCCCGCAGAAACGGTCCAGCAAAAGTAAGGAAAGAACGGCCATTCCCCATTAGCAGACCCATCGTCCGCTCCCGCTCCTTTTCATCACTGCGCCAAAGCGAAACAACCGCCCGCCGTAACGAATTAGAGAAGGCATCCTCTTTCGAGAAACAATCATAGAGCGCACGGGAAAGAAGCTCTGGTACTCGGCAAGCCCGACGCCGGCTTTTGGCAAAAGCCTGAAAATTGGCCGTCTCGACTAACTCAATCGCATCGACCAGCCCATTGGTAATCCCCGTAGCCGTCAGCGGATGAGTGTGACCCGCCGCATCCCCAATCAAAACTCGCTGCCCATTCCCATAATCGGCCCGAGCCAAAAAGTGATTCGCCTGCCAGCGCAAATGCCCACCGCGAATCTGCTCTTCACACGGCTGTCTCCAAACGGGAGGCAAGGTCTCGCGTGTCGCCGCAATCAACCATTCCGGATCTTTCATCTCTGCTTTATATTTTAGGGGTACGTCCACACATATCCGCACGACCGAAGGAGCAATTTCGTACCCAAGAAGAAAACTAGGCTTTCCTAAAAAAACGTGACCGTAATCAGGATAGGGCGCCTTCACCCCCTCGAGCAAAATCCCCGTCATGGCAGACATTGGCTTATGCGAAGTGGCCCCTCGCAAACTTCGTCGTACCACACTCGAACGACCATCCGCCCCCACCACAATTCCTGCCTCCAACCTTTCCCCACTCTCCAAAACAACACCCTCATCATCTACCGAAGCCACTCTCACTCCATGGCGAAAAGTTACGCCATCTGTCGTTGCGACCATCTGACGCATCTCATCCACCAAATCTCCGTGATGAAAAGCCAAACCGAGCTGACCCTGCACGTAATCCAGTTTTACAGGAGATTCACCGTGCCCAGGATAAACCACAAAACCGCGCCCCCGCGGCCGCCCCTGCATCGACGTAATCGAGCCAAATCCAAGTTTCTTCAGTGCATCCACCCCTTGCGGATGAAGCCATTCCCCCGCAAAACGCTTGTGACTTTTACCTTCCGCCTCCGCCTCCAACAAAACCACCGACCGCCCAGCCATAGCGTAAGCCCGAGCCACGGCACATCCTGCCGGCCCAGCCCCCACCACAATTACATTGCTACGTTTTTTCATTCGATTTGCGATCAAGAGTTTTTAGCACTCATCCGCTTAATTCCAAGTAAAAGAGATGCGAATTGCTTGCAATTCATTCATGAAGAATGAGTTCAATTATCCAAGCTAGGAAATGAATTTCCACTAAAGCGATCCTTTTGTCCCCTTTGGCCTTTTCCATCGCTCTCACCTCTAAGTCTCCCTCCCCCAAATCGAACTCGGCCGCCCGCCTTAAGCGATGGTCATTGCACGTCGCCAAAAAAGATTCCACCTCGTCTTTCGGCAAAACCCAACGCCCCGCTTGCCCAACTGGAGGCAACGTTTTCAGCCAACTCTTCATCGCCGCTCCTCTCCCCATCCGCGCCTCGTGCAAACCCGCCACCCAATGCGCCGCATCCTCCCCACGAATCCCCGCCTCCCGCAAACCCGATTGTCCATACCAAGCATTCCCCACCATTGGATCCAGCTCGCTTGGATCAGTCTCATACGCCTCCACCGTACTCTGCAACGCTTGCCGCAAAAGTGCCGCCTCAGGAGCCGCAAACTCAATTTGCCTGTCCCCAGCGCCCTCCTGACTCACCCTCATGCGGGTGCTACCTCCAAAGTCGATTTTAAACCAAACTCCTGCAATCGCTGGCAGTACATCTCCGCCTTCTCTCGCGTTTCCATCGCCACCATGCTCCGCCCCTGCTCATGCACCTCCAACATATGCTTCTTCGCCTTGGGCTCATCGAAACCTAATACTTTTTGAAATACAAAAACCACATAGCTCATAAGGTTGATCGGGTCATTCCAGACCAGCACCCGCCACCCTTTGGCAAAAGCCTCCGAAAAGTCAGCCTCCTGCGTCGGACTTTCTCTTGGTAATTCGATCGTGCCACTTTTCACCCCGCCAGCCTAGTTCCTTAACAGCTTTTTTCAATCCGGTTCCCCTTCGCCATTTCCCAGATTTCCGCTAAGGTCTGATGGTGCAACTTTCTAGGATTCTCTCCCTTCTGGCCGCAAGCGCTCTCGGTCTGCTCCTTGCCACCGCCGCCGTGCCCTACTCTCGATTTCTCCTTCCCTCCACTTCGGCTCCCGCCCAGACCGCCCCTCTGCCCACTCTCATCACCATCGCAGACCTCGCTGGCGCACCTTGGCCATGGCCCCGTCTTGACCTCACTCTCCTTCTTCGCGCCATCTCTCCCTACCGCCCAAACCCCGTCGGCCTCCTTCTACCCCTCGACGCCCCCGATGTCCTCGAACCCGCCCAAGACGATCAGATGGCCCGCGCCCTCGCCTCCTTTGAGACCTCTGTTCTCTCCGCTACCACTTTCCCTGCTCTCGCCAGCACCGAAACTCTCTCTCTTCCTAAAATTCCCCACCACGGCTCTCTCCAAAGCCTGCGTACGGCCGACTCATTTCTCGCCCCAGAGAAAAGTCTTCGCCAATCCGCCACCCTCGCCGCTTGGAAGATCACTCCCGATGCAGATGGCCAACTCCGTCGCCTTCCTCTCGTTTTTCGCCAAGCCGATTCCGTCGTTCCCTCTTGGCTCCTCGTTATGTACGCCCGCGCCCTCAACGCCGACCTCACTCAATCCGAACTCCAGGGACGCCGCTTGATTCTCCGCAATGCCCAAGGCCTTCTCCTTCAAACCATCCCCCTCGATCTCCGCGGCTCCGTCCCTATCGATTGGAATCAAGCCGAACCCACCACCACTAAAATGGAAATTCGTGGTGTCGTCCTTGCTGCCGAGCAGGAACGTATCGGACTAACCCCCTACTTCAATTTAAAGCAAATCTCCCGCCAACCCGTTCTTATCGCCACCACCCTCGCCGAAGTCGATCCCTCCATCGATTCTCCCCTCGGTAAACATGCTCTCGCCGATGCCGTTCTCCGCACTTGGACTCGCCTCTCCGCTGGTCCCACCCCCGTTCTCCATCCTCCCAGTTGGCTCATCCTATCCATCCTTTTCACTTCAGCTGGCCTTGGTCTTTCCTCAGGAGAACGCTGGCACATTGGCCTAATCGAAGCTTGTGGCTTAGCCGGTCTAGTTTTCGGAGCAGGTTGGATCGCCGCAAAATTAGGGGGGTATTCTGGCGCTCTCCCCCTTTGCCTCGGCTCCTTCCTTGCCACGCTTCTTGCGCCCCGACTTCAGAAATGGATGGAAACTTCCCATGTTCGTTGATCGAGTTCGTATCCATGCCAACGCCGGTAACGGTGGCCGTGGCGCCGTCAGCTTCCTACGCGAAAAGTTTGTCCCCAAGGGCGGACCCGACGGAGGAGACGGCGGCGACGGCGGCGACATCATTCTCGAGGTGGATCCCCAACTCAATAACCTAATCGATCTCCGCTTTCGACCCCACGCCCGCGCTGGCAACGGCAATACTGGCAGCGGCAAACAGTGCTCGGGCAGAGCAGGCAAAGATTGTCTTTTAAAAGTTCCACCCGGCACCGTCATTTACCCCCTCCCCCCAGGAGAAGAGGGCGATCCTCTCATCGATCTCACCAACCCGGGTGAAAGATTCGTTCTTTGTGCAGGCGGACGCGGCGGACGCGGAAACTCCCGCTTCGCCAGCTCCACCCGCCAAACCCCACGCATGGCCGAAGATGGACGCCCCGGAGAATCAGGAGAATTTATCTTTGTTCTAAAATCAATCGCTCAAGTAGGCCTCGTCGGCTTGCCCAACGCCGGGAAATCTAGCCTCCTCGCCGCCCTCTCCGCCGCTCGACCCAAGGTTGCCTCCTATCCCTTCACCACCCTCGCCCCCTACATCGGAGTGGTCGGTTCCGCCGAAGAAAATCGCTTCACCCTCGCGGATATTCCCGGATTGGTCGAAGGCGCCCACGATGGCAAAGGACTGGGTCACGATTTCTTGCGCCATATCGAACGTTGCGCCGTTCTTTTGCTTGTCGTCGATACCGCAGGAACCGAAGGACGCGATCCCGTAGAAGATTATCGGCTCCTTCGTAAAGAACTTCGCCTTCACGACGCAGCTCTTGGGCAACGCACCTTTCTCATCGCTGCCAATAAAAGCGACCTCCCCGAATCCGCTAAAAATCTTGCCGCCTTGCGAGCCGCTGCCCGCAAAACCATCTTTTCTGTCTCAGCCACCACTGGCGAGGGCCTGCCCGATCTGATTACCGCTATTCGCGATCTCCTCCCCTCTTGACCAAGGTCGGGAGATGCTTCACATTGTTAACCATTCATCATATGAATCATTTTGTCATTCTTCTAGCCTTCTTGGCTCTGAGTGCCTGTCAAAAAGGCGGCGGACCACCTAAAGATCGACCTGTTCCCGTCGAGCTGGTTGCCGTCCAAGAAGGTCCCCTCCTCGAAACCCTCGCTGCCATCGGCACCCTTGAGGCGGAAGAATCCGTCGACATCAAACCCGAGGTCGACGGAGAAATAACCTCCATCACCATGGTCGAAGGTGCCGTCGTCAAAAAAGGAGACGTGCTTCTCCAAATCGACGAATCTAAACAAGCCGCAGGTGTCGCAGAGACAGAAGCCGACTACCTTTACGCCAAGGAGACACTGCAACGCTCCGATACCCTCCTCGCCGATGGCACCATTTCCCAACAGGAACACGATCAAACCCGTGCGAACTCAATGCGGACCCAAGCCTCTCTCCTACTTGCCCGCAAACGACTCCAGGAATATACCCTAACCGCTCCCTTCGCTGGGGTCCTTGGTCACCGCACCATTAGCGTCGGTCAGTACGTCAACCCCCAAACCACTCTCGTTAGCCTCTACGCCCTCAATCGCATGAAACTCACCTTCGGTGTTCCCGAGCGCTACGGTGCACGTGTCCAACCCGGCCAACCCATCCACCTCAAAGTCGCCGCTTACGGAGACGAGGTTTTCGTTGGCGAGATTTATCTCATCGAGCCCCAGATCGATATGGCCACCCGCACCGTCCAAGCCCGCGCTTTCGTCCCAAATGCCGATCACCGACTCAAACCCGGAATGTTTGCCAATCTTGACCTCGCCATCGGCACGAAAGAAAAAGCCCTCACCCTCCCAGAAGATTGCATCTTTCCCCACGAAGGTGGGTTCGCCACTTACCGTGACGCCGAGGGAGTGGCCGAACTCGTTCCCATTGAAATAGGTCTTCGCATCCCAGGACGGATTGAAATCGTTAGAGGACTCAAGGCAGGCGATCTCGTCGCACGCTCAGGCAATCTCCGCCTTGCCCCTGGTCGCAAACTTCTCCCCGAAACCCCTTCCACACCCCAATCTTCCACCACTCCCGCTCCATGAATCTTCCGGAGTTTTGCATTCGGCGACCCGTGGCCGCCACCATGGCTAATCTGGCGATTGCCCTCGTCGGCATCGTTGCCCTCTCCCGCCTTCCCGTCCGCGAGCTCCCTAATATCGACCCTCCCGTCGTCTCCATCATCACCATCTACCCGGGTGCCAATGCTGAACTTGTCGAAGCCGATGTCACCGAACCCATGGAACAAGAAATTAATAATATCCCTGGAATTAAAATCCTCCGCAGTGAATCGCGGGAGCAGGTCAGCAGTATCACAGTTGAATTTGAACTCAACCGCGATGTCGATATCGGAGCCCAAGACGTCCGGGATCGCATTAGCCGAGTCCGCGATAAACTCCCTGACGACATCAAAGAACCCATCGTCGCCAAACAAGACGCCGATGCCCAAGAGGTCATGTGGGTCGCTCTTTCCAGCGCCACCCGCTCCACCCTCGATCTCACCAACCTGGCCGAACGCCAAATCAAAGACCGCCTCCAAGTTCTCTCAGGCGTAGGCGGTATCAACTTCGGAGGGGAGAAAAGAACCTCCATGCGGATCTGGCTCGATTCAGAAAAAATGGCCGCTCGCCAGATCACCGCAGCCGATATCCGCGCCCTCCTCGCAAAAGAAAATGTGGAGCTACCCTCAGGCCAAATTGAAGGCCAGGAGCGCTCTCTCAGTATCTTGGCAAGAGGGAGAATGGATCGCCCCGACCAGTACGCCGATCTCATCGTCCGAGATACAGAGGGCACTCCCATCCGCTTGCGCGATATCGCCACCGTGGAAATAGGGCCAGCCGTTGAACAGACCATCGCCCGCTTTCGAGGTCAACCCGCCGTCGGTTTGGGCGTAGTCAAACAGTCGGATGCCAACGCCGTCGAGGTCGCTCAAAGAGTCCGTCGTGAACTGGAAAAAATCAAACCTCTCCTCCCTGCCGACGTAAAAATCGATATCCCCTTCGACTCTTCTCTTTATGTCGAGAACGCCATCGACGAAGTCCTTGTCTCCCTCATTATTTCCGTTCTTCTCGTCGTCGTCCTCATCTTCCTTTTTTTACGAGAAGCCCGATCCACTCTCATCCCCGCCGCCGCCATTCCCATCTCCGTTCTTGGGACCTTCGCCTTGCTCTACATGCTCGGGTACAGCGTCAATATCCTCACCCTACTCGCTCTCGTCCTCGCCATCGGGATCGTGGTCGACGACGCCATCGTCGTCCTCGAAAATATCGTCCGCCACATTGAAGAGGGTATGACCCCCTTTGAAGCCAGTATTACCTCCATGAAGGAAATCACTGGAGCTATTCTCGCCATCACCGCCAGCCTTGTCGTCGTCTTTCTTCCCATCGCTTTTCAAAGTGGGACCACTGGAATTCTCTTCCGCGAATTTGCCGTCACCTTAGCTGGCTCCGTTACCATCTCCGCCTTCGTCGCTCTGACCCTCAGCCCTGCCCTCGGTGCCTATTTCTTAAAACCGCCTTCCGCCAATCCTCCCGCCTATGCCAGGTTTCTCGAATCAGTTTTACATCGCATCTCCCTTTTCTACACCAAGAGCCTCGCCGCCGCGCTCGGTCACCCCCGCGCCCTACTCGGACTCGGTGCAGGAATCCTCGCACTCACTGTTCTTCTCTATCAGGCCATTCCCCAAGAATTTCTTCCAGATGAAGATAAAGGAACCATCGTTGCCGTCGTCGTCACCCCAGAAGGCTCGACCACCGAAGCCACCGATCGCTATATCCGCCAAGCCGAGAAGATCGCTTCCGAATATCCAGAAGTGGAAGGCTACTTTTCCGCCGTCGCCCTCGCTCGCGGTTCCCCAGGACAATCCAACCTTGGAATTATGTTTATGCGCTTAAAACCCGATCGGGAACGCACGGGACTGCAACTCGCCCGCCCAGGAGCTCGCGGTTCCATGTTCACTCGGATGATCAGCGAAATTCGCGGAGCGGTCGTCATTCCCTTTCTTCCCAAAGCCATCGGCCGCGGGTTCGATGCCTCTTTCCAAGTCATTCTTCAAGGCCCCAACCTTGTCCAATTAGAAAAAAGCGCGCGGGAATTACGAGACGAAATCGATCAAGCAGGCTTCCTCAGCCAACCCCGTACCAACTTCAACTACGAAAAACCTCAGCTCAATCTTGAAATCGACCGTAATCGCGCCGCCGCCCTCGGGATCTCCGTTCGCGATATCTCCGAGTCCCTTCAAATTCTCCTCGGGGGCCTCGATATTTCCCGCTTTAACTTCGAGGGCAAACAGTATGACGTTATTGCCCAACTCCGCCGTGTGGATCGTCTCGTTCCCGATGAACTAAATTCTCTCTATGTTCGCGCCCGCAGCGGACAACTCGTTCCCATTCGTGATCTCGTCCGAGCTAAAGAAAAAGGCTCGGTCAACTCCATCTCCCACTTTGCTCGGCAACGTTGCGCCCAAGTCAGCGGTCAACCTCAAGGATGCACCCTCGGCCAAGCCATCGAAAAAACCGAGGAAATTGGTCGGAGAATTCTGCCGCCTGGAATCAAAATGGAATTCGATGGGGAAGCCCGCGAATTGCGCTCTGGCGTCGGTGAAGCCTGGCAGATCCTTCTTCTGGCGGTTCTCATCGTTTACATGGCCCTCGCCGCCCAGTTCGAAAGCTTCATCCACCCTCTCACCATCATGATCGCCCTCCCCTTGGCCGCGGTCGGTGCGCTTCTACTTATTTATGTTCTCGGTTTCCTCAACGGGTTGGCCGTTATCCCCCAGTACGCTCCCCCAGGTGCCTTACCTAAACCACTGGCTATTATTTTCGGAATGATTCCAGAAATTCCTTCTATGAATCTGAATCTTTACAGCTTGATCGGCCTGGTCCTTCTTTTGGGTCTCGTCACCAAAAATTCCATTCTTCTGGTCGAGTTCGCCAATCAACAACGGGCTCTCGGTGTCCCCGCCCTCGAGGCCATGCTCGAATCTGGCCGCCTTCGGCTTCGACCCATCCTCATGACCGCCCTCTCCACCATCATCGGGATTCTTCCTATCGCACTCGGCTTCGGCGCGGGGGCCGAAAGTCGTCGTCCGCTCGGAGTCGCCGTTGTTGGAGGCATGCTTTCCTCTACCTTTCTCACTCTCTATCTTGTGCCCGCCTTTTATATCACCGTAGATCGATTCCGACCTCGTCGGCCTGTTTCTCACCCCGCCTACCCGCCGACCTTGTCCTAACTCAGTTTGCATCCTAATTTCAGATTATGACGTTGGCCCTGCCCACCGAAGAGAACTCTCCCTTGCCCTACTCAGGACAAGACCCGCGCGAACGTCGCGACCTGATCATCGCCACCTCCTTCACTCTGCTTTATTTCTTCCTCTTCGCTTTCTTCTGGTTTTCTTCCGATGCCATATCTCGTTTAACCAAAAAGGCGGATGCCGCTCCTGTGCGCACGAATCTAAAAATCCAGCGCTTGGCTCAGGCTCCTCCCATCGCCGCCCCTCCCTTGGTTAGCCAATTCGCCGACGCCTCAGGCCTGAAAGAAACCGATAAAGTAGATCCTCGCACCGCCTTACAAAGTGACCGCAACACCGCCGCCTCCAGCAAAGTCGTCAATGGCACCGACCCAACCCTCGGCGGCCAAGAAGGCAAAAATAACGACTCCCTCACCATGCAGAATTCCCAGTTTTCCCCCAACCCAGCATCACCCCCCCCTTCCGCCCGCCTCAGCCCCTCCGCCGCTAAACCGCCTGCACAAGCCAAACCCGACCCCGCCCCACCCCTTCCCAAAACCGAACTCCTCAAACCCACTCCAGGCCCAGGCGAAGCCATCCAAAAACCTGCCCAAGAAACTCCTCCCGATACCACCCCTGACCAAAATCAAAGCCAAGACTCCACCCCTCCATCCCAAGCCCAAGCCGCTTCCGAGGCGTCCGACTCCTCCTCCGCCATGGCTCCACCCCCAGACATTTTTCGCGATCGCAGCGCCGTTTCGGGTGGTGCCCAAATGGGCCAAGATGCCTCCTTTGCCTCCATGGGAACCGCCCTCGGTCGCTATCAACACAAGCTCTACCTCGGCATCGGCTCACGCTGGAATTTGAAAGTTCAACAAACCATGGCCCAAATAGGAGTCAATCGAGTCGTCATTCGCTTCTTCGTCAATCCAGATGGATCCATCTCCCAACTCGATGTCGTTCAAGGCGACCCCAATTCCATCCTTGGCCAGATCAGTGGCGATGCCATCAACCAATCCAGCAATCTCATCGGTCCATTCCCTGATGCTCTCCTCAAAGAAATGCCTAAAGGCTTCCCTTGGCAACTTGCTTTTCGCATCTACTAAAAAGATCAGGGCTCGCCTTTCTAATATCTCCACCTACGTTAGATTTTTATGAATCTACCCGTCATCGGCCATTTAACTGCTCTCGGAATATCCCCCTTTGTCCTGATCCTCATCATCTTCCCTTTAGTCGCTTCCTTAATCATAGGAGTCTTCCTCTCTGTCCTTATCTTTCTTCGCCTCCGCCGGGAACGCGTCACGCCACGAGAAGTCATTGACGCCATCCGCGCCCTCAAACCAGGTGGCAACACCGAAACCCTTGTCCGCCTCTGTGTTCGTAATGACTCCGCCCTCGCCCGACTCGTCAACAGCTCTTTGGAACACGCCTCCCTTCCCCGTGCCGAAAACGTCGAGGTCCTACAAACTCTTGCCCGCACTGAAGTTGCTCGCCTCGAACGCGGTATCGTCTACTTAGAAATCTTCGTCGGCGCCTCCCCTCTCCTCGGTCTCGTCGGAACCGTTACAGGTCTTATCACCATCTTTGCCGCTGTCGGCTCGACCAATGCCGACCCCGAAAAAATCGCCACCGGCATCGCCGAAGCTCTACACACCACCGTTCTTGGTATCGGCACCGCCATCGTCATGCTCTTCCCCTTCACCTTCTTCAGTAAAAAGATCGACGTCCTTTCCGTAGAACTTGAGGAGTTTTCCATGCTCCTGTTGAAAAAACTCTACACCGAAGAAGTCTCCGCCTAACGAGCTCCGGGTTCGCCCGCGATGAAGTTCAACCCAACCCGCCGACGCCGCGTCGAAATCAACGTCATCCCGTTGATCGACATCCTATGCATGCTTCTCATCTTTTTCATCGTCACCACCAGTTTTAAAAAGAAAACCGCGTCGGTCGATGTCACCCCACCAAAGTCCGAAAAAGGCACCGAAAAAGTCGAAGACTCCAAAAAGGCTCCACCCGAGCTAACCATGAAATCGGCCAAGGCGGCTGAGTACGCTAAACTCTTTGAAGCGGACAAATTCCCTCTCTTCCTCGGCGACCAAACCCTCAACGTCGACCCGAAATCTGCTACTTTCCGTGCGGACCTCGCCAAACTCCTCAAAGAGAAGGGAATCAAAAACCTTATTCTCAACTTTGACGAGACTACTCCTATCTCCATCTTCTTTAAGTTCTTTGACGCGTG
The DNA here is from genome assembly GCA_040397385.1 of Methylacidiphilales bacterium. Taxonomy (GTDB): domain Bacteria; phylum Verrucomicrobiota; class Verrucomicrobiia; order Methylacidiphilales; family Verrucolacustridaceae; genus Verrucolacustris. The sequence continues at coordinate 135,731 of JBBAWB010000002.1, forward strand.
TGAGGACGCAGGTGTCCCGATCTCCGTTCGTACCTCCAAGATCGCTGGCGCCACTGCCGCCCCCTGAAACCATCCTCCAATCCAATTCTACCCGTCCGCATTTACGGTGATCCCGTCTTGCGCCAACCGGCTCTCCTCGTTCGCCCCCCCAACGAAAAGCTAAACCAACTCGCCAATTGCCTCGAGGCCACCATGCATGAATCCGAAGGCATCGGACTCGCTGCCCCTCAAATCGGCGTTTCCCTTCAAATGGCAGTCGTCGATCTACGTAAAGTCTCCAAACGTCCCTCCACCATGGAACTCGCGGGCAAACCCGTCGATTGGCGCCTCCATATGCCTCTCTTTTTCTGTAACCCCGTTCTCACCCTCACCCGCAAACGCGAGGACGCCGACGAAGGATGCCTTAGCTTCCCAGGTCTCAGCGGCGACGTCCGACGTAGCCTTCGCATTCAAATGGACTACCTCGATCTCCAAGGCAAATCCAACACCCTCACTGCGGGCGGGCTCCTCGCTCGCGCCCTTCAACATGAGGTCGACCACCTCCTTGGCATCCTTTTTATTGATCGCATGTCCGCCGAGATTCGTCGTTCCATCGCCCCTGCCCTTGCTGAGATTTTACAAAACCACCCCACGCCAAAAGGAGCCCGCTAACCGAATGTTAATCCTGGCGGACGCCGTCCTCGAGTCTCTGGGAACGATTCACCGCCCCGGTTGCCTCCGCATCAACGGCGACGCGATTTCTGAAGTCGGTTCCTCCCTGTCCCCTCATTCAGGAGAAGAAGTTCTCCGCCTTCCAGGCCTGACCCTTACCCCTGGCTTCATCAATCTTCACGCCCACCTCGAACTCTCTTCTCTGGCCAATACCCTCTCCCCCACCAACACCTTCACCGATTGGCTTCGCCAAATCATTCCCCTTCTCCCTGGACTTACCCCAGAAGTCCGTCGCCGCTCCATCACCCAATCCACCCAAAACGCTCTTCTTTCGGGAACCACCTCCTTGCTCTCTATTACTTCTGATGTTTCCACTTTGTCTGGCCTCACCTCCACCGCCACCCGAGTCTGGTGGGCCTTGGAGTTTATGGATCTTCACACTCTCGCCCGCCCAGCGGAACTTCTCGATCGCGTCACTGTATGGCTCGCACGCCACCCCACCAGCGCTTGGCACCTCGCCCTCTCCCCCCACGCCCCTTACACCGCTTCCCCATCTCTTTTTCAAGAACTAGGACGGCTTGCCAATCTCCACCACCTCCCCTTCACCACTCACTTAGCCGAATCAACCGATGAAACCGAACTTCTCTCCGGTAAAAAAAGTCCCCTCCAAAATCTTTTACCAGCTGACCTCAAACGAGATGATTTTTCGGGCAACCGCTCCGCTCTCGACTGGTGCCACCGTCATCAAGCCCTCCCCCCCCGCCCCATTCTCGCTCATCTCAATGAACTGTCCGAATCGGACCTTCCCTACCTTTGCGAAACTCATGCCACCGTAGTCCACTGCCCTTCTTCCCACCGATGGTTTCAACGGAACTCATTCCAGGCAGATATTCTCCGTGCACACAAAATCCCCATCTCTATTGGTACCGATAGCCCCGCCTCCTCTCTCAATCTAAAACTTGATCTGCGTCAAGAAATTCGCCTTTTCCAAGAAACTTTACCTTCCCTTACTTCTCAAGAAGCCTGGGTCAGCCTGACCACCACCCCCGCGCGTGCCCTCCAACTCGAAGATAAACTCGGCACTCTCAAAGTCGGAAGCTGGGCCGACTGGATCGGTTGGAAAATTCCTAGCCATCAAGACCCAGTTTCATGGATTCTACAATCTCACGAACCAGCCCAAGTAAGTTGCGTCGCGGGACGCATCACCCAGCACGACCCCATCTAAGTTTTGACCTCGTCCCTACCCCCCTCTCTTCGCCACGCTCAAGGCCAGATGCACTCGACCTCACCATCGTTCCAAAACGATATTGTCCACCAAAACCAGCGCCGGACCGAAAATCATTCCCAACGTTCCCTCCCCTCCAATCCCCCCTCAATCTCCTTCTCCGATAACGATTACCTCGGCCTTTCTCGCCACCCCTCTGTCCTCGAATCCGCAACCAAAGCCGTCCAAGACTTCGGAACCAGTGCCCGCGCGGCCCGCCTTCTCGCAGGTTCATCCCCCATCCATCGCCAACTCGAAGAATCTCTCGCTTCATGGAAATCAACCGAGCAAGCCCTCCTTTTTTCTGCAGGCTACCTCACCCCCTTGGGCGTAATCCCCGCACTTCTCGGCCCTCAAGATACGGTTGTTCTCGAACGAAACGTCCACTCCTGCCTCTTCGACGGCGCCAAACTTTCTGGCGCCCGTATCCGAGTTTTCCATCGGCAGGATACCAAAGAACTACAGAAGGTTTTAACCTCCACCACCCAACTCCACCCGTCAGGAAAGATTCTTCTCGTCGTGGAATCCCTCCACTCCATGGATGGCGACTGGGCTCCCCTTCACGAAATCATCCAACTCAAAAATCAAGCAGGGGCTTGGCTTCTCCTCGATGAGGCCCACGCCAACGGGATCTGTGGGCCAGGAGGCGCTGGCCTTGCCGCCCAGCTCAACTGCACCCAACAGATCGACATCCAGATGGGAACCCTCGGCAAGACACTCGGATCCTCCGGTGGCTTCGTCGCAGCTTCCGATTTCATTGTTAATCATATTCTCAATGAGGCGCGTACCTTTCTTTTCGGAACAGCCCTTTCTCCCGCATCCGCTTCCGCCGCACTGGCTAGTCTCGAAATTGTCCGCTCCTCCGAGGGCGACGCCCTTCGCCAAACGCTCGAGCAAAACATCGCCCAATTCACCGCCACTTATCCTTCCCCTCTCTCTGGCCCAATCCATCTCATCGCTTGCCGGTCAAACTCCGCTGCCCTCTCGGCTTCAACTTCCCTCCGCAATCAAGGTATCGACGTTCCTGCTATCCGATATCCCACCGTGCCCGAGGGTACGGCTCGCCTCCGCATTAGCCTGTCCTCCCGCCACACCCCAAAAGATATCCAGGCCCTCACCTCCGCCCTCTCTTGTTTGCCAATTCCGCCCTCCTCATGAATTCTGCTGAAAGTATTCGTCTCGATCGGAAGCATCTCTGGCATCCCTTTACTTCTCATGCGCAGTGGATGGATCCCTCTTTCGAACCACTCGCCATCGCCTCTGGCGAAGGCGCCTGGCTCGTCGGTACCGACGGGAAGCGCTACCTCGACGGCAACTCTTCTATCTGGACCAACCTTCATGGACATCGTAATCCCACCATCGATCAGGCAATCCGAACCCAACTCGACCAGATCGCCCACTCCTCTTTTCTCGGCCTGACTCACGAACCTGCCATCCGTCTAGCACAGGAATTAGTGCAGTATGTTAATACCAAAGGACTCTCTCCTACCCTCGAGCGCGTTTTCTTCTCCGATGATGGATCCACCGCAATGGAAGCAGGCCTCAAAATGATCCTCCAGGGCTTCGCCCAAAACGGCCAACCCCAACGCACTCATTTTATATCCCCCGATGGGGCTTATCACGGGGATACCGTCGGCGCGATGAGCCTTGGCCACAGCGACACCTTTCAGCATCACTATCAGCCCGTTCTCTTCTCTTCAGGTAAAGTAATGACCCCCGCTTGCTACCGTTGCCCGTTCAATCAAGCCAAACCTGAAAAAGCTGACGCCCGTACCTACCGAAAATGTAAGTTCGAATGCGCCACCCTTGCCGAAGAGAAGATTCATCAATCTGGCGATACCCTTGCCGCTTGGGTTTTGGAACCACGAGTCCAAGGAGCCGCTGGTATGATCATGCAACCACACGGCTACGCCAAGCGCACCTCCGCCGCCGCTCGCCAAGTGGGGGCTAGGGTTTTCTTCGACGAAGTCCTTACTGGCTTCGGTCGGACAGGCTACCCATTGGCATCTCATGCTGAAGGTGTCATGCCTGACGTCCTTGCCGTCGCCAAAGGACTGACTGGTGGCTATCTCCCCCTTGCTGCCACTCTCACCACAGAAGATATTTTTCAATCCTTCTCAGGGGGGCCCGAACGCACCTTCTATCACGGCCATAGTTACACCGCCAACCCCCTTGGCTGTGCCGCCGCTTTGGCCAACCTAGAGCTTTTACATCAACCCAGAAATCGGATTCAACACGATTCCTTGGTTCAGCATCTCCAGTCTCTTTCTACCCGCTTCTGGGTACACCCCAATGTGGGAGATGTTCGCCAAGAGGGGGCAATCCTCGCGATTGAGCTGGTCGCAGATCGTGCGACCCGCGCCCCTATCCTTGCCTCTAACCGTGCAGGCCACAAAGTTTGCCAGGTCGCCCGTGAATTTGGACTTCTAACCCGTCCTATTGGCGACGTTTTAGTTTTGATGCCTCCATACTGCACCACGGACAACGAACTAGAAAAGATGGTGGATGCACTTCTTCTTGCTCTAAACAAAGTGATTCCATTATGAAAGGCATTTTCATTACAGGAACGGATACGGGCGTGGGTAAAACTTTTTTTACAGTTCTTTTAACAAAAGCACTCCGAGATCAGGGAGTTCCAGCACTCGCCCTTAAACCTATTTCTTGTGGAGATCGCGAGGATGCCCTTCGCCTCTCTGAAGCGGCCAATGGCGCCATTTCCCCCATAGAAATAAATCCCATCCATTTTGCAGCTCCGCTCTCCCCTTACGCCGCCTCCATTCTTGAGGTTCGCCCATTTCCTTGGGCCATCTTACGCGAACGAATGCAAAAACTATCCTCCAACTATTCAGGTCCATTCTTGATAGAGGGAGTTGGCGGGTGGCGAGTTCCTTTTGATCAATCCAGCGGAGTACGCGAATGGGCGCAAGAACTTGCCTTGCCTGTCCTCATCGTAGCGCGAGCCACCCTAGGTACTCTTAATCATACTCTCCTCACTGTGGACTCGATTCGCCAAGCGAAGCTTCCTCTTCTTGGAATTATACTCAATTTTCATCAAGCCCCAAACGACCTCGCTACCCAGACCAACCCTGCCCTTCTCGAAGAATTTACTGGTCTCCCACTCTTCCAACTCCCCGCTTCCCTCCCCGAACTTCCATCCCCTCTCCCCCTTTGGCTCGTTCCCTCCTAAAACCGTTCTCCCATCTGCACCAAACTTACGCGGAAACCGACCAACGCGGATCCACGTCCCGCTCCCAATCGGACGACACCCCATCCAAAGCTCGGCGTGCCGTCACTGCCGCAACCATCGAAGCATTATCTGTATTCCATCCTGCCGAAGCTTGTCGCAGTTTCACCCCCGACTTCTGAGCAACCACCTCCAAGGCTCGCACCAGACCGCGATTGGCACTCACCCCGCCACTTACCGTTAAAAGTTTTCTATCGGTTTTCTCGAAAGCTCGCTCGCACCGATCCGCCACCGACTCCTCAATCGCCGCCTGAACTTCCGCACAGAAGTCCGCCCTTGCTTGACCAGGTAGAGCCATATCAGGGTTTTTAACCAGTAATAATCGAGCGGCGTTTTTAAGTCCGCTAAAACTAAAGTCACACCCCTCACTTCCTTTCATCGGTCGAGGAAGTAGGTAGCGACCTGCCTTTCCCTGTCTTGATTCGATCTCCATCGCGGGACCTCCTGGATAACCCAACCCCACCATTCGTGCCAACTTATCAAAAGCCTCCCCCGCCGCATCGTCACGCGTCGTGCCCAAAATCTTCCGCTCCGTCGGACTCGCCGCATCCACCAGCAAAGTATGACCCCCGCTAACAATCAACGATAAATGAGGATACTCGGGCCATACTCCTGCGGAAACAAAGGGACTAAAAAGATGTCCCTCCAAATGATTGATCGCGTGAAAGAGACAGTTTTCCGCCCAAGCCAGACCTTTGCCAAAAGATAATCCCACCAGCAATGCAGGGGCCAATCCAGGTCCAGCCGTTGCCCCCACAACTTGAAAACCTGAACGCCCAATCTTTGCTCTCACTTCGGCCGTGATCTTAGGCAAGAGCTCAAGATGTTGCCGCGCCGTAAGCTCAGGAATAATTCCGCCTAATCGAGCATGCTCATCCGGCCTAGTGGCCAGTGATTCCCCTAGCAGACGACAGCCTTGCGCGTCCGCCTCGACGAAGGCCACTGCCGTTTCATCGCAGGAAGTCTCAATCCCTAAAGCACAAATCGTCTCCACGGCATCTTAGCGAGTGGGATAGGATCGACGGGCCACCACTTTCCACCCACGCAGTAGATCCACCGCCCGATCCAAGGGCTCGTCCTGAATCTCGACCACCGGCAATCCGCTCCTCTGTAAACCTGGACTTCTCTGCCGATAAATGCTTTGTTCCTCACCACGAGTTAATCGAGCCGTAATGTCAGGTTCAATCCCCACTCCGTGAATCTTTTTTCTTGAAGGAGTGGTGTAGTGCGCCGTCGTCAAACGTACCCCCACATCGGGTGTCACGCTGAGATCTAATCGCTGCACCGTCTGAACCGAACCCTTTCCAAAGGTTGTCTCCCCAACAATCACCGCTTTCCCCAAATCCTGCAGCGCACCCGCCACGATTTCTGCTGCACTCGCGGTATTCCCATTTACTAAAACTACCGTCGGCAATTTAATTCTTCGGGTGCAGGCTCGGGAAAGGTACTCCACCCGCTCTGCCGTAGCTTTTCGACCTTCGGTTGCCACCACTAATGTGTCCTTGGGTACAAACCGACTCACCATCTCCACAGCCGCATCGACTAGACCGCCCGGGTTATCTCTCAGATCAAGAATTAGGGCGACCGCCCCTTGGGCCTCCAATCGCGACAAGGCGGCATCAAACTCATAGCCTGTCTTCTCCCCAAATTGAGTAACTCTTAGATAGCCGATTTTTTCGCCACGTGTCGTACTTTCAGAAATTAGACCCACATCGGTAATCGTGGGCACTTGAATCATTTCGCGAACAACCGAAACTTCCATCGTCTTCGTTTCCGCAGGTCGGTAAATCGTTAACTTTACCACCCCTCCAGGCCGGCCCCTTAACTTCCGAATGGCTTCGCCTAAGGTGAGCTTCTGCGTACCCGCCCCATCAATTTTAACGATTCGATCCCCAGGCAGAAGACCCGCACGGTAGGCCGGACCCCCCTCAATCGGGATATTGATTGTCAGCTGGTTTTCAAGCAACCCGATAGAAATACCTAGCCCACCAAACTGCCCCTCCGTCTCCGTCCGGATCAGTTTATAATTTTCTGGATCCAGGAACTGGCTATGTGGATCCAGCGACGACAGTAACCCTCGGAGAGCTGCATAGGTCATCTTGTCGTAATCGGTCTTTTCGATGTCCAGGTACTCGTCTCGTATCAACTCCACTACATTGGCAAAAAGCAGCGCACTGCGATACCGGCCTTCTTCCGGTTGTGTAGCCGAGTTTGTTTTAGTGCCCTCCGGTGCCGCCCATGCCGAGGCCACAATCCAAAAAAAGCCCACCCATCCGTATCGATACAAAGAGATCACGCTCGCCCTGGGCTATTCAGATTTGCCTGAAACCACTGAATCGTTTCACGAAGCCCATCCTCCAACAAAATCTTTGGTTCCCAACCAAGAACCTTCTTGGCGCGTGTGATATCGGGCTGTCGTTGTTGAGGATCATCCACGGGGAGAGGCTTTTTAACGATAGCGCTTTGACTGCCCGTCAGTCGCCGGATTCTCTGAGCGAATTCCATGATGGTCAGCTCCACGGGATTTCCGATATTCACTGGTTCGTGAAAGTCGGCTTGGGATAAGCGATAAATTCCATCAATCAGATCACTCACAAAGCAGAAGCTACGCGTCTGCTTACCCTCGCCAAAAACGGTCATCGGCTCCCCTCGCAAGGCCTGCCCCACAAAGGCAGGAACCACTCGTCCGTCCCGCAACCGCATGCGTGGTCCATAGGTATTAAAGATCCGGACAATCTTGGTGTTCACCTTATGAAATCGATAATAAGCCATCGTCATCGCTTCCGCGAAACGCTTCGCCTCATCGTAAACTCCTCTTGGACCAATCGGGTTAACATTTCCCCAGTACTCCTCTTTTTGAGGATGCACCAAAGGATCCCCATAGCATTCGCTGGTAGAGGCGAGGAGGAAGGTCGCTCCTTTGGCTTTGGCAAGGCCAAGAGCGTTGTGAGTACCAAGCGAGCCCACCTTAAGAGTTTGGATCGGGAGCTCTAAATAATCAATCGGGCTGGCGGGGGAGGCAAAATGAAAGATGAAGTCCACTGGCCCCTCCACCGCAATAAACTTGGTCACATCATGCCGTAGAAAACGAAACCTCTTTTCGGTTCTCAGGTGATCCAAGTTTCGCTCGTTTCCAGTCAAGAGGCTATCCACCGCAATCACCTCATGGCCTTCCTTGAGCAGGCGATCCGTTAAATGGGACCCGAGGAATCCCGACCCCCCCGTGACAACACTAATTGGCATCCTCTTGGCCTAGAAAGGTTCTCATCAAAAGGCAAGCCAACGGACTCGCTCCGCCACAATAAATAAGCCAGCTTAAACCAATGCAGGAGGGGTTGATCACAGCAGGAATGTCCTTTGGTAACTACCAGATCGAGCAGGTTTTGGGTCAAGGCGGGATGGGCACGGTTTATCTCGCCAAAGACACTGGGTTAAACCGCAAGGTTGCCCTCAAGATTCTGCGATCCGATCTCGGCGAAGATATCGCCTTCGCCAAAAAGTTTCTCGAAGAGGTGGAAGTCACCGCCCCCCTCGCCCATCCGAATATCATTCGCGTCTTTACCCTTGGGGAGCAAGACGGACGACTTTACCTCGTCATGGAACATCTCGATGAACCCAGCCTAGAGCACCGCATGGAAAAACAGGCCAAAGTGCCAGAAAAAGATGTTCTTGAAGTCGGACTTGGAATCGCCTCCGCCCTACAGTTTGCCCATGAAGAGACAGGCCTAATTCACCGCGACATCAAACCGGGCAATATCTTATTCGCCAGAGGAAATATTCCAAAACTAGCTGATTTTGGTCTGGCCTCGGGAGCACGGTCAGCCCTCGGTCAGCAGGATGAGATCTGGGGCACTCCCTACTACGTCTCCCCCGAAAGACTTTTGCGGGAACCAGAAGATATTCGTAGCGATATTTATTCCCTTGGAGCCACTTTATACCATGCCATCGCAGGTCGCCCCCCCTTTGAAGCGGATACCGCCGAGGAGGTAGCCAAGCGCCACATTTCGGATCGTCCGCCCCCCCTACGTAGCTTCTGCCCAGATGCCCAAGAGCAAACCGTTTTCACAATCGATAAATGCCTCGCGAAAAAGACCGACTCCCGCTGGCCTAGCTATGCCGAATTGATTAGTCAGCTAGCGGATGCACTACGTCGAATATAGTAAAATTTTATTGATACACTTGGTTAGTAATAGAATTCGTACTTAAAGTCATGTTAACTGAACCGACAGGGACTCCACCATTTCCAGACTTAAGGAACTCAGCGGAATTACCCACTCGGTAGATCACGATCCCCTTTGACTTCCATCCTGTGGTGATTCCGGATATGACCTGCGTGGCGGTAAGCGTAGTTAATCCTTTCGAGATCAAAACTGGCGTCTGCCCGTCATCTGAAGTGGTTAATCCGGAAACATAAGCCATCGCAATATTAGAAGCGGTGATACTGCTAGTGCTCGCTGCTGCGGGATAACCTTGGCCCGCCAATACTTTGGTGCTGCTTAGAGCACCTTTGCCAATCAAATTAGTGAAAATCATGAGAGAGGTTGTCCCGTTGGTCGAAAAAGTTCCGTCGTTATCATTCGCATCGCTGAAAAGAATCATTCCGACTTGGCGCGCATTCGATACATCCACCTGTTGCTTCGCCTTGTCTAATCCCCCTTGAATTGCTGGCACCGCCATCCCCGCCAAAAGTCCGATAATACTGATGACCACCAAAAGCTCGACAAGGGTAAACGAATTCGCTTTTAATAATTTCAGACCGCCAAGGATTTTTCTCATAGGAAAAACATGCCCCATTCGGCACAATCTGTCAATTAACCATGACTAACACCCTCCTACAGGAACTCCTCTCTCTCACCATCCCTCACCATCGGATCGCTACTTCCCCAGCCCACCCCCGCGACTCCGCCCGCCTACTCCTACTCCGCCGCGCCACCGGAGAACTCACCGATCTCACCATCCGCGACCTTCCCTCCCTCCTCTCCCCAAAAAACCTTCTCGTCCTCAATAACTCGAGAGTCATCCCCGCCCGCCTCATCTGCTCTCAAAATCGCACCGAACTCCTCCTCCTGGAAGAAACCAGCCCAGGTTGGTGGACCGCCCTTGGTACTCCCTCCAAACGCCTCCAACCTGGTACCACCGTTTTTCCCGATCCTATCCCTGGATCCACCCCCGCAGGTCCTGCCCCCCAACTTCGAGTCGAGAAATCGATCCCTGGCGGCCAACTCGTGCTCCGCGTTCTCGGCGAATCCCTCAATTTAGAGCACTACGGTCTACCCCCACTCCCCCCCTACATCCTCAAGTCGCGCAAAGTTCAAGGCCAACCCGATTTCCAGCCCTCCGACCCCACCGACTACCAAACCACCTACGCCCAACCCCCAGGCTCCGTCGCCGCCCCCACCGCGGGCCTCCACTTTACCCCAGAACTCCTCGCCCACTTCCCCCACACCTTCGTCACTCTCCACGTCGGACTCGGCACCTTTCGCCCCATCAAAACAGAAGACTTTCGCGATCACCCCATGCACTTGGAATATTATGAAATCCCGACTGGTTTCGCCGAAAAAGCCGCCGCCGCCGACAAACTTATCGCCGTCGGCACCACCTCCGCCCGCGTCCTTGAGTCCGCCCCCTCCCTCGCCCCTCATCAAGGCACCACCTCCGCATTTATCTATCCCCCCTACGAATTTAAAAGGGTCGGCGGTCTCCTCACCAACTTCCACCTCGCCCACTCCACTCTTCTCCTTCTCGTCGCTGCCTTCGCTGGCCCCGACCTCACCCTCCGCGCCTACCGCCATGCCCTCGAGAACAAGTACCGCTTCTTCAGCTTCGGCGATGCTATGCTTATTCTATAAACTAAGGTTGCTTAACATCCGCTTTTTTTGCGGGATCTTCCACCTCCACCAGATCAATTGTAAAAACCAACGTCTCATTCGCCCCAATACTTCCCGCCGCCGTGCCTCTAGCTCCATAGGCCAAGTGGGAAGGAATCACCACCTCCCACTTATCCCCCTCCCTCATTCGCGGAAGCACCTCCTGCCAACCCGTCACTGTCCGATCCACCCTCAACCGCGATGGTTCCCCTTCCTTCGATTTATCAAAAACTTTTCCATCCACATGCTTGCCCGTATAATTCACCTTAATCCAGTCGCTTGTCTTTGGCGTCTTCCCCTTCCCCGTCGCCTCCACCTTGTACATAATCCCATTCTTTAATGTCTGCACCCCCTCCTGCTGCTTAAACTCATCGCAGTACATCGCCCCTAAAGTAATATTTCGCCTCGCTCCCGTTTCCACCCCATCTTGCATCTTCTGCTTAACCGCCTCCTCGCTTGCCGCAGCCGCCCCACCATCCTCTTCTTCCGCACTCACCAAGCCCGTAAGACACAAGCCAAACACCCACGCCCACACCTGCAAATTTCTCATCTTCATAGTCTACTCACCTCCCCCACTTTCTGCCAACTCCTCCCGCTCAGCCCAGCTCCTTAAAACTGACCGCGCAACGCAATCTGGAAGTACGGTGCCATCGTGCTGTTCACATTGTCATTAATCCGCGGAAAAGTGAACGTCCGCCATACCATCGCACCTCCCTCCGCCTGCACCGAAAGACCCGGCGATACTTCATAGGAAACCCCTCCTCCCACCCGTGCCTCGAAATAATTAAGCAAAGCCCCCGATAAACTCCGATTCCCCAACACCTCCGGATCACTCTCCGGCAAGCGCACATTCAAATTCAAAATATCACCCCCCACAAAAAGTCGCATCCCCTCGATCGGCCTCCAATCAATCGTTGGCTTCGGCGCACTTCCATTCAGCAACCAGTCCTTTGCAAAACACCAGCGAAACCCCGGAATCGGCAAGACCGGAAAGAAATTAAAGACATCCGCTCGAATTGCAATGAACCACTGAAAATCATCATCGATCACATTCGTGAAAGCCGCCACCCCAGGCATATTCACCTGATGCCAACCTAAACTTTGCAGCGTCCCATAGACCCCAGGCTCCAGCTGAATTCGCATCAACCACTCGCTCGCATCATCCAACTGCACGTCCACCCCAAAAATCGCATTCAACCCCTGCAAATTTTGCGGGAGTGGAATATTCGATCCGCTGTACCCAAACGAGAAAGTCTGCCAGTCCGCCCCTACAATCCCCACCAACCCATCCTCAATTCGCCGACTCGCCAATACCCCAACCTCAGCCGACTGTTCCGTGATCGTTCCTAATCCCTGCTTTAAACTCGCCGAAGCCACATACCCGTAGTCCGCTCCCACTTCAAAATCCCAATCCTCTGTGGCTTGGCTTTTTGCCGGCCCGAATGCGGTTCTTCCAGGTCCTAAACGGACCGGCGCCAACGGATCCTGAATCTCTCCCTCAGGCGTGATCGGCCCAGGCCCTGGCTCCTGGGCAAAAAGCACCCCACCAACAGCCAACCCTAAGGCCATTAGTCCCATATATTTAAGTGGTAAGAACCTACTCACGAACAACGAGTTATTATACCATTAACCTTGAATTCCAAGCCTAAACCCATCCCTCCTCAACCTCCCTTAATTCTCTTGGCAATCTCCTCACAAGCCCCCTTCACCTCCCGCATAAACATTCCTTCACCCACCATTCTCGCCGTTGCCTGGTCAAGCTGACGTGGATCAGTTTGTACCACATCCACCCGACAAACGAGCGACTTCCCCTCCCCATAAGGCCAAATTCCGTACAGGCTAATCGAGCCAAAATATCCGCTCGAAACCCAGTATCCCATATCTGCAACCTCCCATCGTCCTCCCACCCCAGCCCGAGCCACCCCACAACCCAACCCGACCGCAGGCGACTTATCTACCTCCATCAACTGCCAGTAGTCGTTCACCAAAATTTTCTCTTTCGCATTACGCCCCCCCATCGCCACTGCCGTCAGCACTTTACGAAACTCATCTCGCACCGGTCCATTTTCCTCCAGCACCTCCCTCAACTCCTCATCAAAGTCCACCGCGCTCTCTGGCCCAGATGGCACCTTGCCATTTTCTTTCCAACCTCCCCGATGATAGGCCACCACAATATCCTGCAAAATTCTCACCCACCCATCCACCTTGTCGGCCCTAATCATTCCCATCTGCTCCGGTTGCAGATGGTATTTTCCCACTTTCTGGTCAGCCGCACTCAAAAGTATATCAAAAGGCCCCTTTCCCAACGCCTCACGAAATTTTCCCCAAACTACCTCCTGAGGTGGTCGCGCAAAACTTTGAAATATTTTTACCGCCCCCCCGTCCGTCCAAGCAAAATCCTTCCCACTCGTTGGGTCAAAACTCAAAATAATTCCCGCCACCTTCTCTGGATTCCCCTCCGCCAAAAAGAAAACCTTCGCCCCTAGAAAACCCGGTCTCCCCCCTCCCATCAACCACTTCTGTCCCACTACCGCCCATTGGTCTAACTCTTCGATCGGTACCGCAAAACCCATTCTCGCTAAATCCGCCTTCCAGCTGAACTCCTTCTTTTCCTCCTTACCCTCCGGCATAGAATCAGCCCTCAACCCCATCATTTTTTCCTCCTTCCGTAACATCACCTCCCCCGCCTCCTGCGCCCAACTACTTACCAACCCCAATAGGCATAGCATTCCCAGCCATCTTCCTGTCTTGACTCGAAATCTTTTTACCATATGGTTTTATTCTTAACTCATGGCCCTCGCAACCAAAAGCAAGATCATCACCGGCAATCGCCTTCACCCGACGGATACCGGCTCTTCCGATGTCCAAGTCGCCCTCCTCACCGAGCGCATTAACCATCTTTCCCTCCACTTACAGAAATCAGTCAAAGACTTCGCTTCACGGCGTGGTCTCCTCTCTATGGTCAGCCGGCGCCGCCGCCTCCTCGACTACCTTCATCGCACCGAACCCAAACGCTATCGCACTCTTCTTGAGAAACTAAACCTGAGGAAATAACTTACCGCAACCCACTACCCCCCAAGTCCCCTCCGAGCGGGAAACCCCATCTCCAGCCCGAGCTGAGCAGATGACACCACGCAGGCTCCCTGGCCTCCGCGGTGTCCTCTGAAGCCACCCGAGCTGGATCTAAGTTTCCTTCCCCGTCCCAAGAATTTCCTCTCTCTGGGCCGTGCTCTGCCGTGACCCACCTATAAAACTATGAGCCAAAACCACAAATCTCTAACCGCCCGTGTCGGCGATCGCGACCTCACCATCGAAACTGGAAAACTTGCCAAACTCGCCGACGGCGCCGCCCTCGTCACCATGGGTGAAACCATCATCATCGTCACCGCCGTCTCCGCCACCAAAGTTAAAGATGGCCAAGACTTTTTCCCTCTCACCGTCGAATACAAAGAAAAAGCCGCCGCCGTCGGTCGCATCCCCGGAAGCTACTTCCGCCGTGAAGGCCGCCCCACTGAGAAAGAGATCCTCACCTGCCGAATGATCGATCGCCCTCTGCGTCCCCTCTTTCCCAAAGGCTACTACTACGACACCCAAGTCATCGCCATCCTCCTCAGCGCCGACGGCCAAAATGATCCCGATATCCTTGCCCTCAACGGCGCCTCTGCCGCCCTCATGGTCAGCGATATTCCTTGGGCTGGTCCTATCGCCGCCGTCCGCGTCGCGCGCGTTGCCGGCAAGTTCATTGCTAACCCGACCCATAACGAAAATGCCGAGAGCGATCTCGACCTCGTTTACGTTGGCACCGAAACCGAACCGCTCATGATCGAAGGAAGCGCCCGCGAACTCCCTGAAAAAGAGTTCAAAGCCGCCCTCGCCTTCGCCCAAGACGCCATCCAACCCATCATCAAAATTCAAAAAGAACTCGCCGCTTCCTGCGGTAAGACAAAGCGCCAAGCCCCTCTCCTTCTCGTCAAAGACGAACTCCTCGAGATCGCCTACAGCGTCGCGGGCTCCCGCATTGAAGCCGCCATCTACCAACCTTTCAAGGTCGCACGACATCAAGCCGTCAACGCCCTCAAAGATGAGGTTAAGGCCAAGATCCTCGAGAAATTCGCCACTGCCACCCCATTCGAAATCTCCCAAGCTTTCGATTACCTCCAGAAAAAGGCCTTCCGCACCAGCATCCTCGACAAAAATAAACGATGCGACGGACGTCCCGCCGACAAGGTTCGTACTCTCACAGGCGAGGTCGGCATTCTTCCTCGCTCCCACGGTTCTTCCCTCTTCGCTCGAGGCGAAACCCAAGCTATTTGCTTGGCCACCCTCGGACCATTAGACGAAGCCCAACAGATCGACGCTTACACCGGCGGCGTCAGCAGCAAGCGCTTCCTCCTTCACTACAACTTTCCTCCTTTCTCCGTCGGCGAAACCGGCCGCTTCGGAGGCCAAAGCCGTCGCGAAATAGGCCACGGCGCCCTCGCCGAGCGATCCATCGAACCCGTCATCCCCTCAGGAGCCGAGTTCGGTTACGCCGTTCGAATCTCCTCAGAAATTATGGAGTCTAACGGCTCCACCTCCATGGCCTCCGTTTGCGGTGGCACCCTCGCCCTCCTCGACGCAGGCGTACCCATCAAAGCCCCCGTCGCCGGAATCAGCGTAGGACTCGTCACTGAATTCGATGCCGCTGGCAAGAAAATGGTCCGCCACCAAATGCTCACCGATATCATCGGCAGCGAAGACCATTTCGGAGACATGGATTTCAAATTGTGCGGCACCCCCACCGGCGTCACTGGGTTCCAACTCGATCTCAAACTCCCTGGCCTCCCTCTTCCGCTTCTCAACGATGCGATTGATCGTGCCACCACCGCCCGTCACGAAATTCTTAAGTTTATGGCCTCCGTCATCCCTGCGCATCGTGACAAACTCTCTCCCTACGCTCCGCAGATCGAAACCCTTAAGATCCCCCAAGACAAAATCGGACTTCTCATCGGACCCGGTGGCAAAACTATCAAAGGTATCTGCGCCGAGACGGGTGCCGAAGTCAACGTCGAGGACGATGGCACGGTGCGCATCTACGCCAACACCAGCCCAGCCATGGTCCGCGCCAAAGAACTTATTTCGGGCCTCACCGGGGATATCGAAGTCGGTAAAACCTACAAAGGTCGTGTCGTCTCCCTTAAAGATTTCGGCGCCTTTGTCGAAATCTTCCCAGGTCGCGACGGGCTCGTTCATATCTCGGAACTCGCCGAAGGCCGAATCGAACGCGTCGACGACGCCGTCAAAATGGGCGACCTCGTCGAGGTCAAGTGCATCGGAGTCGATGACAAAGGCCGTGTGAAACTCTCCCGCAAAGCCGCCCTCCGGGATGCCTCAGGAACTAACGGTTCCCCAGGCCGCAACTAATCCTACTAGGAGAAAAGTCATGGCCATTGCTCTACGTACAAAAGCACCCGACTTCACCCTTAAAACCAAACGAGGCGAAGACCTTAAAGACGTCAAACTTTCCGATAATTTCGGCAAGAAAAAGACCGTCCTCCTTTTCTTCCCCCTCGCCTTCACCGGTGTCTGTACCAAAGAACTCTGCGAAGTTTCCGGCGGTCTCGCTGCCTACGAAAAGCTGGATGCCACCGTCTATGCCCTGAGCGTCGATTCTCCTTTTGCTCAAGAAGCCTGGGCCGATAAGGAGAAAATCTCTCTCACCCTCCTCAGCGACCTAAATAAAGAAGTAAGCAAAGCCTACGGCACCCTCTTGCCCGATCTCATCGGCTTAGGATCCGTCAGCGCCCGTGCCGCCTTCGTCATCGATAAAACGGGAGCCATCCGCTACTCCGAGCAAACCCCCACCCCTCTTGAATTGCCCAATTTCGAAAAGATCAAAGCTGCCCTAAGCTCCTGCTAATCCTTAGCGCTACTCCGCCCATTCAAACTTTGATAGCGGCGACAACTCCGAAGTCGTCTTGCTCACCACCCATCCCCCTTAATCCCTTAACCCCCTGTATTCATTTCCGCCCTTAGCGACCTTTGCGTGAGTTCTTACCATTGCCTCATCTTGACTTTCGAATCCTTAATGAAAAAGTAAGCGGATGATCAAAAGCCTCCTCCTTACCAGCTCCGCCTTCTTCGCTCTCTGCCTGGCTGCCCTCGCCCAAGTCGAACCAGGGGAACCCGCGCCCGACTTTAACCTCAGAGACTCGAAGGATAGTTCCCAAAAACTCTCCGCCTATGCAGGCAAGTTTGTCGTCCTCGAATGGATGAACCACGACTGTCCCTTTGTCAGAAAACAGTACTCCAGCGGAAATATGCAAAAGCTTCAAAAGGAGTACACCGCAAAAGGCGTCATTTGGCTCTCGATCATCTCATCCGCCCCAGGCAAACAAGGCCACTGCACCGGACCTCAAGCCGAAGCTAACTGCAAAGATATGGGGGCTTCTCCCACCGCCGTTCTCCTTGATCCTTCAGGAGATGTCGGCCAGAAATACGGAGCAAAAACCACTCCCAATATTTTTATCATCAACCCCGATGGAAAAGTTATCTACGCGGGTGCTATCGATAGTATCCCATCTGCCAACCCCGCCGATTGCGCCAAAGCAACCAACTACGTTCGCGAAACTCTCGACGCCGCCCTCGCTGGCAAACCCGTCCCTACTCCCCAGACGAAATCCTACGGTTGTAGCGTAAAATACTGACTCTAACTCGTCAGCGCCCACACGCCTAGCTAGCTAGGCCCTACCGAAACGCTAACCGCCGAATCTTTACCCCAAGCTTCTCCGAGAGCTTCTCTTTTAGTCCCATCCTCCGCCCAATCTCGTGACGCCTCGTCGAACTTAAACAACGAATCCACGCCACCCCCTTGAAGCCATTGATATACTCCAACATCGATTCCTGAGCTGTCTCCTCTCCCGCCACCGCCGCCCAAACCTCCTGCATCCGAATCTGCCCACCCCGTACTCGATTCTCTACTTTCTCCACCACCTCGGCCATCAACCTCCTCCGCATCCCTGAAGCCTTCGCCTTTAAATCAGGCTTAAACTCAAGACCCGCCTCTCCCGCCGCCTTCCCATATAACTCCAACTCCCGCGCTGTCATCCCCCGCCCATGCGCCTGTCGAAACGCCTCCCGCAATCCCGCCGCGGTCGATTCCCTTGCCGCCAACTGATCATAAGTCTTTCTCTCAATTTTTAACTGATCCACATCCGTCGCCGACCTCATCCCCAAACACTCGACCTGCGCCTTTCTTCTCGTGGTTAAATACTCCGCCCGCGTCACCTTCAACCAAGGCCGCTCCGCTGTCCCATCCCCGATGTAACGATAGAGTCCAACTTGATCCGTGGCCGATCTTCGCCGAATCGATTTCATTTCCCGCCCTAACCCCAACATCCGATACGCCCCGAGCTCTTTCCTCTTGTCCTCGCTATCTCCTTGGCTCCACGAACGGTCTCTCACCCCTCCACCCTACCCGCGCCAAAAGCACCGCCCCCAGCAAAAACCAGACCCCATTGAGCAAAATCGCCCCACGCATTCCGAATAACACCACCAAACCACCAAAGAGCAAAGGCCCTACAATCCCCGCTAACTTTCCCGCAAACCCCCACAAACCGAATAACTCCCCCTCCCTACCCATTGGCGTGAGCTCCGCCACCGCTGCTCGCCCTGCCGACTGCAACCAACCCATCCCTACCCCCGCCAACGCCGCTACCCCATAAAAGGATTCTACCGATCGACTGTAAAAAGCCGCTACACTCACCAACACCCACACTCCCAAGGAGCTCAACAACACCCACCTCGACCCCACCCGATCCTGCCAAGGCCCCGTCGCCAGTGCTCCCAACGCCGCCGCCACCTGTAAACAAACGAAAAGCTTCACCGTTCCCTCCATAGTAAAACCAATCTCCTGCGTCGCGTAAATCGAAGCAAACCCCACCACCGCACTCAGCCCCGATAACGCCACCGCCAGACCGGTCAATAACCACACCAGTTCGGGATGCTCACCCAGCGTCCGCCAAATCATTCTCCAACCCAGCTCAACCGCCTCACCCATCCTCGGTACCGCTCGCTCCCGCAAGAAGAACATCGTCGGCAAAGACGCCAAAAACATAAAAACCGCCGTCGCCAAAAAAACCCTCCTCGTTGCCCATTCCCCACCCTCGCGCAAAAGAAATAACGCCAAGCCCAACGAACTCAACCCGCCCAGATACCCAAAAGCCCAACCATACGCACTCACCCGACCCCTCTTCCCTGATTCAGCTAACTCAGGCAAAAACGACGCCACAAGATTCTCCCCTAATAAAAAAGACCCGTTCGCTATTACCAGCACCATCATCGCCCCAATCACCCCCCACCTCACCCCACCAAAAAGCACCGTCCCCACCACACACACCACAGTCGCCACCACCAGCGCCTTTTTTTTCGACGCCCGCCGATCCGCCCAACGCCCTAGAAATGGACCCACCCCCATCGCCAGCCCAGCCGAGACCGATAGCGTCGTGCCCCAAGCAAACTCGGCCCAACTCGCCGCACCACAGATGGTTTTCGTAAAATAAACTCCACCCACCACCGTGATCACCACCGTAACAAACGCGCTGTTTGCAAAGTCGTACCAACACCACGCAAAAATCTCTCCCTTTCCCGCAGGCCCAACTCTCTCTCGCATCTTCATGGCGTCGGAGGCGCAATCTTCTGTAAATAATCCCACGAATAAATTCCACTCCCATGGCCATCATCCCACGTCGGCTGAATCGCATACCCCCCAACCCTCTGCATTCCCTTCAAACGAAAACTCTCCTCCGTCAACTTTTGCCCCAACCCTGGCACCGATCGCGTCAACCCAGGTTCCCCCGCACAAGCCGCACAAGGGCAACTCCTCCTCAACTTCTCCAGCGCCAGATAACTTTCCTTGCCGTCGGGCCACCGAATAGCCAACTCCGCCCCAATGACCTGTAAGTCCGCTGGAGTCGCCAGAGAAACCCCTAGCTCGCCAACGGAAAGAGCGCCGTCAACCGACGTACTTCACCCCGCACGACTTCTAACCCCGCAGGATCATTCCGTTTTTCTAAGGCTTGATGGAACAAATTCGCAATATCGAACATTTCCGACTCCTTCATTCCCCTCGTCGTCATCGCAGGCGTCCCTAATCGAATCCCCGAAGGGCGCATCGGCGAAGCCGTATCAAATGGAATCGAGTTCTTATTCGCGGTAATCCCAGCCGCATCCAACGCCTCCTGCGCTACCTTGCCATCCATCCCCGCAGGTCTCAGATCCACCAACATTAAATGATTATCCGTTCCCCCAGATACAATCTTGTACCCGTGTTTCTTCAATCCCTCCGCTAACGCTCGCGCGTTCCTCACCACTTGCGCTTGATACAACTTAAATTCAGGCTTCAAAGCCTCCAGAAAACAGATCGCCTTCCCCGCAATCACGTGCATCAAAGGCCCCCCCTGTACCCCAGGAAATACCATCGAATCAATCTCCTTGGCGTACTTCGCTTTACATAAAATAATTCCCCCCCGCGGACCTCGCAACCCCTTGTGCGTCGTCGTCGTCACAAAGTCCGCATAGGGCACCGGACTCGGATGCACCCCCCCCGCCACCAACCCAGACACGTGCGCCATATCCGCGAAAAGTAGTGCCCCCACCTTGTCGGCAATCTCCCTCATCCTGGCATAGTCCAGTAGGCGAGAATAAGCCGAAGCCCCTACCGTAATCATCTTCGGTTGAAACTCCAACGCCGCCTTCTCCAATAATTCGTAATCGATCCGTTCCGTCGTCGGATCAACCCCATAATGTCGCACGGTGTAAAACATTCCGGAAAAGTTCTTCGGATGCCCATGAGTCAAATGGCCCCCGTGCGCCAAATCCATCGTCAGAATTTTGTCCCCATGCTTCAGAAAGGCGAAATAGACCGCCGTGTTCGCTTGCGCTCCTGAATGCGGCTGCACATTTGCATGCTCCGCCCCAAACAACTCCTTCGCCCGATCAATCGCCGCCTGCTCCACTTCATCCACAAACTCGCATCCTCCATACCACCGCTTCCCAGGATAACCCTCAGCATACTTATTCGTCAGACAAGACCCCTGGGCCTGCATCACCGCAGGACTGGTAAAGTTTTCCGAAGCGATTAGCTCAATATTTTCCGACTGACGACGATGCTCACGCCGAATCGCTTCGGCCACCAATCCATCCGTCCTCGCCAGATCAGCGCCCACAGGATCTGCGGCACTCGCCCCCCCCATCCCTTCCAGCCGATTAATTCTCTCCTCATACCGTGCGCCCGCAAAGGGAGTCGCAATCCACTCCTGTACGCACGCTCGCGCATCCGCCGCACCCAACTCATCCGCCCCCAAGCACAACACATTTGCATGAAACCGCTCCCGCGCACAACGCGCCGCCTCGGGCGATCCGGCCACCACCGCCCGCACCTTAGGAAAACGGTTTGATGCCATGCACAATCCCATCCCCGATCTTCCCACCACCACCGCCCCTTGAATCCTTCCTCCTCGAATTGCTTGTGCCACCACTTGCGCAATCTCGGGATACTCCGCTCCATTCCCTGCCGGCAAGTTGAAAACCGTACAACCCTCTTGCCTCAACACCTCCCTCGCTTCCGACAGAAGAACTCGCCCCGCCGAATCCCCAGCCAACCCAATACAGATCTGCCCCGCCGCCGCACTCGCGGATGTCGCCACCACTCCACTCTGCACCACCTCCATTAGGAAGGGGATCGACTGCTGAATCTGATCCCGACATGCCCTGTACACCGCCACCGTTTGGCCGATCGGATCATCCACCTCTCGCTCATCAGGGGAGAGACCCGGCTGGAATTCACGCAGTAGAAAAATTTTATCCGCTGCCGCCGGATACAGCAGAAGCATCGAATCGAGATGCCCATAGGTCATGACGAAAATATAGTCCGCCTTACGCACCAACTCAGCCGAGGTGGGTTGACTCCTTTGCCGCGAAATATCACATCCCAAATCCCTCATCACCTCAACCGCGTATGGGCTAGGCGCCTGCCCCAAAACTGCACCGATTCCCGCTGAACTAAAAGTAACCTCCCGGCTCTCACCCAAGGCTAGTCGCGACAACCCTTCTGCCATTGGGCTTCGGCAAACATTGCCCGTACAAATAAAAAGTACATGTTTCATCTTGGGGTTCCCTAAATAAAGGAAGCTCTAATTTGGCCTCGGAAAAGGCTTCGGTCAAATGCCGCTCTCCTCGTCGGTGGTACTTTTCGAATCGTGCGGAGTAAGTCCCCCGCCCTTTGTAAACCCCGATCCTGCGGGGGTCTTTTCACTTCACTCTCCTTCGCCGTGCCCGTTGTTGGAATATACTCCTCTAAATCAATCTCTTCTTCCTTCATCAAGGACGCTTCATTGGGTCGCTTGATCGGAGGAACTTCCGCTACCGTTGAAGCAATCGTCGCTTCTCCCCCAGGCCAGATCTCCGTATCCACAAATCCACCCCCCGCCAAATCCACATCCGCAGGCAAAGGCCGACCCGTTTCCGTCTGCCCCCCAGGCAGAACAATCTCCCCCTGCATCCGAAAAAGAGAGCGTCCCGAAGATAATCGCGTCTCCGCTAGCCAACCCAACTGACCCGCTGTCGATTGCCCTAATAAAATTCCACCCCCACGCTCCTGTAAAATCGAGGCCACCAACTCACCCGCCCCGCGTAGATTTGGCCCCACCAGAACAATCAACGGCGTGCTCAACCCCAAGCCCAAGGGTTGCCGATCCGAACGAAAGACTTTTTCCCGCCCTGCCCCATCCTTCCAAGTGAAAAGCACCTCTCCAGGTGTAACGAAAAGCCCGCACACCTCTGCCACCGCCTCCAAACTTTGCGAGGGCAGGCACTCCCGTAAATCAAGCACAGCCCCCAATGGATTCTTCTGCCGCCATACCGCCCAATCTCTTCCGATCGCTTCCGCTAGAGCGGGACTTAAATTCCGTACCCTCCAGTACGCCACATTGTCAGGAAGCCACTCCGCTACCCATGGCCGCTCAGGAGATGCCGTCTTCCTTGGCTCGGTCACCGCCATCCGCCCCCGGGTCTGCTCAAGCACTCGACTCATTTTTATCGGCGTCGCTTCCGCTGGAATCCCGCCCGCTTCCGATCCTAAAAGACGGGCAATCTCCACCGCCTCCGCAGGCTTCAAACCACTCACGGGTTGAGGTGAAGGCAAAGCCGCAGGCCGCATCGGCACCGAACTCATCGAGGCCGCCGAAGGGGCCCGATTCCGCGCCCGAATTTTTTCCAAGACTCCCGTCACCTTTCCTGCAAATAGCGGAAGCTTAGGCGAAACCCAAACCCCCACAAAAGCCCCTACCGCTAGTAGTGAAAGGATGCGTACCGTTTTCATCAAGCTACAAGCCTAGCCTCTTACTTTCATTCTGCCACCCCCACCTACGGGGCATCGTAAACAACTTTCCCTAAAGCCCGATGCCCGATATCCCCGCGAAAATACATTCCCGCAAAGGAAACCCCCTGCACCGCCCCATAAGCCCGCTCGCGCGCCGTCCGCAGGTCATCCCCCCAACCCGTTGCCGCTAACACCCGCCCTCCCGACACCACCACCTCCGACCCCTCCTTTTTCGTTCCCGCGTGAAAAACCACCGAGCCTGCCCCTCCCTTGCCTATCTGAATTTTCTGACCCAAAATCGGCTGCGCAGGATAACCCGGCGCCGCTACCACCACCGTCAACGCCGCTCCCTTACGAATTTGCATCGAAAGGTTCGATAAATCCCCATCGGCCGCCGCCCCTAGTAGATCCCAAAGCGGCGTTTCTAATAACGGCACAAGCACCTCCGTTTCGGGATCTCCAAAACGACAGTTAAACTCCAACACCTTCGGCCCCTCACTCGTCAACATCAACCCCGCATAAAGAACCCCCCGGTACTCAATCCCCCTAGCCCGCAAACCCTCCAAAGTAGGACGAAGCACCTTTTCCTCCACCTCGCAAAGCAGGTCGGGAGTCGCCCTCGGCGCGGGCGCATATGCCCCCATTCCTCCCGTGTTCAAACCCCTATCCCCATCCCCCACCCGTTTGTGATCCTGCGCCGAAGGTAAAATCACCAATCTTTTCCCATCCGTTACCGCATGAATACTCAGCTCCTCCCCCTCCAAAAACTCTTCAATCAGCACCCTCGCTCCCGCCTCCCCAAAAACTCGTCCCTCCATCATCTCCCGAATCGCCTGACCCGCTTCCGCATGACTCCCCGCCATAACCACCCCCTTTCCCCCAGCCAACCCATCCGCCTTGACCACTTGCCGCGGAGGAAGCGATTCACTAAACCGAATCGCTTCTTCCTGATCCGTAAAAGAACCCGCTCGTGCCGTAGCGATTTTCTGAGCAACCAGCAACTCTTTGCAGAACGATTTACTCCCCTCCAACTGCGCTCCATCCGCCCCAGGACCAAACACCCTCAGCCCTACCTCCCTTAACCGGTCCGCTAATCCTACACATAACGGCACCTCAGGCCCTACCACCACTAATCCAGGCTTCTCCTTTTTCGCCCAATCGGTGATTCCCACCAAATCCGTCACCCCAAAAGGAAGGTTAATCCCAATTTCCGAAGTCCCCGCATTCCCCGGAGCGAACCAGATCTTCTTTATCCGCGGATCCTTTGCGAAACCCCACCCCAAGGCATGTTCCCTCCCCCCACCTCCAATGATCAGCACACTAAATGTCTCAACCATGAAGCGTTCTGTTCTCGCAACTTTCAGCCAATGCGAAAGCAAAGATTTCTTCCTCGCAACGGGATTTTACGCCGTCCACCAACCGAGTACTCTAGTACCCATGTCCTCTTGCCCTTTTCTCGCCTTATCCGAGCGCCTTCGCCTCACCGGCCGTAAAAAACCGATCCCCCTCACCCAATCCGCCAAAGCTTTTTTTCAACTGCTCCAGTCTGAAAAAGAAGCTCCCACCATCGCGGTTTCCCGTATCCAACAAGCCCAAGCCCAAATCACCAAATCAGGAGCCTACCAACTCACCCTCCCCGAACTCACCTACGGATGCCGCCTCGCTTGGCGCAACAGCGTCCGTTGTGTCGGTCGCTTTTTCTGGTCCAAACTCGATGTTCTCGACCAGCGCCATGCTTCTACCGAGGAGGACATCTATCACGGTTGCCTTCAGCACCTAAAACACGCCACCCACCACGGGGACATCCGCTCCACCGTCACCGTATTCCCTCCCGCCGATTCAAAAGGGCGCGGCCCCCGAATCTGGAACTACCAACTCAGCCGATACGCCGGCTACCGAATCAATAAAAAGCAAATCCTCGGCGATCCCGCCGAGGCCGATTTTACCGACCTCTGCCTGCACTTAGGTTGGACTCCACCAAAAAAGCGCACCCCCTTCGATCTCCTCCCCATCGTTATCTCTTTGCCTGAAAAAAAACCCCGACTTTTTCCACCACCAAAAAAAGTCACCCAAGAAGTCTCCATCCGCCATCCCGACTCCCCTTGCCTCAACTCCCTCCGACTTCGCTGGGTCGCGCTCCCCGTCGTTTCCAATATGAAACTCGAAATCGGCGGCATCAGCTTTCCCGCCGCCCCCTTCAGCGGTTGGTATATGGAAACCGAAATCGGAACCCGGAACTTTGCCGATGAAAATCGCTACAACCTTCTCCCAGATGTTGCTCGCCGCCTCCGTCTCGACACCTCTCGGCCCTCCACCCTCTGGAAGGACCGTGCCCTCGTCGAACTAAACCGCGCTGTTCTCCACTCTTTCCAAAAAGCAGGGGTGCGCATCATCGACCATCACTCCGCCTCCGCTTCTCATCTGCGCTTTGAACAAGACGAATCAAAAAAAAGAAGGTCAGTCCGAGGACTCTGGGAATGGCTCATCCCCCCCCTCTCAGGGTCCACCTCCCCCCTCTGGAACCGCTCCTACGACCCCACCGAGTACTCCCCCAACTTTCTTACTCAAAAAAGCCCTTACTAACTTAACCCCATGCGCAGCTCCCGCTTGCTTCTCATTCTTCTCAGTCTCTCTACCGGCCAAGCTCAAACTCTGCCCACTTTTCCATGGCCCGATGGAGAAAAACTCACCTACCTCATCGAATACGGTCCCCTCGATGCGGCCGAAGCAATCTTCACCGCAAAAAAAGAACCCAAACGCGAAGGGGTAGAACGATTTGAGCTTTATCTACGCTCCCGCGGTTCCATCGAAGCTTTTTTTCCTATTCGCAGTCGCCTCACCTCCCTCACCCAACTGCAACCTTGGCGTACTCTCGAATATATCCAGGACCGCAGCGAAGGCGGCAACGTCCGCCAACGCCGAACCCTGCCCGACTACTCCGTCAAACTTGGCCGATTCTTCCCAGCCCCAGGTAAACCCGAAGAAAACTTTGATCTGCCCGACGGCCCCGCCGAAGACTTCGGTTCTATGCTCTACCATGTTCGCGCATACCCATGGAAAGCCAGAGAAACCATCACCTGGAATGTTCTCGAGAACAAGGAACCCCTCTTTTCAAAAATGACCTGCCAACAAATCGGAACTCTCCAAATCGAAGACGATCCCCCACGCCCCCTCATCGAAATCCTCGGCCAACCCTTCGGCCCTTCCACCCGCCATCAAGGCTGGCTCAAACTCTGGATGACCGACGACGCTCGTCGCATTCCCGTTCTCGCCAAACTCAAATTTCAGTACGGAACCTTCCTCATCCGCCTCATCCGAGGTGGCGGCCCCGGTCTCGACTTCCAGCCCGATGGCCAACCCATTCCCATCCTCTCTGAATCCGACCCCTCCTCCACCCCCTAATATTCTCTTCCCCTCTCTACCCTCCCTGCCCGAGCCTGTTTTATGACCCGTCTCATTCTCGAAGCCTCAACCTCTCCCGCCTCCTGGGTTTTCACCCAACAAGGCCAAGCCATTGCCTCAGGCACTCTCCCGGGAACCGTCGCCGCTACTCTTGTCCCCTCTCTGCAAACTCTTCTGCCCAACCCACCAACCCCTTCACAAATTCTTGTCGGAGTAGGACCAGGCTCTTTTTCAGGAATTCGCTCCGCCATCGCCTCCGCCCACGGCATGGCCGCCTCCTGGCGCTGCCCCGTCCTCCCTGTCCGCAGCACCGGCGCCATCGCCTACCACTATCCCGACACTCCTCTTCTCGGCATTTTCTCCGATGCCCGCCGCGGCGACATCTTCGCCACTTTCTACTCTATGGGGAAACTCCACACACCAACCCAAGTCCACCCCGCCACCTCTCTCCCCTCTCTCCTCACCCGCTGCACCCTTGCCGTCACCTCCGACGCCCTCCCAGGCGTAGAAAAAAAGATCTCCACCCATGCCGCCGACCTCGCCTCTTACCTCCAAACCCACGAACTCGAGCCCGATCTCCCTCTCGAACCCATCCATCTCCGCCCCACCATGGCTACAAAATAAAAATACCCCACCCCCACATTTTTAGGCTCTCACCCCTCTTCCCACCCCTTATCCTCATTCTATGAAAATTCCCGGTGACGTTCGCACCTGGTGCGAAATTTCTTTTCCTGCCCTCCGCCACAACCTCCGCACGGTACGTCGTTCTCTCCCTCCCAAAACCCAGATTCTCGCCGTCGTAAAAGATAACGCCTACGGCCACGGTCTTATCCCCATCACTCGGGCCCTCGCCCAGGCTGGATGCGAAGAGTTCGCCGTCGCTTTCGTCTCCGAGGGCACCCAACTCCGCGGCGCTGGAATCCGCCAACCCATTCTCCTTCTCGGCTCTACTCTCGCAGCCGAATTCCCCTGCGCTCTGCAAAATCGTCTCACCATCACCCTCTCCTCCCTCACCGAAGCCCGCGAGCTCGTCCGCGCCGCCACCCGAGCCAAGACCATCGCCCTCGTCCAAGCTAAACTCGATACCGGCATGAACCGCCTCGGGGCCACCCCGCAGGAATTTTTA
This sequence comes from Methylacidiphilales bacterium, assembly GCA_040397385.1. GTDB lineage: Bacteria > Verrucomicrobiota > Verrucomicrobiia > Methylacidiphilales > Verrucolacustridaceae > Verrucolacustris. The sequence goes on from JBBAWB010000002.1 coordinate 163,643, forward strand.
AAACTCCTTTTCTTTATCGCCCAACAACCATCCCTCGATCTCGTCGGAACCTTCACCCACCTCGCCTGCGCCGATTCCAATCCCGCCTTCACCCGCCGCCAGTTAAAATCCGCCTTCCTCTTACCCAAGAATCTCCCCCACCACTGGGCCAACTCCTCCGCCTCTTTCCAAACCACTCCCTTTTCCCCTACCCACGCTCGCCCAGGTCTCGCCCTTTACGGCATCCACCCCTCCGCTCGCTCCTCCCCGCCCCTCCAGCCTGTCCTTGCCTGGAAATCCCGCATCCTCCTTGTTCGCTCCGTCGCTCCCGGAGAAACCATCAGCTACGGCGCCTCCTTCCGCGCCCCCCGCAATCTCCGCGTCGCTACCGTCGCCACAGGCTACGCCCACGGTCTGCCCCGCTGCCTTTCCAATCGCGGTCACGCCCTCGTCCAAGGTCGCCTCTGCCCCATCCTTGGTCGCGTTACCATGGATATGACTCTCCTCGACGTTAGCCGCGTCCCTAATCCTCTCCGCGGTAACGAAGTCGTTTGGCTCGGCCAATCGGGTCGACTCACCCGCACCGCCACCGACCTAGCCCGTGAAGCCGATACCATCCCATGGGAAATCTTTACCCGCATCAACCCATCCCTCCCCCGATTCTCCGCCTGAAACTTCCTCCCCTCATCAATCTCGTCCTCGGCCTCGCCGCCATCCTCAGTGCGGCCATTCTCCCCATACGCTTCCAAGCCATCGACGAACGTCTCCTCATCGCCGCTGGCCAAGGTACCTCCCCACTCACCGAACTCGCCGCCTCTCTTCTCAACTCCGAACACCTCGGCGCTGGACTTCGTCTCGCCCTCCTCGCCCAATCCATGCACCTCCCCGAAAGTGATGCCGTTCTCCAGTCCGCCCGCACACTCCTCTCCTCCCGCCCCGATCTCGCCTCCCTCGGCACCCGCGATCCCCGCCTCGAACTCATCCTCGCCACCTCCGGCCTCGCTTTCGAAACTACCGCCTCCACACCCCCGCCCACTCTCACTCTCCTCCTCCGTGAATCGGTTCGCCTTCGGCTTCGCCAAAACCTCCGCTCCAATCCCTCCCCCGGCGTCCAAACTCTTCTCGATACTCTCTCCCTTCCTCCACTCCCGCCACTTCTCCCCGCCACAAGTCCAGGCGGCCAACCCCTCGAAGCCGTCCTTCTTCTCACCGCTCACCTTCTTGATACCGCCGCTTTTTCTCCCTCCGTCGCCAGCGAAATAAAAACATCCGCCACCGATTCCCTCCAAGAACAATCTCTTCGCCCCCTCCAACCCACCCTCCTCGCCCTCCTCTCCCTCAGCCGCCGCTACGACTACGATTCCCTCCGCGAAATTCTCGGCACCCTCCACTCCCTCCCCACCCTCCTCTGGCTTTCTGAACAGATCCGTACCCCCTCCGAACCCGCCGACCTACTCCTCGCCGCCGCCCTCTGGAGCAACCCCGCCGACCTCCTCCCCCTCCTACCTCTCCCCACCACTCAACCTTGGAAACCTCTCTCCACCGCCATCGCCTCAGGGCGCGGCTCCGTTCAACTCCTCGTCTCCCGCCACGTTCCCGTCCTCTCCAGCTCAGCTCCCCTCCCCACTTCCTGGATCCCCGCCCTTCTTCACTTTGAAAAACCCCTACTCCTCTTCCGCCTTATTCTTCTTGTCTCAGGTTCCTGGTTTCTTATCGCCGCCCTCTGGCAACTCCTTCCAGGTCTTGCCCCCACCAGCCCGGGCCCTTGGCGTCCTGCCCCACGCCTTGCCCAAGCCACCCTCCTCGCCCTCCTAATCGGTACCCTCCTCGAACCCGCCCTTCTCCACCCTCGCCCCTATCAAAAATATCGATTGAGTCTCGCCCATCCCGCCCCATCCACTACAATCCAGTCACACCCAAGGAGTGCCATGGATCCTACTAATCTTATCACCCTCGCCATCTTCCTTGGCCTGCAAATCACCGTCTACCGCATTTGCCTCCGCCGCATCCAACAAATCGAAAACGGCCCCGGTGATCCTAATCTCAAACTCCGCCTCCTTGAAAATGAGGACAATCTTTTTGATGCAGGTCTCTATGTCGGAATCGCTGGCACCGCCACCGCCCTTGTCCTCCAAGTCATCGGCGTCATCCAACCCAGCCTCCTCGCCGCCTACGCCTCCAACCTCTTCGGTATCGCCTGCGTCGCTATCGTTAAAATCTTCCATGTCCGCGCTCTCAAACAGCGCCTCCTGCTTCCCCCGCAAAAATCCTAAACCCGTGAACCCGCGAGGCCCCGCCCGCCGACGCTTTCGCCATGAATAAAACCCTCCTCCTCATCCTCTGCGATTTCCTCCTCCTCAATCTCCTCGCCCTCACCCGCTGGGATAAAAACGAACTCCCTCCGCCCCCTCTTCCCCTCGCCAGCCAACCCACCACCGCCCGCGAAGACGTCGTCGCCGCCCTCCGCCTCACCCTCGAAGAAGAACGCGTCAACCGCGAAAAACTCGCCCGCGACCTTACCTCCACTCAAGCCGAATCCATCACCCGTGCCACCATCCTCGATCAAGCCCGCGCTCGCACCACCGAACTCTCCGAACGCCTCCAGAAAAAAGAACAAGAAACCCTCCGCCTCACCCAGCAAGCAGGCCTCGAAGCAGAACGTGCCCGCGCCGCCCTTGAATCCGCTCGCGCCGAAGCCAACACCCACCGCCAAACTGAGGAAAAACTCAAAACCGAAACCTCTACCCTGCGAGCCCAAGTCGCCTCCGCTAACCTCGTCGCTCGCAGCGCCGAAGAACGTTCCCGCTTCACCGAAGCCACCCTGCGCACCGCCGAAGACGAAAAAAAGAAGCTCCTCGAACAAAACCAATCCCTTTCTAAAGGAGTCACCCAACTCGCAGAAAAAAACGGCGAGATCACTAAGGAAATCCGTGAATATCGCCCCGTCGCCCCCAACGCACTTTACGCCGACTTCCTTGCCCGCCGCGCCACTGTCCTCCTCCTTGCCGAACGCCCCTCCGCCCAAAGCTCATCCCCCCGCCGCCGCGAATCAAAATCGATTCTCCTCACCGATGGCTCTCGCACCGTCGCCCTCATCCCCCTTTCGCAAACTCCCTTTACCCTCGGCGACGCCCAAGGCATCTGGAGTTCCCTCACCGGCAGTCTCACCCTCCCGCCCCCCTCCAACTTTCCTCAACCCATCCCGTCTCTCTACGCCCTCAAACAAGGCGATCCTCGTCTTCTCCTCGCGCCCGTCGATCCCGCCGAAACCAACCGTATCGCTTACTCGACTTACCGCCTCGCCACCGATCCCTTCCGATTCTCCAAAAGTCTACTTCTCCACCCCAACGGCGAATCTTATGGCGAATGCACCTTCCGCCTCGCCCCCAACTTGCCTGGCTACCTCGAAATGGATTCCCGCTTCCTCAATCGACTCCAAGGCGAATACGCCCCCAGCTCGGGGGATTGGGTCCTTACCCTCGGTGGTGAATTCCTCGGCATCATGGTCAACGATCGCATCTGCGCCCTCGTCACTTCCCTCGAACCCGGTCTTCCCCTCCCCCTCAACCCCAAAGGTGCCGAACGCACCGTCGGCGAAACCCTCTCCAATCTCAAACGAGCCACCGCCTCCCTCGACTCCATTCTTCGCTAACTAGTCACATAATCGTGCTTCCCCCCCCCTTCTTCCTCCCTAGTAATACCAAAAGGCGATGAGCGAACAGATTCTCACTTTCGATAACGCACGGGCCCTCTCCGATCTCTACGCCTCCGACGAATCCCTCCTTCGCGAAACTGAGACCCTCCTCGGCGTCAAACTCATCTCCCGCGATGCCATCCTCAAAATCGAAGGGGCCGAACCCGCCGTCCTCTTAGCCCAAGAGCTTTTCCGCCAACTCCACCTCGCCCACCAACACGGGCTCCGCGTTCGCCGTCACGAATTTCGCTACGCCCTTCAAGCCGTCCATCGCGGCGAAGGTAAAAACCTCGAAAGCATCTGGTCATGCCGAATTCAGGTCTCCGCAAAAAAACCCGCTATCCTCCCTAAGACCTTCCTTCAAAAAGCCTACGTCGACACCATTCGCCATCACGATCTCACCTTTGGCATCGGCCCCGCCGGCACCGGCAAAACCTACCTCGCCATGGCCCTTGCCATCTCCTACCTCAAATCCGATAAGATTAACCGTATCATTCTCACCCGCCCCGCCGTCGAAGCAGGCGAAGCCCTCGGCTTCCTACCGGGAGATCTTCAAGAAAAGATTTTCCCTTACCTCCGCCCCCTCTACGACGCCCTCCACGATATGCTCGATGTCGAAGAAATCCAAAAGATGATGGATAAGGGAATCCTCGAGATCGCCCCCCTCGCCTACATGCGCGGTCGCACTCTCAACGGCGCCTTCGTCATCCTCGACGAAGGCCAAAACGCCACCACCGAACAGATGTTCATGTTCCTTACCCGCCTCGGACCCGAATCCAAATGCATCGTCACCGGTGATCCCACCCAAATCGATCTCCCCCATAGCCGCAAATCGGGCCTGATCGAGGCGGTTCAAGCCCTCACCCCCGTCGAGGGTATCGGCTTCGTTCACTTCCAAGACACCGACGTCATCCGCCACGAACTCGTTGGTAAGATCGTTCGGGCCTACAAGGACCATCGCGGTGCTCGGCAGACCAGCCTCACCTTGTGAGCGCCGCCGAGCCCTTCGCGGGTCGAGGCGCCACCGAAAACCGCCTCGAGTCCGATCGCCGAATTCGATTCGCTCTTTTTCTTTTCACCGCCGCCGCCGCTTATGGCCTCTCCCTCTTCACCCCTGCAGGCTCCGGTCCTTCCGCTTGGATCGCCGCAACCTTCATCGCCCTCGTTCTTCCGCTCATCCTCTCTGTCGTTCTCCCCGAAACCCTCATCCGTAATCGTCTCCTCGCCCTCTTCCTTCTCACCCTCATCGGTAACTTCGCTTTTATTCTTATCCTTCTCAAAATCGCCCCACGCTTCTCCTTCGCAGCAGGCTCCTACCTCATCCCCCCCGCCCTCGCTGCCCTTGTCCTCACCACCCTAGTCAGTCCACGCGCTGGCCTTCTCCTCGTCGTTCTACTCGGCATGGGAGAGTTCTTTCTCCTCCAACCCGATGGTCGGTACCTCGTCTCCTCCATCATTACGGGTATCGCCGCCATCCTCTTTTCTCAGAAACTCTATCGCCGCTCCGACCTTCTCCGCGCAGGCGCTGGTATCGGCCTCGTCGCCCTTCTCTCCACCGTTCTCTCCGCTGGCACCAACTTCTCCATCACTCGCGAACTCATCCTCACCGAAGCCCTTTCCGCCGCCGCTCTCGGCCTTCTCGGCGCCATCCTCATTGGTGCACTCTTTCCTATCCTCGAATCCGCTTTCGACCGCACCACCGATCTTTCCTGGCTCGAACTCACCAGCCTCGACCACCCCATCCTTCGTCGCCTCGCCCTCGAAGCCCCAGGAACCTACCTCCACAGCATTCTCGTTGGTCACCTCGCCGAAGCTGCCGCCAGCGCCTCCCGCTCCGCCAACCCACGCGCCTGTCGCGCCATGGCCCTCTATCACGATATTGGAAAACTCGAGAAACCCGAGTATTTCACCGAAAATCTCAACTCCACCGACCCCGATCCCCACGCCAACCTCACCCCCTCCATGAGCGCCCTCATCATCCTCGCCCACGTCAAAGACGGTGTTGCCCTCGCTCGGAAACATCACCTTCCCCGCCGCCTCCGCGAAGGTATTCGCGAACACCACGGTGCCACTCTCGTCTGGTACTTTTACCAACGCGCCCTCCAACAGGAAAAAGATGCTCGCACTGGGGGAAAAATCCTCCGACTCCGCGATGACGATATTCCTTCCGTCGACGACTCTTCCTTCCGCTACCTCGGTCCGAAACCCCAATCCCCCGAAACCGCCCTCCTCTCCCTCGCCGACGCAGTCGAATCCGCTTCTCGCGCCATGGATAAACCCACCCCAGGAGACGCCGAGAAGTTGGTCGAAAAACTTTTTGCCGATCGCGCCAAAGAAGGGCACTGGGACTCCAGTGGCCTGACCGAAACCGAGTGGCGGACCGCCCGCCGCGCCATAGCCTCCTCCCTCGAGAGTATCCTTCGCCCACGCATCCGTTACCCTCGAGACCGCCGTGCTCAAAAAAACCATCCCCATCCACTGGACCAATCGCCAACGGCGATACCCACTGGCTCTGCCATTCTTCCGTCGCAAGGTTGAACGTGCCCTCGCGCGCCTCCCCACGGCGCGCCGATCTCGTCTCCCTGCTCAGATCGGCATCATCCTCGTCTCCGCCCGCGAGAGTGGCCGCCTCCACCGAATCCACCTTCGCGACCCTTCCCCTGCCGATGTTCTCGCCTTTCCCCACGGAGAAATCGTTGTCTGCCCCGCCGTCGCCGCCGCCAATCATCGGGCTCACCGACTCACTCTACGCCAAGAGCTCCTCACCTACATTATTCATGGTCTCCTCCATCTCGCGGGTTACCGCGATTCCACCCCTGACGGTGCGCTCAAGATGCGCCGCCTCCAAAACCGCCTCCGCTCCGTCGCCTAACCGTCCCCCTATTTTTTCTTCGCCTTGTTCCCCGCTCCCGGCTTCTTCGCCCCCTTCTTTTCCTCCAAAGCTTTCAACCGTTTCGCTAACTGCGGCAACTGCTGCATGTGTGCCTCCATCTCCATCTGCTCCTTAATCGGACGTGCCGGAGCCCCCCGCCAGGTCTGCCCCGCAGGCACATCCTTCGTCACCCCAGCCTTGGCCGTAATAATCGCCCCATCCCCCAAATGCAAATGCCCCACCGTTCCCACATGCCCCGCAATCACCACGTGGTGACCCATCGTCGTGCTGCCCGAAAGCCCACTCTGCGCCACAATCACACTATGCGGACCCACCACACAATTGTGCGCAATCATCACTAAATTATCGATCTTTGCCCCCTCCCCAATATGCGTCCTGGCAAAGCGTCCGCGATCAATCGTCGTGTTCGCCCCAATCTCTGCATCATCATCAATCTGCACATATCCCAGCTGCGGAATCTTCACGTGCTTCCCCTCTTTCATCTCGTATCCAAACCCATCCGCCCCCACCACCGCCCCCGCATGCAACACCACCCGATTCCCAATCACACATCGCTCACCCAAATAGACTCTCGGATGCAAAACACACTCCGCCCCAATCTTCACCTGCCTCCCCACATACACCCCCGCCCGAATCTGCGTCTTCTCCCCAATCCCCACCCCCTCTTCAATCACCACATAAGCACCAATCCCTACCCCTTTCCCTAGCACCACTCCCTTAGCCACAATCGCCGTGGGATGGGTTCCCATAATCGGCTCCGCCGGTGGGGGCGCGAAAAGTGCCGCAATTTTGGTAAAGGCCGCAGAGGGATTCGCCACTCGAATTCGTACTTTGCCTAGATTTTTAGGAGCAGTCGGACCCACCACCAAGGCCCCAGCCTTCGTCTGTCGCGCCGCACCTTCGTACCGTGGATGGGCAAAAAAAGATATCTCATCCACTCCCGCTCCCGCTAAATCCGCTACCCCACGAATTAGGCATGTTTCATCCCCTTCGACCACTCCGCCCACCAACTCGGCGAGTTCACCCACGCTCCGCGTGGAACTCATAGCACTCAGTCCCCCAGACCGAACTACTTCTTCTCTTCTTTTTTCGACGCAGTCGGAGCGTCCTTGTTCAAGATGCCCAGAATCTGCTGGGTCACATCGTCCATTCCCTCAGAAAAAATCAAGGCCCCAGGGCTCGGAACTTGGGGCTTCACAAATACCATATTGTATTTGTTCTTCGCCACCGTCGCCAACGCCTTGTTGACCTCTTCGGTCAATTCCGTAGTCAAACGCTGACGCTTATCTTCAAGAATTTTCGAGGCGGTTTGTCCGAAAGCCATCATCTCCCGCTGCTTCACCTGTCCTTCTTCACCCTTCGCCTTCAACTGATTCTCCTTCTCCTTTTTCTTGGCGTCGGAAATCGCAGGATCTTGCATGTCTTTTTGCAGGGCGTTAATCCCCTCGACCAAGGTCTTCAGCGCAGCTTCACGATCGTTCCGCTCCTTTTGGTACCCACCCGCCAACTCTTCCATCTGCTTTTGCGAATCCTTCGCCTTGTAGTAATCTTTCAAAATTGTGTTGTAGTCAACCACCGCGACTTTTGTGAAGTCTTGCGCAGTTGCTACCGAACCGACGGAGAGGAGAGCCAGTGCAAGCGCACCTTGGCCGATACGAGCTAGGGTTGATTTCATAGGCGTGAAGCTTAGTTAAAACTGGTACCCGCCGTCAAAGTACATTTTGAACGCGCCCAAGCCACCTCCATTACTCGGATCCCCCGTCATCACAGGGACACCAATATCAAACTTCATCGGCCCAATCCCAATATCCATCCGAATTCCCACCCCCGCACCAATCTGAAATCCTCCGTTCACCCCATTATAGTCCGTTTGCACCCCATTCACCATCATCGACTGAGTGTTATTGTAGGTCTTGGGCGCGAAATCAAAGACGTTCTCGTTCACGAAACCACCGTCACAAAAAGCTGCCCATCGGACTCGATTCTCCAAAATGGGGAAAGGAGCCGTGATCTCTGCTTGGTAAGTTCCTTGGGTGCTCCCTCCCACCGGTTGCCCGTCCTGCTTCGGACCCACCGATCCCCCGTTCACCGTACTACCCAACGATGGATCGAACCCTCGAATCGAACCCGATCCTCCCGCAAAAAGCTGATCCCAAACTGGTACAAACTGCGTGCTCTTATAACCATCCACTAAACCTATCAACGCTCGTGCCGAGAAAATTACGTCCTTCTCTTTCCATAGCGTGTAGTAAAATCGGTATTCTGCCTTAACCTTCCAGATATTTTCACTACCCAGAAGAGGACCTCCCGCACCTTCCGCCCCTAATTCAAAATACTGACCCGACCGCGCCAGCATGTAGCTGTCCCTTCCGTCGTAGGTCAAAGAACCTCGCAAAGAGGATTTAAATGTGTCCCCAGTCGAAGCCTGAAAATACGGGGGTGCCGTGGATTGCAGATCCGTAATATCGTAAAATTCGGGTCGATAAGTAATCCCTGTGGACCACTTGTTCAGGGGGAAATCATCCCCCAGTCGCCGACTCAATCCCGTAAACGCCCCGTAGTTCTTCTGGTTATAGAATTCACTCAGATAAGAAGCTCCATTGTAGTAAGCTCCCGCATCCAAGCGCAGGGGCTTATCCAAGAACCAAGGTTCCGTAAACGAAAGGTTCAGGTTCTGGGAACGGAAACCGAGCGAGGCCTGAACGCGCACCTTCTGCCCACCCCCACGCGGTGGGAAGCTGTCAAAAATCTTCGCCAGATCGAAATTCTTTTCTCCCAAAGTAATATTACCAGTGAGCAACTCGACCGAACTAAACCCCGCCCCGAAACTAACTTCTCCCGTCGGCTTCTCCTCCACCTTGACAATTAACTTCTGCCGATTCGGTACGTCCGTCTCCTCCGCATACGTCTCCACCTTAGAGAAATAGTTCAAACCCTCCAGCTTCTGCTTACTCGCCTTTTCCCGAACCGTGTCGAACACCTCCCCAGGCGCTAAGTCGATTTCACGCCGAATCACCTTGTCCTTGGTTATGGTATTGCCCTGAATCTCAATCTTATCCACGTAGAATTTTTCCCCCTCCTTCACCGTAAAACCAACATCGATCCGCCCCGTCTCCACATTCGGCACCATCCGATACTCGATCCGCGCTTCACGGAAACCACGCCGACCATACTTATTTTGTAGCGTTTCGATCGAGGCCTGCAGGGAGTTCACCGAATAGATTTCACCTTCTTGCAACCCATCTGCCTTGACCATCTTTAAATCAATCTGATCAAAGATTTCCACCATCTTCGATTTCAGGGTCAGCTCATTCATCAGGTCGTCGGTCGAAAAGAATGTGTTCCCCTCAACCGAGACGGTTCCCACTCGATACTGCCGCCCTTCCTCAATTCGGTAGGTCAAGGTCAGATCCTCCGCAGGAATTTCATCAGGATCAAAGTCCTCCCCTCGCGGCGCCGTCCCATCCGCCTGCGCCTCCTTGTTTTTCATGGTCCTGGGTAAGTCCACCTGACCATCAATCTTCGCGTCGATATACCCCTGATTCAGATAGAGATTCTTTAAGCGTGCCAAATCGTCTTTCATGGCAAGTTCCTCAAATCGATCTGATTTACTAAAAAGTTGCCACCACGCCTTTGGCTTCAACTTCACCACCTTCTCTAGTTCTTTTGTTTCCACCGCTTGATTCCCGATAAATCGGATCTTGCTGATGAATCCTCGGATTCCCTCTTCGATTTCAAAGACAACTTTCGCTTCCTCCCCCTTCACATCTACTTCCTTGTATTTGATCTTCACATCCTTGTACCCCTTATCTCGGTAAAAATCCTCCATGGCGAAGGCATCCCGCTGCATCCGCTCCTCACTCAAAATATCCCCCGCCTTCGTCACCGTTTCTTTCGGAGTAAATGCATTCGCAAGCGCCGCCGCCCCCTTTGCATCATTCGCCGTCAGTGCCTTCAATTTAAGGTCGAGCAAATCATCCTTATCCACCGAAAGTTCATCATCCAAACCACCATCCGCCCGCTTCCTTTTTACTTCCACCGCCGAAACTCGCACTTTTGGATCGATCATCACACTCAAACGGACCCCCTGCTCCCCATCAACCGTCACTTGCGAGGTCACAATTTGCACATTGGTGTAATCCCCCGTCTGATAAAGGCTCTCAATATCTCCATCCACCACCTGCTGAGAGTAGACCCCACCCTTGTTGCTTCTCATGTTTTGTCGCAACTTTTCCTCATTCAGCGTGACATCATTTCTCTTGCAGGTGTACTCGATCTCTAAAATCCGAATCTGCCCCGTCGCCGACTTTTCCGATGAAGAAGGAGAGGGCACATACTGCTTCTGCTTCGTCTGACCTGGCACCCCCGTCGGCGTCGGTTCCTGCGCCACAACTCCGCCCAATCCCAACCCAACTAAAACCAGAAAAGCCAAAGGCAAAACCCCTCCGCGAGGTCCAAAAGACCCCTCAATGTGCACACCCGTTGCCATGTCCGATTTTTTCACGGTAAACTACGTAAATAGCTAACTATAAGCGCTTGTCTATAACCAGTTACACGAGTTATTACTCATTGATGAGCAATAACTTGAAAATGGTTATTCCTACTTATCTTCTTTAGCTTCAGCCGAAACGGCCGCTTTGCGGGGCCGCTTTGTTTTCGACGCTCTCTCAAAGTTCTCATCCGTATTCCCAGTTACCTTGATTTTGATCGTCGCTTTAATCGAATAACCTAGGTCAACCACCACCTCATGCTCCCCTACCTGATTGATCGCCTTGGCATGCGAAATATCTCGGCGATCCACTTCGAAACCTTTTTCTACTAAGGCTGCCGCAATCTCCGCCGCCGTAATCGCTCCGAAAAGCTTTTCCGCCCCTTCCTGAGCCTGCTTCAGCTCGAAAGCCAATACCAACCGTGCCAGCTTGCCACATTTCTCCTGAGCCGCCGCCGCCTCCGCCGCTTCCCGCTCTCCCCGCTTCTTCTTCAACGACTCCACCTGCCGTCGGCTTCCAGCATTCAGCGGCGTCGCCAACCCCTTGGGAAATAAAAAGTTCCTCGCATAGCCAGGACGTACCTTGACCATATCCGCTTCCGCTCCCAATCCCTTCACTGGCCCTTTTAAAATCACTTCAATGTTCATGCTTCTGGTTCTCCTGTTTCTTTTTGTTTTTGTTTAGAAAGGTACGTCGTCTTCGGGAAGATCACGGGGCGGACTCGCCTGCTTGGGGGCTCCCCCCTCGCTCGGCGCTCCACCTCCATCACTACTCCGCGGCCCACGCGCTCCACCACCCCCACCGCCACCGCTCCGCGAAAGAAACTGTACCCGATCCGCCCTCACCCGCATCCGGCTCTTCTTTTCTCCCTCAGGTCCCTCCCACTGATCCAACTGAAGACGACCTTCCACAAAAACGGGTGCCCCCTTCGTCAAATAATCCCGACACGTTTCCGCTTGCCGCCCCCAGACCACCACATCCACATAGCAAACTTCCTCTTTCTCCGTCCCATCCTGCGCCTTATACGTCATATTAATCGCCATCGCCAAATCCCCCACCGCCGTGCCCTTCGGTGTGTGCCTCACCTCGGGATCCCTCGTCAGGTTCCCCATCAAAAGTACTTTATTCAGGCTGGCCACGACACTCTCTCCTTAAGCTGCAACTTCCGCCGGCGCCTGCTTCTGTCGAGCCAGCTCCTTCGCCGAGATCGAAACCAGAAGATATCGGTAAACTGGCGCACAAAGGGCCAACTTCCCTCGCAATTTCACAATCGATTCAGGAGGTAATTCACAAGTCAGGTTCGCGTAGAATCCCGACTCAAGATCCCCTGCCACGTACTCGAATTTTCGGCGTTCCATTTTTTGGGTCCGGGTGACTTTCCCACCCACCGCTTTCACCTCACCCTCAACTTGGGCCAATACCTCAGGCAGAGATTCCTCTTTGCCTCCTAAATCTAAAATCACCAACAGGTCGTATGTTTTCATATTTCCACTTTCCGGTTGCCCAGCGGCAAAGCGGCCTCCCAGCCTCCTTGCCTCCAAGCCCCCACAGCCTCCGCGGCCGCCTCCACCATCCGAGCAACCAACGGCCGCTCTTCTGGCGTAAATTTTTCCAACACGTGATCCGCCGTGTCCCGCTCCCCCACCGGACGCCCCACCCCACCACGCAAACGCAAATAAGCCCGCGTTCCCAAAAGCGTTTCGATCGAGCTCAGCCCACGATGGCCTCCTGTAGAACCCTCCGCCCGTAAGCGGAGCTTTCCCAGAGGCAGGTCGACGTCATCTAATATCACCATAAATTTTTCTTGGGGGACTTTCCACCAGGCCAGCGCCGCTTGAATCGCCTCGCCCGAGGCATTCATCATCGTCGTCGGCTTGAGCAGGATCAGGTTATCTGGGGTACGGGCCGCCCACGCCTCGGCGTAACGACACTTTTCCCATCGGAGCCCATGTTGGGTTGCGATCCGATCGACCACCTCGAAACCGAAATTGTGACGAGTCCCCTCATAGGACTTTCCTTCGTTCCCCAATCCAGTAACCAGGCCGATCTCCATCGCCCCTCCTGCCCGTTATTTCTTGGCCGGTTCCTTCTTGGTCCCCTCCTTGGCTTCAACCTTGGCGGGCTCTTTCTTTTCTCCCTTGGCCGAATCCTTTTTATCTGGAGCTGCCCCCTCTTCCCCTTCTCCCTCTTTCTTCTGCCGGATAACTTCAGGCTCCGTCGCCGCCGCCGCTGCACCCAGGGCCGGCTCCTCCTCCACCTTCGGAAGAAGCACCATGAACACTGGCAATTCTTTCGTATTCAAAACAACCACCCCATCAGGAAGTTTCACCTCTCCCACATGCACCGCCTGGCCTACCGCCAAATTGGAAACATCCACGTCAATTCGCTCAGGCAAATCTTTCGGCAAACACTCCACTCGCAAAGTTCGCAAAGCGTGATCCAAAATTCCACCACCCGTGCGCACTCCCACTGATTCCCCTACTTCGTGCACCGGAACCTCCACCCGCAACTTCTTGCTTTCATCAATCTGATAAAAATCCACATGCTCAATCGTGTCCCGCAAAGGGTGATGCTGTACCTCTCGGATCAAGGCAATCTTTTTACTCGTTGCCCCACCCTCTCCCTCAATCGTCAAATCCACCAAAACATTTTCCGAACTAGCCCGATGCAGTGCTTCCGCGATTTCACGCCCATTCAGCTCTAAAATCTGCGAACTGCCCGCCCCATATATCACCGCAGGCACACGCCCACTCTTGCGGACTCGCCGAGGACGACGACCGCCAACTTCTACTCTTATCTTTGCTTTTATTCCTAACCTTTTAGCCACGTTGTACCTCCGTATAGATGAACCAGAAAGTAGACCAGTTTCCCCCTACGGGGTCAATGTCTTTTACCCAGCTGCACCCTCTTTTATATCCCTCCCACCCACGCGCCAGCGCGTCTCTACCTTGACCTGCCCCGACCCGCGTCGGAGCCAGAGTCGGGGCCGATTGAAACATTGGTGGTTTACAACTCAAAACCCAGGGCGCGTCTGCGTCCCGCAAGCGCGGGAGCGGTCTCTCCGAGAACGCCTGCGCTGAATTCTGTGTGCCCAATCGCCCAGCTAGGCGGCCTCGGAGATGCCGCCTCTACCTAAAGCTCCAAGTTCAAAACGACCATCACTCCTTCGCACTTTCATACATTCTCACATCTAGAATCCCTTTCCGTCCTTTGCGTCCTTCGCGTGAGCATTCCGCGAACTCGGGGCCCATCCCCTTCGGCTCACTACAAAAAAAGAACCCTTGGAGGTTTTGCCTCCAAGGGTTCATACGGGAGTGGGAGCTCGCCACGCTCTCTTTCCCAGTGACTGGCTATTTGGCGCCTGGACCAATCTCTCGATTCATCCTGCTTTTTGCTTCGGCTGCCAGTTTCCCGACGCTATTCACCACCCCCGCTTCACGGCGGAGGAGAAGTTTAGGCCTCATAGCAGGGCCTTCGCGACCATCCCTGATCGCAATCTATTGAGTGAAGCCTCTTTGCCTGGTTCGGTCCGTACCTGCCGGTACGGGCGCGCCACACACGGCGTTGACCCACCCACGAGAATTACCCTGTGACAGGTTGTTTTCCGGGTCACCGCCTTTAGTCGGGAGGACAGCCAGTGCTTTTGGCACCGCGTTGGCCCCCCGCCACGGGTCTAGCTTCTTATCTCTCAGGTTGCTTTTTTCTCGTAGCCGGGCGACGTCCCTCTCGGGTCCGCCCCCCGAACTCAGAAACGGGCTGTTGACTAAACCTGCCGGCTTAATCTCCCGTCTCCGTCTATCCGCCAGCCAGCCCTTTTCGCGTTCCCCCTGCATGAGGCGGAACCTTAGAGCAAGGAGCCTTACGAACTCCTCACTCAAGCCAACCACGGACACCTGACTTACCTCACAGTAGCAACCATCGCCCTTTTCTTGGAGCGACTGCGTCCGCCAAGGGGGCCGAAACCTCCCCCCCAACGTAACTTAACCAGCATGCGGCTTCTTTAGTTATCGCTGCCGGCCTCGCAAACCCCTTATTCGCATTTTACGGACACCGTCATCAGTTTCGCTTTCGCTCTTCTTTTGCCGATGCTTTTCTGGGTGCGACCCCAGCCGCGGGATTCGGTGAGACATGCCCGGACTGGACTTGTGATCCAACTCGGGGGCCGGGGCAGTCAAGGTTCCCCGACCATTCTCCAGTTACCTGGAGCTATCCTGAGAGTCTTCAAATGAAAGTAGGCTTTCGCCCCTTCCACCAGACTCTGTTCTTTCAATGAACTAAAATCGTTTTACCCAGCCCACGTGCAAGGCCAAACCCAAACCCCATCCTCAGGGGTTTTCATAGTGAATAAGTTGGCAAAAAGGTTCCCTTTCTCCTCCGAAAAAGGAGGGGAAATCTTATCCCAAGAAAAGGAGCAAAAACCGCTTAGCGATTCTTAGCCGTGTCTGCTTTTTCTTGGCCGCCCGCCCCACCCCCACCCTCCACCAGCAATCCCAACTTCTCCTCCAGCCACCCAGGCGCCTCTTTCTGAACCTCACTCCCAATGTGCCGATGCAGAAAACGCTCTAACCCCAACATCGCCGCCATCCGATTATCAGGACGCGCAAATCCATGCCCCTCATCCGCCGCCACCAGATACTCCACCGCCTGACCTCGCTTCCGATACGCCTCCACAATCTGATCCGATTCCGCCTGCTTCACCCTCGGATCATTCGCCCCCTGCACCACCATCAACGGCGCCCTCATCTTCCCTACTGAGAATATCGGAGACTGCCTCTGCATCCGCGCCTCATCCTCAGGATTCTTTGGGTCCCCCACAAAATAATCAAACTGCCGCCGCACCGATTCCCAATACGGAGGAATCGAATTCAATAAAGTAAACAGATTCGACGGTCCCACAAAAGACGCCCCCGCCGCATAGACCTCAGGCGTAAACGCTAACCCCGCCAACGCCGCATACCCCCCATAACTCCCCCCATAAATCGCCACCCGCTTCGGATCCACCACCCCCTTCGCCACCAGTTCCTTTACCCCCCACGTCAAATCATCCTGCATCTTATCCCCCCACTCGTGCCGCCCCGCCGCATAAAACTTTTTCCCATAGCCCGTCGATTGCCGGAAATTTGGCTGTAGCACCGCTAACCCACGATTCGCAAAAAATTGTACCGTCCCGCTATACCCCCAAAAATCTCGCGCCCAAGGCCCCCCATGCGGCATCACCAGCAGTGGCAGATTCTTCGCCACCTTCCCCACCGGCAAAGTCAAATACCCAGGAATCTCCAGCCCGTCCGATGACCGATACCGCACCGATACCATCGGCGCCAACTTCTCCTGCGGTAAATCAGGGCGCAAAGCCCCGAACTTCTTTACCTCCTTCGTCCCACGATCAAATAAATAGTACGTCCCAGGATCCGTATCCCCCGAACTCAAAACCAACCAGCGACCATCATCCCCCGACATATCCGCCAACCCCACCTCCCGATTCGGAAACGTCTTCCGCAGAAAAAGAAAATCCTCCTCAAAACTCTTGTCCCTCCAATAGTTCCTCTTCCGATCATCCAAATAAACCGTCCCCACCAACTCATCTGTTGCCTCCGAAAAAGCCGCCCGCGCCAAATCCACCCGACCCAACGGATCTGACTCCATCTTACTCAACTTGCCCGACTTCGGATCCATCTCTGCTAAATAAGATAGGTCCTCCTGCCCCAGGTTCGTCTCCAAGTACATCGTCCGATTCCCAGGCCGAAAAGTAAATCCACCCATCGACTCCTGCCAACTCACCTTCAAAATTGCCGCCGACAACTTCTTTCCCTCCACCCTCAATAACTCCGTCCCCCCATCCTTGGTCATCCTCGTCGCCAGCCGAACCACCCCATCGAGATCCGCTACAATATCCGCACATCCCTCTTTATTTTCCCACACTGGACTCCGCGTCATCGACTCAATCTGCAACCGCTCCACATCAAAATATTTTTCATCCCGCTCATTCACCTGCAGTAACGCTTCCCCTGGCTTCCCCTTCGGTAATGCCATCACACTCGCCCGTGCCCCCTTCTTCAACGGCAGCTCCGCTGCCGTCGGCAATCCCGTCGCTCCATCCGCCGGCGCCGTCAAATCTAACCGCCGCAGTCGGTAGTTCTCATCCCCACCCGAATCCTGCGACACCAGCAGAAAGCGCGAATCCCTCGTCCACGTAAAACCCGCTGGAGGCCGCCCCTTCTCATCCGTCAACGGCCTCGCCGTCTCCATCGGCTGACCCCAAGCCACCAAATGAAGATTCAAAATACCGTTCTTCTCCCGCAGAAAAACAATCCAACGCCCATCCGGAGAAAGCTGCGGACTCGCCAAAGCGGGGTTGCCAAAAAAAAGCTCCCGATCAATTAAATCACTCGCCACCACGCTTTTTTTTCCGCACGCCACCCACCCCAGACTCAAACCCACCAGCCCCACAAATAAAAGCCACTTCAAAGA
This sequence comes from Methylacidiphilales bacterium, assembly GCA_040397385.1. GTDB lineage: Bacteria > Verrucomicrobiota > Verrucomicrobiia > Methylacidiphilales > Verrucolacustridaceae > Verrucolacustris. The sequence continues at coordinate 181,167 of JBBAWB010000002.1, forward strand.
CATTTCCCTTACTAGCCGAGAACTCCCCCGCAACCAAACTCTAGAAAGTTGCCTCCGCCGAGGACGCTTTCGGAGCCCAATCATCCACCTCCGCTTTTTTCTCTCGAAACAGCGCCAACTTTTTCTCCAACTCTTTTTTCTCTGTCCCACTCGCACCCTTGCTCAAGGCCAACATCGCCGTCTCCTGCGCTCTACGAAAATCTCCCATCTCCGCATAGCCCGAAGCCAGAATTCCATACGTCGGAATCAACGGTTCATCCTGAATAGCCCTCTTCGCCAGACTCACCGCTCCCGCCCCATCTCGAAACTCCAAAAACGGACAGTTCGCCTTCGCCCAAGCCACCATCACCCGATCCGTAGCCGTTTCCGGCATCAAGCGCATCGCCCGCCTCAGATCAGCCTTCGCCCCCGCAGGATCCCCCGTCTTGGCCAGACAAAGGGCACGCCGAATCAAAACCCACGCCGTGTCGGGCGCTTGGTCCAGCACCTTAGTGTACTCATCCATCGCCTCCGCATATTTTCCATCCTTTTCCAACTCCAACCCCTCTAAAGCGGGACCAAACTTCGATTGCCTCCGAAAAGTCTCCACCGCCGCCTTTAACCTCGTCTTGTCCTCCCCCTCCTCTACTTCCCGCACCCGAGACAAAAGCACCTCCTGCGCTCGCAGATACTGGTCCGACTCCGCTAAACAGGCCGCCTCCAACAAAACATTGTCGGTCGTTCGATCCAGCTCCACCAAACGCCGCGAAAGAGCCATCGCCCCTTTCGGATCCCTAAATTCAGCCAGCGGTCCGCCACGGGAACGTAACGTAATCAAAAACTGTAAATCATTCACCGCATCCGCCTTCTCCGTCGAAACCCCTTGAGAAATAGCCTTGGCAAAATCAGACCGTGCCGCTTCCTCATCCTCTAACTTAATTTCACAAAACCCGCGCCGCATTCGAATCCAAGGAACTTCCGGTGCTTTCTGCAACGCCGCCGTATACAAATCCTTTGCCGGCCTCCAGGCCTCCTGCTGCTCCGCGGAAAAAGCTTGGTACGCCATCCCCCGACCCAACTTAACCTCCTCCGCTGCATCCAACTTCACCAACTCCTTCGGCGCCTCCTCTTTTCCCGGCGCCTTGTCCTCCGCCCAAAGCACCACCCCCAAGCCCCATCCACAGGCCAGCCCAAACCCTAATATTTTTACACCCCCATTCATTTGTTAACCCTAGCAACCTCCACCTCCCCGCTCAACCTCCCCGTTCTAAAGATGCCGCGTCGGGGCCGATTGAAACATTGGTGACTTGGAACTCAAAACCTAGGTAGTGCGCGTCATCCCTGATGCTCCGATTGAAACATTGGTGGTTTGCAACTCAAACCCCAGGTAGGGCGGTCTCTCCGAAAACGCCTGCGCTCATTTTCGTATGCTCAATCGCCCAGCTAGGCGGCCTCGGAGATGCCGCCTCTACCTAAGCTTCCAACTCCAAAACGACTTTCTCACATTCAAACATTCGCAAATTCCCGCCTCGGGCGCCCTGGGCGCCCTTCGAAGCTCCTCCGCGAAGCGGTTTAGGAGCGTAGTAGGGTCGCCTCCGGCGGTTGGAACTCTCTCGCTTGCTTCGCTGCGTTTACCCCGTACCAGCGTCGGGGCCTGCCCCGATTCCTGTCGTGGCTCGAGAGGATTTGGCCCCCTCACACCCACCCCTGGCCTAATCGTATTTCGCCTCCGGCGGTTGGAACTCTCTCGCTTGCTTCGCTGCGTTTACCCCGTACCA
>JBBAWB010000002.1:183023-206691 GCA_040397385.1 Methylacidiphilales bacterium
TCGCCTCCGGCGGTTGGAACTCTCTCGCTTGCTTCGCTGCGTTTACCCCGTACCAGCGTCGGGGCCTGCCCCGATTCCTGTCGTGGCTCGAGAGGATTTGGCCCCCTCACACCCACCCCTGGCCTAATCGTATTTCGCCTCCGGCGGTTGGAACTCTCTCGCTTGCTTCGCTGCGCTCGAGAGGATTTGAACCTCCATGAGTTGCCTCGCTACCACCTCAAGGTAGTGCGTCTGCCAGTTTCGCCACGAGCGCGTTACAAAAACCCTAGTTTAACTACTCCCCTCTGACAAGCCGACTCGCCGAGACACCTTTGCCATCACCTCATCCAACATCCCCTCCGTCAACCGACCCGTAAACGTGTTCTGCTGACTCACGTGATACGACCCCACCAACCATCTCCCCCCAGGCAACTCCACCTCCACCCCATGCCTAAATTTCGGCTTCGGCTTCAACCCAAATTCTCGAACCACCGCCTCAAACCCAAATCCCCCCAAAGCCAAATAAACTTTCGCCCTTGGCAAAAACCCCAGCTCCCTCCGAAAAAATCCCCCGCAATTGTCCCGCTCCCGCGTCGTTGGCCGATTCGTCGGTGGCGCACATTTCACCGCCGACGTAATCCACACATCCCGTAACTTCAACCCATCCCCCCGCTCCCTACTCTCCGCCTGACTCGCCCATCCCACCTTGGCCAGCGCCCGATATAACCACCGCCCCGACTCATCTCCCGTAAACATTCGCCCCGTCCGATTCGCCCCATGCGCCCCAGGCGCCAATCCCACCACCACAATCTTTGCCCGCGGATCTCCCCATCCAGGGACCGGTTTTCCCCAGTACGCTTCGTGGGCATAGGCCGCTTTTTTCTCTCTCGCCACCCGCTCCCGCCACTTCACCAACCGCGGACATTTCCGACACCCCACAATCTCCCACTCTAACGCCCCCAACCCCCCCGACCCCATCTCCCTATCCTCCTGCCCGAGGCGGAATCCGACACGACGTCCGACCCATCCACCCCGAAATCCTTTGCCGATTCATCGCAACAATCGCATAGCCAATCGACGCGAAAGGAAAAATCAAGGGGAAAAGAATGAGATGCCCCAACCACGCCCAACCAGCCACCAACGTCAAACAGTACCCCGTTGCCTCCGCCTTGCTCCGTAACTTCCCATCCTCCCCCAAAGCCTGAATCCCCTTATCTGCCAAACTCCGATCCACCATCGGAAAATTACGCATCCTCTCATCATCCTGATATCCCACCGGATCAAAAGTACCCACCCGCGCCCTTTTCAAAAGCCAATCCACGCTGCCCTGACAAAATCCGCAGTCCGCATCGTAAAAAAGGGTCACTTGGGCCATTCCCCACCCTACCTCCATTCCTCGCACCGCCAACTCACTTGCTTTCGCCCATTTCCCCGACAATCTATCCCAATGCTCAAGCCCGATCCATCCCGCCTCGGCTCACTCCTTTTTCGCCTCATCGCCAAAGGGGAAATTATCACCTACGGATACGTCGCTGTTCTACTCTTGGTCATCGCTGGCTCCATTTCCCTCTACCTCATTCACTTCATCCTCAATGCCATGCTCCTTCATCAACCCTTCTTTACCTCCCTCATCTCAGTCATTAATGAGGTTCTCCTTATTCTCATCGTCATGGAAATTCTTCGCACCGTCACCCGCCTCCTCGTCTCCCCAGCCCACGATGTCAGTATCGCCGATCTCATCCCCTTCCTCGTCATCGCTGGCATCAGCGTCACCCGCCGTATCCTCACCATCGGTGCAGGCCTTTCCGTCCAAGAAACCGAGGGCCACTCCCTCGATCCAATTAAATTCAATCAATCGATGACCGAACTTCTCGTCAGCGGCGCTATTATTGTCTTGGTCGCCCTCTCTCTCTGGCTGATTAACCGCCGGATCGTTAAGCACGAATCTTAGCCCACCCCCAAACCAACCTTCCTACTCCCTCCAGCGGACTTATCTTTCCTCTGGCAGTAAAATATAGTCTGGGAAGTTCCCCCGTACCTTCTCCCCCACTGGACCTTCCGTGACCGACTCCACTAAATATTTGCCACCCACGAAACAGCCTTTCCACGACTGTCCAAACCCACCAAAACTCTCCTCATTGTCACCACGCGACCGCACCCGATTGTGACCAAACTTAAAGCACCGTAAATCCATCGCCACCTGCTTCGCCAACCCCGCATCATCCGTCGCCAAGCTGGAGACCAGATTTCCATTCGAAACATTCATCTCCGCCACCATCTGATCCACACTATCCACTACCGTCACCGAATCCACCGGCCCGAAAGGTTCCCCATGATACAACTTACAATTACGCGGCAGATTCAGTAAAGCCACCGGAGCCAGATAAGCCGAAATATCCTGCGAAGGCTGGAACCGCGCCTCGTCCAATCTTCCCTCATAAAGCGCCACCGCCCCACCCGCCACCGCTTCCCCCACCTGCACCCGCAACTCCTCTACCTTCTTGCTATTAATCAAAGGACCAAAATCTAACGCCGGCAGCGGATCCTCTGCCTTATCTACCAAAAGCGGATGCCCGCACTTCAACCCCTGCACCACCCCCAAATACATTTCCAGAAACTTTGGAAAAAGAGACCGCTGCACCACATAACGCGGATAGGCCGTGCACCTCTGCTTACCAAACTCAAACCCCTTCTTAATCTGCGCCGCCAGATTCTTCCAATCCGAGAATTCCCACACCCCATAACAGTTCACCCCGTCCATCTCCAACATGTACCGCTTCGATCGGTCATAAAATGCCGCCGCAATTTCCCGCCCGTTATTCTTTCCACCCACAAAGGCCAAACAGGAGATCGCCTCGTTCCGCACCAAGGCATCGCTCAACTCCCCCCCCGAACCACTGACCAAACTCACCGGCAATCCACGCCTCCGTGCCAAGGCCATCGCCAAGGTCACCGAGTGAATCCCTCCGTCCGTCGGCGTCTTCGCAATCACCGAATTCCCCGCCAAGCACTGCACCAGCACCGCGTGAATCAGAACCGAAAGCGGATAGTTCCACGAGGCAATATTCGAAATCAACCCCAGAGGCTTCCGCCCCTCCATCATCTTCTCAATCTGCCCCACATACCAACGCACCCCAGAAATACAGCGCTCCACACTGACCTTCGATTGGCCGTACGGCTTGCCAATTTCCCAGACCAGTGTTTTTGCAAAAAGATCCGCATGTTTCTCCATGTCGTCCAACGTCTCCGAGACTTTTCGTTTGCGCTCGTCCAAGTCGGTCTTCGACCAAGCGTGAAACTCCACCTCCGCCGCCACCACCGCCGTCCGCGCCGCTTCCAACCGAATCATCGGATACCGCCCCAAGGGAGTCGCATCCACTGGCGAGAGAAACAGCTTCCCGTGACCTGGCTGACACCACTCTCCACCTATCAGATTGAAAAGATTACCCTCTGTCCCAAAAGCCTCTGGCACCACCTTGCGATGCTGCTCAATCAAGTTCGGCCAAGATGCCGAAGGAGAGATAAATTTACTCATAAGCTGAAAACGCTACATGATTTTCGGCGCTCGTCACGCCATGACTCGACGAATGCTCCCCCACTCCGTATTCCCAAGGGATGCGCGAAATCCGTACCCTCACCCAAATCATGGCCCGCCTCCGCGGTCCCCGCGGTTGCCCCTGGGACCGCAAACAGACTCACCGCACCCTCCGCCCCATGATTCTAGAGGAAGTCTACGAACTCCTCGAAGCCATCGACGAAGGTGATGACCACGCCCTCCAAGAAGAGCTCGGAGATGTCCTCCTCCATCTCCTATTCCACGCCCAACTCGCCCACGAACGCCGTGCCTTCAACTTCCAATCCGTCGCCAAGGGCTTAGCCAAAAAATTAATTAGCCGCCACCCCCACGTCTTTGGTAAAGAGAAGATCTTCACCCCTGCCCAAGTCCTCCACCGCTGGCATCAACTCAAACAACAAGAAAAACCCTCTCGCCGCAGCAGCCTCGACGGCATTCCTCGCCGGCTCCCCGCCCTTCTCCGTGCCCAAAACCTCCAACGCCGGGCTGCCCGCGTCGGCTTCGATTGGCCAGACCCCAAAAAAGGGGTCCCAGCCAAACTCCGCGAAGAACTCAGGGAACTCGCCCAGACCAAAGGCCGCGGTCCCGCCTTCACCCGCGAACTCGGCGACCTCCTCTTTACCCTAGTCAACCTCGCCCGCCACCGTGGCGTTGACGCCGAAACCGCCTGCCGCGATGCCGCTGAACGCTTTGCCAAACGCGTCCGCCATATCGAACACTCCCTCCATAAAATCGGTAAAAAACCCTCCCAACTTACCTCCCACCAGCTCAACCAACAGTGGCTCAAAGCCAAAAAGTCATTGCGATAGTTACTTACAAATCAAGCACTCCTATTCACATAAACTAATTTTTTCGCTTGTCCTAGTTGAATCCTTCTTCAAATATCAGGCAACAAGCAAACGCCCCGCAAGGGGCAGAAGGAGAAACAAAACTATGCTAGCAGCTACAGCAATGAGATCAGGTGACCTTGTCGGGTTCACCTTCTTTATCGGGACCATGGCCATGTTCGCGGCCTCGGTCTTCTTTTACTTCGAGCGGCAGACCGTCTCGGACAAATGGAAGACCTCACTATTGGTTAGCGCTCTGATCACAACCGTGGCAGCCGCTCACTACATGTATATGAAGGATTACTGGGTGACGAACTTCAATGGCACCAATGCCAGTGCGGCTTCGCCTACAGAATTCCGCTACATCGATTGGCTCATCACCGTGCCACTCATGTGCGTGGAATTTTTCCTCCTTCTTAAGACAGCAGGAGCCAGCATCAATATGCTCTGGCGTCTCATCGGGTACTCTGTACTCATGCTCGTCGCCGGGTATATCGGAGAAGTTTCCGCCAAAATGGGGCAACCCGTTCGCGGTTTCTCCAATTTCGGCTGGGGCGTCATCTCCACCATCGGTTGGGCGGGTATCGTCTATGAGATCTTCTTCGGAGAAGCCAAAACGCTGGCCGACGGAAACAGTGATACCAGCGTCCGCCGGGCGTTTAATCTCCTCCGCGGCTTTGTTCTCATTGGATGGGCCATCTACCCAATAGGCTATATGACCTTGCCGGGCAATGTGCTAAGCAACTCAGTTGAATTGGCCTCCAAAATGGACGTCATCTATAACATCGGTGACGCCGTCAACAAGATCGGCTTCGGCTTAGTCGTTTGGAATCTCGCTAAACGCGCAAAATAATCGATTCAGCATTTTTGACGTAGGTTCTCCTACGCAGAATCGGGGGATCCCTTCGCGGGGATCCCCCGATTTTTTTACCCCCCACCCCAATCTTTTCCTCGCCCCCCACCTCACCTACCCTCCGATCCATGCCCTTCGTCCTCCGTCACACCTTCCCTTGGCTTCTCGCCCTCAGCCTCGGCCTTTTCTCCCTCGCCTTGCCCGATCACGCCTCCACCTCCGCCCCCTACTTTTTCCTCTCCTCCGCCCTTTTACTCGGCGTTCCCCATGGCGCCTGCGATCCTTGGGTTCCAGGTTGGATTCTCCGCCACCCCTCCCGCCTCCCCTTCCTTATCATTTTTTTTATCGTCTACCTTTCCCTCTCCGCCCTCTACTTCTTCCTTTGGAAAATATTCCCCCTTCCCGCCACTCTCTTTTTTCTCATCCTCACCGCCTGGCACTGGGGCACAGCCGATGCCTCCCTCGAACTCACCCCCAGCCCCCGCTGGCTCGCTTTCGCCCTCAGCCGGGGCTCCTTCATCATCCTCGCCCCCTTCGCCTTTCACCTCACCGAAACCTGGAACGTCATTCTTCAGATGGCCCCATCTGCCGGCCCCGCACCCGCCTCCCTTCTCTTCCTCATCGCTACTCCCCTCTGCTTTTTTCTAACCCTGCTCTCCCGCCCTAATCTAAAAAATATTATCGAAACCACCCTCCTCCTGCTCCTCTTCTACTTCACCCCACCCCTTCTCTCCGTCGGCACCTACTTCGTCGCCTTCCATGCATGGCGCCACCTCCTCCGCCTTAGCAGTTTCCGTGACCAACTCTCCCCCATCGACTCTCTCCACCTTTGGATCGCTTCCCTCACACGCCTTCTCCTTCTCTCCATCCCACTCACTCTCCTTTCACTCCTCTTTCTCTGGCTGATCCCTCCACTCCTCTCCAACTCCGCCCCCGCATGCCAAAACTGGATTGGCCCCTACCTAATCCTCCTCGCCGTCCTCACCCTCCCCCACGCCATCCTCGTCGGCTGGATCGACCGAAAGTCCATAATTTCCAAATCATAAATAGCTTTCCACTAGTAATTTACAATTTTATAAAATTCTCGTCCTTTAGTTTTCACCTGTTTTGTGATAACATATGCTCCGTGAGCCACTTCCCAAAACTTCGCGAAGATTTCCGTTGTGCCGAAGCCGCCGTCGGCTACGCCAACCTCGGCATGCTCTCCGATGCCCTCGGGGCGATCGATGAACTCTCCCCCGCCATGAGCGCTGATACTGGAGTCCAAGAATTTAAACTACGCCTTCTCGAACGCTCCAACCTCTGGCAAGAAGCCGCGACCCTCGCATCCCACCTCGCCTCCATCCACCCCGAAGAAGCTCGATGGTTCATCTCTTGGGCCTTCGCCAAACGACGCAGCGAATCCATCGATACCGCTTCCAAAATTCTCACGGATGCCGCCAACCTTCATCCCAGCGATCCACTCATCCAATTTAACCTCGGCTGCTACGCCGCCCAACGTGGCGATCTCAGCTCCGCTCAAGGCCACGTCCGTCGCGCCATCGAACTCGATCACGACCTTGAAAAACTTGCCCACGAAGATCCCGATCTCGAACCCCTCCGCCAAGCCCACCTCATCGATTAACCGCCCGAATCTTCCTGGTCCCACCCCGAATCGAACGGGGATATGCGGTTTAGGAAACCGCTGCTCTATCCAATTGAGCTATGGGACCAATAATCACCTATTCTACCCACCCCACCCCAACTAGGTCGAGCCATCCCCCCTCTAACATTCTTAATCCCCCTTGCTCACGCCAAGTCCACGCGTGAGCGTGTCCCGCGAATGCGGGATTCAAAACTAAAACCCAGGGCGCGTCTGCGTCCCGCAAGAGCGGGAGCGGTCTCTCCGAGAACGCCTGCGCTCAATTCTGTGTACCCAATCGCCCAGCTAAGCTGCCTAAGAGATGCTGCCCCTACCTAAGCTTTCAACTTTAAATAATCAAAAATCCGCCACCCCCCTGCCCCATCATTGACATCTATCCCCATGGGATCGAAACTCAAAGTATGAAAGTCGAAGTCGAACGCGAACAGGACGGTCGCTGGCTCGCTGAAGTCCCCGTCGTCTCCGGCGCCATGGCCTACGGTTCCACCCGAGATGAGGCTGTTTCAAAGGTCGAGGCTCTCGTCCTCCGTATCCTTGCCGATCGACTGGAACACGGCGAACCCTCCCCTGAAGTCTCGGAAGTCTTTAGCCTCGCGGCATGAGCCAGTGGGGCTCGGCCAAGAGCCGCAGAGCCCTGCAAGCCCTTCTCTCCATCGGTTGGCAAATCAAACGCCAAACCGGCTCTCATAAAGTTCTTTCCCATTCTAACCATCCCGATTTCGTTTTCGCTTTCCACGATGGAGTCGAGATCGGCCCAAAAATGCTCTCCCGCATCGCCAAACACACCGGCCTCAAACCCCAAGACCTATAGTTTCCAAACACCCGCCCACCCTGGGCGCCCTTCAAAGTCCAGCGTCCAAGCGAACGCGGGACCAATCGCCCAGCTAGGCGGCCTCGGATATGCCGCCTCTACCTAAGCTTCCAACTTCAAATCCACCTTCACATATTTTAACATTCCTACATTCACACATCTGGAATTCCTTCGCGCCCTTTGCGGGCTTGGCGTGAGTTCTCTCCAATTCCCCATCGCGTCCTTAACCCCTTAACCCCTAATCATCCCCCCTTTCCGACCTTTGCGGACTTAGCGTGAGCAATCTTCTCCCGCATCGCCAAACACACCGGTCTCAAACCCCAAGACCTGTAGTTTCCAAACACCCGCCCATGTGGAACGTAGTATAGATCTCACCTCCACTCGTGCTTCGGATATTTTCTCGCCAGCTCAGGTTTCAACTTCGGATACGTCTCCTTCCAAAACGAGCTCAAATCCCGCGTCGCCTGCAACTTTTCTCCGCCTAACCAACTGCCCATGCGCGTCGCCTGCGCTATTTTAGCGGAGCCGAAATACGAATAAATTTTCCGTTATTTCGGCTGACCAGACTCAAGAGAAATTTCTCCTCGGCCGGTTTCGACATGAACGCTACCGCGTGAATCGAAGGCAGTGGATAGTCATCCTTACGGTAAGTCTCTTTTAAGGTGGTCTTCAGATATTCGAAAATTTGATCATCGGTCCAGTCTCCCGAAACGCTCGAAGCCACTACCTGGCCACCTTTTTTCGCTTGGGGTGGTGCAGGCTGCACGGGGGCCGTCGGAGCCGGCAGCAAACCAGGAATTTTTACTGCCTCCACAATAAATCCTTGTCCCTCCACAACCTTGCCCTTTCCCCTTGCTCGGTTCTCAGCCTCTTTTTTTGCTTTCTCCGCCAGTTTGTCTTTGTTCTTCTCCTGATACGCTTTCATCTCTGTTACATATTTCTCATACTCCTTACGCCAATCGGCAACCTCATTGGCGTATTTCTGACGGTCCGCCTCCGAAATTTCCGATCCAGCCCGCTTTTTCTGGTCCGCTTTTCGCTCCTCCTCCGTCATTCCTCTGTGAATCACAGGCTTTCCATCCGTCAGGACAAAAATCGTATCCGCCCTGCCCTCAAAGGCCGCTACCAGACCCAGATCCATCCGACTTGTCCCTCCGTTACTTGGCAGAGTGGCAATCTTGGGTTTAAAGTTTTTTAAAATATTCCCCCTTTGGGCAGTGCTCGCCATGTACTTGGGTAGGAAATCTCGAGCCGCCTTCTGGTTTTCAGGCGTAGCCGGTACCGATTCTGGACTAAATAGATCTACGGTATCTCCGTAAAACACCACGTTAAAATGGGTCTCAGGAGCCAAGCTAGCAATCATCTGGGCTAATTTTTCTTTCAGATTCTTATATCCGTCGATTCCCCCTTTGTCGGTTTCCACCATACTGTCCGACACATCTACCACAAAATACACATTCGTCCCCTCTCCCTTGGCCCCGAAAAAGTTGATCGTCGAGGGCTTACCTCCTCGCGTTCCAGGCTTTGCCATTAGCTTTTCCGCACTAACCGCGGGCGCGGTAGGCATTGCTGGAGGTGCTGCCGTGAAAGACATCGAAGGACTGACCATCCCACTTACCGCAATTACCGTGTCCGCCTCCAAGGCAGGGCGATCAGAAGGCATTTCGGCAGAATCAAGTTCCGGTTCCTCCATTTTTTCAGGGACCTCAGTCGGAGGAGCTTCTGACCCCATCTCCTCGGCTGGCACCCCGTTTTCACTGGTAAAGGGCATCCGAGGAGCCGATCCCTTAAAAATCGTGTAACTGCCGAAACCGACAAGCAAAAGCAGATGCACTAACACCGCCACCACAACACTCTTTGCCGCTAGCCCCTTGTAATTTCGAAGAAATCCTCCCATGCCACCGCTCGAAGCCTTTTTTTTCTTCTTGGTCATCTTGGCCTCTTTGTCGCTCGAATCCGTAATCATCCCCTGACATCTTGTTCTAACAAAACTAAAAGCTCAAACCCTAAACCTCTTTAGCCCCGCCAGCCCATGAAGCAGACCACTGACAAGTTAGAATCTTCCCGCTGAACGGCAACCGCCTGGGTAAGGACATATCTGTCTTTCATACTTTTATGCGGCTTGTGATAGGGAACTTTCTCTGGAACGTCGAGAAGGGTGAATTCTCATCTCCTTATCTTGTTGGCTTGGATAGTCGCCTCAGGTAATTCATACGCCGAGGAGAATAAATTGCCCAACACCCCCTCCAATTTTGGCGAAGATGTTGCCTTCCTAAAGAAGCACACAGAAGTGGTGGCGTTACACCAAGGTAACGCCGCCGTGGCCGTGGCCCCCGCCTACCAGGGCCGTGTCATGACCAGTTCCGTCGACGGTGACAGCGGTGCCAGCTATGGCTGGCTGAACTACAAGCTAATCCAGCAGGGTGTGCTCAAGGGCGATGCGGCCACTGGGAAGCTCGAATCGAAAATCCACGTGTTTGGCGGGGAAGAACGTTTCTGGATTGGACCGGAAGGCGGCCAGTTCGGAATCTTTTTTGCCTCGGGGGCAAAATTCGACTTCGACCACTGGAAAACACCACCCCCGATCGACACAGAGCCCTTTCAGGTAGTCTCCTCAGACAAAACCCGTGCACTCTTCTCCGCCTCGCTTTCTGTCGCCAACCAGTCCGGTACGACCTTCGACTTAGCGGTGGAGCGGACCGTGCGAATGCTCGGCGCGGAAGAGCTTTCGAAATCTCTTAGCGTAAAGGTTCCGGCCGATATGCCATTCGTCGCCTATGAGACAAGCAACCGCCTGACCAATCTTGGCAAAAAGAAGTGGGATCCATCCACTGGACTACTCTCCGTCTGGATACTCGGCATGTACAAACCCTCACCTTCGACTGTCATGGCGATTCCGTTCCGGGAAAATGCCACCGGACCCACCGTCAACGATGCCTACTTTGGAAAAATTGCCGCCGACCGCCTTAAAATCGGCAAGGGCGTGGTCTTTTTCAGGGGGTATGGAGCCTCCCGCGGCAAGATCGGTATTCCACCAGTCCGTGCCACAGGTTTTGCCGGCAGTTACTCACCGGATCTGCGCTGCCTGACAATCGTCCGTTGTGATCCAACACCCTCCGAGGGCAAATACGTCAACTCCATGTGGGAGCAGCAGAATGATCCGTACGCAGGGGACTTGATCAACGCCTACAACGACGGATCCCCTGCCCCCGGCCAACCGCCACTGGGCCCATTCTACGAATTGGAAACCTCGTCACCTGGCGCGGAGTTGGCACCCAGAGAAAGCCTGACTCATCGGCAGATTACCGTTCACTTCATCGGAGAACCAAAACAGCTCGATCCTCTGGCCTCACAAACCCTCGGGGTGAGTCTTAAGGAAATCCTTAGCGCTTTTGCCGGATCAACTCCCTGATTTCCTATGCCCCCGACCGGACCCAATGATCCGCAAAGCGTTTGTGATGTCGGTGAACCCCGGCCAGGAGAAAGAGTACGAAAAACGCCATAGTCCGATCTGGCCGGAGTCAGAGACCGTTCTGAAAAAACACGGGGTTCAGAACTACTCCATCTTTTTTCACGCCGAGACGCACCAGCTTTTTGACTACGCGGAGATCGAGGACGAAGCGCAGTGGCAAGCCATCGCCTAGGCGTCGGAATGCAAAAAGTGGTGGCAGCATATGAGCGATATCATCGCCCTCCAACCCCGACCACTCTCCGGAATCCGCCCCTCTCCGCGAAGTCTTCCACCTCGAATAAAAAGATTATCTAAGGAATCCATCCGCCAAACCGCCATCCACGTGGATCACCTGACCCGTCGTCCGTGGAAATCTCTTGGCACTGACCAGTAGGAAAGCCGCTTCCGCCTGATCCGCAGGGGTGATGGGTGACTGAGTCAGCGCTCTCTTGGCATAAAACTCTGCCAGTCGCGTCCGCAATTCCTCATCTCCTTCTTTTTCTGAAAACGGGATTTTATATTTGGCCAGCGAGGCCATCACCCGATCCCTTGGAAACATTGCGCTTCCCTGAACCACCGTCGCGGGAGCCACCGCATTCACCCGCACCAACGGCGACAGTTCAATCGCCAACTCCCGCACCAGATGATTCGCCGCCGCCTTGCTCGTGTCGTAAGCCAAACTCCCCTTCTTCGCTACTACCGCGTTGACGCTCGTTGTCAGAACTAAGCTCGCCGGCAAACCTTGGGCCTTAAAGATTTTGTTCGCCTCATCAGCTACCGCATAGGAACCGGTTACGTTGATCGCAAAGGTCTGCGCCCATTTTTCATCGGGAATTCTTCCCTCAAGGTCGGGCGGGACAAAAATGCCCGCCGTCACCACGACTCCGTCGAGTCCTCCGTAGGCATACACCGCCTCCCCCAACATCTCCGCTACGCTTTTCCGATCGACAATGTTGGCCCCCAGACCGATCGCTGGACCGCATCCGGAAATCCCCGTGCCCGCCACTCCAATCCCATCCCCCAGCTTTTTTACTAGCTCGGCAGAAGTTTCTTGAGCCGATTTTTCATTCAGATCCACACAGACAATGGAGGCTCCCTCCTTGGCCAGACGATGGGCCGTCTCTTTGCCAATTCCACTGCCAGCACCCACCACGGCGATCACTTGCCTCGCTAACTCCTGCTCCGCTGGCATCCGCTTGAGCTTCGCCTCCTCCAACCGCCAGTATTCGATATCAAACGCCTCCTGCTGAGGAAGATTGATATAACCTCCAAGCGCCTCCGCCCCACGCATTACCTCGACGGCACAGTTGTAAAACTCCGCCGTCACCCTCGACTCACTCTTCGATTTGCCCCACGCCACCATTCCAAGCCCAGGGATCAGCACAACCGTTGGATTTGGATCCCGCATTGCAGGCGAATCCTTCCGCTTACATTTCTCGTAATACTTTTTGTAGTCCGCTTGATAGGCTTCGAGCCCCTCCTCCAGAAGGCTTCGCAATTTAGCCACATCACCTGTCGCTGGATCCCACGGAACATAGAGCGGCTTGATTTTCGTCCGCAGGAAATGATCTGGGCAGGAGGTCCCCATCTCCGCCAAACGTGGGGCATCCTTGCTATTCGCAAAACGCAGGAACGTCGCATCCTCCTGCACCGTTCCAATCATCCGCTGCTGAGCCGATACCTTCCCCCTCAACCAAGGCAAAATCGCAAGCCAAAGCGCTTTCCTCTCATTTTCAATTGGTGATTTGTATTTTTCCCCACCAAACGTCTTATCCCCTCGGTCCTTCTTTTCGATCGCCTCGGCCGCTCTCCCAACCAACTCCAGCGTCAGCTCGTAGCACTGCTTGTCGTCTTCGTGCCAGTTGATCAGGCCATGTTGACCCATGATCGCACCCTTTGCCTTCGGATGATCTTTACACAGTTTCTCCAAGATCTGGCCCAGATCAAAACCTGGCCTTTGCCAATCGGTCCAAATCACCTCGTCCCCATAAATCTCCTTCGTCAGTTCTTTGCCCTTGGCACAAGCTGCGAGGGATATCGCGGCATTCGGATGGGTGTGATCCACATGCCGTGCGGGGACAAACCCATGCAACGGAGTGTCGATTGAGGAGGGTCGCGGATTCAGATTAAAGGTGCAGTGGGCATAAGCCCCCACCATCTCGTCCTCAATCTGCGACTTTGGTCCCTTTGCCTTCGATCCTAGATAGTTTTTCTGCAGCCCCCTCAGCTTTTCCATGTAGAGAGAAGAAAAACCGTCCCGCTTCGCTGTCCGCAGATCCCCGCCAGATCCCTTCACCCACAAAACCTCCGTCTCGCTCCCCGTCAACGGATCTTTCTCTATGATCTTGGACGAGGTATTCCCCCCACCTGTGTCCGTTAAGGTCGGATCTTCCCCGATCAAATTCGAGCGGTAAACCAGCCGTGCGACCGGATCGAGGCTTTTTGCTACGGAATCTTGCCAACGGTTTTGTGGATGGTTTTTCATGTTTCTTTATTTCCTTTTAGGGCGCGCAGTTTCTGGAAACGTTTCCACGCCTCCTCCCACAAGGGATTGGATTGGGGTTGAAACGTCTCAATCGGAAAAGATGCTCGTACGACTTGCCGAATTTCCTGATGGCTCTTGAGCCGACCTAACCCATAAGCCTGAATCAAAAGATTGCCGATGGCGGTTGCCTCGATCGGTCCTGTCACCACCACCCGTCCCGTTGCATCCGCCGCCATCTGATTCAAAAGCTTGTTCTGACTACCGCCCCCAACGATGTGCAGGGTTTTGATTTTCTCTCCCGTAACTTTCTCGATCGATTCCAGACTCTCCCGATAGGCCAAAGCCAGGCTTTCCAAACAACATCGTACGAATGCGCCCTCGGTTCCTGGAATCGACTGTCCCGTCTCTTTGGCATACTCGGTGATGCGTCTCCCCATCTCCCCAGGCGGATTCCACGAGGAAAGAAAAGGATCCAGCAAGGTGACTAGCGGCGCCGCCTCAGACGCCAACGTCGTAATCTTGTCGTAATCCATTTCTCTTCCCTGCTTGGCAAAATCCCTTCGGCACTCTTGCACCAGCCATAGGCCTGCGATGTTTTTCAAAAGCCGTATGCTATGGCCCAAACCAACTTCGTTGGTCAGCCCCTCCTCAGCACACGACGGAGTCATCCAAGGTTTATCACTCTCCACCCCCAGCAGGGACCACGTTCCAGAACTTAGATAGGCCCAACCTTTCCCTTCAGCTGGAACGGCCGCCACCGAAGCCCCCGTGTCATGGGAACAGGAAGCCACAACCTGGCACGAATTGGGAAGTCCTGTGGCTTGAGCTGTCTCTTTCGAAATCTTTCCCGAAACCGTTCCCGAAGGGACGATCTCAGGAAGTAGCGAAGCAGAAATCCCCACCTCTTCGACCAGCTCCTCCGCCCACTTCCGATTCTTGGGACCGTAAAACTGAGTGGTGCTGGCCAAGGAAACCTCACTGGCGGGACGACCCCCCAAGAAATAGTTTAGATAGTCCGCTACAGGCAGAAAGCCCGTGCTCTGCCCCACCTCGGCCCTTCCGCTCTCCACATTCGCCGCCAATTGATAGAGGGTATTGAATGGCATAAACTGCAATCCCGTCTGGGAAAATATTTTCTCCTTACCAATCTTCTTCACCACTTGAGGAAAGATTTTTTCGTTCCGCCCGTCCCGATAGCAAAAAGGATCCTGCGCAGCAGATTCGTCCTTCGGCAAATAGACGATGTCCACACCCCATGTATCACAACTAACCGAATCCAGCGGGATTTCCCTGTTCCCCATCTTTCTTAAGCCCATCAGAATTTCCCGCTCCAGATGCCGTAGATCCCACCGCAATCCGCCATCTTTTTCCCTCATGCGATTGGGGAATCGATGAATCTCCTCAATCGTCAACCGCCCTTCGGTCAAGATTCCGAGAATGATCCGCCCGCTTTCCGCCCCGATATCGACCGCCGCATGATAGGTGGAGGTTGCGCTCATTCTAGCTTCAGCACCTTCTGTCGATAGAGTTCATCGGGCCGACCCGATATTCTATGAACTTGGGCTTCAGGCATAAACACCGGTCCGCCCAGCGAAGCCGCTCCGAGAAATATCTTGGCCGACTTCTCCGCCATCTTCGTTGTAGCCTCGACCGCACCTGCACTCGGCCCGATGGCAATGAGACCGTGATTCTGCAGAAGAATTATCCGAGGCAACCTCCCCTGCTCTTTTTCAAAGTTCTCCACTCCAGTACGGATGGCTTTGGCCAAGGGAACGCCTGGATCGGTGTAGGGCACCAGAACCGACTGCTCTCCTCCACAAACGATCTCATCGGGAAACATCCGAAACTTTGCAAAGTCGGAGGCACGCGGGGAGCAGAGAATCCCGTTCACCGCAGTCGGGTGAGTGTGCGCCACCCATTCGATCCCGGGCAAAGAGAGGAGGTAGGAGTGAAAGAGCGCCTCGGTCGAGGGCTTGCCCGCCTTGGGATCGACCCTGGCCGCAAGCAGTTTTCCATCCACTTCCGTGTCGGGACGGGACTTCGATTCCCAAAGAGGCTCCAAAATGGGTCGCAGACATTCGGTAAAAGAATCCTTTTTTGCCGTGGATAGGGAGGTTCCACTGGCCTTCACCCAAAAGGTGTCCTTTCCCGATCGGGTCGAGGTGTTTCCTTCTCCAAGAATGGCGTAGGATTCCGCCGCCGTCCCAATTCGGCGGGAAAGCTCAACCAGTTGTCTCCAGCGTCGATTTCGTTCTGATATTTTCATATTCGTTCCGTTTTCAGGGAAGGGATTCGGGCGGAAGCCAGCTGTCGCTCCGTGGCATCGGTGATCAATCGCAGACCGGCTTCCCATGAAGCGAGCAACGCGCCCGCCCGATGGCCGATTTTTTCTGACGTGACCAAAACAAAACTTCTTTTGGAGTTCGCCATCGCCGCTTTTTGCAGAGCCACCACTTCGAGGGCGCTGTTCCAAAATCCTCCCTGCGTGACCCCCTCCGCCCCTAGAACGGAAACGTCGATTTTCCAATCCCGCATGGCTCGCACGGCCCGTTCCCCGATCAGGAGGGACTGCCTGGCCACTAGGTCCCCTCCCAGAATATGCAAAGATACGTCACCACCCGAAAGAAGCTCCACCACAGGCAGACTGTTCGTGACAACCTTGAGTCCGGGAATCTCCGCCTCGGGCAAGAGCCGAGCCAACGCGTAGGGGGTAGTCCCCCCGTCGATGTAAACTGTAGATCCTGATTTTAGATAAGGCAGAACCTGCCGAGCTAACGCATTTTTTTTCTCTGCATCTCGGCCCAATCGTTCTGTAAAGCTGGGAAATTTATCGGAAAACTCGGTAAAGGCTCCTCCAGGGGTCCGCTTGATCCTTCCCGACCTCTGGAGCTCAACCAGATCTCGCCGAGCCGTTGCTTCGCTGATCGAAAGTCTCGAGCAGATCTGCTCGAGGGGGAGATAGCGTTGGTTTTGCAAAAGATCCGCCAGCAGTTGCCTGCGCGCCTCGACCACATTTTTTGAAACTCTCACCAACCGACACCTTAACACTTATATGATCGAATTCAATCATATATTTTGTAAGCCCAAACCCTAGTGTGGTTCTTAAACTTTGGCTGAGGATGTGCGGCTGAGTAGGGGCCAAGCGAATCCATACGCTGCCACCACCACAAAACATCCCATCGGCACAAGAAATGCTAGCGACATCCCCCTCACATCCCCCACCCAACCCATCAACTTCGGTACCAGTGCCCCACCCATGATCGCCATGACGATGAAAGAAGATGCCAGTTTCGACTTCTCCCCCAATCCGTGAATGCCGAGCGCAAAGATCGTCGGAAACATCACCGACATGAAAAAGAAGCTCATGAAAAGGGCACCCAAGGAGAGCCATCCAAACTTCAGTACAATACCAGCCATCATCGCCACAATGGCCAAAGCGTAGATTCCCATCACCCGATAGGCAGGAACTTTCGATAATATCCACGCCCCCGTGGCTCGTCCTAAAAGAAAAAGGGTAAAGCCAAAATAAGCCAACAGCTTGGTCGCACCCTGCTCACTCACATACCAGTTGCCCGCCCTCTCCGTCACCCCCGCACTGCCCCCCAGCCAAAAGTTGTTTCTCCATGCTTCGCCCACCGGGGGAATCTCCGCCACCACGTAGTTAATAAAAAAGGCAAAGATTCCTGCCTGGGCTGCCACATAGAAAAACTGCGCCACCACCGCCATGTTAAAATGAGGATGGGACCAGATCGATTTCGAGGCTCCAGGAGTCGAGTCGGTGAGATGATAATCATCGGGTGTCTGAATTTCCGGAAGCCGAACAAATAAAAAGACGATGGCCAGCAGCAGCACCCCACCGGCGATCCCCGCATAAGGAATCGTAAGCTGCTGGTGAGCTACCCCAGCTCCCTCCGATGAATAAAAGAACATTCCCCCGATGATCGGTCCCAGAATCCAACCCACCCCGTTAAAGCTTTGGGCAATATTAATCCGAACCGCAGCAAACTGAGGCGCCCCCAAAACGGTTGTGTACGGATTCGCAATCGTTTCCAAAAAGGTCAAACCCATCGAGATCACGCAAACTCCCAGAAGAAATGCCCAGAAGGTAGAAATCTGGGTGGCAGGAATAAACCAGAAACAGCCCAACGCCACCATCGCTAACCCGGAAAGAATACCTCCCTTATAGCCTAACTTTCGCGCCAACCATCCAGCAGGTAGGGCCATCAGAAAATATCCCAGATAGTGGGCAAATTGCACTTAGGCCGACTGGGCTTTCGTCAGGTGCAGAAAATCCTGAAAATGCTTGTCCATCACATCGATCATCCCATTGCACAGCGCCCACAGAAAAAAGAGGGAGCTGATCAGACCAAAAATCCCCAGATGATTTCTTCCATCCGAAGTTCGAAAAAGGGATCGATACGCCATAAACGATCTTATTTTACTCGCCTCCTTTGGCCATTTGATTCTCTGGATCATTAGGCTGCAAATTACTTGACTTGTACCCATATAACCATATACTTACCCATATCAAAACCACGATTGAGCTTCCCGCGCCGCTTCTGCTTGCCGCCAAGGCGGTCGCGGTGGAGCGAAGAACCACTTTGAAAGCCATCCTAGAACACGCCCTAAGACGGGAAATCACCTTTCAAGAAACCCCCACTCCCCGGGACATCTTTGAGATCAACCAGTACGATTTTCCTGTTCTAAAAAGACGTAAGGCCCCCCAAGTGACTAGTGCCATGATTTATCGAAAGATGGAGGAGGAGGATCTTTGATCCGTACGTGTGCACCTGTTGGACGCCAACCTATTAATCGCCTTAGGGGACTCCCAACACGTTCATCATCGACGTGCCCAAAGTTGGTTCCACTCGCAAACGAGGCGGGCTTGGGCTACCTGCCCTATAACTCAGAATGCCTTTCTCCGAATTCTCGGTTCTCCTGGATATCCAGCCAAAATCGGAGATCCCGCCTCCCTGCGGACCCTGCTTCAACGCATCTGCGCCATTCCTGGTCACCAGTTTTGGGCGGATGATATCTCTCTCCTCGATGCTGAAATATTTCCCAGCCTGCCCCCTTCTAAATATCTTACGGATATTTATCTGCTCGCCTTGGCGGCAAAGCACCACGCCCAACTCGCCTCGCTCGACCAGCGGACCGATCCAAACCTTGTTCATCGAGGTCGTCAAGCTTACCTGATCGTCCCCTGATTCGGCGGGAATCATCCATCAGTCTTATGGAGATTCCCCACCAACTCCTATCTCGCCCGCCGACAAATTACTCCTATTTTTAACCGATGCGCACTTCCAATCATAAAATCAAAGTCGGCATCCGACCCACCATCGATGGCCGTCTGGGAGGCGTCCGTGAATCCCTCGAAACCCAGACCCTCGCTCTCGCCAAGGCCGCCGCCAAACTTATCTCCTCTTCTCTTCACCACCGAGATGGCTCAGCCCTCAAATGCATCATTCCCGGTAAGTGCATCGGCGGCGCAGCCGAATCTTCCGCGACCGATTCCCTCTTCGCCCGCGAAAATGTTGGACTTACCCTCACCGTCACCCCCTGCTGGTGCTACGGCTCCGAAACCATGGACATGGATCCGCTCCGCCCGAAGGCCGTTTGGGGCTTTAACGGAACGGAACGCCCTGGCGCCGTCTACCTCGCCGCTGTCCTCGCTGGTCACGCGCAAAAGGGTCTCCCTGCCTTCGGTATCTACGGTCGCGATGTTCAGGAAGCTGGTGACCTCAAAATCCCCGCCGACGTGTCCGAAAAAATTCTCCGCTTCTGCCAATCCGGCCTCGCCGTGGCCACCATGCGCAACCGCGCCTACCTCGCCATGGGAGGAACCTCCATGGGCATTGCCGGATCGATCGTCGATCCCAACTTCTTCGAATCCTATCTCGGTATGCGCGTTGAAAGTATCGACATGACCGAGTTCGTCCGCCGGATGGATCGCGGAATCTTCGACGCTTCGGAAAAAAAGAAAGCCCTCGCTTGGACAAAACAGAACTGTCGCGAAGGCAAGGATTGGAACTCCCCGAAAACGAAACGTCCCCGTGCTCAACTCGACCAGGAGTGGGAGAAATCGGTCGAAATGGCTCTCATCGCCCGCGACCTGATGGTCGGTAACCCGGCTCTGGCAAAAGCCGGCTTCGGTGAAGAAGCCCTCGGCCACGACGCCATCGTCGCCGGCTTCCAAGGCCAACGACAATGGACCGACCACTTCCCCAACGGCGACTACCTCGAAGCCATCCTCAACAGCTCGTTTGACTGGAACGGTCGCCGCGCTACCTACCTCGTCGCCACGGAAAACGACGCCCTTAACGGCGTCGGAATGCTCTTCGGCAACCTTCTGACCAACACCGCTCAAATCTTTGCCGACGTTCGCACCTACTGGAGTCCCGATGCGGTCAAACGCGTCAGCGGTGCCAAACTTTCCGGAGCAGCTTCGGGAGGCTTTCTCCATCTGATCAATTCTGGTCCCGCCGCCCTCGACGGGGCAGGGCAGCAAAAGATTTCCGGCAAGCCCGCGATGAAGCCGTTCTGGGAAATCAGCGACGCGGAGGAAAAGGCCTGCCTCGAAGCCACCAGCTGGCATCCCTCGATTACCGAGTACTTCCCAGGCGGCGGCTGGTCGACCCGCTTCCTCACACCTGGCTTTATGCCCTGCACCATTCATCGTCTCAACCTAGTCCGCGGGCTCGGTCCCGTTCTTCAAATTGCCGAGGGCCAAACCGTAGAACTTCCGCCCAAGGTGAACCAGATTTTAGAGGAAAGAACCAATCCCACTTGGCCGACCACCTGGTTTGTTCCCCGCACCGGTGGGAACGGGGTCTTCCGCGATGTCTTTTCGGTGATGAACGGCTGGGGCGCCAACCACTGTGTTCTAACCTACGGCCACATCGGAGCCGATTTGATCTCGCTCGCTTCCCTCCTCCGAATCCCCGTCTACATGCACAATGTGGAATCGGAAAAAGTTTTCCGCCCTTCCGCATGGAATGCCTTCGGAACGGCCGACCTCGAATCGGCCGATTTCCGCGCATGCGCCAATTACGGCCCTATTTACCGCTAGCGTCTCCTACAGATAAGGGGCAGAAGCCATCCTCAAAAATCACCCATGCACATTATCCACATTCAATCACTTATATGAATTCAGAGATTAATTCTCTAATGATTGATTTCGATCATAAAGGTTCTAGTCTCGAGCCATGATCATTTTTCTCCTAGCTCTATCCCATTCATGAACCCCTCCTACCCATCGATTGAACTTCTGGCCGAACGCGCCCGCCAACGTTTGCCTGGCTTCGCCTACGACTACCTCGCAGGAGGTTGCATGGCCGAAGTGAACCTACACAAAAACACCAGCGACATCCGCGCTGTGGAACTCCGCCCAGCCTACTTGCGCGACTACAAAGGAGCTTCCCAGACAACCACCCTCTTCGGCCGCGAATACTCCTCTCCTTTTGGCATCGCTCCCGTCGGCCTCCAGAGCCTGATGTGGCCAAAGTCCTGCGAGATCCTCGCCCGCACCGCGCGTAGGCAAAATATTCCCTTCGTTCTCAGCACGGTCACCACCGCCAGCATCGAAACCGTCGCCGAAATCACCGAGGGCGACTTCTGGTTTCAGCTCTACCATCCCGCCGACGATTCCCTCCGCGACAATCTCCTGCATCGCGCCGCCGAAGCTGGCTGCAAGACCCTCGTGCTCCTCGCCGACACCCCCACCTTTGGCTACCGCCCTAAGGAAATCCGCAACGGCCTCTCCGTCCCACCGAAGATGAGCCTCCGAAATGTTTTCCAAATGTGCACCCGACCGACGTGGTCATTTTCCCAACTTTTCGCAGGCATCCCCCAATTTGCCACGCTCAAGCCCTATATTCCGCCCGGACTCTCCATGAAACACCTCGGCCTCTTCATGAACAAAACCTTCAGTGGTCGACTGACCGCCTCGCGTATCCGCGCCATCCGCGATCAGTGGAAAGGCAATCTAGTGGTCAAAGGCATCGTCAACCCCGAGGACGCCGAGCTCGCCCTTTCCCTAGGGGCAGATGGACTGATCGTCTCCAACCACGGGGGTCGCCAGCTCGA
Source organism: Methylacidiphilales bacterium (assembly GCA_040397385.1). Lineage (GTDB taxonomy): Bacteria > Verrucomicrobiota > Verrucomicrobiia > Methylacidiphilales > Verrucolacustridaceae > Verrucolacustris. The sequence continues at coordinate 204,731 of JBBAWB010000002.1, forward strand.
CCAAGGTCAGTCGACCATTAAATCCACCGCCGCTCTCGCAAAACAGTTCAAAGGCCGCACCAAAATCATGATGGACGGAGGGATCCGCTCCGGCTCCGACATAGCCGTCGCCATGGCCAGTGGGGCTGAATTTACCTTCCTAGGCCGCGCACCGATGTACGGAGTTTGTGCGATGGGCGCAAAGGGAGGCGATCAAGTGGTCGAAATCTTCCAGAAACAGCTGCAACAGGTGATGGAACAGCTCGGTTGCGAGGTTCTAGAGGATCTTCCACGTCACCTCGTCTGAGGCTTTCCGCGAATTTTTAAAGTTAATCAGGGGGCCACTTGGGTGGCCCTTCGCCTCTGATTGTTTGTTAAATAATCTTCAGGTAGCAGAACTTCACGTATTGGATCAACTCGTATACTGCAAAGCAGAAATTGGGTTATTTCGGGCAGGAGTGGTAGGAAAGTGAAATATTTAAGTTGTTATGAGGCAGTTTTAATCAGATTAAATTCTTGATATAGAGTCACTTAGAAGGCAGCTGCTCTATCCTAACGAGCTATGAGGCCAATCGAACCCGTGCTTATCTTTTCTTACCAAAAAACGTGCGGCTGGAGGGAATCGAACCCTCGTGTCTAGCTTGGAAGGCTAGCGTTCTACCATTGAACTACAGCCGCAAACCATCTGCGCCGTAGAGGATTTGAACCTCTAACCTCCTGATTCGTAGTCAGGTGCTCTATCCAGTTGAGCTAACAGCGCTTGAAAGGCAACCCTACCTCAAGGCGTCTTTTCGGGCAATCCTGAGGAACCCCCCTCCAAACTCCCCCGCAACTCCTTCACCCACTCCTCCAACTTCGGATGATAGGGACACGTTCGTAAAATCTCCATCTTCTGCGCCCACGCCGCCTCCTTCTCCCCTAGGGCCTCCTGATCCGACGCCCTCTCCCACAAGAGCTCAGGGCGCTTCAATATTTTATAATCGTCCGCCCCCAGTGTCTTCACTTTCTTCTCCACCGCCCCATCCATCCGCGCAATTCGCTGATCCCATATCCGCAACAGCTCCTTATTTTTGTCTTCCAACAAACGCGGTCGTAAAACTTTCTTGAAAACCGCCGCCTCATTTCCAGCCGCCACATCCGCCGCCGGCACCCCATCCATAAAACCAGCAATCTGCCGATCCCGCACCAGTGGACTCTGCTTCGCCGGTTGATCAAACATTCCTGTGCTCTGCTTTTTCGAAGCGTCCGTCCTCTTCTTCCCCTTGCTCTGTGCCCCCGCTGGCGGGGTAACCACCGCCGCCACCACCGCCTCTTCTACCTCCGTGGAGTTCTCCGGCTTTGTTAAATCATGGTAGTAGGCCAGCCACTCCGCCGCGGTCGGTCTCTCCTTCTCACCCAAAGCCTCCCGACAAACCAACGCCACATAGCGCACCTGCAACTGAACACTCTCACCAAAAGCTAACGAAGAAATCATCTCTCTCTCCTGCACCCGCCAATCGCCAAAACGCGTATCCCCATCCTGCGTCCGCCCAAACTCTACATTCCGGTAACTCTCCAAATAAACCTGCACCGCCTTGATCCGCTCCTGCCCCGCTTCCGCCAAATCTCGCGCCGCTTTGCTCAAAACCTCCCGCGTCATCTTCTCATTCTTGGCCACCAACGCGGTTAACTCGGCCAACGCCTTCGCCCGATCCATCTTCTCCTCCCCCCAACCCGTTCCCCCCACCAAAACCCACCCGCCCAGCACCAACCCAAGTCGGCCCATCTGACGAAAATATTGCCTCATGCCTCCACCCTGAACCACCCCCTACTTCCAAACCAACTTTTTATTCTCAGGGGTTCCCTTTTGACCCCATCCCCATTTTTTGCGATGCTTTCCAATTCGGGCGGATACCGAAGTGGCCAAACGGGGCAGACTGTAAATCTGCTGGCTTACGCCTTCGCTGGTTCGAATCCAGCTCCGCCCAACTTCTTCCCAATCC
>JBBAWB010000003.1:0-205387 GCA_040397385.1 Methylacidiphilales bacterium
CTGGCTTACGCCTTCGCTGGTTCGAATCCAGCTCCGCCCAACTTCTTCCCAATCCTACTCACCTCCGACTTCTCTCCCCCCCTTTTCCCCGCTACCACTTTTCTATGCCTCACTCTCTCCTCCCCTACGAACACCACCGCCAACCCCTCGCTACCCGTCCCTTGTTTCATCGTATCCTTCATCGCCTCCACGTGGCTCAAAAATAAAAAATCCCGTGAAAGATAAATGGATCCAACTAGCGCTACGCCTCGCCGAGGCCACCGCCCCCACCAGCTCCGACCGCTATCACAAAGTCGGTTGTGCCGTCCTTCGCAAAGAAGGCAGTGTTTGCGGTATCGGCTTCAACGGCCAGCCCCCAGGAGTCGATCTCACCGAAGACGAATCCCTCCATCGCGACTTCCGCCGCCGCCTCACCACCCACGCCGAGAGCAACGCTCTCGCTTTCTGCAAACCGGGTGACCCTTACCTCCTCGCCGTCACCCTCCCACCCTGCGATCGCTGCCTCGTCGACGCCGCCCGCTACGGAGTCAAAATCATCGTCTGCCACCCCAGCCCCGAACCCGATACCCACCTCGTTCCCTACGAACTCGCCAAACGCTTGAACGTAGAAATCAGGGTAATTCAGGCCGAACCGGGAGTTAAGGAGTTAAGGAGTTAAGGGATGCAGGATTCGAGAGGTCAAAAGCCCTCAACCTCCGATAATCCCTCATCTCTCTAGCTTCCTTAACCCCTTAGCCCCTTGATCCCTCATCTCTCTAGTTTCCTTAACCCCTTAGCCCCTTAATCCCTTAATCCCTTCCGATACTCACACCGCTCCCGCCTGACCAAACTGCTTTAAGAATCTCACATCATTATCGTAGAATAGCCGCAGATCAGGAATCCCGTGCCGGACCATCGCGATCCTCTCTACCCCCAAGCCAAAGGCGTACCCACTAAACTTTTCTGGATCGACACCCACCCCACGCAAAACATTGGGATGGACCAATCCACACCCTGCAATCTCCAGCCACTCTTTCCCACGAAACGTTTTTCCAGGAATCGAAAAATCCACCTCAAAGCTCGGCTCGGTAAAGGGAAAGTAGTGTGGTCGCAAACGTACTTTCGTTTCCTTCCCCAATAATTCTCGGAAGAAATATTCCAAAACTCCTTTCAAATGGGGCAACCCAATCCCCTCCCCCACACAAAGTCCCTCCACTTGATGAAAAAAGATCCCGTGCGTCGCATCTACCTCATCCCGCCGATAACAACGCCCAGGAGCAATGATTTTGATCGGGGGCTTTCGGTTTTCTAACACCCGAATCTGCACCGTCGAGGTCTGCGTCCGCAGCAACCACCTCCCATGGGGTCCAGGAGGCAACTGCAGATAAAAAGTATCCTGCTCGTCTCGTGCTGGATGGTCCGCATGCGTATTCAACGCATCGAAATTGTGATGCTCCGTTTCAATCTCAGGCCCGTCGGCCAAAGCAAAGCCCAACCGATGAAATATATCGGTGATCCGATCTAAGGTCTGGGTCAAGACGTGCACCGCACCTGAGGGAGAAGGCCGGCCTGGTAACGTCGAATCCAACTCTCCCGCCGCCGTCGCAGGCCCTGCACTCTCCCCACCTCCTTTTTCCGCCCACGCCTCCTCTAAAGATTTTCTCAGATCATTCGCCGCCTTCCCCGCCGCCGGCCGCTCTGCTGGGGACAGGATCTTTAATCCATCAAGAATTTTCTGGGCTTCTCCTTGGCGCCCCAAATAACGATTTCGCCAAGTCTGCTGCTCAGGACCAGACGTAGCCTTAGCAAGTTCCGCAAGGGCTTGTTGCCGAATCCCCTCGAAATCTGGGGACGATGGGAGGGACACGGGCGGTCCCGTAACTTAGGCGCGCGTGGCCGCGACCACGGCGGCAAACGCCGCGGGTTCGTGAATGGCCAAATCGGCCAAAATCTTCCGATCCAGCTCCACCCCAGCTTTGCGGAGGGCTCCAGCAAAGGAGCTATAGTTCATCCCCTGCAATTTGCAGGCCGCACTCAACCGAGCGATCCAGAGGTGCCGAAAATTACGTTTCCGTGTCTTGCGATCCCGATAAGACCAGTATTTGGCCTTCATCGTCGCGTCTTTGGCGTAACGGAAAAGCTTACTACGGCGCCCGCGATAACCCGCTGCGCTCGTTACTACACGTTTACGGCGTTCGCGGGAGGCTGGTGCATTGGTGGCGCGCGGCATGGTCGGGAGATCCTTAGCGGAAGGGCAGATTCTCGAGAATCCGCTTCATATCCGTTTTATCGAGAACTGCGATTTTGCCCAAGCGGCGCATCCGCTTACGATTCTTGCTCGAGGCCAAATGGCGACGCCCAGGCTTTCCGAACAAGATCTTCCCCGTGCCAGTCACTTTAAAGCGCTTAGCGGCGGACTTCTTTGTTTTCCTACGAGAGATCGATTTGGGCATAAGTACCTCACGAAGGGGTCGGCGTTGCGGTTTCCACGGGGGAGGCTTCAGCTTGCTCTTGGCCTCCCGTTTCGCTGTTCTCTTCCTCGTAGGCCCCCTCGGCCTTCTCGGTTGTCCAGCGCCGTACCCGCTTCTTAGCGGGGAGAGGATTTAACATCATTGTGATGTTCCTGCCAATCAATTTCGGATTGGCATCCGCCACCGCCACCAGCTTTAAATCGTTGCGAATATTCACAACCACCGCCTGCCCCAGTTCCACGTGCTGCATTTCACGACCACGGAAGGCCATGACCACCTTCACTTTCATCCCTTTCCACAGAAATCCCTCCGTTTGGCGGAGCTTGGTTTGATAATCATGCGGATCGATATTCACGTGAAACTTCATCTCCTTCACCTTCGCGGCCAAGTTATGCCTCTTCGACTCCCGCTCCCGCTTGTCCATCTCGTAACGATATTTTCCAAAATCCAGGATCTTACAAACGGGCGGATTACTGTTGCCACTGACCTCCACCAGATCCAGACCCGCCTGACGGGCCGCATTCATCGCATCGTTGAAATTAACCACCCCCACTTTTTGACCCGCCGCGTCCACGAGGTACACCTCGCGCGCCCGGATTCGATGATTGGCACGTAACTCTTGCATCAGGAGGAAAAGACCGCTCGCATGGGGCGCAGCGACTTCAAAGGAGGAAAAAAGAAGGCATCAAGACAGCGTGGGTCAGACCGAAAGCGTCGTTGAGCTAGGCAAAGGCAAGGTCATTAATAAGTGAATCATCCCCACAATGCCCCTAGGTTGGCAAGGGAAATGTGCCCATAACCTAAGAGTTCCGCTGGCAGAAAACCCGCGCTGGCTTTAGGGTTTTTCCTCGGATGAAATCTCTTCTCCTCTCCGCCCAGATTTTTACCTTTGCCTTCGTCCTTCTTTCCCCTGAAGCCCTCCGCGGCCAAGAGGTTGGCGATGCAACCAAGAAAATTCTCGAAGCCTACGAAGGAGGCCGCTTCGAAGAGACCATCAAACTGGCTAACGCCTTCATTCAAGCCAGCCCCACCTCCCTCAACCTACCCAGTGCCTACCTCCTCCTCGCACGCTCTCAATACAACCTCGGTAAATGGCCCGAAGCCATTTTCGCCTACCGCAAAGTACAAACCACAACTAAGGAAAAAGATGTCAAAGAAGAGTCCGCCTACTTCATCCTCCAAGCTGTAGCCGCCCAAGCGAGTGCCCTGCCCGACAAGTCGGCCGAACAAAAAAAGAGTATCGAAGAAGCGATTCAACTCGTCGCCTCCTTTGCCAAAGAATTTCCTGAATCCAAATCCCTCGCCGAGAACCTTCTTCTCCGCGCCCGTCTCCACGTCCAGCAAAGTGAATATGCCGAGGCTAGTACCGATCTCGATGCCGCTCGCCTCGCCGATAAAGAAAAAGACCTCACCGAAGATCTCGACTACCTTCAAGGCTACGCCGAAGCCCAACGAGCCAAGGAGCTCCTCGCCGATTTCAAAAAATCAGACGCTGATGCCGCTCTAGCAAAATCAGGCCAGATTTACTCGCGTATCGCTTCCGGATCCAGTCCCGCCCTCGCCGCCGAGGCCAATCTCCAACTCGCCATGCTCGATCTCGCTAGCAACCGCTTCAACGAGGCGGTCGCCCGCCTCCGCGCCATCCCTGGAAAAGATGAACTCATCGCCCAACTACAAGCCAAACTCGCCCCGCTCCGTGCCGAGGTCGCCTCAGGATCTACCCCCTCCCCCGACAAAATTCGCCGCATCGCTCGAGCCAGCCAAAAGATCGAAGAAGTCCGCTCTCGCCCCGATCTCTCGGGCCAAGCCCTTCTCCAATTAGGCCAGGCTTTCCTCCAAACTCGTCGCTATGACGAAGCCCGCCTCGTCTTTCGCCAAGTCGCCCAGTACGGAACTCCTGACCTCGCCGCCCCCGCCCAGCAGCAGATCATCCTTACCTTCGCCCTCCAAGGACGTACTGCGGACGCCGATCGCTTAGTTGAAAAGTATCAAAAAGATTATCCCACCCAAAAGGGTATCTCTGGCCTGGTGGATTACCTCGTCGGACGCGCCCTGCTCGATGACGGGGACTACGAATCTGCCATCAAACGATTAAAATCGGCCCAAGAAAAGATCACCGACGAAAGGTATGCCGACGAAATTCCCCGCTTCATCGCCACCGCCTATCAAAAGTCGGGCAAAGGGGCCGAAGCCCTCACCTACTACGAAAAGTTTCTTGCCGATATTAAATCAGGTAAAAGAAAAGTTTCCGAAGAAAGCGCCGAACAAACTCAACTGCTTTACGCCTCAGCCTTGATTGGGGAAAAGAAATTTCCCGAAGGCATTACCCAACTCACCGAGCTCAGCACGGGCACCCATTCTCCTACTACCAAAGAGGATGCCACCCTGCGCTTAGCGTACGCCCTGCGCGCCTCGGGTAAATTCCCTGAAGCTGCAAATGCCTTCGCCAAATTCATCACCGCCTACCCCCAATCGAGCAACCTCGGAGTGGCCCTCCTCGCCCAAGGAGATGCCTGGGTCGAGGCCAAGAAGCCCGAACAGGCCCTCACCCTCTGGAAAGAAGCCACCACCAAACTTTCTGGCTCTCCCGCTGGGCTCGATGCCTACGAACGGATCTGGAGAAGTTATGCCCGAGACAAAAAGAAAGATCTCATGCTTTCCACCCAAGAAGACCAGTTCCGCACTTACCCCAAAGACCCCCGCAATATCAGCGCTTTCCTTTCTCGTGGCACCCTTTTCGCCGAAGAACGGGATGAGAGCCAAGCCCTGCAATCCTATCGTCGCGCTTTTGAACTTTTTAAAGAACTCTATCCCGATACCACCACCTCGCCACCTCCCGTCGCTATTTCTGACCTGGCCTACTCTGCCTTGGAAAAATCTGCGGATCTCGATCTAACCATCGCCAAGGCTATGGGCGGATATGCCCAACTGCCTCCTGAAACCCAGACCCGTTGGAAAGGATCACTCCAGCGCGCCACCGACTCTATCGGCCAAGCCATTCTCGGTTACTCGGGCCCACGCGCTGCCCCCGCCCTCTCCAAGCTAGTCGGAATCTGTCTCTTCCGCTTTTCTAGTGGAGCCGCCCCCGTGGAAGAGTGTCTCCAACCCTTCCGCGATCTCGCTAGCAAAGCCAGCGCTCGACCCGGCCTCGTTGCCCAGATTCTTTTTTCTCAAGCCAGCGTACCTTTTGAAGCGGGCCAGACCACTCTCGCCCTCCGTCTTTACGAAGAAGCCTATAAACAGTCCCTCGAAAACAAAGCCGCCCTAGATTGGCGCGATCTCCAGCGCTTTGCCAACGCCCTACTTTCTGCAGGCAAAGCCGAAGAGGCTCGCCCCGTTTTCGAGAGAATTCGCAAGGAATTTCCCGCCAAGGTCGGCTCGAAAGACCCACGCCAGTACGCTCAAGCTTCCGCACTCTTTGGACTCGGCCAAATTGAATTTCAATCCAACCACAAAGCCGAAGCGGAAAAGCTTTTCGCAGAGTTGGCTCGCGACTACGGCTGGTCTGATAAGGTGCAAGAGGCAAACTTTTTACGCGCCCAAGCCCTTGCTGAAGCAGGTAAATACGACGGCGATAAGACGAATCCTGCCGCTTTCGAACTTTGGACGAATGTTATCGAAAGTCCGACCTCCTCCAACGAGATGAAAGCCAAATCGATGCTGGCCTTTGGCCAAGCCTTGGAAGTGGTCGCCTCAAAAAATATTCCCACCCGCCAGGTCGAACAAGGAGTAGGCAAAGCCAAGCTCGACCCTCTGGATCTTGCGGTTAGCTACTACCAGAAAATCGACCTCTACTACGACAGCTTGCCCGACCTTTCTTCACAGGGCCTTCTTCGCGCGGCTAAGATCCGCCGTGGTCAGCAGAAGAACGACGAGGCACGGAAATTGATCACCACCCTTCTTTCTAAATACCCCAACGCACCCACCGTCTCGGAAGCCTCCGAACTCTTGAAATCACTCCCCGCAGCCTCCGCTCCCGCCTCTCCGTGACCCCCTCGCCGGTTCTTCTCCGCCGGACCCTGCAGATCATAGAACAGCTCAAGAAATCTTACCCCAAGGCCCACTGTGAGTTGGATCACGCCAACCCACTCCAACTTCTCATCGCCACCATTCTTTCTGCGCAGTGCACCGACGTGCGGGTCAACCTTGTCACACCCGCTCTTTTCCTACGCTGTCGGCACGCTACCGATTTCGCCACAATTCCCCAATCGGAACTGGAAGAGATCATTCGCTCGACCGGTTTCTATCGGGCAAAAGCCCGCTCCATCCGTGCTTGTGCGACTGCCCTCGTTTCAAATCACCAAGGCGAAGTGCCACAGACGATGAAAGAACTGCACCTTCTTGCTGGGGTTGGCCGCAAAACCGCCAATGTTGTCCTAGGCAATGCCTTCAACCTTGCAGAGGGAGTGGTCGTAGATACCCATGTCGGGCGCCTCTCCAGGAGAGTGGGCCTCACTCGTCACGTCGATCCGGTCAAAGTCGAATCAGCCCTCGTAAAGTTAGTCCCCAAAAACGAGTGGACCCTTTTCTCCCATCTTCTCATTGCGCACGGCCGAAAACGTTGCCCCGCCCGAAAACCCGACTGTGCAAATTGCGAAATCCTAAAACTCTGCCCGCGCATCGGAGCCCGCTAAACCTCTGAGGCAAGAGGTCAATTTTCATTTCTTCTCCGCGCTCCACAACTTTATTTCAACACTTAGGTAACGGCGACATCTCCGAAGTCGCCTCGCCCTACCTTCACACTTTTTAACATTCTCACATTTTTACATTCCCACCCGCCCCGACCGGCGTCGGGGCTCCTGTCTAAGCCCTTCCAGAATACAATTTAAACCAATTACTGCTGCACCGCCTCTATCCTGAGGAACTTCTTCACCCCACTTACAGGCACCCTCGCCGTATGCTTCCTTATGCTCACTCCGTTCACTGTGATTGTTGCTACCTCCGCAACGTCTTCAACTGTGCTCCATCCACCTGCTCCTAACGCCAAATCGGAACTCGTTTTCGGTGTCACCGTCAACCCAACGGTTCCCTCCCTCACGTAGTAGGTCAGCACCAAATTTCCACCTGCAACCGCAACCGTCGATTTCAGGCTCGCATCTAACGTCCCTGGAGCTGTCGCCCCAAACACATAATCCAAGAACGCCGCATCCGATGCGCTCGCCCCGTTTAACCACCCGCTGTAGGTGGTGCCCACTGGCTTCGTCGGATTCACCGTCACCAAACCGGAAAGAGTCACCGTGTTGTAATTAACGCTATCAGTCGGCGTGAAAGTTACTTGGTAATTCCCGGAAGCACTGGGCACCGCGGAAGCATCCGTCCAAGTAAACCTTCCCGGCACACTGGCCACACCATTGGTTAGCGTCGAGCTTGCCAGAGTCTGCCCCAGCGTCATCGGAGAAGCCGTCGGTGGCGTGGTGATCGTAGGTGTAGCTTTTACGATCTCGACCGTGCGAACCAGAATTTCACTTTCGTTGCCGGAAAAGTCACTCACCCCATAGCTTTTCACATACGAGCCAACCGAGGCGGATTGGATGGGCATCATGATCTGAACATATTCAGAAAGGTCACCATCCACAGCATCTGTCGCGGTCGCCCCCGGATCGCTGTAGGTGGATCCGTAAGGGATTTGCACGGTGGCCGGTCCGTTCAGGGTGATGATCGGCGGAGTTTGGTCGACGACACGTACCGTCCGGGTGGCCCGGCCGACGTTTCCTGCGGCATCAGAGGCGGAGTAGGTCAGAACGTAGGTTCCCACGGCGTTCGGATTCACAGATCCACTGATGGTGGGCGTCGCAGTGGTGGCCCCCGAAACGGTGGCCCCGGACTCTGCGTAATTACCACCATGGGCAACCGTGAGTTCCGAAGCTCCGTTCAAGGTCACCACCGGTGCGATTTGATCCAGATTTCGCAGGGAGGTGATAAACGTCCCGTTATTAGAATTGTTTTGCGATCCGAAGGTGAGGAGGTCGATTCGATCAATTCCGGCTGCGGAGTAAAAGTCACTCAGGGAGGAGTTGCCGTTGACGGCGTAGGCGTAGGTCTTGCTGGCGATCAAGGCCTGGCTCTTGTTTAGCTTGCGTCCGGTGAAGGAAGTATACAGAGCACCAGACTGACCCATCGAAGCTGCATGAATTCCGCCGGCTACACCGTCCGCCCCTGTGTTGGCAACCTTGATCATGACCATTTCGGTGTCGCCGATGTTGAATCCGCCCGCTTCCTCCGTGAAGTAATCGGTGTTACCAAGATTGACCCTCAACAAATAGTCCGTCCCTGTGGCGGAAAAGTCCTGAGTCAGCGTGTTGCCGGCAGAGAGGACGATGAGAGTACCGGCTCGTACCGAAGCCCAAAGAGGATTCTGCGTAAAGACGTACTTTCCTCCCTGATCCCCGGTCATGCTGGAACTAAAGTCTTTGATCACCATCCCACGCATATCGACAGGGGGCCCCTCGAAGGAATCCCCCGTGACCAGGAGTTCCACCCTGTCCGTGGTGGCATTTTGATATTTATTGATCACCACGCTGGGTGTTCCGCTGATCGAAGCCTGCTCGGCATCCGTCATAGTACGCAGGCGGTAGGTGGCCCGAGAGATTCCTTGGCTTCCCGTCACTGTGATCACGATGTTGTTAATTGCCGCCGTCGCCGGGTTGGTTCCGGTGATCAAGCCAGTCGCGGCATTAATGGAAAATCCAGCTGGCAGTCCCGTAGCACTGAAAGTGCCGCCGGTCGTTGCTGCCGCCAGCGTCACCTGATAGCTGAAGGCATTGTTAACATAGTAGGATCCACTTTTCGTCGAGATGATGGCCGGTCCGGTGAAGCCGGTCACCGTCCCGCTGACCACGAGGTTCTGGGCGGTAATCCCGCCACCCGTGTGGGTAACGTTCCCACCCACCGCCCCCGTCGCCGCAGAGGAGCTCAACCGCACCTGGAGGAGGATCTCAGTTAGCAGCCCAGCTGTGGGGGCCAGAATCTGGCTGGCGGCGTACGCGATGCCGTCTTGGCTAACCTCATATCCGTTCGGTGCGGTGACGGTGATCGGACCCATCAGATTGCTTGCGAAAACTGTGTAACTCTGCAGAGCACTCGGATCGCCAAGAAGCGATGAGAATCCAGACAGAGAGTTCGTAGAAAGGGTGAGAATCGGAGTCGCATCCGCCACGATCCCGGTTACGCCCACAGATATGGAGGAAGCGCCTCCGCCGCTATGACTGATATTTCCGCTGGCCGAACCCACCGAAGCTGCGCCACTTAACCGCACATACACAGTGACTCCGGAAAGATTACCTGCAACCGGACTTAGTGTGCGACTGGTTGCAAAAGTAGAGTTGTCCAGGCTGATTTCAAAGCCGGAGGGTGCAGTGAACATGATCGTCCCAGAAAGCCCAGATCCGGAAACGGTGTAGAACTGGGTCGCACTGGGCACACCGGAAGTCGAAACAAATCCACTTAAAGACGTCACCGACAATGCCAAGGTTGGGTTGGCGGAAGTCACGGTTCCCGTGACGGCAAGATTTAGACCCGCTGCATCTCCGCCAGCGTGGCTGATCGAGCCAGCGGAGACGCCCAACGGGGCAAAGCTGCTCAAGCGCACATAGACCGGAACGACAGATAAAGTACCCCCAGTCGGAGTTAGAATTCGGTTATTGCCAAACGCACTGTTATCCAAACTGATTTCGAAACCCTCCGAAGCTGTCACCGTCACTGTGCCCGTCAGATGCGCCCCGCTAACCGTATAATTTTGGGAACTCGAAGAGGATCCCAAATCGGCCGTGAATCCCGGCAGGCTGGACGGCGAAAGGCTGAGGCTCGGTTGTACCACCTCTCCGCCAAGGGGAAGCGTCTGTGGCATTGCATCCCCTCCGGTGTGGCTGATGTTTCCAGATAAGTTTCCGGCGCCCGCGGCGGCACTGATGCGGACGTGGATGGTTTGACTGCTCAGAAGTCCGGCGTTGGGAATTAAAAGCAGGCTGTCGCTAAAGCTGATGTTGTCGGTGCTGATTTCAAATCCTCCCGGACCTGTGACGGTCAATCCTCCGGTCAGCTCCGTGCCACTCACCGTATAACTTTGCGAGGCGGAAGCCACACCCACTCGGGTGCTCAACCCCCCGAGGAAGTTAGTCGAAAGGGTCAACTGGGGCTGGATGACCGTTCCCGCCACCGAAAGATTCTGGCCCACAGTCCCTCCCCCGCTGTGGGTGACCGTTCCCGAACTGTCTCCCAGCGGGGCGTTCGTGGCCAAGCGCACATAAAGGGTTTTGGCGGCCAAGACCCCGTTCACGGGAGCAAAGGATAAGGTTTCGGTAAAAGTGATGCTGTCATCGCTGATGGCAAAAGACGTGGGGGCTGTGATGGTAACGTTACTGGTGAGATTAATTCCGGTAATCGTGTAAGTCCGAATCGATCCCTCTTTACCGAGAATGGAGGACAATCCAGTGAGAGAGCTGGTGGAGAGGCTCAAAACCGGATCCAGAACGCTTAGAGCCAAGGTCTGGGAGTCGCTGCCGAAGGCATTGCTGGCAGTGATGGAGACATTGTACGTGCCAGTAGCTGTCGGGGTTCCGGTGATGGTTCCCGCGGAGCTGGTCAACCCGGGAGGCAGGCCGGTCATCCCAAAGGAAGTGGCCGCCGGATTTGCAGCCACCGAAAAACTGAATGGGTTGCGCAGGTAGGCGATAGCGGAAGAGGCACTGGTGATCGTGGGAGCGTTGGAATTTTTCAGCAGGGTCAGGGTGAGATTTTTGGTTCCCTCACCCGCCGAGTTGATGGCGGAAAGCCCGACCGTGTAAGTGCCCGGCGTAACCGCCGGAGTTCCGGAAATCAGGCCGGTGGTAGTGTTGATGGTCAAACCGTTTGGCAGTCCAGAGGCGTTAAAGGAAACCGGGTTGTTGTTGGCGGTGATTTGATAAGAAAAAGAGGCAGCGTTGGTGGCCGTTGCTGCATTCGCACTGGTGATCACAGGAGCGACAGCAGGAACTTCGGCACTAATGGTTATCTTTAAATCATCGACTCTCCAATTGGCCGTGCCGGCAGCGGGGGAACCAGCTCCGCTATAACCATAGATTCGGAACGTGGTTGCAGTTTCGGACGAAAAAGCAAGTCCGCTGATAGACTGCAGCACCCAAATAGAATTTCCACTCATCGTTCCGGTGGCGATATCAGAGGCGTAGCTGTCAGAAGAGCTGCGTAGGGAAAAAGCTTGGGGCCCAGTACCAGTGCTTCGAGATCCAAATGATATCCCCGTCAGCGCAAAGGTAACATTCGCCGAGGGTGTGAGCATAAACTGAAAGTAAGCACTCCCGCTGGCCCCCGTAACCAACGATCCGGTTCTTGCCGCCGCACCTGCGTTATCGCCGCCACTCACTCCGGCATATCCAGAAGAAGCCGAGCTGGTCGTCAGCATGGTGGTGGTGCCGTTGTTGTTTCCTTGAGAAATCGCACCGACTGTCAGCCCCGTGGGAACCCCTGAAGTCGGAGTTTCCGTGTTAAAATTCCAGTAAACATCTGAGGATTGGCCTGGCGTCTGGGCCGTCACCGTTCCGGATAAGGACAAATTCTGACTCGTAGCTCCCCCGCCCGAATGGGTGATCAGGCCTGAAACCGTCCCGAGAGGAGCCGAGGAGTGAATCCGCGTATAGATCGTGGTCGAACCCAAAGTCGTGCCCGAGGGTGTTAATGAGACGCTAGTCGTGACAAAAGTGCTGTTGTTGGTGCTGATTTCATAACCGGCAGGCGGTGTCACGGTTATGGCCCCCGACAAATTCACGCCGAAGATCGTATAGCTTTTGCTAGTGCTGACACTTCCCTGGAGGGCGGAAAATCCCGTCAGGCTCGTCGTGGATAAGGTGAGCGAAGGCTGATTCGAAGCCACGGTGCCGGAAACGGACAGGTTTTGCGTCGTAGCCCCTCCCCCGCTGTGCGTGATCGTGCCGGAAACGGAGCCAAGAGGTGCGGTTGATTTGATGCGAACATAAACGGCCTGAGAAACACTCCCCGACGTGGTGGAAATCGTCTGGCTGCCCGCAAAAATGCTGTTGTTCAGACTGATTTCAAAATTGGTGGGCGCTGTCAGGGTGATGGAGCCGGTGAGGTTGGAGCCGGAAACCGTGTAACTTTGACTGGTTCCTGCCGATCCCTCGATCGAGGCAAGGCTGCTGATGATCCCTTTGGAGAGCCCCAAGGCCGGCTCAGTGCCGGTGGCAACCGTGAAGTCGGTCGCACTGGTATCGGTCCCGCCCGATGCAGTGACCGTAATGGGGCCGGTGCCGGCCAGCGCCGGAACCGTGGCCGTGATGGTGGTTCCGCCGGAGACACTGGCTACGGCAACAACTCCGTTAAAGTCCACAACCGGTGAGGTTCCAAAGTTGTAACCGCTGATCGTGACCGTTGTGCCGGCTGGCCCGGTGGCGGGACTGAACCCGGTGATCACGGTCGGTTGATTAGGACCAGTTCCCGTATCCACCACGTTCTTCAGGTAAGTCGCCACCGAAGAATTCACGTTGGAGAAAAATTTGTATCCGGTGACGGCCTCGACCTCCTCGACGGAAGTCAGATAACTTTGCCAACTCCCCAAGCCGGTGCTGACGTTAGGAGTCAGGATAGCGAGCACACGACAACTGGTGTTGATCCTTTGGTTCGCTGGGGTTGTGCTCGTGGCGCTGGGGATCACCACGGCAATTTTCCAAACGGACCCCGGCATGGACATCTGGTTATTGATCCGGCCTCCCTTGAATTCGGACGGCCCGCAGATGATGAGAATTTCGCTACCCCCGGCGGCCAACGTCCGGCAGTAATCCTCAAACTGAGCCCAAAGGCCTTGGTTGTTCGCGGCCGCTTGCGGGATGATGTTACTCATTCGAAAGAGCACGGCGTTGTCGTTGTAGGTAGTGGTGCGATCGGCCGAGGGACACATATGCCCGCGGTCCAACGAGATTCCGTTGTAGGTGCCGAAAGTGGAGGTGCCGATTTTCAAATACCCGCTGGGCAAAAGTTCCTCCACCGCCCAAGCATCGGTTCGGGCCTGGGTCCCGTCATCCGCCAAAGAATAGCTCCAACTCACCCAGTTGGCCTGATGGGTATCGTCATTGTAGGACAAAACAAATTGAGATCGGGAAATCAGGTAGTTAGTCCGGACCACCGGATCGGTGACCGCCCCGGAGGGATTTCCCAAGGCCATCTGATAATCGACTCCCAATCTGGCCCACGAAGTGCAGGCCAAAAACCAGAGGATCGCGCTCAGTCCTGCGATTCGGAAAGGAGGCCTCACTTGGTCACCCCTTTGGCAAAAAAGGAAGGCACTACTTTTGCGAACCACTCAGAAAGAAATCGCCTTCCTAATAACTTACCGACAGTGAGATGCGTTCGATCTGCCTTGGATAAGCCAAATTGATACGAAACCGCTCTCCGAGGCGATGTGAGGAGCAAAGCCATCTATGTACATATTAGCACATATTATGGCTTTTTCTTGCCTTTTTTTATAAATCTAAACTTTTTTAAATTATTGTCGAACAACAATAAACATATGAATCGAGAATTATTTAACTACTTTTAGGATAAGATGTAAGTGGCTGTTCTATAACATCTGTACTCAACCCAGCCCGAAACTAACTCACCCCAAGAATCCACGTTTCGCCAACTCCTCTGCAATCTGTACCGCGTTCCAAGCCGCCCCTTTCAGAAGCTGATCTCCACTGACAAAAAAGGCCAACGATTGGGGGTCTCCCTCCACTTCCCGAATTCGCCCCACCAGCACATCCAACTTCCCCGTAGCATCCCGCGGCATCGGATAAAGATTCTTTGCAGGCTCATCAATTACCCTCACCCCAGCGGCCTTCGATAAAAGTTCCCTAGCCTCCTTCGCCGAAATCGCCTTAGAAAACCTCGCCACCACCGCCTCGGAATGAGCCCGCGGAATTGGCACCCGTACACACGTCGGAACCATCCTCAATTTCGGTAGAGCAAAAATCTTCCGCGTTTCCTCCACCATCTTCTGCTCCTCCTCATTGTAACCGTCCTCTCCCACCGGACTGTTGTGCGAAAATAAATTAAAAGCCAGTACGTGAGGAAACACCTCCGCCTTTAATTCTTTCCCAGCGGCATAATCCCGCACCTGCTGGTCCAGCTCCGCCATCGCCTTCGCCCCCGCCCCACTCGCCGACTGGTATGTCGCCACCACCACGCTCTCCAACCCCGCCGCCCGATGCAATGGCCCCAGCGCCACCGCTAAAATCGCTGCCGAACAGTTCGGATTCGCAATCAGCCCAGGTCTCTCATCCAGCAAATCTCCATTCACTTCTGGCACCACCAGCGGTACCTCGGGATTCATTCGAAACGCCGAGGAGTTATCTACCACCACCGCCCCAGCCTTCCTCGCCATCGGAATAAATTCCCGCGAGCGCGTGGCCCCCGCACTAAAAAACGCCACCTCCACTCCGGCAAAGGCAACCGCCTCCAACTTGCGCACCTTCACCTTCTTGCCCGTAAACTCCACCTCCGTCCCTACCGACCTCTCACTCGCAAGGGGCACAAGCTCCGACACAGGAAACTTCCGCCTCTCCAAAACACGAAGAATCTCCTGCCCCACGGCACCCGTTACCCCCACCACCGCCACTCGATAAGCCTTCTTTAACATCCCCCCACCTTACCCCTCGGCCCTCTCCCACTTCAAACCTTGCCTCAACCTCTACCCCAAAATTCGATGACACACTGCCCCTTGACCTACCTCCATTTGCTCCTAAGAGTGAGTTTAGTTCTTTCCCTTGGTGGAATCAGGGAAGGCCGTGAGAACCGGCCACAGTTGCGCTGCGGTATCGGGTGACAAATCCCCATGCGAAAGCACGCCAATCTGGACATTCTGTTTAGGCAGGATGAAAGGGTGAAGGCGGGGAGGAGGTTCGCAACCCGGAGTCCGAACATCTGCCCGCTAAGGCTCATCGCACCTCTTTCGCTAGAAAGGGGTCAACCCTCATCGCAAAAATGAAGGGCGAGAGTCTGGCTGCCCGCATCCCGTGCGGACACGTCTGGCTATCGCCAGAACGGAGCCCACATGAAGATACACGATTCGTGCCAAACTCAGCTGAAAAGTGTTCTTTTCCTAGCTGCCTTGGTTCTCTTAAACCTCACCCCCAACGCCACTCACGCCTCGGTAGTTGGTTTCGAGGACCTCACCCTCAACCCCAACACCTACTGGAACGGCTCCGATGGTACCGGCAGTTTCACTTCGGGCGGAGTGACTTTTCCGAATTCGTACGACACCGACTATGGTTCTTGGGAAGGCTTCGCTTACTCCAATGTTCAAGACTCCACAACTCCGGGCTGGGGAAATCAGTACGCGGCGCGACCGGGGACTGGCTACAACGGCTCAGCCAACTACGCAGTCGGCTATCAACCTTACGTTGGCAACTTTGAAATTTCACTAGGTCGAATCTCGAACTTTGCTGGACGTGGCCTGCACGTAGCCAATACCACCTATGTCGCTCTAGATATGCAAAACGGGTCCGGCTTTTCCAAAAAATTCGGAGGTACAAACGGTGCCGATGCCGATTGGTTTCGGCTGACTGTACGGGGTCTTTTGGGAGGCTCGGAAACTGGGGCGGTCGATTTTTACCTAGCCGACTTTAGATTCGCCAACTCAGCCGATGATTACATCCTGAACTCTTGGGCATTCGTTGACTTAACTGCGCTTGGCAACGTGGACAAGATCAGCTTCGCCTTAACCTCCTCCGATACGGGTGATTACGGCATGAACACCCCCGCCTATTTCGCTTTGGACAATTTAAGAGGTGTGCCAGAGCCATCTTCCACCTGCTTACTTCTGGTGTCCGGGCTCTGTCTCGCAGTTAGTCGCAGCGTGAGACGTGCTCTACGTCCGTAGGCTCAACTTCACAATGATGTCGCGGCTCGGCTTCCTTTGGGCATGCTGCTGGGCCGCGGCCCCGCTGGTTGCAGGGCCCTACTCACCTGGTCCCGAATCGGTTAGTAGCGTTGCGATCGATGCATTTGAAGATGCAGATATGACTCTTCGAAACCCCGAACTGGTGGCTTGGGCAAACGCTTTCCTGAATTACCTCCCTGATCCGAGCGTAAGCCAGACATTCAAAACCCCAGAGGGGGCTCTTGGTCCTGCTGACGCCACAGGATTTCACAATTCCAATACAACTACCATCGTCACACTAGGCGACGGCGGATCAATCACCCTCTCCTTTGCCACGCCAATTCTGGATGCAGATGGCTTTGACCTGGTTGTTTTTGAGAATGGTATCAGCACGACAGCCGGTCGCGGCTTTTTTGAACTGGCTTTTGTGGAGGTTTCCTCAAACGGGACTGATTTCTATCGCTTCTCTGGCCGCTCCTCTACTCCTCAGCCCACGTCTCCCTACGCTTTCCTTGAACTTGATCCCACAAACCTCGACGGCATGGCCGGCAAGTACCCCGCCACCTACGGTACCCCTTTCGATTTCGCCTGGCTTGGCCTGACCTCTGTTTCCCACGTTCGAATTATTGATATTCTTGGTAATGGAGAGACGTTGGATGCCGATGGCAAACCAATCTTTGATCCGTATCCCACATCTGGAAGCGCGGGTTTCGACTTAGATGCTGTGGCCGCTCATGTCACCCAACGGTATGACACTTGGCGTAAGGCGCGCTTTGCTTGGCAGGATAATTTTACCACCACTTCAGATCCATTTACCGACGCGGATGGAGACGGCTGCTCCAACTTAATGGAATACGCTTTCGCTACTCTTCCCACAGATCCGTCCAGCCGCCTGCAGCCAAACATTTCTCTCCATGGACAAGAGATTCAATTTCATTTTTGGCGCGATCCCAACAAGATCGACCTTCGCATTGCGGTAGAAGCCTCTTCGGATTTGCAGCAGTGGACCGAGATTGCCCTTTCGACCAATGGCCAACCCTTTCAGACGATCCAACCCAATGTCGCGGGCGTCACAATCATAGAGAACACTGCGCAACAACCCCACACGGTCACCATTTCTGCACCACTCAATCAAAATCGCCTTTTTTTTCGGCTCTCTTCTGCGCTGATCTCATCGCCATGAAACACTCTGCTCCTGCATTTTCTCTTCTCGAGTTGCTCGTGTCAGTCGCTGTCATTGCCCTTCTGGGTGGCTTAATTCTGCCTGCTGTGCAGTCTGCCCAGAACTCAGGCGCTGCTGCGCGATCTGCTGCTCAACTGCGTCAGCTCGCTACCGCTAACCTTTCCTACCTTTCCGATAATGGAACCTTCGCACCTGCAAGCGATCGGGCCAATCAAACGCGGTGGCATGGGAAACGTATTGGCCGCAGCGGAGGATCCTTTGACCCTACCCAAGGCTACCTTTCGCCTTACTTAGGCAAAAGTCGGACCATTTCGATCTGCCCACTTTTACCGGCTCATGCTCTCAAGGGAGCCTCATTTGAGCAAGGGAGCGGTGGCTATGGTTACAATGCGACTTACATCGGAGGCACTCCGGGAGAAAGCTTCCTTCCTGCCCGACCGGCGAACGTTCCCAATCTTTCCTCCACCCTCATGTTTGCAACTACTGCCTTTGCCCGATCGGGAGGTCTGCAAGAGTACCCCTTTGCTGAGCCTTATTTCGCTCCCATGGCAGATGGAACCCCATCTTTTGATCTCCAACCCAGCCTCCATTTTCGAGCGAATGGGCGTGCTTTGATTGCTTGGTGCGATGGACACGTCACTGCTGAAACACCATCCCGCCTCGGTGGTCCAAATTATTATGGCGGCGATAATACAGAAAATCTAATTGGCTGGGTTGGGGCAGAAAAAGAAAACGGATTCTGGAACCCAAATCGTACGCAGTAATTAAACAAAGCCCCCATTAAGTAAATCCTTATATAGGTAAAAGAAATCACCTCCACCACGGACCGGGATTCGTCATTCGGACCAACGCGGCCTGCTGAACTTGGGTGGAAATCGAGGAGGTTTGCAGAATCTTCCGAGCTTGCGCCTCATCTTTTCGGTACAGATCAATCAACGCCCCCGCCACCGCCCTCTCCTGCGTGGCCGGATCCCCTACCATTGCCGCCCATTTGATTCCGGCCTCAGGGTTCTCCTGCCCGATGTGTCGGGCAAGCGTACCAGCCATCGTATCGCGCCCTTCCCCTGGAGGTTGAGACGTTATGTAAGAGGCAGCCGCACTGACATCCTGATCTGCCCAGCTTGAAACGGCCTCATAAATCGCACTTTTTTTATCTTTTCCTGAGGTCAATGACGCCGCCCACGTGACCGCCGACTTCGGGTCTTGTTTGGCCCATTCCTCCGCCACCGTTCCTACTATCCCTCCCCAAGTGTCGGGATTTCGGTTACCCAAAGCATATCCAGCGACATCATTTGGATTTTGCTCCGCCCACTGCTGCAGTAGACCATACCGAATATCTCTTTGCAGCCCGTTGGATAAACCAAGTTCGGCAGCCTGTTGATAAGCCGATTTGGGATCTTTCGTAGCCCAACCTTTGAGGGCCTCTCGAATCAAACTCGCATTTCCTGTCTCAGCGTATAATTGAGCGGCATACGCCACTGCCCCTGGCCCGTCTAACTGCCCCCAACGCTCCATAATTTTCGCTAACGCCGACTTCTTCATCGGCCCATCGGGCAACGCATTAGCCCACGCCAAAGCTTTTTTAACATCCTCCAAACCTGCCTTGGCTAAAATATCCTCCAGCGCACGAAACCGATCTTTTAACGAACCAATTGCCGCAGCACCCGCTAACTCGGAAACCAGTTCTAACCTGTCCGATCCCCCAATCGACTGCCACTTGGGCTCCTCACTCTCCTCCGCTCCTTGCGCCACTTTCGTGGCATCAACCTCTTGCGAACCTGTAAGCCTTGATGGGGCGGAGTGCCTTCCCACCCCAAAACCCACCACCAACGCCACCCCAACCGAAGCAACTAAAGGCCCCATACCTCCAAAGAAACTACCGAAAATCGTCGACTTCATCTTCTTAAATTAACCCCTTTCCAAAACCTGTCCAATCCTACCAAGCTTTACCCTCCTTGCCTTTATGCTGAAACCTTCAAACACCCCTTGGCACCCGTCGCCCCACAGCAGTTCTTAAATTTTTTCTTGGGATCAATCGGGCATGGATCGTTCCGCCCTAACTTCGGTCCCTGCCTCTTCACCGGCACCAACGCCTCCTCCACCACGGTGCTTCCCCCACCACCTCCCCCAATACTCATCGAACCCTCCGTCGGCTGATCCTGCCCAGGTAACTCACCCCGACCCGCCCGTTGGGGCAACGCCGCCAAGAAGTGCTCAAACGCCGAAAGACTCGACGCCGACCGGAAGAGGTTATGCACCACCTCCTCCTTAATCCGCCCCATCAACTCCCCAAACATTCCGTAAGCCTCGTTCTTATACTCAATCAACGGATCCTTCTGTCCATACGCCCGCAAATTAATCGATGTCCTTAAACCATCCATCGCATAAAGATGCTCCTGCCATAACCGATCAATCGCCCCCAAAACCACAAACCTCTCCAACGCCTTCACCGCTTCGGGATTCTCAAACTTCACCTTCACCTCATAGGCTTCCCGCACCCTCGCTTTCAAAAACTTTGTCCACTCCTCCTTCCCCCCCGCTCCCAACAAATCCTCTTTCGATAATCCCACCGGCATGGCCGCATTCGCCCAACGTACAAGTCCCTCCAGATCCACCGGATCCGTCCCCGCCCGCGCCTCCACCTCCGCCGTAATCCGCTCATCCACCGTCTCAAACACCTCAGGCCTCGGATCGGTCGAATTCAAAATATCAGTCCGCCAAGCATAAATCACCGTCCGCTGCTGATTCATCACATCGTCATACTGCAAGGTGTGCTTACGAATCTGATAATTCCTGCCCTCCACCCGCTTCTGCGCCGTTTCCACCGATCGATTCAACCACGGATGCTGCAGCCCCTCATCTTCCTCCATCCCTAACTTCGTCATCAACCCCCCAATCCTCCGCGAATCGCCGAAGTTCCGCATCAAATCATCCTCAAAGGAAATAAAGAACTGACCCGAGCCAGGATCCCCCTGCCGCGCACACCGCCCTCGCAACTGCCGATCAATCCGCCTCGATTCATGACGCTCCGTCCCCACCACATGCAATCCGCCCAACTCCGCCACTCCTGCCGAAAGCTTAATGTCCGTCCCTCGTCCTGCCATATTCGTGGCAATCGTTACCGCACCCCGCTCTCCCGCTCGCGTGACAATCTCCGCCTCCTGCTGGTGCTGCTTCGCGTTGAGCACGCTGTGCGGAATATTCTCACGTCGAAGCATTCGACTAATAATTTCAGAAGATTCCACCGAAGCCGTTCCGACCAACATCGGTTGCCCCACCGCATTCCGTTTTTTAATCTCCTCAATCAAGGCATTTAACTTCTCTCGCCGTGTTTTAAAGATCATGTCATCCGCATCCACCCGAACACAGGGCTGATTCGTCGGAATCACCACCACTCCCAGCCGATAAATATCCTTAAATTCGTTCGCCTCCGTCTCGGCCGTTCCCGTCATTCCACCCAGCTTCTCATACAATCGAAAATAGTTCTGAAT
The DNA here is from genome assembly GCA_040397385.1 of Methylacidiphilales bacterium. Taxonomy (GTDB): domain Bacteria; phylum Verrucomicrobiota; class Verrucomicrobiia; order Methylacidiphilales; family Verrucolacustridaceae; genus Verrucolacustris. The sequence continues at coordinate 20,992 of JBBAWB010000003.1, forward strand.
CGTAATCGTCGCCAAGGTCTGCGTCTCTCGATCAATCTGCACCCCTTCCTTCGCCTCCACCGCCTGATGCAGGCCATCACTCCAACGTCGGCCAGGCATCAAACGCCCGGTGTACTCATCTACAATCATCACCTTGTTTTCCTGCACCACGTAGTGCACGTCCTTCTCGAAAACACAGTAGGCCCGCAAAAGTTGACTAATGTTATGGATCCGTTGACTCGCATCCTCATATTCGGCCTGCGCTACCTGCTTCTCTTTTAACTTTTCCTCCTCGCTCAATGCCCGATTCGTTTCGATATCGTGATTCTTCGTAATCAGATCAGGCACCAAAAAGAAATTAGGATCGTTCGGATTGAGGAAGGTCCGACCCATTTCCGATAAGTCCGCCTCGCTATTTCTCTCATCAATTGAGAAATACATCTCCTCTTTGGTCTTATAAAGTTCCGTTCGCCTCGTGTCCTGATACATCTCCAACTCCGCATCATCAATCGCTCGGCGCATCGCAGGATCTTCCTGAAACTTTAAGAGCAGCTTATTCCGCGGAGAACCTAACTTCACCCGATAGAGCAACCGCCCTGCCCCAGGCAGATCACCCGCCTCCCCCTTGGCCTTCGCTTGATTCGCCCAGTCCGTGCACAGTCCATTTTGCTTTCGTACCAAACCATCAATCACCGACTTGTATTTATCAAACTGATGCGTGGAAATTGTCACTGGACCAGAAATAATTAGCGGCGTCCGCGCCTCATCAATCAGAATGCTGTCCACCTCGTCAATAATCGCAAAGAAGTGACCCCGTTGAACCTGATCCTCAGGGGTCGTCGCCATTCCATTATCCCGCAAATAATCAAAGCCGAACTCCGAACACGTCCCGTAGGTAATATCACAGGCATACTGTGCCCGCCGCTCCGCTTGGGTTTGTCCGTGCTGAAGACATCCCACCGTCAATCCCAACTCCCGATAGACCTCCCCCATCCACTCCGCATCCCGCGCCGCCAAATAGTCGTTCACCGTCACCACATGCACCCCTTTACCCGCCAAGGCATTGAGATATGTCGGCAAAGTCGCCACCAAGGTTTTGCCTTCCCCCGTAGCCATCTCCGCGATCCGACCTGAGTGCAGCACGATCCCACCGATTAACTGCACATCAAAGGGCACCATCTCCCATTTCATCTCCTGCCCACGCACCCGAATCTTTCTTTTCTCTTCTGTTAATCTGCGACACAACGCCACCACCGTGGCAAAAGCTTCGGGCAAAAGTTGATCCAAGGTCTCTCCCTGCGCCAAACGCTCACGAAAGAGCGGCGTCTTGGCTCGGAGTTGCTCGATCGAAAGATTACCTAGCGCTTCTCCCTGTCTTTTTGCCTCCTCGACAAGCGGGAGCAGACGCTTCACCTCCCTCTGGTTCTGCGTTCCTAAGATTTTCTTGATGACCCATCCAATCATGAACTTTCCACTCTACCCAAACCCCTTGTCCATTCCAAGCCCCTCATCCTCCCCGCCTCCGACCCCTCATCTTACCGATGCATTGGGCATCGATTTCTGTAAGCTCATTCCATGAAGCTGCTTCTCGGTCACAGTCCCGACGCTGACGATGCCTTCATGTTCTATGCCATGGCAAAGAATCTAGTAAATCTGCGTGGACACGAATTCACCCATGTTCTGCAGGACATCGAGACTCTCAACCGCCGCTGCCAGGCAGGCGAACTCGATATCTCGGCCGTCTCCTTTCACGCCTACACCAAGATCGCTGATCAGTATGCTCTCATGCCCTGCGGGGCCAGCTTCGGTGATGGCTACGGTCCGTGCTTGGTCGCCAAGAAAAAGATCGATCGTGAATCGATGAAGAAGATGCGGATTGGCATCCCTGGACTTCTCACCAGCGCTTATCTCACTCTGCAACTCTACCTCGGTCTGCCCCACGGCTCCTTTACCGCCATCAATCTTCCGTTCGATAAGATCCAAGAAGAAATTCTAGCAGGCCATATCGATGCAGGCCTAATTATCCACGAAGGCCAACTCACCTATCAGGAGGAAGGATTCTTTCTCTGCGCAGACCTCGGCGCTTGGTGGGCCCAAGACACGGGGGGACTGCCCCTTCCTCTCGGCGGTAACGTCGTGCGGCGTTCTCTCGGCGAGCAAGTCATCGCCGATACCACCCAAACCTTAAAGGAGAGTGTTCGCTACGCCTTAGATCACCGCCAGGCGGGAGTTCGCCATGCACTCCCCCTCAGTCGCGGGATGGACGAACAGCGTACTGATAAGTTTATCGGAATGTATGTTAACGATCTCACCCTGGATTTCGGCCCCCGAGGCCGCGCAGGACTAAAAGAGTTCTTCGGCCGCGCCCACCATTCAGGCCTGATCCCCCGCATCCCCACCCTGGGATCGTAGGTCCGAATTTAAAAGTGTACTTTCAAAGCCTTGTGCATAAACCTCTTATATGGGGTCGCAGGTCTTATAAGTTACTAATTACCAGATTTTTGCGAGGCAACTTTTTTAAAATGGGGTCGTAGGTCATCTCTCCTTGCCCGCCATATTTATAATGGTATGCTACGTGGTATGGCAGTTATGACTTACAGAAAAACCTTCGCTTTGGACAAAGAAACCTCTCGGCGCCTGAAAACCCTATCCTCGGCTTGGAATATTTCCCAAGCGGAAGTCGTCCGCCGTGCCGTAGGGCAAGCGGCCAAATCACCTTCCCTCCAATTCAAAAATCCCGCCCAAATCCTCAAGGAACTTCATGACCATGGCCAGGGTCTCACGCTCGAAGCCGCCAACTCATACCTCTCGGAGGTCACCCGAGATCGTGAAGCTTGGCGCAACTCGTGATCTGCCTCGATACGAACTACCTCATCCGATCCCTGGTTCAAGGGAGTCACGAAGTTGGCGAAATCTTCGCTTGGGTCGAACAAGGTCAACTTCTCACCACCTCAGCAATCTGCTGGTACGAGTTTCTTGGCGGACCCGTCTCCTTCAAACAGACTGAGGGAGTTCGATCTCTTCTCCACCAGATTATTCCCTTCACCGAAAACGAAAGCGCGGAGGCGGCTCGCCTCTTTCACCTGATAGGAAGATCCCGCAAACTGCGAGTCGATTGCATGATCGCAGGAACCGCTCTTCTCCACGAAGCTCACCTGGCTACTGCGAACCGCAAAGATTTTACCCCCTTCCTTACCCACGGACTCAAACTCGCGTAGGTACCCTCCTGCCCTCCCGACCTTGGGGTCGTAGGTCGTTGTCTTCTTCTAGCCGTTTACCGCAAGACCACGCCCCGCTCCGATGTCTTAAGAAATTCGATCAACTCCTTCACCTCCTCTGCCTTCGCCCCCTTCTCCGATAAATACTCACGTGCTTGGGAAAGATTGTACTTAGGATTGAGCAGTACCTTTAACGCTTCTTTCAATCCACGAATCGAATCCTCCGAAAACCCTTTCCGCTGAAGCCCCGTTAGATTGACCGCACGGGTCACCGCAGGATTCCCGTCCGCAATCATGTAGGGCAGCACGTCCTGCACCACCTTGGTGCATCCCCCAATCATCGCGTGCCGCCCAATCCGACAAAACTGGTGAACCGCTGACAAACCTCCAACCACCGCAAAATCCCCCACCACCACATGGCCCGCTAAAGTCCCATTATTCGAAAAGATGCAATCATTCCCCACCACGCAATTATGAGCGACATGAGCGTACGCCAAGAAATGGTTGCGACTCCCAACCACCGTTTTCTCTCCGGGACTCGTCCCACGGTTCACCGTAACAAATTCCCTAAAGTTATTTTCATCTCCCACCTGCAACAAAGTTGGCTCTGCCGTATACTTTAGATCCTGCGTCCGCCCCCCGATCGAGCAAAACGGATGGAAGATATTCTTGGAGCCAAAGATACTCGGCCCCTCCAAATTCACGTGGCTACGTAAAACACACTCTTCCCCCAACTCCACCCCAGCACCCACCACACAGAAGGGTCCAATCTCCACCGAGGCCGCCACCTTGGCTTTCGCATGCACCACGGAAGAGGAATGAACTGCCACGCTGGTCGCCTCCTCAGCGATCGATGATCGCAAACATCAGCTCCGCTTCCGAAACCACTTCTCCATTCACCAAACACTGCCCCGCAGCCTTGCCAATCTTCCCTCGCGATTTGGTCAATTCTACATGCATGGTCAGGACGTCTCCCGGCATCACTGGCTTGCGAAACTTAGCTTTATCCACGCTCATAAAATATCCCAATTTCCCTGCATTCTCCGTATTCCGTAACAGAAGGATACTGGCTACCTGCGCCATCGCCTCGATCTGCAAGACTCCCGGCATAATCGGATGATCAGGAAAGTGTCCTTGGAAATAAGGTTCGTTGATCGTCACCAGCTTCATCCCCACCGCTTTAGTTGCTCCTTCAAATCGCAGAATCCTGTCAACCATCAGAAACGGATAACGGTGAGGCAGAATCTTCATCACCTCGTTCGTATCCATCGATCTCTCGCCCACTGGAATATTCTCCACCGGCATCAGCGCGGACTGGTAGGCACGGTACGCCTTATAGAGGGCTTTAGCGAAAAGTAGGTTCAGGCCGTGACTGGTTTTCGACGCCAAAATATGCGCGCGAATCGGTACGGGGAACAAAGCCAAATCCCCCATGATGTCCAAAATCTTGTGCCGAACGAATTCGTCTGGGTAGCGGAGCGGTTCTTTGCTCATGACCGATTCGCCACGAATCACGATGGCGTTTTCCAAACTCCCACCCTTAATCAGTCCCTTGGCTAATAGGGGTTCCACTTCTTCGTAAAAAACAAAGGTTCGCGCCCGACCAATCTCCTTCGCGTAATTTTCCGCTCCCACCTCGATGCTCAGATACTGGGTATGGTAAGGAGTATGATTGGCATTGGTACAGGAAACCTTGAAACCATCGTGGGGCAAGGCCGCCATGTAGCCTCCATCAGGAGTCGTCACCCAAACTGGCTCGCGAATCTCAAAAACAGTTCGCGGAGCTTCCAACTCTTTTCGACCCGCCTTGGCCAGCATCTCCAAGAAAGGAGCGGCACTCCCATCGCCAATCGGAGGTTCGTTCGCATCCAACTCAATCAGTGCGTTATCAATCTCTAACCCTCGCAGCGCCGAGAGAAGATGCTCCACCGTGCTCACCTTGACACTGCCTTCAGCCAAGGTCGTCGCACGCTCCACCTGCTTCACTTTCTCTAAAAAGGCGGGAATCGTCGGTTGATCCGCCAAATCCATCCTGCGGAACTGGTACCCCGACCCCGCTAGCGCAGGTTTCACCGTCAAGCGGACCTTGGCCCCGCTGTGCAGGGAAGTTCCCGTCATGCTCGCCTCATACTCTACGGTGGATTCACGTTGAGTTGCCATTCCACTTTCTACACATTTTTTCCCCTTGAGTCATCCCCCTTATCTCCCCCATTTCACCCCTTGGCCCTCCTCTGCTAGGGTACCCACTTGAGCCAACCTGTTCAGGATGAGGGGATTCTGTTTCATCTTCGCCGTCAAGGAGAAACCAGCTTCCTCGCCGTCTGGCTTACCCGCCAGCACGGAGTCGTTCGTACCCTCGCCCGCGGTGCCGCCAAACCAGGAAATCCCCTCAAAGGGCACCTCGATCTTTTTCACGAATGCGAGATTTCTTGGGACCTCTCCCGCCGAGGCCACCTGCACCATCTCAAAGAAGCACGCCTCAGGGAAACCCACGCCGGACTCCGCCAATCGTATTCGCGCCTTCTTGCCGCCACCTACTTCTCTCAAACTATCGAGCACCTCGCAGAACCCGACGCCGATCTCGGTTCTCTTCACTCTCTTCTCCAATCCGCCCTTACGTGGCTCGATAAAAAAGATCCCCACGACCTGCTCGTAGAAAGATTTGAACGAGCAGTCCTAAAAACCCTCGGCACCAACCAGGCCAATCGTACCGCCCGCTCCCTTCTTGACGACCTCTCCCACCGTCGCCCCAAGTCTCACGTCGCCCTGATGAAAATAGTCTCGGCTTTCACTGAATAAGCTAGATCCACGGCTTCCCCTTCTTGCCCTGACTCAGCCCTTCTGCCAGCGTCCAATCTGTGAGTTGCTCATCCACTCTTCCCTCTTTTTTCTGCGAAAGCGCTCCCAGTTCGGCTTAGCCTTATGAAACCTGATTTTCCCGCTCCTCATCTGGAAACCTGCATCCTCAGTCGGCCCGAACTTCTCGCTCCAGTCCGCGCGATGTTGGAAGAACTTGCTGCACGCATCGGTTTCGACGAAACCGCCTGTGGTCATCTCGCGCTGGCCATCGATGAGGCCCTGACCAACATCATCCGTCATGGCTACAACAATAACCCCGACCAAAATATTTGGATTTCCGCATGGGAACTATCCAACCCCACTGGTCTGCGCATTCAGATCGACGATCTCGCTCCCCAGATCGAGGTTTCACAGCTCAAAGGTCGCGACCTCGATGACATTCGCCCAGGCGGTCTCGGAGTTCATCTCATCCATTCCCTGATGGATCTTGTCCAGTTCTCCAAACGTCCGGGAGGGGGTATGCGACTGGTCGTCGAAAAGTACCAGCCCAGCAAAATCACACCTCCTTTGTAACCAAGTTAAGCCCCCCAAAGACAACCCCAACCTACTATTCATCTCGCGACCCACCCCTACTTTCTTTAAGTTTTTCTATGTCCCGCGCCACCGAACTCATCGTCGATATCGAAACTCTCACCGACGGCTTTCTTCTTCGTCCGCATGGGGATGTCGATATGGCCCGCTCCCCCGCTTTCCGGGCTAAACTCACCGAAGCACTGAAGAGTGTCCCCGCGCGTCTCGTGGTCGATCTGGCCTTAGTTCCCTATATGGATTCTTGCGGTCTCGCGACTCTCATCGAAGCTCTGCAAATTACTCGCGCCCAAAAGACTAAGCTCATCGTTTGCAATCTTTCCACCCGAGTGCGCAGTGTTTTCGAACTATCCCGTTTGACCACAGTCCTGACCGTCGTCGATAGCCACGAACAAGCCCTCCTAGCCTAGCCCAACATTCCCTTTCCTTTTTGGAAAGACTTACGGTTTGGATTGGGTATCAGCTCCCTCCACTTTTCAACGTCGCCAGTAATTCATCCAGCGAAACAGTAACGATAGTCGAGGCCAAATCACTGACCGCAAAAGGCAAAATTAATTCCCGCCCATGCACCATCGAACCACAGCTATAAACCACATTCGGAACATACCCCTCCCGCTCCGCCCCCTCAGGCGCCAAGAGCGGTTCGCGCAAACGCCCAATCACCCGACTGGGGTCATCCAGATCCAAGAGAGCCGCCCCGATACAATATTTCCGCATCGGGCCAACCCCATGGGTGATAACCAACCAACCCGCTTCCGTCTCAATCGGGGATCCACAGTTCCCAATTTTAACCGATTCCCACATCGCGGCAGGTCGTAAAATAAGTTGAGGATCCGCCCAATAGTAAGGGCTGTCAGAATACATCAGAAACAGATTTTCATCGTCATAACGAGAGAGCATGGCGTAGCGACCACCCACCCGACGCGGAAAGAGTGCCATTCCCTTATTCTGCACTCTGCCCCCATTTAAAGTCAGAATCCGAAAATTAAGAAAATCTAAGGTCTCAATGAACTGAGGTAAAATTGCCCTACCATTGTAGGCAGTGTACGTGGCGTAATACATGACCGATCCATCGTCCTCCGTAAAACGGACGAAACGCGCGTCCTCAATTCCGTTCGTCTCGTTCGGAGATACCGGAAAGATGATCCGTTCACTCAAAGCCAAGGTTTCGGGAAAATGCAGCTCATAATTAGAATCCGCCAACCATTGAATACATTCCAAGGTGCGCTTCAAATCGCGGGTCTCAGGTTTCGTTTCCTGCCGAACCACTCTGAGCATTTTTGTTAGATCAACTAGCGTGAAGGTCTCCCCCAATGGGGTCATGACTGCGTCGGCATAGGTATTATCAAATCCCATTTCCGCCAACTTAATGCTGAAACGCTTCTTTTTATAACTAGGATTCGCCACAATTTCAGGCGCGGTCACATAATCTGAAATAGGGTCCATCGTGATCTCCCCTGAGGGTGAAATCAATCCCGTGCGAAACTCAATCGACGAGATATGCCCCTCGCCCGTCGCACGCAAGCTCATGAGGAATCGTACCGCCCCTTGGGCTACTCCACTCTGATCAGGATGGGCCACGATTGATGGGTTAAAGATCGCCGCCGATTCGAGAGCGTACTCCCCAGAAAAAAGCGCCCCAAGGAGTAGCTTTCTTTTTTCCGAAAGCGGTCGCTGGGTGAAAACATGCCCCTCTACTCGCTTAAAGTTCGCCAAAAGGAGTGTTCCCAGGTCGCGATGGCGAGATTCAAAGTCGTTCCAAACCTTAGCTAATTCCTTTGCTACCTCGTCTTCAGTTAAGGCGAGAACTCTTCCCAGGGTCGTTGTGATTCGGTGCACCTCAGATGGAATAAAAGGCCGCAAGAGCACTCTTCTGCTCTGAGGGATGATGGACAATGCGTGGCGACGCAAGCGAATGGTGTTCATGAGGTGCGACTCGGCGGACGAGTAATTAACTGCTCCGCATAGTTCATTTCCGCCAAAGAAAGATGAAAGGCTAAAGTAGACTCCGCCCCCTGATTCTCATTTACTCGATCGACATGTAAGCCGTCACTGCAACCACCCGTCCCTGAGTCAAACAAGGCAAAGCCAAGATCATTTCGCCCCAAAAACCACTCGAACGCTCTTCGCGCCTCTTTTGTCCACTGAGGGTCTTGGGTTGCCCGAAAGGCTTCATGGCATGCGGCCACCATCGCTTGGGCTTCCACCGGTTGCTGATCAAAATCCGCCCGTGCCCCATCCTTTTCATAGAAGCCATTCGAACCAATCGGGCGAAAACACCCTGCCTGTGTTTTCTGAATCGATACCAACCAACGCAATGAAGCTAATCCCACTTGCAGAGCATCCCCGCACGGCATCCACTGCCCACTTAGAATGAGTGCTTGGCAAAGCCGCGCATTTTCATACGTCACACTCGATTCGAACCAAGGCCACTCCTTCGAATGGCAATCTCGCCAACGTTGCATCAGCTTTTCAGTTAGCCTAACTCGAATCGCCTTTGTTTTTTGGTCCTCAGGAAAAGTACGCAAATATTCATGAATTCCCAAAAGAGCAAAACTCCAAGCCCGCGGGGAAGAAAAGGTTTCTACGATGGGTAGCCCCGCTTCGAATAATCGAGCTGCCAATCGCCGATGGCCTTGATGCTTAGAACGTCCAACCCCTGATCCTAAAGCCCACAAGGCACGCCCTTGACTATCCTCACTCCCACAAGGCTCTAACCACTCCCTCCCGTGGCTCATGAAATTTCGGAACCGGCTTTGTTCAGTATCCCAAGCTGCACTCAGAAATGCTAGATACCTCGTCGCCAACTGCTCCAAGACTCCCTCAGGCGCAGGATCCCCAAGCTCTTCCAGAACATGACAAAGAATAAACGCTCTGGCGTTGTCGTCCGTGCAGTAGCCTTGGCTAAAGTTTGGCACCGTGAAGGTCGCATGCTGGAAAATGCCCGTCCCATCGCTCATATGGATCAGATGATCCAACCGACTTGGTGGCAAGTCATAGGGCCGATGATCAAGGGTCCACCCCTCGAAAGCCGCCCGCGGGTTTGCTTTGCGATCTGCCCGGGCTCGCTGAAATGACTCCAGATAACGCTTTCCTACCGCAGGCCAAATCATCTCACGGCCGAGAGCATAGGCGTTACGGCGCATCTTATTTAGATGGGCAGGATCGTCCAGTAGGGCACAAACACTTTTGGCAATTGCCCCAGCATCTCGAAACGGCACAAGCATCCCCCGCCCCTCCGCGAGCAGCTCCTGCGCATGCCAATAGGGAGTGGAAATCACCGCTTTGCCCGCACCGAAAACATAGGCCAACGTGCCCGAGGTGATCTGGCTCTCCTCGAGATAAGGGGTCAGATAAATATCCGTCGCCCCAATAAACTCCTGCAACTCCTCCAGCTCTAAAAAGCGATTATAGAAAATAATATGCTCCTTCACCCCACGATCTTCCGCCAATCGCTCCAAGCTTAAGCGATAACTCTCCCCCTCTTGTGCCAATAAATGGGGGTGCGTCACCCCTAAGACCAGATAGACCACCTCGGGATGCTGCTGGACGATCTTGGGCAGCGCCTCAATCACATGCTCAATTCCTTTACCCGGTCCGATCAAACCAAAGGTGAATAAAACTTTTCGGCCCTCAACCCCCAATCGCTCCTTAAATAATTCTGAATCGAGAAACTTCGTATTGGGAATTCCGTGCGGAATGATATCTACTTTCTGCATCGAGACTCCATAAACCTCCGCAAGAATCTCTGCCCCCTTACGTGCCATTACGATCAATCGGTCACTCCGCTTAATTAACTCCTGCATCACTTCACGCTGGGCATCATTCGGTTTCGTTAACACGGTGTGTAACGTGGTCACGACCGGCATACGCACCTCTTTCAATAAGGCTAGGAGATGGCTCCCCGCCGCTCCTCCATAGATTCCAAATTCATGCTGCACACTTAACACATCCGCATTGTGAAAATTAAGAAAGTCGGCCGCACGCCGATAGGAATCTAGCTTCTTCTCCGCCATTTGAAACCTTACCCGAGGAGGGTAGGCATAGCCTTCCGCCCGGTCATTGACTGCCCCGACGTAACAATCCGATCCCAAGGCAGCGCCCGCCACCGCCTCGCATAAATCGCTCGTAAAGGTGGCAATCCCACAAAGCCTCGGCAAATAGTCCCCCAAAAACGCAATCCTTTGGGGTACCACGGAAATAGCCTGACCGATTTTCCCCTTTGCGACTGCCTTCAGCCTTGTTTTTTCTACTGGCTTAGAAACCTTTTTAAACCGCCCAGATCCATTCAAAAGGCTTCTTTCTGTCTCTTTAGACTTTCTCGGCTGACTCAACTGTCTTCGCCCCTTTTTTACCCCAGAAGAACTCATCGTCATAGGATACCTAAGAACTCTCTGGAGTCCGTCTAAACAGAAAGCTGATTAATTTAGCGAGCCCAGCAACCCCGCGGTGAAATCGTTCGCGATTCCTAGTTCAAACAACTACCGGGACACCACCCACGGGAGCATCGACCCATTTGCCATGTTCCCGAATCAAATCCTGCAACCGCTCAACCGCTTCTGCCTCAGGAATGTTAAATTTTACTGGGGTCCGGCCGACGTAGAGGTTGATCTTCCCAGGAGCTCCTCCTACATAGCCAAAATCTGCATCCGCCATCTCCCCCGGTCCATTGACGATACATCCCATCACCGCAATTTTGACCCCCTTCAGATGCTGTGTTCCCGCCTTAATCTTGGCCGTCGTGCTTTGAAGATCAAAAAGAGTCCGCCCACAGGAGGGACACGCCACATAATCGGTTTTAAAGATCCGGCTTCCCGCCGCCTGTAAAATATTAAACCCTAATCGCAAACAGGCTCCTGGCGCTGGCTCGCCCCTTACCAGAATCGCATCCCCAATTCCGTCGCAAAGCAAAGCCCCAAGATGAATCGAGGCCCGAATCAGCCCACTCAGTCCACCCTCCGAAGCGTCAGGCTTCAAGGTGTCCTTTAAAAGAATCGGGTGCCTTGCCGGAATTCTCGCCGCCAGCATCCGCGTGGCTGAAACAAGATTCAAATCGAGCCCATCCTTAACCGCCACAACCACCGCCTCATTCATCGCCTCCAAAGCCGCGATCTCCGCATCGTTACGCGGATCTACTTCCACCACGGAAGTTTTTTCGTAGACCAACTCAGGCGCCAAATCACCCAACTGCGCTAAACGAGGGCGCAAGGCCTCCTCCACCTTAGCCGAAACAAAAACCCTCGGCGGTTCCTCCCCTCCCATGGTTACGCCAGATCGCACCACCTTCAAACTCGCCCGCTTTGTAAAGCTAAACGGATCATAGGAAAGGCTAGTCTCCGCATCGAAACTCCCCTGAGCTCTCTCTTCCAAGTATTTTACTAACGCCCGCCCCACGGGAATCTCGTGAATGCTGTCTTCTGTCAAACTCACTCGAATGGTATCGCCAAGACCATCCAGCAGGAGCGAGCCAATGCCGATCGCACTCTTAATTCTTCCATCCTCTCCATCCCCCGCCTCCGTCACCCCAAGATGCAAAGGATAATTCCAATCTGCCCCTTCTTTCTCCAGCGCTACGGTCAGTAGACGGTACGCCTCAATCATCACCTTTGGATTGGATGATTTCATCGAGAAGAGGAAATTGTGAAAATTTAGCTTTCTCGCGATTCGCGCAAACTCCAGCGCACTCTCCACCATCCCGTGCGGAGAATCCCCGTAGCGGTTCATAATACGATCTGAGAGGGAACCGTGATTCGTCCCGATTCGAATTGCGATCTTTCTTTCAGCGCAGATTTTCACCAAAGGGGTAAACGTCTCCTCAATTCGGCCCAACTCCTCTGCATACTGCTCATCGGTATACTCCCGAATCGCGAACTTTTTCTTATCGGCAAAGTTCCCAGGATTAATCCGAACTTTTTCGACCCACTGAGCCGCTTCCAGGGCCGCATCTGGCTTGAAATGAATATCAGCAACGATCGGCACATCACATCCAGCGGCCAGCAGCTCCTTTTTTATTTTCTGAAGATTAGCCGCATCCTTAATCGTCGGTGCCGTAATTCTTACGATCTCACATCCCACTTTCACCAGTTCAAGGGTCTGCTTGACCGAAGCCGCCGTATCCATCGTGTCCGAGGTAATCATACTCTGAACCCGAATCGGATGGCTTCCTCCAATCCCGACTTTTCCCACTTTCACTTCACGAGTTGGCCGCCTTAAGTAGCGATAAGCACTGGCACAGTAGCTTTTCATTTCGTCCTTTTTTGGAAAATCGGCATATCCGCGCTCTCTGGAGGCTTTTCCATCCGCCTCTTTAAGCGCATCGAATCATGGTAAGTGACCAAAAGAAAGAATCCAGCCAGCAGAACGACGAAGCAGGTCTGAATCATCCCAATAGTCTTGGCTTGCAACTGTCGCCTCCGTACCGCTTCCACTATCGAAAAAAGGATGTGCCCTCCATCGAGAACCGGAATCGGCAGAAGATTGAGCACCGCCAGATTTACATTCAAAATCACACTAAAATAAAGTACCAACCTCGGGTCAGTACGCAGAAGAGAAACTAGCCGTTCAAAGATTCCGAGCGGTCCACTCAGATGTTGCAACCCCACGCTGGAGGCAGGAGTGACCAACGCCCGCAAGGTGCGCAAGACCAATCCCGCTGCTGAACTCACCTGCTCCTGCGGAGTCGGATGGGTAATCTGAACCTCGCTCGGCTTCCAGATCACCCCGATCATCTTATCCTTCCGATTGGTCGCTTTTTCTGGCCTGACACTCACCGAGATCTCACCGACCGAAGCCCTCTCCACCCTTAGAGTAAGCACCGCTTGGCCCGTATCCACCGCCGCTTTAACCGCTGCAGGACTCCATAATTTTTCCCCGTCCAACATCACTATCCTATCCCCACCTCGGATTCCCGCGCGGTCAGCTGGTCCATCCGCAATGACTTTATCCACCACCGCCGATTGGGCAGGATACATCTCAAAACCCAATCGCCTCAGACCTTCCATTTCCGCATCTCGCTCGGGTAAAATCCTAGCGGTCACGATCTCCCTACCCCCTCGATCCAGTTCCAGCAGAATCTCTTTGTCCGTTCCCAATAAAATACTCTCAACCACCGCCCCTGGGCGCCCCGCCCAACGCTCAGGTCTCTGCTGGTCAATCGCCAGAATTACATCCCCTGGCAAAATTCCTGCTTTGGCCGCAGGGGTGCCTGGCTCCACCCAGCCGATTGTCGTCGTCCGATAAGTCATATTCGTCGGCACCCCGAAAATCCACACTCCCACCGCGCAGAACACCCCCAACCCCAAACTGGCTACTGGACCCGCCAACGCCGTAAAGATCTTCGCCCCAGGCGATGCAGGAGGCAGATCCTGCACATCTTGTTCCGATTTGCCTTCAATCCCCTCCGCAGGACTCATCTGCGGTAGCTGAACGAATCCCCCAAGAGGGAGTAAGTTCACCTGCCACTCCACCCCATCCACTACTTTGCCATAAATCTTAGGCCCAAATCCGATAGCAAACTTTTCCACCACTAATCCCGCTTTTCGAGCGGCACAAAAATGCCCGAACTCGTGAGCCGCCACCGTCAGGCCAAAAAGAAAAAGGGCCAAAACAATCGTTCCCGCCACCGTAACGATTTCCAACCAAGGCAAGGAAGCCAGAAAACTCATAGGGCTCCCTGCAGGGCGGTCTTGGCCTGAGCGCGGGCCCACTGATCGGCCGCAATAATCGCCGCCAAATCAGGCTTCTTTTCGTTGGCGTGAGCCGCCATGACCTTTTCCACCATTTCCCATATCCTCGGGAAAGAAATTTTTTCTTCAAGAAAAGCCTCCACCGCCACCTCGTTAGCTGCGTTAAAAACTCCTGGCAACGTCCCCCCAGCCTCCCCCGCTTCTCGAGCTAAGCGCAAGGCAGGAAACCTTTTCTCGTCAGGGGCTTCGAAGGTTAGGGACCCAATCTTTGCCAAATCCAATGGCGGCAACCCGCTGGGCAGGCGCTTTGGATAGGTCACCGCATACTGAATCGGAAAACACATGTCGGTCACACTCAGTTGGGCCAGTACCGATCCGTCCACAAACTCTACCAACGAGTGGACCAGACTCTGCGGATGCACCACCACCTCGACTTGGCTCATCGGCAACCCAAAAAGCCAGTGGGCCTCGATCATTTCAAGCCCTTTATTGAACATCGTCGCGGAATCGATCGTGATTTTCTTCCCCATCGACCAGGTCGGATGTTTCAGCGCCTGCGCCACTGTGACCTTCTTCAACTCCTCCACTGAGCTCTTTCGAAACGGCCCGCCCGAGGCCGTGAGAATAATTTTCCGAACCTCCTGGCTCTTGGCTCCTTGCAAACACTGAAAAATGGCGTTGTGCTCGCTATCCACAGGCAGGACTTGGCGTTGATGCTTTTTTGCTTCCCCCATTACTGAGGAACCCGCTAGAACCAGAATTTCCTTGCTGGCCACCGCCAAATCTTTTCCCGTTCGCAGAGCCGCCAAGGCAGGAGCTAGCCCCGCCGTCCCCACCACCGCCACCAACACCATATCCGCTTCCGTCTCTTCCACCATCCGAGTCAAACCTTCCGCTCCTGAATAAAACTTTGTTCCTTGGGGTAAGTCGTTTTTCACATTCTCCGCCGCACCCAGATCAGATACCGCTACTGCCTTCACCCCAAACTCCTGGGCTTGAGCCAAAACTCGCTCACCGCTTTTGGCCACTCCCAAGCCCACCAGCTTCATCGTCTCGGGTAGCGCCCGTGCAACTTTGCAGGTGCTCTCCCCGATCGAACCGCTCGAGCCTAGTAGAATGACCCGCTTCATATTCTCCCCGTGAAAACGAGATATCCGTAAAAGACAGGCAAACTAAAGAGCAAGCTATCCACTAGATCCAAAGCCCCGCCAATTCCTGGGAGAAATTGCCCCGAGTCGGTTACCCGAGCATCCCGTTTGACCACCGACTCTCCCAGATCTCCGATCACACTGACCACCGCCAAGCCGATTCCCAAAATCCAGCCATGAACCCCCGCTAGACTGCCCAAGGATTGAGGAAAATAGTGAATCAAGCCCAGACTCGTAAGCAGGGCAACCAGCACCCCGCCCACCAGTCCTTCCCAAGTCTTTTTTGGGCTAATCACTGGACTTAGTTTCGTACGCCCAAAGAGATTCCCTGCCACGTAGGCTCCAACGTCAGTAAATTTCGTCACTGCCACCGCATAAACTAGCAGAGCCACCCCACCCCCTTGAGGCACACAGTAAAGAATCTTAGTTGCGTAGTTCAACAAGTACGGAACGTAAAAGAAGCCGAAGAGAGTCAAAGCCATTGCAGTGGTCGCGCCCTCAACCTTCGGATGAAACACTCTCCGCGTCAGCGCCCCCAAAATTACTAAAAGCACCAAGACCGCCTCGCCCGAAAAAGCATCAGGAAACCCTCCCGTAGGAGAGACCACCGAGAAGAAGGTCGCCCCATAGAGCAGTGCCCCTGCAAGTAGACCCGTTTTTAAAAACACCGTGCGCCCTGCTGTCTGCTGGGAAAGATAAAATTCCCGCTGGGCAGCCAACCCGACGATGGCGATGAGCAGAAAAACTCCGTTGGTATACCGCAAGGTGACCAGCGTAAGAATAATGCCCCAAAGCAGAAGCGAGGAGAGAAGACGCCAGCCCAGCATCGCTAGATCCCTCCAAATCGGCGGTCACGGCCCGCATAATCCGCTAAAGCTTTGGCAAATTCATCTTTTCCGAAATCGGGCCAGAGGACAGGCGTCACATAAATCTCTGCGTAGGAAATCTGCCAAAGCATAAAGTTGCTGATCCGCATCTCCCCACTGGTGCGAATCAAGAGATCGGGATCAGGAATGCCCTCGGTATAGAGGTTCGCCGAGACCGTCTCCTCCGTGATCTTCTCAGGATCCAGCTTTCCCGCCTTTATTTCCCGCCCCATCGCTTGCATCGCCTCAGTAATTTCCACGCGGGAGCCGTAACTCAAAGCAAGAATCAGATCGAGGCGAGTATTCTCCTTAGTTCTTTCGATCGCGCCCTCCAGCTCCTCCCTTACGGCTTCAGGTAAATCTTGCCGTCTGCCAATCATTCGCAAACGAATCCCTTCCTTCCCCATTTCGTTCAACTCCTCCCGAATCACCCCCCGAAGAAGACCCATCAATCCCTGCACCTCATCCCTCGGCCTCTGCCAGTTTTCCACCGAAAAGGCGTAGAGAGTCAAATAACGCACCCCGTGATCGATGGCGGCTTGCGCTACAGCTTTTACCGATTTGCGCCCTGCCTCATGCCCGCTGAGACGAGGAAGGTGGTGCTGACTCGCCCACCGGCCATTGCCATCCATAATGATGGCAACGTGGGAGGGAATCTCTGCCGAAGTAGATTTTTTACCCATGCCGAAAGGTCTGGTCACGGCCAGCTCCCACAGAAATTAGACCGAGGGGAGCGCCGACCAAATCCTTGATCGCGGAGAGATATATTCGTGCCTTGCGAGGAAGCTCTTTCCAATGACGCGCTTCCGTGGTCGGCTCACACCATCCTTCGAAATTCCGATAGATGGGACGACAGCGACTCCAGTCCGCCGCATCAACTGGTGGCTCCTTCAGATACTTTCCTCGGAGACGATAACCCACGCACACAGGAATTTTTTCCAACCCATCCAAACCGTCCAAATTGGTCATAGCCATCTCCGTCACCCCGTTGAGCTGAACCGCCCGCTTCACCAGCACCGCATCGAACCAGCCACAACGGCGTGCTCGGCCCGTCGTCGAGCCGAATTCACGGCCCATTCCATGAAGGAGATGTCCCAGAGTTCCATCCTCCGTGACAAAAGGACCGCCCCCTACCCGTGTGGTGTAGGCCTTCAATACTCCAACTACTCGGTGAATCGCCGTCGGCGGCACTCCCGTTCCGGTGCAGGCCCCGCCTGCAGTGCAATGGGAACTGGTCACGAAGGGATAAGTGCCATGATCCACATCCAGAAAAGTTCCCTGTGCACCCTCGATCAAAATCCGTTGCCCCGAAGCCACTGCGCGGTGAGCCAAGGTCACCCCATCCGCCAGGTAAGGTCGAAGAAACCGAGCGGCCTCTTCTACTTCTCGAATCGTCTTGGTCGCCGAGATTTTTACCCAGCCTTGACCACGAGAGGCGCGGTTATGCAACGCCACCCGCTCACGTATCCGCCGAGCCAGCTCGCGGGATGGCAAGGCCAACTCTCCTGCGCGAAGTCCTACCCGAGCCGCTTTATCCGCGTAGGCCGGCCCGATCCCCCGCCCTGTCGTGCCAATTTTTCCGTTTCCCCGACGTTTTTCGAATCCCTGATCCACCGCCCGGTGATGCGGGAGAACAAGATGTGCCTGCGCCGCCAAATGCAAACGACCACGGGTGCGGATCCCCCGCTTCGTCAGTCCCTCAATCTCTTTGACCAGCCCCGTAGGATCAACCACCGCACCACCCGCAATCAGACAGGACACTTTCCCGCGCAAAATTCCTGAGGGAATAAGGTGCAAAACGTACTTCTCCTTGCCGATTTCAACTGTATGCCCGGCATTATTCCCCCCTTGCGCCCGCAAAACCCAATCCGCCTCCGCCGCCATTACATCGAGGATTTTACCCTTCCCTTCGTCTCCCCACTGAAGACCGAGAACTATCGTGACGGCGGGCTTCAACGTCCGATGCTCGTGTACTCGAAACCAAGAGAGATCATTTCCGCAGGATTGAGCAGGTTTCGGCCATCAAATATTCTTGGGGTTCTCATTAAAGTTTTGATCTTACTCCAATCGAGTAAACGATACTCAGGCCATTCTGTCGCTATAATAAGCACATCCGCTCCTTCCGCTACTTGATGCGCATCAGCCATAATCTCCACGTTTTTCGGTAGTAGCTCCTTGGCCTTCTCTCCTCCCTTGGGATCGTGGCAACGGATGATCGCGCCCTCTGCTGCCATCCGCCGAATCAACTCGACCGCCACACTACAACGCACGTCGTCCGTGTTTCCTTTAAAAGCTAATCCCAACTGCCCAATTTTCTTGTCCCTCATCGTCCAAAGGGAGGCCCGAATCTTTTTCAGGAAACGCTCAGGAATTGCCGCGTTGATTTTCTCTACTTCACGCATCAAGCCAAAATCCACGCCCATCTCTTCTGCAATCCGAATGAAGGCGCTGACATCCTTTGGAAAACAGGAACCCCCATACCCGAGTCCTGCCTGCAGGAAAGCCCGCCCGATTCGTGCATCCGACCCCATGCCCTCGGCGACTTGCGTTACATCGGCCCCGCCCGCCTCACAAACCGCTGCTACCAAGTTGATATAAGTAATCTTCAGAGCCAAAAAGCTGTTGGCCGCATGCTTAATCAGTTCCGCGCTATTCAAATCGGTGATGATAATCGGGGCTTTGAATGGTTCGTAGACCGTACGCATCGCCGCTACGGGACGCTGGGAAGCCACCCCAATGACAATTCGATCAGGTTTCTGCAGATCGGCCACCGCACTTCCCTCACGAAGAAACTCAGGATTACTCACCACATCAAATTCGATTCCTTTCGGCCCGTATCGGCGAATCGTTTCCGCTACCTTCTCACCTGTTTTAACTGGGACGGTGCTTTTATCGACAATGATACGATAAGCAGGCAGCGCCTCAGCGATCTCACGCGCCACCGCTTCCACGTAGCTCAGGTCAACCGATCCGTCATCTTGTGGCGGAGTGGGCACGGCAATAAAGATCACCTCCGAATTGGCCACCGCTTCTTGGGTCGATGCCGTAAAAGAGAGTCGCTTGAGTTGAACATTCCGCCGAACGAGCTCCTCTAATCCTGGCTCGTAAATAGGTATATGACCTGCCTGCAACTCCTTCACTTTGGCCTGATTGTTATCTACGCAAAGAACCGTGTGTCCCGCTTCCGCCAAGCATGTCCCTGTGACAAGTCCAACGTACCCTGAACCGATAATCGATAATTTCATCCGCTAAACTCTAAAGGAACTAGGTCCAACACCGCTAGGGAGAAGTGCTTCCCACCCCTTGCTGATTCCCCCCTAGGCCCACGCCAGAACTGGACGGGTTTTGATTGAATCCCAAGGGAAGATCAGGAAACGCCTTTAAAGTGAGCGTGGCTAAAGCAACAAACTCGGATGGAGCTCCATCATTCTGACGATTCCCAACCTGCGCCCCCACGATCCATGCTCCGATATCCCGATAGACCCCAAGGTTGACCTGCTGCAAGAGGCCGGGATTAACCGAGTAGGTCAAACCCCCATTGACCATCCAGCTTTCATTCAACCGATAGCTCGCCACCGCGTTGACTAAACTGGTTTGCGTATTGGTCAAAACCTCATTATTCAGAGCATCCAAATAGGAAAAGCCTTCCAGATACGAGTAACTACCCCCCAGCTGCAAGGCTGGCATCACCTGCCACATACTTCCAAGGTTCAGCGAGTTGAATCCATTGCCACTAATCGCCGTGGTCGCTCCCACCGTCGCCGTCCACCAAGGCACTGGCATGACATTGAGCACATTATAAAGTTCAGGCAAATCAGAAGGCACTGTTTCAGGAACCTGCACGCTTTCGTAGTTCAAGCTGGTCAGTTCGGGCCGAATCGGCTGGTAATCAGTATAGATTTTCCAGTTGGCCAATTCATACGGAGCACCGTCTCTTTTCGTCATCATCCGATTCATCATTCCGGGCCGAACGATCAGCAGTTTGTCGATCGAATCGATCGAGTTGTAGAGGGAGGAATTGAGCGGCTGCGATTCGGTTGTATTCACTCGATTATCGAACCCAGCAAATTCGTTTGGCCGAACATTAGGCTGTGGAATATAGCTCGCTTGGATGAAAGGCTCGAAGACGTGGCGGATGCCGTCGATAGCCCATGCCTTGTTTTTGATATCGGTCCAAGTGGCGTAGGCCTTGGTCGAGGCATCGATCCCAAAATTGAATACATATCGCAAGAGCGAAGTGTCCGAGAGGGCTTGATTATTGCCCACATCGTACCCCGGTCCACCAGACGTATTCTGCACGGCCCCATCTCGGGTCAGGTTGCTTCGTGTGTAGACCGTTCCTCGAATTCCCGCACGAGGCGCCAGATTCAGCCAATCGAAGTACTCTCGGGGATAAATCAGCTGATGAAAAGTGTCGTAGCGGATCGCGGTGTAGTCGGTCTGATTAGAAACCTGATTCCACTGCGTGCCGAGGTAGCCGACGCTAGATTCCCCTTCGTAAGCCAACCCAGGATTGGCGGTGGGATCCTTAATCAGTTCTTCTGCATCGTACGTCCCTGGAATGTACTGGCGCTTAAATTCGATTTTAGCCGAGGGCTTCTGCTGCTGGGTTTGGAACAGATTATTGATCTGGGTCCGAGCATTGGCCGTCACCGTGAAATTAGCATCCTGATACATTGCATCGAGATAAGTGTTGGGCTGCTGGTCTCGCATGTATTCATCCGCAAAGAAATCTTGAGTCACATAGGCATCACTCAAAACATTCAGATGAGATCTCGAAGTCAGGGCGGGGGTGTCGAACGCTGGGGCACGGTCTGCATCCACTGGGTTACCCCCCTTGAGAATCGTGGTGTTGTGTTTGTAGGGAAAATAGTACCGGCCACGGGGCGGAGCTGCCGCTAATGGACGCTCGCTGTCTCCTTCATAAATCTGGTAACCGCGATCGTTAATATACCAGCCACGGAGTGCAACTTCAGTCACCGGATGATCCGAGTTTTTACTTGGAGTGATGTAGGATGCTTCCGCACCTCCCGCCCAGCCTCGCCGGCCATAGTTAGCTACCGTCACCCCACCCTTGAGTTTGTCGGTGATGGCAAAGCGGTAGGTGCCGATGACATAGGTTCCCAGACGGGTGACTGAACCGAAGGAGATGTCGGGAGAATCTCCCATGTCTCTTTCGTAAAGAGCCAAGGATGGAAAGTAGAAAAAGGGCACATCCCCGAAGTAACCCACCGAATTTTCCACAATGGTTTTGTCGTTCGGGTAAATACTGAGAGAGGACGCCTTTGTTTTCCATCCGGGTGTTTCCCGATTGTCGGTACTATAAATGCCGTCCCCGATTTCGTAGTGACCCAGTTCGGGGGTATTGATCGAATCACCCTCCACCATCATTTTTCCCTCTAAAAAACGAAATTTTTCTGAGAGCATTTTTTTCGTACGGAAATTATAGGTAAGCAGATCCCCTCGATACATCTGCCCCGTCATATACAACCGCACGTTTCCTTTGGCTGTGGCCTCTTTACTCTTGGGATTGAAATGGACTTCGTCTGCCATCAGAAGGTCCCCGCCGTAAGTCACCACAACGTTGTCTTTCGCGTAGTAAATTCCTCCCTCATAACGATTCGCCCCATCCGAAGTAATCTGTAACGGTGGCTCCACCGATTCGGGGCTTTCTTGGGTCTGCGCAACAACCCACCCCACCGGAGCCAAGGACAGGATCAGGGCACAGAAAACAACCCTCCATGGAGTGTTTATTTTCATGAGATTACGTAAAAAGTACTAGCGCAATTCCCCCATCTGCCCAGCGAAATCCTTATGCATATTCCTAATCGGAATTATTAATGCATAATTCTTAGTATGAACTAGTTACGACTCCACTTCAGCATCCTCTCAATCGGTAATCTGGCTTTCTCGATTGTTTCTTTACTCAAACTCACCTCTGGCGCCAAGTTTTCCAAGGCACCTACCGCCTTTTCCAAGGTATTCATCTTCATATAGCGACACTCTGCACAAGCGCAGCGATCGGTTGGCCCCGCCAAAAACTCCTTGTCCGGCATCTCCCTGCGCAATCGATGCAACATTCCCTCCTCTGTCACCACAATAAAGGCACGGACCGAAGAATTGCGACAGTACCCGACCATCTTTTCGGTCGAACACACCTCATCCGCCAAAGCCCTCACCGCCCGAGTGCACTCTGGGTGGGCTACCACCAGCGCCTCAGGATGCTCTTGCCTCATCCGATCAATCGAAGACGCCGTAAACTCCATGTGCACGTAACAATCCCCATCCCATAACCGCATCGACCGACCCGTTTTCTGGATCACCCAATCCCCCAAATTCCGATCGGGTAGAAAAAGAATCTCTCGGTCCGCTGGCACTCTCTGCACGATCCGTTCCGCATTGCCCGAGGTGCAGATCACATCGCTCTGCGCTTTCACCGCCGCCGTGCAGTTCACATAGGAAACAACGTAGAGACCAGGATTCTCCTCAAGGTAGGTCCGCAGTTTATCTGCGGGACAAGAATCCGCCAAAGAACAGCCCGCATTCAGATCGGGCATCAGAACTTTCTTCTCCGGATTCACAATCTTGGCTGTCTCCGCCATAAAATGAACCCCGCAAAAAAGAATGCATTTTCCCTTCGCCTTTTGCGCCTCGTAACTCAGCCCCAGCGAATCTCCTACATAGTCCGCCACCTCCTGAATTTCCCGCGGCTGATAATTGTGGGCCAAAACCACCGCCTCCCTCTCTTTCTTTAAGCGAACAAATTTTTCCTGCAAAGGAGTCATCGCCAGATTTTGCCCCAGATCGACCCCGCTGACAAACCTCACCGCATTTGCCATTCGCCGACCGAAAGAACGTTGGAGCTAGCCACATCCGAATCCTGGGGACCCGAATTTACCAAACGCTGGATCACCGTGGAAGAAGTTCGCGCTCTTTCCCAAGGCGACCTCGGCGCCATTGCTCCCTGAATCGAGAGATGACAATCCCCCCATTGTCCGCTAAATTGATCTCATGGACGAAGGACACACTGGCTTAGGGCTCATTTTTATCTTAGGGGCCTTTGCACTTTGTGGAGGTATTGTCATCTGGTTAATCATCTCAGAGGGCCTCCGCCACAACCATCATCTCGAAAACTCCCAATTTCCTAAATCTTAAATATATAAAATTGGCTTTATACGCTCAGACTCAATATCCTTAACTTCTTATGGATAGGATGTTGCAATTATTTAGTCTGCCTCCAAATTGTCACTTATAAAAAAGGGTATTACTTGCTTTCTTGAGATTATCTGCTCTATTGAAAGTGCGTTGAGCCTTCGATCCACACATAGTCTCCCCCTCTTGCTACTCGTCGCCATGGCAAGCCCATCCTTCGCCGATGTCACGAGCTATACTCGGTTTGATTTCAATGCTGGGCACCTGATTACTGCCCCAATAAACCAAGGGAGCTCCAAAGCTGCTGGCAACCAAAAGGTCGTGGCCCAAGATATCTACAACGTCAATTCAGCCAGCTCCGCCTCAACTTACACCACGGCAAATTCCTACGTAAAATATGACCACTGGGCCAATGGACTTTCCGCGGGAGAGGGCCTCGCCTCCTTTAACATCTTTCTTTACTCCAACTACGCCAACGCCTCCAGTTGGGGTCAGCAACTCAAACTCAACCCTTCGAACGACGCCTCCGTCCTCTCCGCCACTGCAGGAGCGGGATGGAACTACAAAGTCGTCAGCATGAATCAAAACAACGCAGGTCTTACTCCAGGCTCTACCACCTACGGCTACTCCATCCAGTGGTACACAACTAACGAGAACTCTCGAATTCGTTCTGGCTCCGACTTAGCAGGCTTCTCCTTTACCGCACCCGTTGAACTCTTTAATTCCGAAACCAGCGATACTTGGGACGTTAAACACGGGGGAAGCTACGCAGTCTGGTTCGGCACCCAAAACCGCCCTGGCGATCTCCTCTTCACCGCACCAGATAATTTCATTCAACCGATCAAGTTCGACAATAATTGGGAAGGTGGCGCAACCGCAGATACCTTCGCATCGGGTGATAACTCTGTCTGGAACGGCACTATGATGCTAAATGCAACGGTCTTGGCCATACCCGAACCCACCACCAGTTGCCTCGTCCTTGTCTCACTCAGTATCGGCGCACTACTCCGTCGCCGTCGCACTCCCTCCCTTTAACTTCACCCCTCGCTCTCAAAACAACCTCGCTGGTTGTCTACATCTCCCCGACTCGTTTTCCTAAGCATTTATCACCCCCTTGAAAAAACGCACTGGTCAGGATAGAAAATTCTGACTTTGATTTATACATATAAACAAGTTTTTATGTAAAAATTTTAATTGACCCCACCCCACCTACTTGTAGTTTCAACGCAACACAAGGAGTAGTATGAAATGTCCAAAATGTAATGTTGAAGAAGATAAGGTGATCGATTCACGTCCATGGAAGGATGGTGCAGTCGTCCGCCGACGCCGCGAATGCCTATCCTGCAACTACCGCTTCACCACCTACGAAGAGATTGAGCGTGAAGACCTTCGAGCCGTCAAACGTGATGGACGCTACGAACCGTTCGATCGTCGCAAACTCGTTCTCGGCTTCCAAAAAGCGTGTGAAAAACGCCCCGTCAGCCCCGAACTCATCGAGAAAACCGTCGATAAGGTAATGGAAGAGCTCGAACAAAAGTATGGTCGTGAAATCCCCACTACCGCCATCGGCGAAAAGATCATGGAGTGCCTCAAAAAAATGGACGATGTCGCCTATGTCCGCTTTGCTTCCGTCTACCGCCAATTCCGTGATGCCCGAGACTTTGTCAGTGAAGTAAAAAATCTAGGTGCTCGCTAAAGATCCCATCCTCGAACCCCTGCCTCTGGTGGCCATCCCAGGAGCTTCCCCGACTCGTCTCAACGAGACTTGGCTGGTTCTCTCCCTTGAGAAAGCCGCCATCCGCGCAGGACACGACGAGTGGCCCCTAGCCACCGATGTCGCCCGCGCCATTCTTCACTACCTGCGCCACGACTTCGCTCGCCCCCATATCGAACGTGCCACCCTCGAACTCATTCTTCACCGCTCCCTCACCGGTATTGGATGCCCCGCTATAGCCCGCCATTTTGAACTCGTCTCCTCCTCTCCCTCCATCAATCTCGCTGCTCTAGCCAAGGAAGCCCCCCTCGAAATTCTCTTCTATCATCAGCTCGCTAATCTTGTGGATGAAAAAATCTCCTCCCTAGCCTCCGTTCTTCGTCTCGAAGGACTGCGCTCCTGCGTCCTCTCCCTCACGGGTTCTGCCTCCTGGCGCACATCATGCCAACGTCTTAGCGATGACATTGTTCACTTTATCCGAGCCCGCGCCCGTACCCTCAGTCCCTCCCTTCTCGAACTCACGATCTGGTAACTGGCCCGATGGCCAAAACTATTTTCGAACGCATCGTCGACCGCGAACTACCTGCCGATATTCTCTACGAGGATGATCACGTCCTCGCCTTCCGTGACCTCGCCCCCCAAGCCCCCGTTCACATTCTTATCATTCCAAAAAAACATCACACCCGCCACGGTACCGTACCCCCCGAAGCTCATCCCCTCTTCACACATCTCTTCGTCGCTGCCCAACGAGTCGCTCGCCAGTGCCAACTCGACAAAACCGGCTACCGCCTCGTCATCAATAATGGCCCGGATGGTGGCGAAACCATACCCCACCTTCACCTCCACCTTCTCGGTGGACGCCCCCTAGCATGGCCACCAGGTTAAAACAGAACTCTGCTTCCTGTTCGGCAGCTTTTCACTTGTTCTAGTCAGATCAAAATCCTATTCCTCTATCCTTAGACCGCCATCCTCGTTTGCACCATCCTCAGCACGCTAAGCGATACCCTCGGCACTCTCTGGTGGGAACGAAAGCAAACCTTCCCCCCTGGTCGCAACCATTGCACCATCCCCATTCGTCTTCCTCTCCTTCGGCTATATCGGCAACCACTTCCGCCTAGCCCGCGCTTCCAGTCTAACCAATAGCCTCATGGTTGCTGACCACGTTCTCATCGGCATCGCCCTTTTCAAGGCAACCCCAGCTTAACTCAAATCTTTACAAAGAATCTTCGAATTTCGCCCGCTCGCCTCATAGGTCGCTTTTCTCTCCCCTGGCAACATCTCTGCCGCCCCCTCCACAAAACCGCCCTTACTCTGTAAATAATTAAAGGCCTGCGTAGATAAAGCCAACAACCGCTTCATCCCCAACTCTTTCGCCCGATTCTCCGCATAAAGCATTAATTTCCGACCAATCCCGATGTTCTCATGCCCAGGCGCTACAAAGAGACAAGCCATCTCCGCCGTCTTGCCCTCAAGAGGATGCACCGCCACGCATCCCACCATGTTGCCATCAATTTCAAAGACGCTGTAGTCCGCAATCGCCGCAGAAACCTCCGTCCGATTTCTCCGAGCCAACTCCTCTGCCGCCACCGAACTCCCAATCAACCGCACAATCGACCGCACATCCTTTTTTAGCGCCTTCCGAATCTCCGTGTACTCATCCGCATAGATCATCGTCCCCACCCCTTCACTCGAAAAAAGCTCCTCTAACAAAGCCTCGTCCTCCCGACCGTCCAAAATATGCGCCCGACTCACCCCCTCCTTACAGGCCCGTAACCCATGCTCCAACTTCGAAGCCATCTCCCCACTAATCTCTCCCTTTCTCTTTTTCAACCACTCCGTCGCCTCCTCTACCGATAACTGAGCCGGCTCCTTCCCCTTCATCGGCAAAGAGCCACTCCCCGTCAAAAAAATCAACTTCTCCGCCTTCAAAGCCTCCGCCACCTCCAAAGCCACTCCATCCGAATTCACCCGGTACGTCCGCCCATCCCCATCCACTCCCATCGGCGGAATTACCGGAATGATGCCATTCTCCAACAAAGTCTCCAAAAACCGCGTATCCACTCGCTCCACCCTTCCTGTCCATAATTGATCTACCCCACCCAAAATGCCCGCAGGATGCGCTATCACCGCATTCGTCACCGCCCCCTTCAGATCAGCATCCGCCAAGTTCTGCAAAATATCGTGACTATAAGAATTCGCCGCCCGCTCGGCCACCCGCAAAGTGTCCAGATCCGTCACCCCCAAACCATCCACATCCGAGGGCTTTACCTTCATTTCCGCCGCCATCTTCTTAATCCGCGCACTGGCTCCATGCACTAGCACCACCCGAATATTCAAACTACGCAAAACCGAAATATCTAAAAATAAACTCGCCGCTCTCTCGTCTTCTAAAACAGCACTGTCCACGCAAAGTACGAAAAGCTTGTCCCGAAAACTCGGAATATAGGTCAAAATTCCCCGCAGATCAGACGCCTTCATAACCTGTTTTTTAGCATCTTTTCGAAGTCTTAGACAAACTTAACTCTCAGGCAAACATCCTCGCAAAAAGTCTAAGTTCTCCCTTTCCTCAATATCCCCTGGAGGCAACTCCCCAACCCGCGGAATTCCCCGCCAAGTCTTCTCCCGCAAAAAGGCCCGCAAACCCACCGCTCCGATTTTTCCCTTACCCAAATGCTCGTGTCGGTCCACCCCCGACCCACAATCCGTTTTCGAATCGTTCGCATGAATCACCACCAAATTCTCCTGCCCGATTTCCTTCCCCATCTCCCCCACCAACCGACCCCTCCCCTCCTCCGTCCGCAAATCATAGCCCGCCGCAAAAGCATGCGCCGTATCTAAGCAGGCCGCTCGCCTCCCCGTCGGTAACTCCCAAACCAACTCCCCCCACTCCGCCAAGTCCCGCGCCAAGGACGAACCCTGACCCGCCGAGTTTTCTAAAGCTAACCGAACGTCCTTCGTCTCCGAACGCCTCAAGGCCTCCCGAAAACCCTCCACAGCTTCACGCCTCGCCTCGGCAGCTTCTCTCTCCCCACGACTCCCGCAGTGCACCACCACCGCGTCCAAGCCCAGCTCCTCCGCCCGCCGAATCTCCTCTGCTAAAGCATGGATAGACTTCTTCCTCGTCTCCGCCCCGCCCGCCACATTAATCAAATAGCCCGCGTGCGCACATATCCACAAATCATGCGCTTTCTTTCCTTGCCGAAATTGACCCGCCTCCTCCTCATCCAGCTTTGGCATTTCCCAGCGGCGATTGCTTTTTACAAAGATCTGTGCCGCATCTTCACCTAAAGCCTTAGCTCGAATCAGCATTTCCAAAAAACCCCCCGCCACTGAAGTGTGCAAGCCACAACGCGTTTTTTTGTCCGCTGGCATCCTCACTCCTCGAAGTTACGTGCTTTCCAAACTGGGTTTTTTAAAGAACCACTTCCCTCCACTTGGAACATTTGGCTGACAAAGAAGAAGGGAACTCCCACAGGCCCTCTCAGATTCTGTCGCATGATAAAGTTCTCTAGCTGGTCATTAGCAATATCGTAAACCCCCCGACCCGTCGTCACCACCAAGACCGAAGTAATTTGCAACTGTCCCACCTCTAACTTTCCTTTCTTCAAAGTAAAATCCATCTCTGCCTCCTGCCCTGTCGCCCCGACCCAATCCGCAGGAGCATTCATCGCTTGTGCAAAGGCCCCCATCCCAGGCAAAACTCCATCCTCCACCGCTAACTTTCCACTTCCCTCCCAATCCCGCCAATTCTTCGAAGGACCCTCCATCAGAAAGGAACCGCTCATTTCCCCCGCATACCCCGTGTTACCAAAATAGGTTTCCACCAACGGACCAAACCCCACTCGTTTCATTCGAGCCCGCGTTATTTGATGCGTTTCACTACCCTTCCCCTTCGACTCCACCTCCACCTCCACTTCCACCTTTCCACCTAAAACACTCGCCAGCATTTTTGGAATTGTTTTCACGATGACCTTTTTTCCCACAATCTCCACCGTCATATTCAAATCTGTAAAGCGAAGATTCCGTCCCGCCACCCCATAATCCATCCCCTCCTTGCTCACCACTGTTGCTCGCATATCCGATCTCCCTTTCTCCTCCAGATCGACTTTTCCATCCAGCGTGATCGTAGGGCGGCTTACAAAGATGTACGGCTTCATACTCGTAACGAACTTTTCCCCGAAAATCGGCGCAACCTTCTGCACAGGCAAGGTCGCTACGATATTTTTCAGAAGTACGCTCTCAGGCGAAATTTCGTAGATAAACTCCCCACTGCCTCGTCCCCCACCCGAACTGACCTGCAAATCCGTCACCACAACCTGATTCCCGCCCCAAACAAAGTTCGCCATAATCTCGTCTAACTCCACCCTCTTATATTTTACTCCAGCCCCCTCCAATCTTCCCTCCAATCGCCAAAGATTCTCCGTTAGGCTGGCCCCCGTTACCTTCGCTTCAATCATTGGTGGCGTCGCAAAATCAATACTTCTCCAGAAAGGCCCTGCCTCAGGGCCGAAAAGTAAAGCCAACCCCTTCGGATCGAGACTGCTCTTCAAGGTTCCTATCACATTGGCTTTTCCATCAAACGCCAACTGCGCAAGCAAACTCCCCCCCGCCACAGCCTCTATTTTGAACCCCTGCACCATCCACTGTTTCCCATCGCTGACCCACGGAAAAACTAGGCTCTGGTAGGGCGTCTGCCCTAAGCGGAATTCTCCCAACTCCAACCGGCTCTGCCAAAGAAAACTTGGCGACTCCTTCCAACTAAACTCCATCTTTCCCGTGATTTGGGGCGGTGCCTGACTTCTCAACTCCGCCAGAGCTGGTCCCAGTTTACCTGCAGCGGGGGCCCATTGGACTAAATCCGTACTCGCGGTGTACTCGACCCCGCCTCGTCCCGCTTGCAGTTCGGCCCACCCTACCACTTCCACCTCTCCCCTCTCCAACCCAATTCTAAATTTCTCCAGCTTAATCCCACCTCCCGCCATCGTCGCCCGTAACTCCACCTGCCGCAAAGCCACTCCCTTCCACACGTTCCGAGATGCCGTCATCAGGATCTCCGCACGACTCTCTTCAGGTCGCCCAATCTCCAAATCAAACTCCGCTTGAATCTTTGGCGCTGGCCCGCCCAAATCCTGCAGGGCCTTCTCTAAACTTCGCCAGATTGAAGCCAAAGGCATCGCTTGAGGAGGAACTATCCTTCCCATCTCCGTCCCAAGCCTGCCCTGCAAATCCACATCAAATCCCAACACCTGTCCCCGCAGTCTTTGGACTCGAATCTCATCAGCACGGAAATCAATCGTCGCTTCCACCCTTCGCGCTTCAACCTCCACACCTTCCCCCAAGGGCCAAGCCACATGGGCATCTCGAAGCCGCGCCCCCGATAAAATCGGCTCACCCGCTCGCCATGAGAGCCAATTTAGATTCAACTCCACCCGACCGATTCGCAATCGCTCTTCTTTGCGAGCGGCATCCCGATAGACCACCAGATCCCTCGCTACCAACCCACCCAAAGGATCAATCGTCAGCTTCTGTGCCTCCACCTCTAAACCACGCAACGACAGCTCACGAACAAACCGGTTCTTCCATGATTCCGGCACACCTACCAGACGCCCAAAAATTGCTAAACCCACAAATAGTCCCAACCCCATCCATCCCACCCTCTGCAACCAGCGCCAGCCCGACCCCGAGGTCGGGCGTTGTATCCTCCGACGGATTTGAGTTAATATTGGAGTGTTCATCCTTTACGATCATCGCTAACAACTTCCTTTCTAGAATCCAAAAAAACATATGAAAACCGATAACCGCATGGAAAAGATTGTCGCCCTTTGCAAACGCCGAGGCTTCATTTTCCAATCCTCCGAGATTTATGGCGGCCTCAACGGAGCCTGGGATTACGGTCCCCTCGGTGCCGAACTCAAACGCAACCTCAAAGCCGACTGGTGGCGGGCCATGACCCAACTCCGCGACGATATCGTCGGCATGGACGGCTCTATCCTCATGAGTCGAGCCGTCTGGCAGGCCAGCGGACACGAAGCCACCTTCACCGATCCAATGGTCGATTGCAAAACCTGCAAGAGTCGCTTTCGCGCCGATCAGATCGCCACCACCCCCTGCCCCCAAAAACCCAGTAAATTTGTTAACACCTGCGGAGGTGAACTCACCGAGCCCCGCCAATTTAACCTCATGTTTAAAACCTACGTCGGCCCCGTGGAAGACGAACGCAACCTTACGTACCTCCGCCCCGAAACCGCCCAAGCCATGTTCGTCCAATTCAAAAATGTCCTCGAAGTCTCACGCAAAAAACTTCCCTTCGGCATCGCTCAGATCGGTAAAGCTTTTCGCAACGAGATTAATCCCCGTAACTTCACCTTCCGTTCCCGTGAATTCGAGCAGATGGAAGTAGAGTTTTTTGTCCGCCCCACCGAAGGCAAAGTCTGGCTTGAGAAATGGCTAGCCGATCGCCTCGCTTGGTACGAATCTATCGGCATCCCTCGCAGCAAAATCACTGTCCTCGACGTCCCAGAGGCCGACCGTGCTTTTTATTCCCAAGGGACCTACGACCTCCTTTACGAATTTCCATTTGGCACCGAGGAGCTCGAAGGAATCGCCTACCGCACCGATTACGATCTAAAGCAACATCAAGAAGCTAGCGGGAAACCCTTAGAATATTTTGATGAGGAAACCCGTGAGAAGTTTTTACCTCACGTCGTCGAACCAAGTGCGGGTGTCGATCGCACCGCACTCGCCCTCCTCTGCCAAGCCTACGATGAAGAAGAAGTTGCCGACGATAAAGGCGCCAAAGAAATCCGCGTCGTCCTCCACTTTCATCCGCGCATGGCCCCGATTAAAGCTGGCATCTTTCCCCTCCTTAAAAATAAGCCAGAACTTGTCG
This sequence comes from Methylacidiphilales bacterium, assembly GCA_040397385.1. GTDB lineage: Bacteria > Verrucomicrobiota > Verrucomicrobiia > Methylacidiphilales > Verrucolacustridaceae > Verrucolacustris. The sequence goes on from JBBAWB010000003.1 coordinate 53,030, forward strand.
AAAAAGCCCGATCCATAACCGCAACTCTTCGCCAACACTTTCCTGTATTTTATGATGAGGCTGGCGCCATCGGCCGTCGCTACCGCCGCCAAGACGAAATCGGAACACCCTTTGGAATCACCGTCGACTTTGAGACCCTTGAAGGTGCCAAAGACGGTCCCCTCGCAGGCCAAAAAGATACGGTCACTCTCCGTCATCGTGACTCCATGAAGCAGGAAAGATTAGCTATCATTGATCTACTTCCCCGCTTGCAAGTCGCCCTCGCCTAATTCTTATGGCGAGCCGTCGCCTCTCCCGCTCTCTTCTGCCTCGCGCTTTTGCTGAGCTTGATCTGCAACGACAGCAGCGCCTAGGCGCCCCGGAAATTGTTTACGGCGCAGGCAAAACCGTTTTACAAATCGCCGCCATCACTCGTCGCCTTCATGCCGAAAAACAGCCTGTTCTCGTCACTCGTGTCGAACCTGCCAAAGCCCGACCTCTTTGTCGGCTTTTTCCCAAGGGAAAATATCACTCCACCGCCCGCACTTTCACTCTTGCAGCGTCTCGCCCACCTCGCACTCTTACCCCTTCTCTCCAAGTCGCTATCTGCGCCGCAGGAACCTCTGATCATCCCGTGGCCGAAGAGGCCTTCGTCACTCTCCAATTTCTCGGCCACCAGCCAGAACGTTTTTATGATATTGGGGTCGCTGGACTCCATCGCACCCTCCGCCATTTACCTAAGCTGCAATCCGTGGACGCCCTCATCGTTGTTGCTGGAATGGAAGCCGCCCTGCCCAGCGTTCTTGGGGGCCTCCTACGCCATCCGCTCATCGCTGTCCCCACTTCCGTTGGCTATGGTGCCCACCTTCAAGGACTCACCGCCTTTCTCGGTATGCTCAACTCCTGCGCCCCTGGCATCACCGTTGTGAATATCGATAATGGATTCGGTGCAGCCTACGCCGTCCATCGTCTCGCTCTTTCACGGCACCCAAGACGCTAACCGTCTTCTTTCCCCTCACTTTCCTCTTCACCACCTCAAATCCACCCTTTCTCCATTTACTATTCTCGCCCAAGATAATTCGTGCCCACGATTCTCCTCGCCCAAGAGGATCCAGAAGCCGCGGCGAATCTCGCCGCTCTTCTTCGCGAATTCTTTCCCACTGCCACCTTCGAACCCCTCTCCGATTTCGCCGCTCTCACCACAGCTCTGACTTCAAACCGCCACGCCGCCCTTCTCTTGACCGATATCTTCTGGGCCGATCAAAACCGCGCCGAAGAGATTCTTCTCCTTGCCGAAGCCGACCCCGAGATATCTGTTGGACTCATCAGTCGCTTCGACCTGAGCGGCACTCTGCCCACCGCTTTTCCCATCCCCTGCCTTCCTGCCGAGGAACAACTCCCTCTTGCCATGGCTGAACTTATGGAGAATTTTTCAGGTCGTAGCTTCGGTCCCTACCACATCATCTCTCCCGCAGGTCCTCATCCATTGGGGCGCCTCTACTGGGCTCGACACCATCAACTTGAACGCAATGTCCAAGTTCTTGTTCCACCCGCTGGCTCCCCCCATTTCACTAAAGCCATTCGCAACTACGCCCGTCTCAATCACGCCTCCATCTACTCCCTTTACGAATCCATTCCTTCTGACGAACGCATCTTTGTTGCCCTAGAACCCGTCGCCAATCCCTCTCTGCTGCACTTCCAGCTCGCCGGAGAAAAACCTGATCTCGTCTCCTGTGCTCGCCTTGCCTCTACCCTTGGCTCCGTCCTTTGGGAAATGGAATCCTCCTCCATCCCCGCCCGCCTCCTTAGCGCCTACGACTACACCCTCTCCACCCGTGGCACCCCACGCCTCCGCAACCTCGCCGCCTACCCCGGCGCCCCCAAAGCCACCCTCTTTGACAATTCCAGCAACCTAGCCTCTATCTTGGAACCGCTTCTCCCCAAATCTCCCCAAACCGATTCCCTCCTCAAACTTTTACGCGATCCAGGCACTTCTGCCTTCGATCTCATGCGCCGAACCCGTGACTTCGAACGTCAACTCGCAGGAGTCCAAGCCGTTCACATTCGCCAAGAAGAAATTGAAGCGACCCAAAAAGCCATTCGGGCTCGCATCCGAAGGAAATGGGTAATTCTCATCGGATCTATTGCCGCCGTCGCTTTTCTAGCTCTTTTTGTTCGTGTCCTCTACTGGGCTTTCGTCACCGACCTCCCAGGGAAGCTCGGCAACCAATCTATCCCAGTGCCTAAAGGTAAATATCTTTCGGGCCAAGAGTCTATCCATGTCCGCGACTTCGAACTCGATCGCCACGAAGTCACCATCGGTCAGTATGAAAAGTTCCTCAACGCCATGCAGTCGGAAAAGAATTGGAAAACCTATCTTCCCTTCGGTACCGCCGCATCCAAAACGAAACCCGAAGATTTTCAACCCAACGATTGGCAGGAGATGATCACCCGCGCCCGTAAGGTGGACAAATACAATGGCCAAATCCGTATTTCTCGTGATACCCCCGTTTTCGGAGTCGACTACCCCAGTGCCTGCGCCTACGCCAAGTGGCTAGGTCGTCGTCTCCCCTCCAAAGGCGAATGGATCCGTGCCGCCTCAGGAAAGGACAACCTACCCTACCCGTGGGGCACCAGCGCCACCGCCCCCAATATCAATCTCGGCATTTATCTGCCCGCAGGTACCAACCCTGACACCTATGTTCATGTCCTCCCCGCCGAATCGGTCCCCGCCGACACTGGCCCATACCAACATCGCGACCTCGGTGGTAATTTGAGCGAATGGATCGCCTCCCCCAATCCCCTCGAACCCTTATTCATCGGTGGAAACTATTTAGATGAGGCTTCTGTGAGCAACTCAGATGCTGTCCGCTCCGCTTCGAAACCAGGGGGCTCAATCCGTATTGGTTTCCGCACTGCCAAGTAGTTACCCGCTTTTTTAGTTTTATATAAGATTAGTATATTTGCAAATATGCTAATCTGGTCAGGTGATTCTTATGAAATTGCCTAGAAGCTTTTCTATATCGCTCAGCTTCTGTACTGGCTGTTGGCAACTTTGCCCCTCGCATAAATAGCCTGCCACCACCTTTGCCTGTTTCGCTAGCCCCCGAACGAACTCACTCGGATGGTCCTCCGTCGCCCACGTCACTAGAACATCAGGCCGATACACTTTTCCTATAGCCGCAGCCCAACTTTCCTTATCCGACTTCGGTCCCGCTAGCACCAACCGTGCCTGCCCCTCACTCACCCGTTGCAACGCCAGCAGTCCATGAGGTACCGCTTGTGGCAATCTCCGCATCCGCTCACCCAGCCAATTCAGGATCCTCTTCGCCGCCTCCGTCCACTTCGGCTCATCCGTCAATCTCCCCAACTCCGCCAAAGCCAGGGCCGCTACCGCATTTCCACTAGGCTCTGCCCCGTCATAATCATCCTTCATTCGAGCAATAAGATTACCATCGACACTCGCCCACAATCCACCCCCCTTCCCATCCTCAAATGTTTGCAACATCTTCCCCGCTAAAACCACCGCCCTTTGCAAGTACCCTGCCTCCCACGTGGCTTGATGCAGATCAACCAGCGCTTGCAACATGCCCGCGTAATCCTCCAACAACCGAGCATCATCTACTTCCCCGTTCCTCCATCGATGCCTCGGCGTTCCATCTTCCCTTACAAGATTCTCATCCAAGAATTTCCAAATCTCCTCCGCCCTCGTGGCATACCTCTGCCCTCCACCCCACCTCGCCGCCCGCGCGTAGCCAGAAATCGCCAGCGAGTTCCATGAGACTAGTACCTTGTCATCCTTGCTTGGTCGAATTCGATTCGCCCTTCGTTCCTCCAACTTCCCTCTCAAATTCTCCAATCGGCTCCTCTCTTCTTCTTTCGGATTTCGTTTTCGAGTTAGTACATTCCAACCCTTCTCGGGCGCATGAGGATCCATAAAGTTCCCCTCCTCCGTCAATACCCAGAGATCCTCCGCTAACTTCATTTCCTCGACGGTGGCCAACTCCGCCACCTCTTTTTTCGTCCAAACATAAAACTTTCCCTCCGCACCCTCACTATCCGCATCTTCTGCCGAGGCCAACCCCCCTCCCTCCACCGCCAAGTCTCTCTCCAAATATCTCGCAATCCCCGCCACCACTTCCCCGGGCCAATCTTCCCCCGTGGCTACCCCTAGCTCCGCATATAACCCCATCAACTGAGCATTGTCGTACAACATCTTTTCAAAATGGGGAACCGCCCACTCTCCATCCACCGCATACCGATGGAATCCCTCCCCTACCTGATCATATATTCCTCCCGACCTCATCGCCCTCCCCGTATGCCGCACCATCTCCAATAATCTTTCGTCCCGCTCTGCCCACCATCTTCGCAAAAGAAAAAGTGGCTGGCTTGGTCTGGGAAACTTAGGTGCCCCGCCAAAACCCCCGTTCTTTCGGTCGTACTCTCTCGCCATCTCATCCGTTCCCGCCCGAAGAATCTTTTCCGCATCCCCGATCGCACCCCCCTGCGTCCCCTGCCCCAACCCACGAATTCTCGAGGTCAGCTCCTCCGCCCACCCCACCACCTCTTCCCGTCGCTCCCTCCAGGCCGCACCAATCTGCTGACAAACATCCGTAAATCCGGGTCGTCCATGACTTCCCACAGGTGGGTAATACGTCCCCCCATAAAACGGCTTTCCCTCAGGCGTCACCCAAATGGATAAAGGCCACCCCCCCTGTCCTGTCAGCGCCTGCACCGCCGTCATATATACCCGATCCACATCCGGCCTCTCTTCTCGATCCACTTTCACGGGAATAAAATGACGATTCAACACCTCCGCCACCGCCTCACTTTCAAACGATTCTCGCTCCATCACATGACACCAGTGACAGGTGGAATACCCAATACTCAAAAACACTGGCTTGTTCTCCGCTTTCGCCTTCGCCCACACCTCCTCCCCCCACGGCATCCAATCCACCGGATTCTGCGCGTGTTGCAATAAATACGGACTCACCTCCCCCGCTAGCCGATTCTTTTTCGAACTCACCTATGCACCCTAGGCCAACTTTATCTTTTTGGCACTCTCTCCCTCCGCCTCGCTCTCATCGGGGACTAAAAGGTAAATTCTTCTTGAGCATCCACAACCACAGGCGGGGATTCACCCGCTTTGCAGAGAAATTCATCGGCCACAGGTCGGCATAAGCCTGCCGATCCTTGCTCCAACCACGCCGCCCCATCCTCAGGACTTAGAATCACCGGCATGCGATTGTGTACCTCCCCCACCACTCCATTAGGAGTCGTCGTAATGATAGTGAAACTCTCCAAAGGTTCCCCTCCTCCCATCCATCGATCCCACAACCCAGCCATGAGAAACTCCTCCCCCCTAGGTCGGGTAAACTTCCATGGCACCTTTCGTGATCCGATCTTTTCCCACTCCCAAAACCCATCCGACGGAACCAGACAACGCCTCTTTTGAAACGCCTCCTTGAAAGCTGGTTTTTCGAAAAGCGTCTCCGCTCGGGCATTCAAACACCGCACCCCAATGGCCACATCCTTCGCCCAAGAAGGCACCAAACCCCACCGCAAAGTAGACTCCTCGATCCCCTCCGCCCCCTGCCGCAATACCACCGCGCGATCCGTCGGTCGAATCAAGCCCTGCGGAGCGGATGAGATGACGATTCGACGCCGACCCACCTTGGCCTGACCTTTTGTTCTCGAATATCGACTACACATATCCTTGGCCTAGGGAACTCCCGCTCTTTTCCCATCAAAAACAAAAAACCCGATAAACCGAAGCCCCTTGGGGTTTTTAAAAATGAGCCTCCTTTAGAAGCTGTAGACTACTTCGGCCCCCGCATAGTGGGCGGGCCCATTCTGCCCTTCGGGTTGCGCCGCCCCGCTCTGCACTTGATAGAGATTCGATCCCCAATCCAACCGGTACTCCGCCCGAATCAGCAGATTATCGATCACGTTGAATCCTGCGGTTAACGTATACTCCCAAAGATTCACTCCTGTGACGTGCCGCGTCGGATTATTCGGTTCGGGTGTGTTGGTGGTGGTGCTGGCTCCAACATAGCCGATAACTCCATCGTTATTACTTCCTAAATACTCACCACGACTACAGAGGCTAAACCAATCATTGAACTGGTACTTGGCATAGGCTCCCGCACCGTACCAGTGAGTATTGATGTTGGCCGAACCACTTTGAGCTGATCCGCTGAGATTCCCAAAGACCGTATTGAAGGCAAAGAGGAGTTTGTCGTCGGCGAATTTCGGCGCCCAATTGCCCCAAGAATTATAAATAAGCATGTAGGCGGAGATATTTCCGTTGTTGGACCGAGCAGGTTGGCTGGTGGAGGTCAGACTGCTGTTCGTTGCTGCAGTCGACGTGTTGTTGTCATAGCCCGTGCTGTACTGAAAATTATTACTCCAGTTCGCATTCCCTCCTGGTGCTGTCACGTCGAGGGAAGCTAACAAGGCCACCCCGTCCCCTGCATTCGGGTTCAGGGTAGTGTTGTTGTCACTATTCGATCCGTTGACCACCCCAAGTTTTCCGTCCAGATAATCATCAAATTTGTACGAGGACAAAACCCCCGTGTAGTAAAGGGGCATCACATTAAAGAGTATCCCAAAGGTCGTGTTCATATTTGCAGGACGTTCCATCACCTCGTAACCCAACGTCGAGACGAACTTGCCTACCTTGAAATCCCAACCGTTCCCCACGGGAGCACGGATCGAAACATAGGCTTGCTCTAAAAAGAGGCTGTTCGAGTTGTTGTTCGTATTATAGCCAGCATTTGGACTCCGATTAATGAAATAGGAAGCATCCTCGCCGATCATCACGTCAGTCCGAAATCCAGCCTGCGCTTTGTTTTCCGACGTCATCGACTTCTCTAAAGCTAGCTTCACTGCATAAAGGTTAAAGTCGCCCCGTTGAGCCGTATCTGTGGCGTATCTTGTCGAAACCATCGAATTATTTCCCGAGCCAGTGAAATTATAACTATAGCCCGCATCAACATAGCCACTCAACTTCACCCCTTTTTGAGCTGTCTCGACAAAGTTGTTCTGCACCATCTTTTTAGTGTCTTGCGCCGACGCCTCGGGCGCGCTGTCTGCTCTCAAAAGAGAGGTTGCGACCACCAAGGAAGTTAGAAGGAGTGTGGTGATTTTTTGTATATTCATACAATGAACAAAACAAAATCAAGCCGCTCGAGTCGAGCAAAAGCAATTACTTATCCCCTATCCGCCACTAGGGCTCACCCAACATCTACAGCGCGAGGGTCGCCCTCAGCCGCATGAACATTTTTTCCTGCGCTATGCCGTGCCAGTAGATGAACTTTTTCCTTTCGCAGCCAGAGGGAGCGTTCAGCTGGGAGACGCCTTGGGCCGAACCCTCCGCCGTCCAGGTTCCAGCGGAGCTGAATCCGACACTCAGGTTGGTGGTCGACTCACCGATGATCGTCAGATTGTTGTCATCCGTCCGAACTAGTACCTCAATATAGGTGTAATGGTTAGGGACGATAAAACCCCTGCCCACCGCAGGTGCTTCTACTTGAGCGTTGGGGCCACTGGCCCCACCGATCGCGTAATTAGCCAGATTTTCCGAATTGAGAGCTGCGCCACCGCTCCAGCTCGCAAAGGTGCTACCGACCACCACCGTTCTGGTCACTGGTGTGGCCGCGTTGCCATTGGCATCACTGGCGTTGTAAGTGACCGTGTAAGTTCCCGCCACGGCACTGTTCACTATACCAGAAGTCGTCACCAACCGGTTTCCGTCAAGCACATCGTTGGCGGTTGCCCCTGGTTCCGTATACGTACCTCCCACACTCAGATTGAGCGGGTTAGCACCAGTAATGCTAATAACTGGCCCAATGCCGTCGTCATTATTGAAGAAGGCAATGGCGATCGTGGAATTTACCCCGTCCGCCCCCAAGGGGACGGTGCGATTGTTAGCGAGATCCTCATAACCTGCACCGCTGGCGCTTGTACGGTAGAACTTATATTCAATCGGTTCCCCCAAGTTTCCCACCACCGTGAAGGATCTGGTGTAAATGCCGTCGCTATCGGCGTCCGAGAGCGGAGCAACCCCGCCGGCCCAACCATTGAAGCTGCCCCTAACCTCCACACCTTGGGTGGCAGGCGTGAAGAGCGACTTACTTATCTGCACCCCCATATTGACAGCAAAGGTCATAGTTCTACTTGCCGAGACATTGTTAAAATAAACCAAAGGGAGGTCCACATCGCCTACTGGGAGATTAAATTCTCTTTCTGCAATAGACTCATATCCAGAATTCACAACTACCGACGTGCTACTCATGTTTTTTTCAATATAAAACTTATAACCACCAGACTTAAGACCGGTATCCCCTGCCACATTCCGCACAACGGAATAGATCGTCCCTCCCACTTCTTGAGTTAGTTCGACCTTCTCGGCCTCACCCCACCCGCCTGACGGATAACCTCGTACATAGATTTTATCCCCTAGCGCTCCGTCAAACCCTTTCGGACTCTGTCCTTCAAGATATCCCATATTGACACTGAATTTGATCTTCCGAGTTTCCACAGGGGTGGAATCTGCATCGATCGATAAGTTATTAAAAAGAGGTTCATCATTGGAGCCGTTTGCACCTTTTGCACCATTACCGAAATAAAAACTCACGCGGTCGGGGGCTGGACTACGAAATGTGCTTTCATAGGATACATCCGCAGAATCATCCGTTTGAGCTTTCACAACTAAAGTGTCAGGTGCCGCTCTTCGAATTGTAACCGTGGTAAGATTATTATGAGCATTGGCAATCGCAACAACTGCGTTCGCCGCGCCTCTGGGCTGGGCAAGAAACTGATCTCCGTCTTGTCTCAAATTTAAGACTTTATCATTCGTGTCATCCCAACCCGCAAAATAAAGATTGATGCCCTTATAGCCACCCGCCCAGTACTGCACCCATTGCACGCGAAAGCTCTCACCAACGGCCAAGGGGGTCGGAGAAGCACTTCCCCCAAAATTCCTTTTGGCTGTCGCGAAGGCGCCTAAAGGGTTGGCGTACAGAGCGAATGCATTTCCAGTTGAATCTGGACTAAAGATTCCGCTATTTCGCCCTGCTGGATTCGAAGACGTCGCTAAATAGTTGCCCGCAAACTTGGTCGTTCCGTCGTTATTGCTTTCCAACACCCACGGACCAAAACCCGTTCCCTGATTATTCCCACTAATCCAAGACGTATAATTTCCCGCATTGTCTGATGCGTACAGGCCCTGAGTTACACTCAAACAAGCGAATAGAAAAAATCCAAAACAAAATTTCAATAGAGCATTCGATTCCAACTTCATGAAATAACCTTCTCTAATTGCATGCGATTTGCCCTCATGAATTAAATAATATCGCTTACAAACTGCATTTTCGCAACCATGACTAACAGTGAACCGTTCTTCCCTCTGCTAGCCAACATATTGCAACCTAATTTCGTCTCACGATTTAACCCAATCAACCGCTCCCCCCGCGCAGTCAGAGGGAACCACCCAATAATCTTACCTACCGCTGCTTGAAATTACCTGCTCAAACCCCAACCTTCGCCCATCACCCCCACTCCCTTTGACATACTCAGCGCCAGCTAAACACGTCGTCGCACGTTGTTGTAACTTTTTTGTCTGGATCTTCCTGTGTGCCGTTCTTCCCTAAGCTCACGGCGATTACTGTGACTCGGATATTTTCTTGAGTGCCTGCCGATCCATAATACTCCACTCCTCCCGACTCGTTCGTGTCCATCTTCACACTGTACTGCTTTCCCCAAGGATCCTGAAAGGTGCCGTCGGTCTTAGCACCTTCCAAAAAGCGAGCCCCCTTCGAATTCATCGTTTGTCCATCTTTCTGCACTGTCATATCTCCCGATAAAATCTTCATCAGATCCTTCGATTCGCTTTCCGTGGTGGGCGGACCATACCACGAGTTATACTCATCTGCCACCGAATCCATTTGGGATTTAGCTACTGGCCACTGCCCATACTCTTGCTTGTAGGCTTTGACCGCCGCCACAATCGCCGTCAACTCCCCCTTCGCCTTTGCTTTCATCCCCGATTCAATCGCCTTCGGAACTGCCACCGAAATTAGTCCAACCAACAACCCGATAATCGTGACCACCACCAGCAACTCCACCAAAGTAAAACCCGCTTGACCCGACAGCATTCCATTTTTTCTAAAAATTCTTTCCACAGGTTTATAATATCACTTTCCTCACTCCTCGCGATCAAATATTCCGACCCCTCTATCTCGCTCGCTCTTCCCGCCAAATAATAGTAAAGAATTCCTCTCTCCATGCCGCCCACCCCCACACCCCCCATCCGGACCCCTCGCCCTATTCCTCCCACCGACCCCAAAAGTCAGAAGAAAAAGTGGCTCGCCCTCACCGCCCTCCTCACCTCCACCCCTTTCCTTATCGCCATCGCTGTGCACCTTCTCGCAATCCTCGGCCTCGGTAGCATCGTCATCTTCAAAGGCGGAAATCCCCTCGCCATGTTTACCAGCGAAAATGTTGACTCGGCCGAATCCACCCCCGAATCCTCCGCCCCACCCTCCGCCGACGACTCCCCCCCCGAAGACTCCGCCCCCCCCATGGCCGAAACCACCCCCACAGAAACCGATACCAGCACTGAAATCCTCGCCCTCTCCACCCCCACCACCGTCCCCACCTTCGCTCCCACTGCCCCCGCCAAACTCACCGCCCCCACCACCACCCCAGGACAAGGTTCCACAGGCACCGGCACCAAAAGCGGAGGCGGCGGAGGCAAAGGCCGACGCACCTCCAAATCCACTCTCTTCGGCTTTTCCGAAACCACCGAAGACGATCTCGTCGGCACGATGTACGACCTCAAACTCGACTCCTCAGGCCGAAAACCCACCGACCTCGGCACCGTCGACACCGACTTCTATGGAGCCGTCCGCGGAATCCTTTCTGGCAACCGAGTCAACCCCGCCGCCCTTCGAAAATATTTTGCCGTCCAAAAAAAACTCGGAGCCACCCAAATTTTTATGCCCATGGGCCAAGCCTCCGAAGCCCCCAAAATCTTCGGCGTCGCCGACAAGGTCAAACCCAACTACTGGCTCATCCACTACCGCGGTCGTTGCGCCGCCCCCACCTCAGGCCAATTCCGCTTCGTCGGTAAAGCGGACGACCTCCTCTGGGTCGCCGTCGACGGACGCACCGTCCTAGAAGGTCACTGGGACACCTCCCAATCTCTCACCGGATGGAAACCCAAAGATCACATCGACGAATACTCCATTGTCGATTTTATGGAGGGGAATACCGACGAGGACCGAGCCAAAGCCCACCTCGTCTTTGGTGATTGGATGAACTGGGAAGCAGGAAAACCCCACGAAATCGAACTCCTCCTGGGCGAATACGGCGGAGGCCGCTTCTTCGGACTCCTCCTCATCGAACAGAAAGAAAAGGAAACTAAACTCGGCAAAAATAAAGAACGACCTGTTCTTCCTCTCTTTGTCACCGCAGAACCCGATGCCGAACAGAAAAATACCGCCCGCCGCTCCAAACTCGAATTCCCCAAAGAAACCCCCGTCTTCGCCGTCAGCGGTTCCGCAGGAGCCGGACCCTCTTCCTCCCCCTCAGCAGCCAAAACTCCCCAACCTCCCGCCGAAACAAAACCGCCTGCCTCCTCCGCAAACTCCGACTCCGCGGCCGACCCCGCCTATGGCACCGATTGGAAAAACGAATCCACCGCCGGCTTAGGCTTCGGTCCTTGGCAACTCGTCTCCAACGCTAACCCTTCCCAAAAAACTTTCGCCGGTTTCTATCTCGCAGAGGAAAAAGACAAACCCAACATCACCCCGGTCGCCTCAAACGGCCGAGCCTGGGGCCTCTTTGCCAACGGCGACAACTTCCCCAAAGCCTGCGCCTTCCGGCCCCTCTCCCAACCCCTCGCCCCAGGCCAATCTCTCTCCCTTGACATCCTTCGCTCCCCCTTTCCCGAATCCTCCGCCAAAGGAGGATCCGTCGGGCTCTCCCTCCGACAAGGCACCACCGCCGCCTCCCCCGACGACTACAACGCAAACTCCCGCTTCGAACTGTGCGCCCTTCAGGACAAACCCAACCTCCAAATCTTCGACGGCGAAAAAGAGTCCTCCACCACTTTCCCCTCCCCCACCCTCGCCTTCCGCCTCACTTTTCTCCTAAAAACCTCCGACACGTACGATCTTAAATTAGAGCCCCTCCCGCTCGGCCAAGGCTCCCCCGTCGAACTCAAAAACCGGCACCTCGGCGGCACCGCCAACTACCCCATCGAAAGCCTCGTCCTCTTCAACCGCAACGGCCAAACCGACTCCTGGTGCAATCATCTCCAAATCTCCACTCCCTAAAGTTCTCACCTACCAACACCGCTTTTTCAATCCCCTTTTATGGAACAGTTCGACCGCCCTCCCTCACGCTTCCACTTACTCTACTCCTACGCTAAAAAATCTCCTATGCTTCGCTTCAAATCCTTTCTTTTTCTCACTCTCCTAGGCCAAATCTCCCCCATTCACGCCCAGCCTATCAACATCGAGCTTCTCCCATCAACCAATCCAGCCACCCTAACCCTCCGCTTCCCAGGCCTCTCTCTCAACAATCCCGATCACGCACTCCTCCTCGCCACCGCCTCCAGCTTTGACGGCTCCGCCCTCGCCCCCTTCCAAAAATCCACCATTGGCTCTTCCCTCTTCCTTCCATTCCAAGCCGACCACCTCCTCCTACTCCGCGGACCCAACCCCACTCTCTCCTCCCGCTCCTGGAACGGATTCGGACTCAGCCCCTTCACCACCTCACCCGCCGAAGTCAAATTCCTCTCCGATAAAACCGCTCCAATCGAGATCTCCATACCCCGCTCCTGGGCCACCCCTCAAGGAAAACTCCAAATCGTCGCCGCCCTCAAAAATATTTCTGCCGAAAACGGCTGGGGCCAACTCCTCCGCTCCACAGACCCCTATCTTATCCCTGGCCCAGGCGACCGCTCCCTCACCCATTACCTCTCTCTCCCCATCGAAAGCCCTACCACCCCCGCCTCTCTTGTTCCCCGAGCAGGTGGAAAAATCCGCATCTACCAACTCTTCCCCCGCCTCTTCGGCAACACCAACTCCGCTCGCATCCCCAATGGTACCCTCGAACAAAACGGTTGCGGAAAGTTTGCCGACCTCAACGACGACGCCCTCGCCTCTATCAAACAACTCGGCTTCGACGCCATCTGGGTCACCGGTATCTACCGCCAAGCCACCACCCGCGACTACTCCTCTCTGCAACTTTCTCCCGACGATCCCGACCTTCTCAAGGGCATCGCCGGCAGCCCCTACGCCATCCGCGACTACTACGATGTCTGCCCCGACTACGCCCTCAATCCCGCCAAGCGTCTCGACGAGTTCAAAGCTTTCCTCGCCCGTGCCAAAAAACAGAACCTCCGCATCTTTATCGATTTCGTTCCCAACCACGTCGCCCGCAGTTACGCCTCCGTCGTCCATCCCGAACGCGATTTCGGAAAAGACGACCAAGGCACCGAATTCTTTTCGGGGGACGACTTCTACTACCTAAAAGCCAGCTCCGATGGCCCGCCCCTCCGCCTCTCCACCTTCGACCCCAAGAAAAAACAGCCCACCACCCCCACCACCCGAGTCATCTGGGAAGATAAAGACAACCGATTCCCCAGCCTCAAAGAAAAGATCGATGGTCTCTTCCCCCCTGAGGAAAAACGCGGCCGCGTCACCGGCGACAACCAGAACACCTGGCGACCCAGCCAAGACTGCTGGTACGAGACCTGTAAACTCAACTACGGCTACGACTTCCTCCAAGGCGCCAAAGGAAAACGAAAACATCCCACCGTCCTCCAGCCCGATCTCCCCGTTCCCAATCTCTGGAAAAAAATGGATGCCATACTCACCTACTGGCAGGAGATAGGCGTCGACGGCTTTCGCTGCGATGTCTCCCATATCGTCCCCTCAGAATTCTGGCACTGGGCCCTCGCCCGCGCCCGCAGCCGCAAGCCCGACACCTACTTTTACGCCGAATGCTACGAGGGCGATACCCGCCTCGAAGTCCCCGATGCCAACCCCGATCTCGCCTCCTACCACTCCAACCCCCTCAGCCTGATCGAAGCCGGCTTCAGCTCCGTCTATGGCCACGATGCTTACAAAGGTCTGATGAAAATCTACCAAGAGTCAGGGTGGGCCAACGATCTCGATAGTCTCACCCGCCCTGGTTTTGTCGGTGACAACTCCCTTCGCTATGCCGAGAACCACGACGAGTGCCGCGTTGCCTCCCCCCAGCACTGGGGTGGACACGGAATGTCCGTTGGTCGTGTTGTCTCCTCCATTCTTTTCGCTCTCTCCCGTGGTCCTGTTCTCGTCTACTACGGCCAAGAAGTCGGCGAAGCCGCCACCGTCGGTGCCGCTGGCTTTGAACTCGATAAAGGTCGTACCACCTTCTTCGACTTCTGGTCAGTCCCTGAACTCCAGAAATGGTATCACGACGGATTGTGTGACGGTTCCACCCTCAGCAAAGAGCAGAAAGAGCTTCGGGCATTCTACGGGCGAACCCTCCAATCTCTCACCCACCCCGCCCTCGCCCAAGGAAACTTCTTTCCCTTAAATCCCGCCAATCAAAACAATCCTGCTTACGGTCGCCTCTCCGGAGAGACTACCTCAGGACATTGGATGTACTCCTTCCTGCGAAATGATCCTGTCAGCCAAAAATCAGTTCTCGTCGCAGTCAATCTCCACCCCACCCAAACGCTTTCTGCCGTCCGCTGTCGCCTCTCCTCCGAATCAACCGCCTCTCTCGCACTTCCCGCAGGTTCCACTTTATCTGGCACCGACCTCCTCGCCTCCTCCTCTCCCTCCACTTTCTCTACCCCCGCCGATACCTTAACCACCACCGGCATTCCCCTTCCCGATCTCCCCCCCTTCACCACCTACTACTTCGATCTCTCCACTCAAAAGTAACTCCTCATGCGCCGAATCATTCTTTGGACGGTTTTGCTTACGGGATCTCCCCTTCTCTCCCCAGCCGAGGAGACCAGCCCTAGCAAAAGTAGCTGGGCCCAAGAAGCCATCTGGTACCAGATTTTTCCCGAGCGCTTTCGCAACGGCGACCCCAAGAATGATCCCACCGCCGACTACGCCCGCGTTCCCGATCAGGCCAAAGCCGATTGGAAAATCATGCCTTGGGCCAAGGAGTGGTACGCCTTGGAAGATTGGGAAAAGAAACTCGGCTCCGATGTTTACGCCACCAACGGTTTCCGCCGATACGGTGGCGATTTTCAAGGCATTATCGATCAACTCGACTATCTCAAAGATCTTGGCGTCACCGCGCTTTATCTAAATCCCATTTTTGAATCGCCATCCCTCCACAAGTACGACTCTCGCTCCTTTCATCACGCCGATCCCCACTTCGGGCCTGACCCCACAGGCGATATCGCTCTCACCCAAGGTGAAACTGCCGATCCCTCGACTTGGAAATGGACCGCCGCCGATAAACTATTCCTCGAACTCGTCCGCCAAGCCCATCTCCGTGGTCTCCATCTCATTCTCGATGGAGTCTTTAACCACTGCGCGACTGAATTTTTTGCCTTTGCCGATCTCCGGGAAAAACAGAAGGACTCTGCCTATGCCTCCTGGTTCGATGTTCACCAATTCGACGACCCCGCGACCAAGGACAAGAACGAGTTTAACTACGCAGGTTGGTGGGGCCTGAAAAGTATGCCCGAATTCGTCGAGGTCACCGACGAGAAGGGCAAAAAAAATCTGCATCCCCAAGTCAAAGCTTACCTCTTCGCCATCACCCGCCGCTGGATGGATCCCAATGGAGACGGAGATCCCTCCGATGGTGTGGACGGATGGCGGCTCGATGTCGCCAACGAGGTCGGTACCGGTTTCTGGGCCGAGTGGAATGATCTCGTTCACTCCATCAGGCCCCAGGCCTACACCACCCCCGAAATCTGGGTGGAAGCACCCAACTTTATTCGTGAGGGAAAATTCGATGGAGTCATGAACTACTACGCTTTCGCCATGCCCGTGAAAGGAGGCCTCATCGATGCTACCATTCCCATCCGAGATTTCGTTCGCCTAATCGAAGAGCGTCGCAACAAGTTCAACTGGGACGAAACTCTCCAACTCCAGAATCTTTTCGATTCCCACGATACGGATCGCATGCCCTCCATGATCGTCAATCGCGACCGACCCTACTACGCCAAATCGGAAGCCTTCGCCTACGACGCAGAAATCTGGCCTGGCAGCCGCGACAAGCCCTACCTCATCCGCAAACCCAATGAGGAGGAACGCAAACTCCAACGGATGATTGTTCTCTTTCAGATGACCTACCCAGGCGCCCCTTATCTCTACTACGGTACGGAGGCGGGAATGTGGGGAGCGGATGATCCGGATGATCGTATGCCCATGGTCTGGGCCGATCTGAAGTTCGAACCCCAAACCCTCAGCCCAGGAGGCCAGCCCGCAAGACAGGATGATCTCAATTTCGACTCAGCTCTCCACGACTACTACCGCGATGCCATCGCCCTACGCAAAAAATTTCCCGATCTCGTTCATGGAAAGATGCAGATGATTGGGGCCGAAAACCAAAGTCGAATGTTCGCCTTCGCCCGCACGGGAACCAACACCCTCGTTGCCGTCTTCAATCGCCATTCGGAACCGCAAACCTTCACCTTTCACTTTGGCACCACTGACGGCAGTGCCCCCGATCCACTCGTCCCCATTTTCGTTTCCACTGGAAAATCTGCCGATATACGGGTTAATCAAAAGGACGGCAAATCGATGATCACTTTACCAGGTCTGACCGGGGCACTCCTGCAGCAGAAGCCAGTCAGCCCATAGCTCCTTTCACTAAAGCCTTTTTAGGCTTCTTTTAATCGAACAAATAGGCCGTTTTTCGGTCTAAAAAGTATGCTTAAGTTGCTGCTGTTAAGAACTTTTATCTTGATCAGATTGTTTGGGGTTTTAAGCGCTATATACCAACACTTTACGTCTATAAGAATGGAACTGTTTAAAATAAGCCAAATTTTCGTCCTCAACCCTTTAAAAGCAATAAAGTTGTGCCAATATATCTATTGAGAGTAATTGACATGAAATTTCATACCTCAAACCCATGTCGCCTTCTGCTTCTTTTGGTGGCACTACTCTTTTCGCCTTTGTCCTCAAACGTTCGAGCAGAGGCCATGCTCCAACTCTTCAACACCAGTTGGAAAGATCTCGCCGCGAAAATGCCCGAGCTCGCCGAAGCCGGCTACACCTCTCTCTGGCTTCCTCCGCCCACAAAAGGAAGCGGCGGACTCTCCGTCGGTTACGATCTTTGGGATCCGTTCGATCTTGGCTCAAAAGATCAGCGCAATTCCGTTAGTACCCGCTACGGAACCGAAGCCGAACTTATCCACATGATGGAAGTCGCCCACCGATTCGGCATCCGCGTTTACTTCGACAATATCATGAATCACCGCGCCTTCGATGTCCCAGCCTACAACGAATCCACCCCCATCGGCGTCTATCCAGGGATGGTTCCCGAGGATTTTCACTTAAGAAAAACCGAAGACGGCTTCTACCGCAAGTGGGACAACTGTCGCGACTGGAACTCCTCCTGGCAGGTGCAAAACCTCGGCCTCGCCGACCTCATCGATATCGCCCATGAAACTCCCAACGCCAACTTCGGTTCCAGCGAAGGAAGTATTGGAATCAAATACTCCTTTGTTCGCGACTACGCCCGCCCCGAACAGTATGACAAGGACAAGAACGGCAACACCGCCTACTTCGGAGTTTTGATCGATCAGGCCCGAGCTGAACTGAGCCCCAATGCCACTGCCGCCGAAGTCACCGCCAAGGCGCAAACCTACATCAACGCCAACAAAGCCGCTTTCACCGAAGATGTTGGCGCTTACCTGATCCGGGCCGCTCGATGGCTCATGGATCGTACCAAGGCCGACGGACTTCGCCTCGATGCAGTCAAACACGTGCCCGACTACTTTTTCGGGATGCAAAGCGGTGCCAACAAAAATGAGAGTGACGCGGGTTATTGCGGGGGAATTCAAAAGCAGTTCCACAAGACCCGCGGATTCACCGATACCAACTTCCGCGACTCCGTCTTCGACGTCGAACTCCCCCGCGACGATGCCATGGTTTTCGGAGAACATCTCGGCGCTCCTCCCGTATACTCCGGCTACTGGGATTCAGGAATGCGCCTCGTCGACAACGACCTTCGCTCCAAACTTAATGGTGTTCTCGGTAACCCCAGTGCCACTTTATCTGGCCTAGATAGCTCTGGCGGAGGAGGGTTCGCCGCCTCCCTCGGCGTAATGCATGCCACCAGCCACGACAGCGACTACGCCGCCCAACGCCAACTCCAACACGCCATGTACTACACCCGCGCAGGTCTCGGCCTCGTCTACTCCGACGGCAACACCCACTCTCAAGTCCTAGGCGATTCCGGCGGCGCCTTTCCCCGCAACGCCAACACCGCCTACCTTGGTCAATCCGGAGACTCACGCATTCCTAACCTCGCCAAGATCAACGGGGATTTCGCCCGCGGATTCCAAAGTGGTCTTTGGGGCGACAACGATTCTCTCGCCTACGAGCGTCGCGACAACCGAAAATCCGATGGCACCACCACCACCCGCACCCCCGCCGGCGATGTCACCATGGTCGTCATGCTCAATGACAACACCGCTTCTGGCGTGGCCCGCACCTTCACCTCCAGTTTTCCCGCAGGCGCTTACCTCTACCAGTACGCCACTGGGCCCAACGGTTCCTACCAAGCCGGGTTTTACAAATACGGAAGCGAGTTAGGTACGGTCGTGGTTCCCGCCGGTGGTTACTACATCTTTAGCTACCGAACTCCCGAATTATCTACTCTCTGGCCCGACTCCGCCGTCACCCTCTACCAAAATGGAGTGGAATGCCCCACGCTCTACACTACCCGCAAAGACGGTCCCGACGGCGACTCCACCTACAATCCTTACGGCTTACCGAATCGTGGCTTCGACTCCGCAGCGGATATGATTCCTTTCACCTACCGAATCAAAGTTCCCATCGTCAATTCGGGATCTCCCCTCACCATCCTCGCCCGTGCCGACGGCTCCGCCGAAAATATCCTCCTCAAACTCGACGGTGGCGTGGATCTCAACGGTACGGCCCCTTTTGGCATCACCGATTCAGCAAAACGCGATAACCCCCCTGGCCGCCGCACCGATACTTTCCTAGGATACGAACAACCCACTTTCGTCGACCGCCAACATCCCGAAAAATTCGCGGCAAAGGATACCACCCGATGTCAGACCGGATCACATGGAGCCGAAACCTACGTCAAGACGGTCGGCGGAAACGTGACCATCAACAACGGTCCAACGGAAGCGAACCTTACCTACAATACGGAAAACGGTAACGTCGTTTCGTTTGCGTACCACGATCCCGCCGACAACGTCGGTGGCCTCACCACGCCGCCGAAACAGTTTGACGAATCTGGCTCCGAAATCGTTATTTGGGCCAAGAGCAACTCGGTCGGAAACGGCTTCAAGGCCTTCGTCTACTACACGATCGACGGCACCAACCCCGAAGGGGCTGGAGGCATCGGGCGCGGCACCACCCGAGTCGCCCAACTCAACTGGAAACACAATCAAACCACCGACGACTGGTGGGGCTCGGCTAATATTCCCAAACCTATCGCTGGCACCAGCTTCACCTACAAGATCGGGTTCTTTAAAAACGAAGGCACAGGTGCACCCTCCTGGTTTCCCAACGATTTCGCCTCCGTCACCTACAAAAAGAAAATGCTGACCACCTTCCGAGTGGACGATTTTAATTCTGCCGCAGTCCAGTTCCATCTGCATAACGACTACAACTCACTCACCACCGGATTAAAAGATGGCTTCCATGTCCTCCGCGCCCGGGCCTTTCTCAAGCGTGACGGCCAAGCACCGCTCTACAACACTTTCACCCAGACCTTTTACTACGACTCCCAAACTCCCAGCGGCTCGATGCCCTATCCTCAAGCTCCTGTCGGTGGCGCTAACACCACCGTCGGCGGTTCCAGTTATGAAGTGGTTATCCGCGCCGACTCCACCGTTACCGAAGTCTGGGCCCACATTGAGGACTCTGATTCCAGTAACGACGATGCGGTAACCAAAGCTCCCAACGGAAACGGGGCGGGCGGCGATCCCTTTGTCGATGCTAACGGCAACGGTGCCTACGATGCGGGGGAATCTTTCACCGATCTCAATGGCAACGGTACCTACGATGCCTCCATATCCGAGGGAGCTTGGGTCCTCGTCGGCGAAGTCACCCCTAGCACTTTTGTCACCGATTCCCTACCCCGCGAATTTAGGTTCCGCTACAAAAACATCCCCGCAGAAGGCATGGGCACAATCCATATCCGCTTCCTCGAGGCATCCTCCTCCCACAACTTCACTCTACCTGATACGGCAGGTCACTACACCGAACTGCTCCGCCCCGTGGAGACCCGTGGCCCGTTGATGCGCATGAATATCGCTTGGCCCCAACGGGACGCCGATACCGTCGGCGATAACTATCAAATGAAAGTTTATCTCTCAGGTCCCATTGCCGACAACCTCAGCCAATCCGAAATTCTCAGTCGGATGACTTTCAGCATCGCCAGTACCGAATCGGGAACCGACCGCGGAGCCGTCGACCAAAGTCTGACTATAGCCAACACCTCGATGAATTGGGGGAACTACGGAGCCAGTGGTGCCTTCCGGGAACTCAGCGTTACCCTCCCCAGCCTCTACAACGATCAGCCCAACTTCCTCCACCGTCTTCGTGTGACCTATGCCGATCCCGTCACCGGCGTGACTCTAGAAGAAATTCGCTTCGTAAAAGCCTACCCCAGTGCCAGACCCTTCATCGCCATCACCAACCCTCCTGAACGGGGCTCGGACGGAAAAACCTACGAAATCATTCTGCCGGACGGTCCCGGTACCGACACTCTTCGCTTCGATGTTCAAGTCCAGACGAGCTCCGCCGTCACCAGTGTCAGCTTAGCAGGCAATCCAGAGATTAAAGTTCTCACAGAGACTTATACGGATGCCAATTTTAACGATCAATTCGACGCCCAAGAGTCTTACGTCGACACCAACTCCAACGGGTCGTATGACGTCGCCGAACCTTATACCGACACAAATACCAATGGCCTCTGGAATACGGGCGAACCCTTCACCGACACCAACGTAAATAATCAATATGACGTTGCGGAAATCTTTACCGATCTCAACGAAAACGGCGCATGGGACATAAACGAACAGGCCTCCTTGGTCGAAAATACAAATAACGGTATCGTCAACGGAGTTTGGGATGGTGTTTCTGTCACGCTCAACTCCACTTCGAAAATCTGGAATATCCCCTGGGTCATCACCGCCGCTGGCAACTACCAACTGACCGCCACCGGATCTAATGGTTCCGATCCCTCATCCGCCTCGCGCACCGCCCGTGTGATTCTGCGGCAACCTTCAGGCTTCACAGATGTGGACAGCGATAATGACGGTCTCTCCGATGCGGACGAAGCAACTACCAAAGCCTTGCCGACCACTACCTCCGATGGCTGGACCAACGGTGATATCCACACTTACTATGCCTTTGGTAAATCACTGCCCACCTGCCCAGACTCCGACGGGGACGGCTTACCCGATGGATTGGAACTCGGTTGGCGTACCGCATCAAACCCTCCCACCGACACTGCTGCCGATACCAACGGCGACGGCTATCCGAACTTCATCGGCGATATCGACCCTCCTCTTTACGCCGTGGTAGAGAATGCTGGCACGGTTCCGGGAGTCGGATCTCTTAGCCTTGGCGATGTTCGATCCCGCCAAGCTACTGGCTCCGTCACCGATTCCACCAACCCAGACACCGATGGGGACGGGATCCTTGACGGAGTGGAAGATGCCAACCACAACGGTTGGACCGATGGCGACGGGAAATCACTTCCGCTCACCGCCACCATCGCCCAATACGCCACCGCCCGTCCCAACGCCGGCGACTGGCCCAACAACATCATCGATTCATTTGAAACCTGGACTGAAACCAGCCCTACCAGTGCCGACTCAGATGGGGACACCCTAAAAGACGGCTATGGCGAGGATAAAAACGGAAATGGTTACATCGACGGGGACACCAACCGCAATCGAGTATATGACGCCGGTGAGGCTTGGACCGAAACCAGCCCGCTTAAGTTCGACACCGATGGAGACGGTCTGTGGGACGGATGGGAAGTGAATAATGGCCTCGATCCGCTCGATAACGGCACCCTGTCCTACCGAACAGGCGGACCAAGCAATCCGGTCAATGGGCCGTATGGCGATCCCGATGCGGATGGTAAAACTAATCTTCAGGAATTTCTCGCAGCCACGAATCCACAGTTCAACGAAACCGTGGCCCCTGTCACGGGGGAAGGGACAATTCGTATCGGCACCTTCCTCGATTGGAAACCAGACGATCTGTTGGCCCTCGATGAGTACGACAACGGGGGGAATGTCAGCGACATCTATCGCTCAGGCGACGGATACGACTCCTCCCGCGATCTAGTGGCTTTCTCCCTCCGCGATGGCGGGGATCCTGCCGCCAGCGGGGATGGCAAACTCTACTTCCGGGCCGACTTCCTCGATCTACAAACCAATGCCTGGCAGGGCTACGTCGACCTCTACGTCGCGATCAATGTCGGCAATACCGGCGTGGGCGAAAAAGCCCTACCCGAACAGGTCGACCTGACCACCACCATGGGATGGCAAGCGGTCATCGCTGTTTACGGTCAAAATAGTGGAACGCTCTATGTCGACACCGATCCCACCAGCAACACAGACAATGTTTACCAAGATCCATCTGCATCGGGATTTGGGGTGATCAGTCGCGGGATTGGTTCCACCGGTCTTGTCGCCGCCCAGTGGAGCAGTGCTCAGGACGCCGCCGAGTTCTCTATCAATCGCCAAACCTTAAAGGATTTGGGATGGAACGGGAATCCCGGCACTCTCCACTTCCAAGTCTTCACCACCAAAGACGGCACTTCGAACAGCCCCGTCGGCGCGGGTGACCTCTCCGGACGAAACGATCTCCGCGATACTATCGGCGACGATTGGATCTGCTCCGATTACTGGAAAGACAACTCCAACATCTCTCTCAACGCCAAACTAAGCACCTGGTTCGGTCGGGGTGAACCATGGAACGACCGAGGGAAAGCCGCCAAAGTCCTTCTCCTCGCCCACGCCAACCAAGCCCTCCAACCGGCTTCCTTCGTTCACGGCCTAATCAAATCCACGGCCATCAATGGTCCGGGCTACTCCCGCTGGCTCAAGGTCCACGAGGACAACAAGGCGCCTGTCTCCCTCCACTTTACCGCTACCCTCGCCTCGGCCCTCCAGTGGGCCACCAGCACCGATCCCACCAAGGACGGACCCACCTTCAACGCCAGAATCAAAGCAGGTGTCGCCCAAGGCTGGCTCGACGTGCTCGGCAGCACCTTCGCCGATCACGTTCTTAAATATTTTCCGTTGGAAATGAACCGTCAAAACGTAATGGCCGCCCGCGACATTCTAGATGGAATTTACGGATCTGGCTCCGCCCAGTCCTCCCGCTCCGTCTTCTGGCCCTGCGAACGAGTTCTCGACAACGCCTCCCTGGAACAGATTCGACAAATCGGATTCCCCTACACCTTTGGCGATCAAGGCAGACACCTCCAGAAGTGGTTCGGACGCACTTCAGCTCTGGGCGATGACGGCTACCGAATCAACCAGGTCAATGGCATGAGGATCATTCCGATCCACGATTCAGCCTCCGAATATCTTGCCCAAACCTATGACAGCGGAACCGCCACCGCCATCCGCCAACTCCTCTCCCGCCGCGCCCGCAGCGGCATTGGAGACCAAGTGGTCACCCTCAGCCGCGATCTCGCAGACTTTTCTAATGACACCACCCTCTCCGCTTACGAAACCAATGTGAAATGGCTCGTTCATCGCCCTTGGATCAAGCTCGTAACCGCCACCGATATCGCCGCTGGACGCGCTTCTTTTGTCGACGGCGCCAACCTCTCCCAGACCACCTGGGGCACCGTCGATCAGGGCACCAATAAACTTCTCACCACCACCGCCAAAGACTGGGTCGATCACGCCTCCCAAGAAAATTACGACAACTGGTACAATGGCTCCTCCTTCGAATCGGGATTGATAAATAAAACTTTCGCTCTCCGTGGCACGACCCCCGTTCCTTTCCCCTTTGGCCAACCAGGGACTGCCAACACCATCAGTGATCGGGTTTGCTCCGCCATCTCAGCTATCGGTGATAGCCAGCCCCTCGCCCCACTCAGCCGTGCCACCTTGGGGGCTTCCCTCTTCCAGACCGCTTTCCACACCACATCCAACAACGACCTCGGTAAGTTCAGCACGGGCGACTATATGAATCCCGACACCGGCACAGGACAAACCCTCGCAGATTTTGCTAAGTTCTCCCAAGCCCAAACCCGCCAAGCCGGCCTCTACGCTCGCGTCCAGCAGTGGGCGAACACTGCCTCCTCCACCACGCTCGGTTCAGCCACCGAAGATATGGATCTCGATGGCGAGAATGAATACCTCCTTTATAACTCCCGCATCTTCGCCATCTGGGAGCGTCAGGGAGGTCGCATGACTGCGGCCTGGATGCGTGATCCGTCTACCCAGAAGGTCTGGCAAGTCGCCGGCAATCTGGCCTCCTACAGTGGAACGGAAACGGAAGACGAAGGCGCCAGCAATCTCGTCGCAGGTACTAGTACGATCGCCACCTACCGCACCAGTGGTTTCAAAGACTGGTGGGTTGTCACCGCTGGCATCGGCAACAACAGCCACGTCAACTCCCTCTACACTGTTGCCGCTAACACCGATGGCTCGACGGGTTGGGTCATGAACAGCCAAGATGGCATCACCAAAACCATCCGTCTCTCCTCCGCATCCGTCGATCGCCTTACCGCCACCTACGCCCTGTCAGGTGTAGGGTCAGTTTATGTCCGCTTCGGACTCTCTCCCAACCTCTACGATCTTATGCTTCGTGGTCAGGCAGGTCTAACCACCACTCTCCCCTCTCCTCAGCGCCTCAATCTGGCCAATACCTCCCCCTCCGCCACCGTCCGTGCCTTCCTCGAGGTCTCGGGAACGGGAGCCACCATCAATTCCATCGCCACCGATACCGATAGCTTGGCCTCCTTCAGCTCGATCAACATGCGCAACCAAGCCCAAACCCAACAGGTGGAAATCGCCCTCGTCGGAGATGGCCCCCACACCGTCACCCTCGGCTTCGACCAAGGAATCGACAACCCCGATACCGATAGCGACGGTCTGCCCGATGATTGGGAAAGCACCAACTTTGGCAACTTAGGCCAACTCGCCAACGGCGACCCCGACAACGATGGAGTGACCAATCTTCAGGAATATGCCATCGGCTCCAATCCTAACTCTGCTTCCAGCGGAATGCCCGCCGTTGAAGTCAGCGGAACTACCGCCTCTGGATTCACCATCACCTTCCCCACCGTCGTAGGTCGCACCTATCAGGTCGTCGGGACCGAAAATCTCGCGGGAACCAGTTGGCCCAATATCGGCGACCCTAAAGCGGGTAACGGGCAATCCCAATCGGTCACCGATACCTTTACCACTCCACCCACCAGCAAATTCTACAAAGTGAAAATCACTGCACCATGAACAGCTTAATAGACTTTTCGCATAACCACTGTCCAGAACGCCGCCGCACCCTTTTCAGGATTAGGATATGGACACTTTTTATCTCAGCGTGGCTGCTAATAACGACGCCACTGTTAGCGCAACAGGCCAATATTTGGCATATTCCTGAATCCACTCAGGATGGAATCCTCGGGTCTATGCGCGATCCAGCCACCCCAGGCGCCAGTCAAAGTGTGACTTTCTACCAAGGTGTTTGGAAGGGTGACGGGGCCATCCAGACGGAGGGGTATCTTGTTTACCGGATCAATCGTGGCGTGTGGCTGTCGGTAAACCCTCCATTATTCGCGTCGCACTCAAATACCGGTTCTGGCCAAAGTCTCAACCAATTCTGGAAAGCGTCCCTGACCATGCCGGCGACAGTCGGTTCCACAATTGAATACTATTTCATCACCGATTTCAGCAACCGTTCACGCACATTTGTACATTCCGGAAACGCCGTCACGACGACCGAGTCCGTGGCGCAGGCGAACCCTTACTCTTTCACTATTTCCCCTCCCCGTCCGGTCTTCACCGTCAACGGAACAAGTGGCGACTATTCGAAATCCAACTTCTACATCGACGAGAACAACGACACTTCCTTCCCAACGCTGCCGATTCGACTGAATCCGGGGTTTGTCGCACAGGTTGAAGCGTTCGCCAACCTCAACAATCGTGACCGGGCGAACGACGACTTCGACAATGACGGTATTGAGGACGGCATTCTACCGCCCGACGGCAACCTCACTACCACCGCAGACACTGGGGCCTATTTCCGAGCCTATGCCATGACTGATTCGAACAATGACGGCACCTACGAACTCGACCTGCCGGTGCTCAAGACCGGTGCTTATCGTGTCACCGCCCGCTACCGCGCTAGCTCGAACGACCCGTGGATCTGGTTAGGCAGTTCCGGAATCCGCGACCACGCCGTGGTCGTAGCTCCAAAAATTGCTCGAGATATGCGGGTTTACGAACTGCATGTGGCCAATGCCAATGCCACCGCGGCAAGCTTCTCCGGTCGGGGCACTTTCGAAGATCTCCACGATCCGGCCAAACGGGTCAATATCACCTGGCTACAAAATCTCGGGGCCAACTGGATCTGGTTTCAGCCATTCCATCCCCAAGGTCTGGATGGACGCCAAACCGACCCAACCACCAACTCCCTCTATGATCCCGGAAGCCCTTACTCCATCCGGAACTTTTGGGAAATTAACCCACTCTATACCCGTAATTATGACGGTTCCTTGACCGATCCTGTTGGCAATTCTGCCAACTACGCGGCGGCCATGGCGGCATTCAAGAATTTCGCCTCGGCGGCCGACCAAGGAGGAATTCAGCTGATGTTGGATTTTCCCTTCAACCACACCGCTCCAGATGTGGTTCTCGGGCAAAAGGGCGTGGAGATTTTTGGCAGCTCCAGCGATTGGCAGCCCAGCGACAAAATCCGAGACCGGGTCCCGGGATTCTTTTCGACCGATGGCAATGGCGGAGTGGCCGCTTACAGCGCCCCGGCCCAGACCGCCAACCAGATCGCAACCGCTCCCGATCGCAACGATTTCGGAAAATGGTCCGATGTGCGGGATGTTTTTTTCGGAAACTACGCGACCCTCGTCACAGGAAACCCGAGCCGCGAAACTAGCGTTGCCATTACCCGTAACGAAGGCGATTGGATGGACTTCGGCGGAATGTCCTCTACGACAAGAGGCGTCTGGCGCTACTTCGGCGAAGTGTTGCCCCATTGGATTATCCAGTCGGGCCACCGTGGATACAATTCAACCAGCTCGGATGGCGCCGCTCGCGATGCTTGGGATGCCGTCGGAATCGACGGTTTGCGCAAAGATTTCGGACAGGGTCTTCCGCCTCAAGCCATGGAGTACATCATCAACCGCACCCATGAGCTGAAGTGGAACTTCGTCTTCATGACGGAAAGTCTCGACGGCGAGCAGGTGACCTACCGTTCCAGCCGGCACTTCGCCGTCCTCAACGAAAACATCGTATTCCCGCTTCAGGCGGCCACAACCACGTCCGCCTACCGCTCGATCATGGAGGACCGCCGCAGCGCCTACGGTCAGAGTCTTGTCCTGCTCAACAACACCTCTCACGACGAGGCTGGGTACTCCGATTCTTGGGAAGCTTTTATCCGTTATGCCGTCGGTAGCACCAGTGACGGAGCCCCCATGATCTTTTACGGCCAAGAAATCGGCACCGCCGCTTCTCTCAGCTTTGACAATTACGAGGCCAATTTCGGAAAAAGTATTCCCCACTTCAAGGCATGGAACTCCATGCAACCCCAGTGGACCGCTTGGGGATTGAACTCACTCGGGGTTCAGAATCTAAAACCCGCCTACGCTGGAGTCGGTTTGGCGCGGAAATTCAGCCCCGCCCTCCGCTCCTCCAGTCGCTGGTTCCTGAATCCTACAGGCTCGAGCGATCCTGATCAAAAAATCTTCGCCGTGGCCAAGTATGAGGAGGCCAACGCCTCCCCCGCCACCAAGGATGTTGTTTTCGGCTTCGTAAATTTAGACCGTACCACTGCCCGCCAAAACACCTTCGCCATTCCCTCGGGTCTTGGCACCCTCCTCGGCATCAAATCTGGTCGGACTTATAATGTCCGCAACATCGCCGCCTATCTTGGACCCAATAACGAATATTCCGACCGTCGCGATAAATTCCTCTGGGGTAACAACGGATTCACTGGGGCAAACATCCTATCGGGTGGAATCTACGTTTCCCTCCCGAGTGCTCCGGTCACCGATTCCCCATGGGGATCGGCTCCCTTCGAAGCCCAATACCTCAAACTTTACGACGTCACAGCCCCACCCGCCGTCACCGGAACTCCCACAATCTCCTCCTCCATCACCGCGAACGGCACCACCACCGTGAGTTGGAACGCTGTGACCGACCCAGAAGGTCTAACTCCTACTTACCGGATTACGGCCAGCAACGGATCCACAGTTGAAACAACCTCAACCTCAGTTTCATTCCCAGTATTGACCCCCGGAACCTACACCTTCACCGTCACTGCCCTCAATCCTAACGACCCATCCAAAACCTCCGGCGCCTCAACCTCCTCCCCCTCCGTTCGCTCCCTCACCGCTAGTGGCGACGAGGACAATGACGGCCAAACTAACGCCGATGAGCTAATTGCAGGCACCGACCCGCTCAACGCCAACTCCCGCTTCGCGATTGAAACCATCGTTGCCACTCCAACAGGAACTACTCTCACTTGGACTGCAGTCCTTGGTCGGACCTACACCGTCCAGGCCCGTGAGGATCTATCGTCGAGTGGAGCTTGGGTGTCTATCGGTACTGTGAACAATGCTAATGGCCTAGCCATCGGCAGCTACATTGATTCCGTAATCTCTCCTTCCCGCAGATTCTATCGCCTCATAGTCGAGAAGATCCAGTAACTCCGACTCATCTTGTCCATTTTCCCCCTCCTCTTTTTCATTTTTTAGGAGATAATCCCCCTATGAAATCAGCACCATCCCCCACCCCAATCGCCTCCTCCTTCCTCTCCATTTGGAATATGTCGTTCGGCTTCTTTGGCATCCAGTTCGGTTGGGGCCTCCAAATGGGCAACATGAGCTCGATCTACGAATACCTCGGCGCTTCCGAATCCGCCCTCCCCCTTCTCTGGCTCGCTGCCCCCATCACTGGCCTGATCATCCAACCCATCATCGGACACTTCAGCGACCGCACCTGGCACCCGATCCTCGGTCGGCGACGCCCCTACTTCCTCGTAGGCGCTCTCCTCGCCTCCCTCGCCCTCTTCCTCATGCCCCGCTCCAGCGCCCTCTGGATGGCCGCAGGTCTCCTCTGGATCCTCGATGCCTCAGTCAATGTCAGCATGGAACCCTTCCGCGCCTTTGTCGCCGATCTCCTTCCCGAACGCCAACGCACCGTCGGCTTTGCCATGCAAAGCGTCTTCATCGGCGCCGGAGCCGTCCTCGCCTCCAAACTCCCTGGCTGGCTTCACTCCCAATTCGGTATCACCTCCACCTCTTCTCCCGACCATCCTATCCCCCAAACCGTCCACCTCGCCTTTACCATCGGAGCCGTTGTCTTTCTCCTTAGCGTTCTCTGGACTGTGCTGACCACAAAAGAGACACCACCCACCGACCTTCAAGAATTCAAAAAACTCCAAAACGAAGGCATGGGTGAAATCGCCACTGCGATCCGATCTATGCCCGGCACCATGCGCCAGCTCGCCTCAGTTCAATTCTTCACCTGGATGGCCCTCTTCTGTATGTGGATATTCTTTCCTGTCGCCGTCGCTCGCGATCTTCTCGGAGCCACCGGCCCGCAAGATCCTCTTTATCCTCAAGGCATCACCATGGCGAATGACTCCTTTGCCATCTACAACCTCATCGCCTTCTTCGCCGCCATGGCCTTCCTCTATCTGGGGCGTAAGTTTTCTGCCCGTGCAATCCACACCGTCTCCCTTCTCCTTGGCGGCATCGGTCTAGCCTCCGTCGGGCTCCTTCCCCGTGGCGACAACCTCTCCCTTCTCCTAGGAATCTGCTTTGCAGGAGTCGGCATCGCCTGGGCCTCTATCCTCTCCATGCCCTACGCCATGCTCTCCGCCTCTATCCCCTCATCCAAAATGGGGGTCTACATGGGAATCTTTAATCTCTTCATCGTTCTTCCCCAAATTCTCATCGCCGTCATCGTCAGCCGTGCCATGGAGTTCTTCCCTCAAATCCATCGGATGAACGTCGTCACCTTCGGCGGAGCCTGCCTCATCCTCGCCGCCATCCTCACCCTCCGCATTCACCACGACTAAATACTCCCCGCTCGGTCTCAGACAGATCCGCTAAATCCTCTCCCACGTAAACTCCCCGCTCGGTGTCAGACAGATTCGCTCAATCCTGCCCACCCAAACTCTCCGCTCGGTGTCAGACAGATTCGTTCAATCCTCTACCACCCAAGCCTCACCCACCGAACACAGTGTCTGACACCAGAACCTAGGACTAGAAGCCCAACCCGACACCAAAACCCATCACTACTTTACCTAAACTTCCCGCTCGGATTCACACAGATCCGCTCAATCCTGCCCACCAAAACTCTCCGCTCGGTGTCAGACAGATTCGTTCAATCCTCTACCACCCAAGCCTCACCCACCGAACACAGTGTCTGACACCAGAACCTAGGACTAGAAGCCCAACCCGACACCAAAACCCATCACTACTTTACCTAAACTTCCCGCTCGGATTCACACAGATCCGCTCAATCCTGCCCACCAAAACTCTCCGCTCGGTGTCAGACAGATTCGTTCAATCCCCTCCACCCAAACCACATCCACCGAACACAGTGTCTGACACCAGAACCCAAAACTCAAAGCCCTTTCTAAACACCAGAACTTAGAACCCAAAACCCAACCCAAAGCCCAACCCAAAACGCCCGCCAATTTTTAAATTATTCAAGACCTGCCCTTAAAACAAAAAACCCCGCGACCGAGGTCGCAGGGCTTTTCTTGAGAGAAAATCTCTTACGCGTTCTTACGAATCCGTCGCAATACCAGCAACCCAGCAATACCCAAGCCCATTAGCACTCCCGTTGAAGGCTCAGGCACAACATTGAATGTGGCCACATAGTTTGCTCCGCCGTTGTTGTCAGGATTGATCGAGTAGAATTGCTGAGTACCCGTCCAGTAAGATCCGTTGGTTTCAAAGTAGGCCGTTAACTTATAAGACCCCTCCGCTAATCCTTGAAGTAGATTTACGGATGTAGCCGTATTTGCCCAAGTGTAATTAGGAAAAGCCTCGCTCGTTAAGCTCATGTTCAAGGTCGTAAAAGAGGATGCAGTGACCCCTGCCGCCGTCACCGCGTAAAACAGCCTTCCGAAATTGTTACTGTTTTGATAATCCCCATTGTTACTGTTTGTTTTTAACTCAGCTCCCTTCAATTGCAAAAGGCCATTCCCACTATAGGTATTTCCCCCAATGGTCACGGCCGTTGACAAAATATTAAAGGTGCCCAAATTAGCCCCGCTTAAATTTGGATTGAGCAACCCAGTATCTCTCTTCACATCGTAGTAGTTTTGCCCAGAGAACGTCGCCCCAGTGCCGAGGGCGTTTAGAATGATAAAATCGTCTACAATATTGACACCCGCACGACTCAATTGATTGGATCCAACTAAGACTAATCCGACCAACATAAACTTCATAAACTTTTGCATAATTTTATCTCCTCGTTTTTTGATTACTTTTGGTTTATCCTTACCCAAGCAAAATACTCTACAGGCATGATTCCCGCAAGTGCCTGTTTTGTGGAACCGTTTAAATAGCCTATTTCCCATTGGTAAGGCTATGCGGAACAGTTTAATTTAGCCTTGTCCTATGAAGTCCCTCAGTATGGCCGACCTTGCTCAAGCCGCTGGCGTCGGCAAAGCCACTGTCTCCCTCGCTCTCCGTAACGATCCTCGTATCCGTGAATCCACCCGACGCCGGATCCAAGCCCTCGCCAAAAAAATGGGCTACCGCGCCAATCCCATGGTCGCCCTCGTCATGAGCCAACTCCGCTCCGGTTCCACCACCCAGTACCGCGGCTCTCTCGCCCTCGTCGGTCTCCACATCACCCAAGCACTCGCCGAACAAAATCACACCTTCCGTTCTCTCCTTCGCGGATTCGAAAATCGCGCGACCACACTCGGCTATCAGGTCGATCCCTTCTGGGCAGATGATCCTCTTCTCCAGGGAAACCCCAAACTGCCCGACGTCCTCCAAGCCCGCGGCATCCAAGGTGTCGCTTTTCTCGGACTCCCGCCCAAAGCCACTCTCCCCAGCTGGACCGACCCCATCATAGCCCACCAGACCTCCGTCGTTCTCGGTACCCGTCCCTCCTCACCCGCCATCCACTGCTCCTCCAACGACCAGTACTCCACCTCCTTCGATGCCGTTCGCCAACTCCACGCCCTAGGAAAAAAACGCCCAGGCCTCGTTATCTCCTCTGCCATCGATGCAATCCTCTACGGTCGCTTCTCCGCCGCTTTCCTCCAATCTCAAACCACAACGGGCGAACCCCTACATAAAATCACCGAACGCATCTGGTGGTTTCAACCTGGAGATCAATCCTCCTTTCTCGAATGGTTCGCCCGCACCAAACCCGACTCCCTCCTCACCACTCACCTCGAAATCGCTCCATGGCTCAAGAATGCAAAAACTCCCCCCCCCGCCCTCGCCCACCTCGATTGGGACCCCTCCATGACAGGATGGGCGGGCATGAACCAGAACAATGAATCCGTCGGCGCCAACGCCGTCGATCTCCTCTCCTCCCACCTTATGCGAGGTGAACACGGACTCCCCCCCTCTGCCAAAGTCCTCCAAGTCGAGAGTCACTGGATCGACGGCGATTCACTCCACCCAAAAACTTTTTTTGCTCAAAAATAAACCTTACCCCATGAATTATCGCGCGGGTGTTCCAGTAACTTCAGTTCTCTGTTTCTTTTTCTTTTCCCTACTCCTCGATTCCTCCGCCCGCTCAGCCAGCGAACTTCCCCAGCTCGGCTGGATTCCTATCCAATATATCTCCTCCGATAAGACGACCACACTCGACCTCACCCGCTGGCTCTCCCTCCGCCCCGACGACAAGATCGAACTCACCCCACCCGCATCTCTCTCCGCCAAACTCGATTTCTCCACCCGCCAACTCAAAATCCAAACTCAACCCGGATTTTCTGGCCTGATCGATCTCCCCCTACAGGTCGTCTCCTCCAAAAGAGAACCCCTCTCAGGAATTCTCACTCTCTCTGTTCCCTCTACTCCCACCCACCGCTTCACCTTCACAGGCAAAGGCTCGGAAAAATCAGTCTCCGTCGCAGGCGCCTTCAACAGCTGGAATCCCTCCTCCCATCCCCTCTCTCACGAAAAAGGAAACCTCTGGTCCCTCTCCCTTCCTCTTCCCCCAGGACCCCAAACCTACAAACTTGTCGTGGACGGCGATTGGCGCCCCGACCCAGACAACTCCCTCACCCTGGCCGACGGTACAGGGGATAAAAATTCCCTCGTCAAGATTCCTGATCACGAAACCTCCCCCACTTTCCTCTACGCAGAATCTCACAAGCCAGGCCTCCTCACCTTCCTGTCCGCCCCCGCAGGATGGAAATCCTCCTCCCTCTCTTGCGTCGCCGAACTCCCCAACGGCACCTCCCGCCTCATCCCCGCCACCCACCCCGCCCCCGGTCGCTGGGAAATCGATACCTCCTCTCTTCCTCCCGACTCTTGGATCCGCCTCGCCGCCGTGGGCCAGGACGGCACTCTCGCCCGACCTGCCCGTGCCAGCATCAATCCCGAAACCAAGACCAATGCCAACCGTCTCGATCACATCATCTACTTCGCCTTCATCGATCGGATGGTCGATGGAGACCCGAAAAATAATCCCTCCGCAGATACAAAAGTTGAGAAACCTGCCCAGTACCTTGGCGGCGATCTCATCGGTCTGCGCCAACTGATCGAAAACGGTTACTTCGAAAAACTCGGCGTCAACACTCTCTGGCTCTCCCCCGTCAACCAGAACCCTCCTCAATCTTTTCAAGAGTATCTTCCCCCAGGCCGCTGGTATACGGGCTACCACGGCTACTGGCCTCTTTCCTCCACCGAGGTGGAACCTCGCTTCGGCGGCAACGAAGCACTGCTCGCTTTGACCGAATCCGCCCGCCAGCACGGTCTCCGCGTCCTCCTCGATCTAGTTCTCGCCCACGTTCATCAGGATAATCCTGTCTACAAGGATCATCCCGACTGGTTCGGCTCTCTCACTCTCCCCGATGGAACGAAAAATCTCCGCAAATGGGATGCGGAAACCCAATTCACCACCTGGTTCGAACCGTTCCTCCCCCGATTTAACTACGATCAGTCCGCCGCCTCTCAGTTTCTCATCTCCAACGCCGTCGATTGGGTCAAACGATTCAATCTCGACGGCTTCCGTCTCGACGCGGTGAAACACATTCCTCCCAAATTCTGGTCCGCATTTCGCTCGGGTCTTCGCTCCGATCTTTCCGTCGCTTCCGACCCATCCTTCTACCTTGTGGGGGAAACTTTTATGAGTCGGGAGGGAATCGCTAGCTTCGTCGGTCCTGCCAAACTGGATGGCCAGTTCGATTTCCCGCTCTACGACACCCTGCTTTCCACTTTCGCATTGGGCTCCACCGGCTTTTCCGAACTGGAAGCCGCCGTGACCGATTCTGAGCGCGTCTACGGTCTTGAAACCGCCATGTCTCCCCTCCTTGGCAATCACGACAAACCTCGCTTTCTCGCTTATGCCGACGAAGATCTTCCCGATCCTCGCGAGCCGGACGAAGAGGAAGCGGGGTGGAAATATCCCTCTGCTGTAAACCATCCCTCCTCCTACGCAAAGTTGCGAATGGCTTTCACCTTTCTCACGACTCTCTCGGGCGTGCCTATGATCTACTACGGGGACGAAATGGGTCTCACGGGTGCGGGCGACCCGGATAACCGCAGAATGCTTCCCGATCCCGAGAAAGCTACTGGCGAAGCAAAAACTACTCTCGATCACGTTTCCAAACTGACCCATCTACGCTCCGCTCATCCCGCTTTGCGCTACGGAAGCCGACGAGCGATCGAGGCAAAAAAAGACACCTACGCCATCATTCGCGCCTATCAGGGAGATCGGGTTCTCATCGCCTTCAATCGTTCCGACAAGGCGGTCGTCCTCGACCTCCTCGTATCCCCAGAACTCCCCGACGGTCCCCTCACCCAAACCCTACCCCAACCCCCTACCCCCTCCCCATTTTCCTCCGCCAAACCCACCCCCACCCCCCTCTCCGTAAAAAACGGCCACCTCACCCTCACCCTCCCTCCCCTCTCCAGTTCTCTTCTTCTTCCCACCTCCCCTTAATCCCCATGTCAGACACGTGTCTGACACCAATCAGAAATATCACCGCAACTTTTTCCGATATCTCAAGTTTAATCTCCTATGGGAAGACCTATACGCAGATACAACCCACACACCTTGCTTCACATCTGTAATCGCGGTTCGCGACAAGAAGAAATTTTTTCCGACCCCTACGACTTCAACCATTGCGAGAATATTCTTCATCATGCCATCTCCCAACACTCTGTCTCTCTCCTCTGCTACTGCTTGATGCCCAACCACTGGCATCTGCTTGTCTTAATAAAGGAAACCCCCGACCTCTCTAAAATGATGAAGATGTTCACCTCAAATCAGGCAAGGCAATGGCGCTGGAGACACGAAACCGTTGGCAAAGGCGCCGTGTACCAAAACCGCTACCGGTCTCACGAAGTCGCCCGCGGTCGCGGATTTTTAAAAGTAGCCCACTACATTGAAAGAAACGCCTTCACCGCTGGCCTCTGCCCTTCTCCATCTCACTGGCCTTGGGGAAGCGCCCACCCCCAATCCCAGCTTCTTTCTATTCTTTCCCCTTGGCCTCAAGAAAAACCCGAAAACTGGAAAAATCTTCTCCTCCGCCCACCTTCACCCCATCTAGCGACCGAAATCGCCACCGCCCTCCGTAGCGGCAAGCCCTTCGTACCCAGCCCAATCTCAGTTTCCTAAGCCCCACGACCGAACGAGATAAAATTCCCCCGCTCGGCCCACAATCTCCCACTGCTTGCTTGCAAACTCTTCACGAAAAACTTCTCGCAAAGTAATTCCCTCCACCCTTTCCCCTGCCCCCAATCCCCTGCGCAGTTCATCAGGCTTCTCAAACAGTCTCTCCTTGGCCTCCTCTGATGACTCCACCACCACATCAGCATCCCGCCGATTAATCCAGACGTTACGATCTAACCTAAAAATAAACCCCGACGCCCTAGCTCGATAAATAAAAAGCCGCGCAGGCATCCGCTTTTCCACTAACCCAGCCAAGGAACGCACACTCGCCTGTCTTCCAAGTAAATCATTGATCCTCTCCATCTCCCCACTCGCCCCATGCCACATCAGCAACGCTACTCCTGCCACCCAACCCACCTTCACCAGCACATCCCCTTTCCTAACCTTGATCCACCACGCAAAAATCAAAATCGCCCCAAAACCCGTCGCCCCACCTAAGTACATCGCAGACGGAACCGCCACCGCCGCCTCGCTCCAAAAATGTCGAACCGACCAGAGTCCAGGCCCCAACAAACTCAAAAGAGTTAAAGCGATCCCCCAGCCTAACTTTCCCCAACCCCCGCCTATCCCCCTCCTCAACCCCATCGCCAAAGCCAAAGCCACCGCCGGGTAGATCGGTAAAATATACGTCAGCAATTTCGATCCACTACAACTCACCACCACAAATGGAATAACGATCGCACCTCCCAGCGCCCACTGCACCGACGTCAAAGAGTTCTCTTTCAGTTTCCTCCACCCTATTGCCCCCAATCCGAGCAAAAATCCCGTCCAAGGCACCGTCCCAATCGCCAAAATCGGCAAGAAAAACCACCACGGCTTCGAGCGGCCATGCGTAGTGCTCGCAAAACGCTCCACTAACTCATACCCAAGAAAATATTTCCACAACTCAGGATACTTCACGCAAACCAACACAAACCAACTCAACGCCACCCCGAAAGTCAGCGCCATCCCGCTTTTCCACGGAAGAGTCAGTTTTTTTCCACTCCTTTTATCCGACCATCCCCACATCCATGCCGCCGACAGCGGCACCACCCAAGCCATCGGGCCCTTGGCCAAAAATCCCATCCCCATACAAAAGAAAAATAGATAACCCCAACCTCTCCCCTTTCCACCCAACCCCACCTCCACTAAACAAGCCATCGCCGCGGTCACCCAAAACGTCAGGCTCATATCCAGCGTGATCTGCCGCCCCAGCGCATACGGCTCCACCATCGATGCCAAAATCAAAGCCGCCATCCAACCCACCTTCCGCCCTCCCACTCGCCAACCCATCCAACCCACCAGCCAGATAATTCCCACAAAGGCCAAGGCCGAAGGTAACCGCGCCGTCCACTCCGAAACCCCAAAAAGTCGCATCCCCACCGCACTAATCCAGTAGACAAGCGGTGGCTTGTAAAATTGCTCAATCCCATTGAGCCGAGGAATCAGAAAATCCCCGCTCGCCGCCATCTCCCGCCCAATCTGTGCGAATCTCCCCTCATCAGGTTCCAGTAATCCAAATGATCCCAAAAATGGAAATGCCACCGCCACCGCTAAAACCAAAAGCAGGAGTCGTTCCTTCCATTGGGGCCGATTTTCCATTTCCCGATCCTGCCAAAAGTTTTCTATCGATCCAAGCTCGAGCCTTGAATCACTCTTTCTTTCCATCAATCATCGTATCCTATGTGCGGCATTGCTGGATTTACCACCAACCGACACCACCCCGCTAAACCGGAGGCGGCCCTCTCCGCTATGACCAACGCCCTCCTTCATCGAGGGCCCGACGCCGAGGGCGCCTACGCCGATCCCGCTGTCCGCCTCGGTCATCGCCGCCTCAGCATTCTCGATCTCACCGGCGGAGCTCAGCCCATGTCGTCCGCCGATGGACGCTGGCACATCGTTTTTAATGGAGAGATTTATAACTACCTCGAACTCCGCCGCGATCTCGAAGCCCGCGGAGCCACCTTCCGCACCCAGTCCGATACGGAAGTCCTTCTCCAGGCTTGGGCTGAAGACGGGGCCGACTGTCTGCCTAGACTCAACGGCATGTTTGCCTTCGCCATCTGGGACTCACGCGAGAAACGCCTCGTCCTCGCTCGCGATCCCCTGGGCATCAAGCCACTCTACTACGCCAACTATCGTGGCGAACTTCTCTTTGCCTCCGAACTTCGTTCTCTTCTCCGTTACCCCGATTTTCGGCCCGGCCTCGATCCATCCTCCGTTAACAAGTATCTCGCCTTCGGCTATATCCCCGCTCCCTCAACCGCCTATGCCGGCGTGCGTAAGCTCGAGCCCGGCCAAATGGTCACCTGGTCACCTGCAGGTCGCCGTACCGAATATTTTTGGGATCTGCCCATTGAGGACAATCCTGTCGGAGCAGGAACTTTTGATGAGTCCGCTAAAACAACCCGCGACCTACTCCGCGAGGCCGTCCGTTACCAGCTCCGTAGCGATGTCGAGGTCGGCATCCTTCTTAGCGGCGGCATCGACTCAAGCGCCGTCGCCGCCCTCGCCGCTCCTCTCGCGGGTCGCAAGCTCCACTCCTTCTCAATTGGCTTCCAAGAAGCTTCCTACAACGAACTTCCCTTCGCCGAGGAGGTCGCCCGCAAAGTTGGCACGCAACATCATCATCAAACCCTCACCGCAGGGGATGTCGTCGGTGCCTTACCAAAAATTTACAAAGGACTCGATGAACCTCTTGGTGATGCCTCCCTAGTTCCCAGCTGGTTTCTCGCTCGCCTCGCAGCCGGTCGAGTCAAAACCGTGCTTGGTGGAGACGGCGGGGATGAACTTTTCGCAGGTTATCCCAGCTTTCAGGCTCACCTTCTTGTCGAACGCCTCTCCTTTCTTCCTATCGGCATCCGCGACGCCATCAACCATATCCTCCAGCGCCTACCCGTCTCGCATAACTATAAGAGTGTGCCCTTTATTCTCGCCCAGCTTCTCAAGGGACTCGGCCTGCCTCCCGAAATCCGCTTCCTCCTCTGGATGGGCGCATGCGGCAATACCGAGCGGAATGATCTTCTCTCCCCGGATGTTCGCAACGAACTCCAACGCCATAACCCCTTTGAAGATGTCACCCGACTCGTTCGCCGTAGCGGTCTCTCAGGTGGACTCGAACGCATCTTTTATCTTTGCACAAAACTCTATTTGCAAGAGTGCGTCCTCATGAAAGTAGATCGCGCCAGTATGGCCCACTCCCTCGAAGTACGAGTTCCCTTCCTCGACCCCGATCTCGTTACCCACGCCTTCGGTTTGCGTACCGACTACAAAATGCGCGGACGCCAAACCAAACTCATCTTGCGGGAAGCCCTCAAAAACGATCTCCCTGAATCGATTCTTCGCCGCAAGAAAGCCGGCTTCGCCATGCCCGTCGCCTCTTGGCTCCAGCAGGATCTAAAAAGCTGGGCGCAAGATCTCACCGATACCTCCCTCGTAGCTTCCACTGGCGTGATGGATCCCATCGCGGTGCAGCGAATGACCCACGAACACCTTACGGGTCAAGCCGACCATCGCCGATCCCTTTGGGCCGTCCTCGCCTTCCTTGCCTGGTGGCGGGAAGCTAAACCTTAACCACTCGCTAGAAAGTGTCATGTGCGCAAGCACCCAAGCCCCATTCTTCGGAGCTGAAACAGCAAAAGTCGAGGTAGGTCCGAGGGTATTAATTCAATTCCTAATTCTTCAACCTATCCTAACCCGAAAAGACCAGACCACATCCCATCAGCAGCCAAAAGCTAGCTCCCACCCAGTTCAGTTATCAGTTTATTTTCTATGATTTAATTTGCGCTACCTCTCTACGAAAAAGGCAACGTCCATGGCGTAAAATGATCCCCCACGCCATTCACACATACCTTCGCCATGCGTGACAATGCAGACTTCACACTAACGAAGGCGGAGCAGGAAATGATCGTCCCCGCCCTCGGCATCGGTAAGTACCGCCCCAAACCTAAAAAGAAAAAGTAGTTGCTACGGTTCCCACTGGGAGCAGGCTTTTACTATGGTCAAGTTACTCATTTTAGGTTTTCTATGCACGGGTCTGGTTTACGGGCAGGAACAAGAAACCCCCGCCGATCTGGCCGAGAAAAAGAATCAAGCGAGGATGGCCGAAGAATCGAGGCAGATGGAGCTAGAGTTGGTGAGGGCGGAACGGAAAGGGCCAGGGGCGGTTTATAAACTTTGGGATGAACGAACAAAAAAACAAGCAGAGGTGGCTAACAAAACTAAAGCCTCGTCGGATGTTTTGACGTTTGAAAGAATGGCATCCTCAATTCTGGAGGCCCTATCTCGGTTCATAGATCAGAGGGGGTTTACTTATCGCCTGCCATCGGATAACCCAAATTCGGCAGGGCAAATAGTTCCTAAATCTTATATGATGGACGACGAGGCAAAGAAACTAGAAAACCTCCTAGACGAATCCTTGCGAGATACTAAGAAGTAGTTGCTACCCCGCCCAGCGAGAGCAGGCTTAAGGGGTGAGCAGTAGGATACATTTTGATCCACCCGATCCCGTCCCTGCCGAAGAAAATGAAGAGGTAGTTTTTTTTAACGACGGCACCATCCGCGTAACTCAAAAAGCAATTTTCATCGGTCCACCACACAATCAGGCTTTTGCCATATCGCAAGTTATCGGAGTATCTCACTTTAAAAAAGGCTAAGGCATCTTTACCCTTTTGGGAATTTTAGTCAGCTTGTCCGCCTTTATTATCAGCGCCGTCTTGTTAGCTAATCAAAACTATATCTTTTGCGTTATCGTTGCTGCCTTCGCTTTGTACGTCCTTAAACAATCTATCACGTTTGACTGGCAGGTGGCGCTTCAGTTTGGTGGGCTTAATAATCAAAGCCTTACCATGAAGAATGAAGATTCAGCCAAAACGCTGGCCTACTGCATCACCCGCGCCATGAGTCATCTACCGCCACCACCACCATCCGGCGGCGAACCAATCGCCTACCAGCCTTACTTCCCCAACCCTGTAAATTCCCGTAACTAATTTGACACGCCATGCGCGGGCATGACCTCAACCAAGTTATTTCGTAAAGTAAGTGTAATCACCGCCGGACCTGCCCTGGGTTATGGCATGGTCGTAGACGCCGACACCCTCGACCAAGTCGTCCAAGCAGGTAACACAAATCAATTGTTGCGCCCGAGAGGATTTGAACCTCCAAGGGTTTCCCCACTAGAACCTGAATCTAGCGCGTCTGCCAGTTTCGCCACGGGCGCGTACCGCCCAAAAGCTTGCCTTACCCACCGCCACTTTCCAAGTCTTCTCCCCAACTAAGAAGACTTTGTCCCCACCGCCAAAAGAGTCTGAAATCCAGGCCCCTCCTTTTCCTTCGCCACAATCTCCACCGAAATTCCCTCAAAACCCACCTCTCGCAACATTCTCGCCAATTCCGTTGGAGCAAAACCCAACCACACATCCGCATACATCTCGCGAGCCGCTTCAAAACTGTGCTCAACCAAATCTAAAATCAAAATCGTACCCCCAGGTCGCAATATTTTCCATGCCGCCTCCAGCGCGCGCGGCGGATGTACCGCATGGTGCAAAGCCTGACTTAAAATTGCCACGTCCACCGACCCCAGCCGAATCGGCGGCTCCTCCAAATCTCCTTGCCGATATTCTAAGTTTTTCAACCCACTGCGCTTGGCCAACTCCCTTCCCACCTCCACCATTTTCGGCGAAGAATCTAAGGCAATCACCTTCTTCGCACGCGCCGCCAAAAGCTGCGAAATCAATCCCTCCCCCGCACCCAAATCGGCATAAACCTGCCTCGGCGCCATCGCCAAAAGCAACCGACCCACCGCCTCCCACGATCGCCCGGGACAGTACTTCTTGCCCAACCGACCCGCCACCGCATCAAAGTACCTCTTTGATTTCTCCTGACGCTGACCAAGCACCCGACGCAAAGAATCACTATCCCTCGCCTGCGTGCTCAGCTCATTCGCCGCACCCTCCGCCAAAGACCACACTTCGCGACTCACACCCCCACTCAAATCCGCCCGCCGGTAGTACGCCTTCTGCCCCTCACGCCGATCTCGCAAAAGTCCCACCGACTTTAATTGCGCCAAATGATTTGATATCCGCGACTGCCCTACCCCCAGCACCTCCTGCAACTCCGCCACCGAAAGCTCATTCTCCCGCAAAGCAGCAAGTATTCGCAAACGGGTTGGATCCGCTAACGCCCCGAGAAGCCGTACTTGGTGAGTCATACTCCTAATAGATTCATCATCTTATCATGATATATCAATATTTATTCTTGCATGACCGCCAACTAATGCCATATTTCAATCTCGTGAAAGGGAATTTTATCTTTTCTTCTGAGTCGGTCGGCGAAGGCCATCCCGACAAAGTCTGTGACGGAATCTCCGATGCGGTGCTCGATGCCTGCCTCGCCCAAGACCCCCTCAGTCGCGTCGCCTGCGAAACCCTCGTTAAGTCCAATCTCGTCGTCATCGCAGGGGAAATTACCACCCGCGCGAAATTGGACTACGATAAGATCGTTCGCTCCACCATCCGTTCCATCGGTTATACTCATCCCGAAGACGTCTTCCACGCCGACCGCGTCCATATCATGAACGCCCTCACCGGCCAAAGCCCCGACATCGCCCAAGGCGTTGATGCCCGCCGCGCTTCTGGAAAGAAATCCTCCGAGCAAGGAGCGGGCGATCAAGGCCTCATGTTCGGCTTCGCCTGCCGCGAAACCCCTGAACTTATGCCCGCCCCCGTCATGTTCTCCCACCACCTTGGACGCGAACTCAGCCGCATCCGCAAGTCTGGCAAAGTTCCCTGGCTCCGCCCCGACGCCAAAACTCAAGTCTCCGTTGAGTATCGTCAGAACAAACCCGTCCGCATCACTGCCGTCGTGGTTTCAACCCAACACAGTGAGGACGTCTCCCATCGCCAGATCGAGAAGTTCATTATCGAAAAACTCATTCGCAAAGTTCTCCCAAAAAAGATGCTCGATCGGCGTACAGAATTTCTCGTTAATCCCACTGGTCGCTTTGTCGTCGGGGGACCCGAAGGCGATAGTGGTCTCACCGGCCGCAAAATCATCGTCGATACCTACGGCGGGGCGGGTCGCCACGGGGGTGGCGCCTTCAGTGGAAAAGACCCCACCAAAGTCGACCGCAGCGCAGCCTACATGGGTCGCTATGTTGCCAAGAACATTGTCGCCGCCGGCCTCGCCGATCGTGTGGAAATCCAGTTCGCCTACGCCATTGGCCATCCCCATCCCGTCTCCGTCTGCCTCGACACCTTCAATACTGAAAAAGTTCGCTTCGAACGAATCGAGAAAGCCGTACACCAAACCTTTGATTTCCGTCCCGCCGAGATTATTCGCCACCTCCGTCTCCGTCGTCCTATTTACTCGAAAACAACCAACTACGGCCACTTCGGCCATCGGGGCAATCCAGCCTATGCCCCGTGGGAGAATACGGACTGTGTCCGCCAACTCCGTCGTCACGCTGGATTGAAATAAACCCACAATAATAGGAGATAAACATATGAGCACCGCCACCCTCACCCCAAAAACCACTACCCCACGCCCTGCAAAATCAAACCAAGATTATCATGTAAAGGATATCTCCCTCGCCGCTTTCGGTCGCAAAGAAATCATCATCGCCGAAAAAGAAATGCCTGGGCTGATGTCGATCCGTAACCAACACACCAAAGCCAAGCCCCTCGCTGGCGTCCGTGTGACTGGTTCCCTCCACATGACCATCCAGACCGCTGTGCTCATTGAAACCTTTGTCGCTCTCGGAGCCGATGTCCGCTGGGCTAGTTGCAATATTTTCTCTACTCAAGATCAAGCCGCCGCCGCCATCGCCGCTACCGG
Organism: Methylacidiphilales bacterium; assembly: GCA_040397385.1. Lineage (GTDB taxonomy): Bacteria > Verrucomicrobiota > Verrucomicrobiia > Methylacidiphilales > Verrucolacustridaceae > Verrucolacustris. The sequence goes on from JBBAWB010000003.1 coordinate 97,098, forward strand.
CGTGCCCGTCTTCGCTTGGAAGGGCGAAACTCTCGAGGAGTACTGGGATTGCACCTGGAAAGCCATCGTCAACGCCGAGGGCAAAGGCCCACAGCTCGTCATCGATGACGGGGGCGACGTCACTCTATTTCTTCACAAAGGCTATGAGCTCGAAAACGGCGACGGCTGGGTCAATACCTCCAGCTCCAGCGAAGAAGAGAAGGTCATTAAAAATCTTCTTAAAAAAGTTCACGCCGAATCCCCCACCATTTTTCATGAAATGGTCAAAGAGTGGAAAGGCGTAGCCGAGGAAACCACTACCGGAGTCCACCGCCTCTATAAACTCCAAGAGATCGGCAAACTTCTTGTCCCTGCTTTCAATGTCAACGACTCGGTCACCAAAACAAAATTCGATAACCTTTACGGTTGCCGCCACTCCTTAGTCGACGGACTCAACCGCGCCCTCGACGTTATGATCTCAGGCAAAGTCGCCGTCGTCTGCGGCTATGGAGACGTAGGCAAAGGCTCCGCCCAGTCCCTCCGCGGCCAAGGCGCCCGAGTCATCATCACCGAGATCGATCCTATCAACGCCCTCCAAGCCGCTATGGAAGGATTCGAAGTCACTACCATCGAGGAAACCTTCGGTCGTGCCGACATCTACATCACCACCACCGGCAACAAGGACATCATCACCCTCGAACACATGACCAAGATGAAGGATCAGGCGGTCATAGCCAATATCGGCCACTTCGATAACGAAATTCAAGTCGACAAACTCAACAACCATCCTGGCGTGAAAAGGATCAATATTAAGCCCCAGCTCGACAAATATGTTTTCCCCAGCGGGCGGGAGCTCTTTCTCCTCGCGGAGGGACGTCTCGTCAATCTGGGCTGTGCCACGGGCCATCCCAGCTTCGTCATGAGTGCGAGCTTTTCTAACCAGACGCTAGCGGCGCTGGATCTCTGGAAAAACCGTACCCTCTACAAACCCGCAGTCTACGTCCTGCCGAAGGCTCTCGACGAAGAAGTCGCCCGCCTCCACTTGGAAAAAATCGGAGTCAAATTAACCAAGCTGACAAAGGACCAGTCCGAGTATCTCGGCATCCCTGTCGAAGGACCGTACAAACCCGCTCACTATCGCTACTAAACAACGTCTCAACCCAAAGCCCGGCAGGATTATCCCTGCCGGGCTTTTTTATTTCTACCCCGCTTGTCCCCCTATTTTTTCTTCGCCTAACCCAACGTTCTGTCCGATGCTTCACAGGTGGATATAAATAAACTCACCGAGAACGCCCAGAAGGCTATCACGGCAGCCCAAGCCGATGCCGCCCGCTCCGGGCACCCCGCCGTCGAAGTCGAACATCTGCTTCACTCTCTTACTACCCAAACCGATGGACTCATTCCTCGCCTGATCGAGAAACTGGGCACCCAGCCTGCCCGCTTCGCCGAGCGCCTCGAATCAGAAATCGCTCGCTTGCCCAAAGTCTCTGGCCCAGGCGCTTCCCCAGGCGGAACCGTCATCACCCCTCGCCTCCAATCTCTCCTTGGCCGCGCCGCTGCCGAAGCCACCAAACTCAAAGATGACTACATCAGCGTCGAGCACCTCCTCCTTGCCGCCCTCCAAGAAGACTCCCACACCGGAGCCGCTAAGGTCCTCAAAGAATTCGGCATCACCTCAGATAAACTCCTCTCCGCCCTGCAAACCGTCCGAGGCGGCCAACGCGTTACCTCCGCCAATCCCGAAGCCACCTACGAATCCCTAGAAAAATATGGCCGCGACCTCACTCGTCTCGCCCGGCAAGGCAAACTCGATCCCGTAATCGGTCGCGACCCAGAAATCCGGCGCACCATTCAAGTCCTTTCTCGCCGCACCAAAAATAACCCAGTCCTCATCGGAGAGCCTGGCGTCGGCAAAACCGCTATAGTCGAAGGACTCGCTCGGCGCATCATGGCGGGCGACGTTCCCGAAAGTTTAAAAGATAAAAGGATTATCGCCCTCGATCTCGCCGCCCTTGTAGCTGGAGCTAAGTTCCGCGGGGAATTTGAGGAACGCCTCAAAGCCGTTCTCAACGAGGTGGTCAAAGCTGAAGGGGCCGTCATTCTTTTTATCGACGAAATTCATACCATCGTCGGCGCGGGCAAAGCCGAAGGGGCGATGGACGCGGGCAATATGCTCAAACCCATGCTCGCCCGCGGCGAGCTCCACTGCATCGGCGCCACCACCCTTGACGAGTACCGTAAGTACATCGAGAAAGATGCCGCTTTAGAGCGCCGCTTCCAACCCGTGACCGTGGCCGAACCCTCCGTCGAAGACACCGTTTCCATTCTCCGCGGTCTTCGCGAACGCTACGAAGTCCACCACGGGGTACGCATCCAAGACGCCGCCCTCGTTGCTGCCGCCACTCTCTCCCACCGCTACATCACCGATCGCTTTCTTCCCGATAAAGCCATCGACCTTATCGACGAAGCCGCCGCCAAACTCAGGACCGAAATCGAGTCGATGCCCGAAGAACTCGAAAACTTTCAGCGCAGGACGCTGCAACTCGAGATCGAGCGTGAAGCTCTCAAAAAGGAGAAAGACACTCCATCGAAAGAGCGCCTAAAAACCCTGGAAAAGGAGTTGGCAGACCTCAAGGCAAAGCGCGATGCCCTCCACGCCCGCTGGCAGTCGGAACGGGGTGGGGTCGAGTCCTCCCGCAAAATTCGCGCAGAGATCGACCAAATCCGACAAGAAATCGAAACCGCCCAGCGCAGCTACGATCTCAATAAAGTCGCCGAACTCCAGTACGGTCGCCTGCCCGCCCTCGAGCAGAAACTAAAAACCGCCGAGGCTGCCATCGATGCCAAAGGACAAGGTGGCCAAGCCAAACTCGTTCGCGAAGAAGTCACCGCCGAGGAAGTCGGCGATATCGTTGCCCGCTGGACCGGCATACCCGTTTCTCGCTTGCTCGAAGGAGAAAAAGACAAACTCCTCCGCCTCGACAAGATTCTCCACGAACGCGTAATCGGGCAGGACGAAGCAGTCCAAGCAGTCGCCGACGCCGTTGTACGTGCTCGCTCAGGCCTGAAAGACCCTAAGCGACCCATCGGCTCGTTCCTTTTTCTCGGACCTACCGGCGTAGGCAAAACCGAACTCGCTCGCGCCCTTGCTGCAACTCTTTTCGATAGTGAAGAAGCTGTCATCCGCATCGATATGTCCGAATATATGGAAAAACATGCCGTCTCCCGCCTGATCGGGGCGCCTCCAGGCTACGTTGGCTACGAAGAGGGTGGTCAACTCACCGAAGCCGTTCGGCGTCGCCCCTACTGCGTCATTCTCTTTGATGAAATCGAAAAAGCCCACCCCGATGTCTTTAATACCTTCCTCCAAATCCTCGACGACGGGCGCCTGACCGACAGCCAAGGTCGCACCGTAGATTTCAAAAACACCATCATCATCATGACCTCCAATATCGGTTCCCCCCTGCTCATCGAAGGCCTCAACTCCAAAGGAGAAATCACCGAGAAAGCACGCCAAGCCGTCATGGCCGAACTCCGTAAGCATTTCCGCCCCGAATTTCTTAATCGGGTGGATGATATCGTTCTCTTTAAACCCCTCACCCTTGAGGAGATTAAGAAGATCGTAGATCTTCTCCTCGGACTTCTCCGCCAGCGCCTTTCTGAGCGGAGAATCACCCTCAAACTTACCGACGCCGCCCGCGAACACATCGGGCGTGAAGGCTACGATCCCGTCTATGGTGCCCGTCCTCTCAAACGCTACCTCCAGCGCGAGGTCGAAACCCGCCTCTCTCGCCAACTACTCGCCGGAGATATTCTCGACGGCTCCAACTTGACCCTCGACATCCAAAAAGGCAATTTGGACATTCAGGTTGGAAAATAATTCTTATGCCCTCCTTTGACGTAGTTTCCGAAATCGATATGGCCGAGCTCAACAACGCTCTGCTCATGGCGCGCAAAGAGCTTGCCAGTCGTTTTGATTTTAAAGGCATCACCTGGGAAATCGCCGAGGAGAAAGAAAAGCTCGTTCTTTCGGCCAGCGATAATTTTAAACTTCAGGCACTACACGAAATCGTAATCAACAAACTCGCCAAACGCGGCATCCCCCTTAAAAATCTCGAAACGAAAGACGCCGAGCTCTCCTCCGTCGGTCGAGCCCGCCAAGAGGTCCTTTTGAAGCAAGGCCTATCAGGCGAGAACGCCAAAGCCGTCAGCCAATCGATTCGTGGCTCAGGCCTTAAGCTTCAAGCGACTATCGAGGGCCCTAAAGTTCGCATCACGGGGAAGAGCAGAGATGATCTGCAATCCGCCATCGCCCACCTTAGAGGCCTCGACTTTCCCGCCGCACTCTCCTTTGATAACTTTCGTGATTAAATCTATCTTCTCGGCACTCCTCCTGAGTTGCTTGTCCACCTACGCAGCCGACGAAACTGTCAAACCAGCTCAGCCTGCAGAAGCCAATTCAGTTGTTTGGCCCACTAAGCCCCCCGCACAAATCTATATTTTGCCCGTGACTATCGAGCCCGCTGCCATTGCCGACGCCAAAAAGAAAAATGCAGAGGGTATTTCTATTCTCCCCAGCGATGATGAAGAGGCCGCTAAAGAAAAGTTGACCGATCTGAAAAAAGATCTGACCGAAGCCATCCTAGAAAAACTCAACGACGCCGGTCTCCCTGCCCGCGTCTGGACAGGTACAGGTCTTGTCCCTCCCAATGGCTGGAAATTAGCCAGCAACGTCGTCAATCTCGACCCAGGGAAAAAAATGATGGGCACCGATAATCCAGTGGTCGGCGTTATCACCTCAGTCTCCGATTCCTCAAGTCCTAATGGAAAGCCATTTCTAGTCTTTAACAGCTCGGTCAAAGGGAAAATCGCACCTGGACCAGGTCTTAGCCCCTTTGCTAAAATTGGGGGTTTTATTGCCAAAACCACTGGGCTTCAGGAATCGATGCAGGTCGGGCGAATCGCTGATAGTATTGCCGAAAATCTCACCGACGGAATGAAAAGCCACAATCTCAAGTCCAAAGACGATTAATCTCCTAACCAGCCGCCTGCGACCAACCCACTTCGCTTCTATGGCTCTCTGGGCAACTCAAGCCTGGGACCGCACTGCGGTTGCCATGGATTCGTTTTAAAATCACCCTTTTCCAAAACGAGCCGCACCTCCCCTGCAAATCGCAGGATAGGCGGGAGAATCAACCCCTCCCACTCCTCCCCGTACGCACCGACATTCTTTTCCGCAAGCGCCAACAAGCGGCAAGCTGGGTTCAACCGCTGACTATGCACTCGGTGGCTAGGATCTTTGAAATGTTTCCGCAAGTGCACAAAGGCGCCCGCCAACTGGATCAATCCTTGATAGAAAGTAGCCCCCTCCGCCTTGCGTCCACGCTCCAACCAAAGCGACTCCAGCACATCATGCGCTTCATAGTACTCCTCCCGATTGAATCTCACAAAATAGGCCGCATATCGCACATCCCGCCCACGGGGGTCCACCCCCTCCCACAATTCCGAGATCCGGCTTGCTTTTACTGACATCACCCCACCTTACCTCCTCTCCCCATCATCGCGAACCTCTTGCCGAACTCATCTCAGCCAGTAGTTTGCGGAAGATGACTGACCCGAATCCTCGCGCGGGCGCCGCCGCCAAGATCCTCGCCCATCCTGCCGACTACAAAGTCTGCGAAGGGTGCGGCAGCATCGTCCTGAAAAAAGCCCTCCTTTGCCCCAACTGCCACGCATACCGTTTCGACGAGTCCCTCGTTCGGGTCGGCAAACAAGCAGAGATTCTCGGCTCCCGCGACGCCTCTTCCGTCAACAAAGATGATTATAACTGATCATCTTTTCCTCTCTGCATAATTCAAAATCAGCAGCGAAGTTAATTTTTAACAATCGCGGCCTCCCCGCCGCCTCTTCTCTATCCCAACAACCCGGCCCAACCTCGCCACATCACCCGCGCCAGCTCTTCCGCCGGCTCCATGTGCTCCGAAGTGTCCTCAAGGATTTGAGCAACCTCTACTCCTGCCGCCACCAACTCCTTACGCGATCCCGCCACCATTTCGTCCACCATTGCTGCCGTCATCTCCAGATGTGGCACCAACCCATACGCCTTCTTGCCGTAGCGAAAACCCGCGCACCCACACTTGTCCGTGCTCAAAAGATGAGCCGCCCCTTTCGGCAACGGAAAGTGGTCCCCATGCCAGAGCAACGCCGGAAAATTCTCAGGCAATCTGCGTAGCACCGGATCCTTAAAAGCGTCAGGCATCTTCCGCACCGGCAACCATCCAATCTCCTTCTCTCCCGCAACCACCTCCGCACCCAACGCAGTCGCCAATAACTGCGCTCCTAAACAGATCCCCAAAATAGGCTTCTCTGCCACAAGAAACTGCTTCAGCAGGGCAATCTCATCCTTCAAGTGAGTTAGCTTTCCCTGATCCCCCACCCCCATCGATCCACCCATCACCACCAGACCGCTCAGCGAACCAACCTCCCTCGGGACCTTATCCCCCTCATCCACTCGTACCTTTCGCACCTTGTGCCCCGCACCAAGCAACTCCTCCTCGATCGTCCCCGGGCCCTCCCCCGCTTGGTGCTGGATAATCAGAACTTCAGACATCATGAAACGATCCGCAATCCTTTCTTACTCCGCAATCCTCTTTCTTCAAAAAGTTGACCACCTCTGTGGATAGGAGACAGACAACTCACCCCTTCGCTTCAGGCGCATTCTTCAAAAACCATTCGTACGCCAAACCGATCCCCTCCTCCATCGACACCTTCGGCTTCCACCCCATCCCGCGTATCTTCGTCACATCTAAAAGCTTCCTCGGCGTTCCATCCGGCTTGCTTGTATCCCATCGTATCTTCCCTCCAAACCCAACCGCCTTTTTTATGTTCTCCGCCAACTCCAAAATCGTCGAGTCTTCCCCCACCCCCACATTGACAATCTCCCGCCCATCGTACTGCCCCAACAACATCAGTAATCCATCTGCCAAATCCTCCACATACAACCACTCCCTCCTCGGCGAACCCGTGCCCCACAAAACCACCTCTTTCTCACCCTTCACTTTCGCCCGATGAAACTTCGTTATCATCCCAGGCAATGCATGAGAACTCTCAGGGTCAAAGTTGTCCCCCGGACCATACAGATTCGTCGGCATCGCCGAAATTGCACTCTTTCCATACTCATCCCGATACGCCTGCGCTAACCTCACCCCCGCAATTTTCGCTAACGCATAAGCATCGTTCGTCGGTTCCAACGGGCCGCTCAAGAGCGAATCTTCCCGAATCGGCTGTTCCGCATGCTTCGGATAAATACAGGAACTCCCCAGAAAAAGAAATTTCTTACACCCATTCCCAAAAGCCGACTCCATCAAATTGTTTTGCATCCGCAAATTATCCAAAAGAAACTCCACCGGACGCTTCGCATTCTCCAAAATTCCCCCAACTCTCGCCGCCGCATCAATCACCTGATCAGGCTTCTCCGTACTAAACCACTTCGCCACCGCTCCTGCATCCGTTAAATCCAACTCCGCCCTCGTCCTCGTCAAAATCTGACACTCAGCTTTTTTCTCCAACGCTCGCACCAACGCCGATCCCACCATCCCACGGTGACCGGCCACAAATATTTTCATCGCTAGTCCCGGATTCGCTTCCCTGCACGCTCTTCCGCCAACTGTAAAATATCCGCGTCTACCATGATCTCCGTCAGCTCCTTGAACTTAACCTTCGGTACCCACCCCAGCTGTTTTTTGGCTTTCGAGGCATCCCCAATCAGCAAGTCCACCTCCGCCGGTCGTAAATACCGCTCGTCAAAAGCCACGTGCTTTTTCCAATCCAACTTCGCCCGCGCAAATGCCACCTCAACAAACTCCTGCACACTATGCGTTTCACCTGTCGCAATCACATAGTCATCCGGTTTCTCTTGTTGCAACATCCGCCACATCCCCTCCACATACTCCGGCGCAAAACCCCAATCCCGCTTCGACTCCAAATTCCCTAAAAACAGTTTCTCCTGCAACCCCGCCTGAATCCTAGCCACCGCCCGCGTAATCTTTCTCGTCACAAAGGTCTCCCCACGACGAGGGCTTTCGTGATTAAACAAAATCCCATTCGAGGCATGTAGCCCGTAACTCTCTCTGTAGTTCACCGTGATCCAGAAGGAATATACCTTGGCCGCCGCGTACGGACTCCTCGGATAAAACGGCGTCGTCTCTTTTTGTGGTACCTCCTGCACTAATCCGTACATCTCCGAACTCGAAGCCTGATAAAATCGTGCCTTGGGCGCCACCTGCCGCATCGCATCCAGAATCCGAATCGTCCCCAATCCCGTCACATCCCCAGTGTACTCAGGAATGTCGAAACTTACCCGCACGTGACTCTGCGCCGCTAAATTATAAATCTCTTCAGGCTGCGTTTCCCCCAGAATCTTGATCATCGAACTTGGATCACTTAAATCGCCATAGTGCAAAAAGAACTTTGCCCCCTTCTCATGGCGATCCCGATAAATCGCATCCAGTCGCTCCGTGTTAAAGCTTGAGGAACGCCGGATAATCCCATGCACCTCGTACCCTTTTCCTAAAAGCAACTCTGCCAGATACGAACCGTCCTGCCCCGTAATTCCCGTGATCAGTGCTTTCTTAGCCATAAATTTCAATTCTAAACCAAATGAGGTTTCGCCCGAGCGTCCAGCTTTTTAGCCAACCGCAAATCTAACTCACTAATACCGCCCACATCATGGGTCGTCATCTCAATCTTGACCGTGGTGTAGGCATGGCAGATTTCAGGGTGGTGATTCATCTTTTCCGCCTCAAGGTTCGCTCCCGTAATAAACATCGCCGCCCCCGTGAAATCGATAAACTTATACTCCTTTTTGATCCGACCTGCATCCTGCGTCCATCCCTCTAACGTCGTCAGGACGACCTCAATCTGATGACCCGTAAGCTTTACTGCCATCCCGAAAGATTGTCCCAAAATAGCTCCGCGCCCAAGCCTGAATCGGTCCTTGCCTTGCTTCCGAATCAATTCAAGCCACCCTTTTCTCTTCTATGCCCGAACTCGCCGAAGTGGAATTCTTTCGCCAAAAGTGGAATCCTGGCCTCCGTCAGAAAGTTATCTCCGTTCATCTCCATTCACAGAAACGTATCTTCCGCGAAACTTCCACTACTCTCCTCTCCCGCACTATCCAAGGTCGCCATCTCCGATCTTCCCACGCTCACGGTAAACAGATGCTCTTCCGCTTCGGCTCCGATGCCTGGCTCGGCATCCACCTCGGAATGACAGGCAAACTATCCACCGCATCCGCCTCCCACGTACCCCGCCCCCACGATCACCTCGTTCTCCGCACCGCACGCTACTCACTCATCTTTCAGGATCCCCGCCTCTTCGGCCGGGTCCGCTTCGCCCTTTCCCCTCAACCTCCTTCTTGGTGGACCACCCTCCCTCCCCCGCTCCACTCTCCTAAATTCAGTAAGAAAAAACTCGAAGGTATCTGCTCCCGCCGATCCCGTGCCCCACTCAAAGCCCTTCTCCTCATGCAGCAGTTCTTCCCCGGCATCGGCAACTGGATGGCCGACGAAATTCTTTGGCGAACACGCCTTTCTCCACGAACCCACGCTGGACTCCTCTCTCAAAAAACAATTTCCAATCTCCATACCCACATTCGCAAGATTTGCCACGATGCCCTCCGCATCATCGGTAAGCACGGATCGAATCCGCCCCGCTCTTGGCTCTTCCCTCACCGCTGGAAATCTGGTGGATTCTGCCCCCGCTGCGAACATCCACTTCAGCGCGCGCCCATCGGCGGCCGTACCACCTGCTGGTGCCCCCTCTGCCAACCCCCCACTCCTCTTCCTCGCGCACCTCGGCACTGATAGCGTCACCTTATGTTCCGATCCGGCCCTCCCCGCCGTATTCCGCCAACGGGAAAAATTTCTTCGCAACCCTCGCTTACCCCTCAGCCCTCTACCCCTCCTCCAGCTACTGCCTCGACCACAAAAAACCCCTCCTCAGAATTCTGGCGCCCTTTTGTCCAATGGATCGCGGGCGCACTCCTCCTGCTTTTTGCTGGATCGACCATCCTCTATTTTTTTCTTCGAGGATCATCCTACTCCAAAAACGACGACGAAATCCGCTCCCCTCAAGCTCTCCAAGCCGACTACGCCCGCTGGAGCTCCTCCCTTCGCCAACTTTCACAGCTCAGCACGCAAAACAATGCCACCGCCTTGCCCCTACTCCCACCCGCCATCCCCCTCGATCAGTCCACCCCCGGTTGGTGGAACCGCAGGCAAAATCTTCCTCCCGATGCCTTAGCCCGCTCCGTTCTCTCCCGCCACCTTCCCCAACAAATCGAATGTATCGAACTAACCCCACGTCGCCTTATCCTCTCCGACGACGGAGTCTCCGTCGACTACGCCATCACTCTCCGATCCAAAGAGGATATCCTCCTCGCTCCCGTTGTGCCCGTAGCCATTTCGAAAGATCTTTCCTCTAATCATAAACGCTTCCTCCCAAAAATCGTCTACGCCTACGATCTGCCCCCAGGCAAAGTCTTCGATCTAGCCTCCGCCAAAACCATCCTCCCCGCCGGCACCACTCTTCAGGGGGGTTGGACTGTCCGTCGCGCTGAGCGCTCCTCCGGAACTTGGAAGGTCACCAGCGCCGATTTCCTCCCTTTCACCCGCATCCCCGCCCTCGAAGCCATTTTTGTCCGCGAAGCCACTACCCCTCCACCCGCCCTCCTCCGCTCCCGCGGGGAGCTGGAAAATGGAGAAGCCAAACACCGCGCCGCCACCCAAACCCTCGACGACCGGCTCACCGCTATTCGTGCAGACGTAAAACAGTACCGATCCCAACTCATGTCCTCCGCCCCCTCCGCCGCGAAAAGCAAAGGCATCGGCGCAGGCAGCGGGGTCCCCACCAGTGCAGGAATCGGCATGGTCGGCGGCGCCGCCACGGGTGCAAGCATCGGCGCCATGGCTGGCGGGGGCGATGGTGCCGCCATCGGAGCAGGAGCTGGCGCCCTCGCTGGTGCCCTCATCGGAGCCATCATTGCCAACTCAGAACAAGAAAAACGGATCGAGCAGGAAAAAGCTGCCCGCCGTGCCGCCATCTCCGCCCTTGAACGAGAAGTAGTCGACTACGAACACAAACTGATACGCGAATTCGAGAACGAGCTCACCCAAGAAGGCACCAAACAAGAATCCACCTTGAATCGCCCCGCTCCCGCCAACTAATGTTTCACTATGACTAAGACCGCTAAAAAAGAAGCTGTCCGTCGTCGCTTCATCCTCACCGGCATTTGTCTAGCCGCAGGAGTTTTCTTTGCCCTCCTCGGTCTCATCCAGTTTAAACCTCTTCTAGAGGCCGAACTTTACACCCGCGACCTTCGTGTCCGCTTCGGCCAGACCGCTCCCGTTTCTCCCGAAATCGTTTTCATCGCCATCGATAAAGCTACCTACAAAGACATCCTCTCCGAAGAGGAGGTTGCCGCCGATCCCGCCCTCGCCGAGATGTCCACCGGCTCTTGGCCTTGGCGTCGCTCCGTCTGGGCGAGTGTCATCCAGCGGATCACCGACGCTGGAGCCAAAGTAGTCGGCCTCGATTTAATGTTTCCCACCCCCAAAGATGGCGACGAGGAACTACTCCAAGCCGTGACCGACAAGGCAGACCGTGCCGTCCTCGGTGGCACCTTCGAGGAAGTCAGCAACGCAGGCCGCACCTCCGTCCAACTTACCCTCCCCGCCGTCCTCGCCTCTTCGGGATCGAAGGAAATCTCTCAGGAAAACTCCGCAGGTCGGGTGGGCTTTGTTAATCTTTGGCCCGATAGCGACGGCATTGTTCGCCGTGCCGATTACCATCGCCAGTTCCAATCCATCCCCGCTGTCTCCCTCGCCTGTCGCATGCTTGAAAAAGCAGGCTACGGCGATCGCATTCCCGCCAGTGGCTCGGGCCTCCTACGCTTCGCTGGCCCCCCAAACTTCAACTACAAATCCATTCCCGTCTATCAACTCTTCGTCCCTGCCACTTGGGAAAAAGTTTTTAAAAACGGGGAGATGCTCAAAGATAAAATCGTTCTCGTCGGTCCGTACGGCAACTGGTCCAAAGACGTCATCCGCACCCCCTACACCACCGCCATGCCTGGTCCGGAGGTTCATCTCGCCGCCCTCGGTGCCGCCCTCTCTAACAGCTTCCTGCAAATGCCACCTCTCTGGACTCAACCCGCCCTCATTCTCGCAGGCGCATTGCTCGCTCTTCTCCTCATCCTCGCCACCAAGCAACCCATCTTCCGCCTTTTTCTACTCGTTCTTCTTGGGCTGGGATATGCCGTCCTTACTTTCTTTGTCCAAGATAAACTCAGCCTTATCCTCCCTGCAGTCAGCCCCTGCCTCACCCTTCTATTCGGTGGCATCGGTTGCCTCGGCTATGAGTTCGTCCTCGAACAGCGGGATAAGCGCCGAGTCAGCGGCATGTTTTCCACTATGGTCAGTCCCGAGGTCCTCTCCTACATGCAGGCCGATCCCGACCGCTTCCGCCTCACCGGAGAAAAACGTATGGTCTCCATTTTCTTCTCCGATCTCGCTGGCTTCACCACCATATCCGAGTCCGTCTCCGCCGAGGACCTTGCCAAAATCCTCAACCGCTACCTCACTCCGATGAGCGATCTCGTCACCAAATACGGTGGCTATATCGATAAGTATTCTGGAGACGCCATCATGGCCGACTTCGGCGTACCCGTCTGGGCCGATCCCGATCCAGACTCCCACGCTTGGAAAGCCTGCTGGTCTGCTCTCGAACAACAGGAACGACTCCAAACCCTCAAAGGCGAACTCAAGGCCGAATACGGTTGCGACATCGACGCCCGCATGGGCATCAACACAGGCGAAGTCGCCGCTGGCAACATGGGCTCCGACAAAAAGTTCCAGTACACCGTCATGGGAGATGCCGTCAACCAAGCCGCCCGTTTCGAACCCGCCAACAAACCCTTCGACACCCACATCATGATCGGAGGCAAAACCTATGAAATGGCCAAAGAAAAAATTGAAGCCCGTTTCCTGGCCAACATGATTGTCAAAGGCAAGACCGAACCCGTCCCCTGCTACGAACTCCTCGCCAAAAAGGGAGAACTCTCCGAAGCCAAGCGCCAGGTAGTCCAGATATTCGAAGAAGGCTGGCACCTCCATGCTGCGAAAAACTTCTCCGCCGCCATCGCCAAATTTGATCAAGCCCTCTCCCTCGACGACCACGACGGCCCCTCTAAAACTTATAAAAAGATTTGCGAAGGCTTCCTCAAGTCTCCCCCATCAGACTCCTGGGCCGGCGAATACATCCAAACCTCCAAATAGCCCGCCTCCTTCTACCGTCCTACCCCCGCTGCCCCTGATTCACGAATATCTATAGGTGTTACATATGTAACACCTATAGGAACCCCAAGTTTTGATAGATTACCCATCTACCGATAGGTGCAGTCGCTGTAATGCCGAGTGAGGCCACCGCATCGAACCGACCTAGGTCAAAGTTTTACGATTGAAATTCGCCGAAAGATTACGATTTATGTAAGATCCCCAGATGACGTCTCCGATCACTCACATTTTTTTCGATCTCGGTAATGTTCTAATCGAACTTCGCTCGGGCGAGAAACTTAAAGCCCTAGCCCTCCGCTCAGGTCAAAGTGTGGGCGATTTCTGTGAAAAGATTTGGAACCACGAGCGCGCCCACGACTACGAACGCGGCCACCACACGTGCGACGAGTACTTTGCCCTTCTCGCCGAAGACCTCGACCTCGCCCACGCTCAGAAAGAAGTGCAGGAAGCCTTCTGCGATATCTTTTATCCCCTACCCGAACGGGTCGCTCTCGTTCGCCAACTCGCCCTCCACTACCCACTCGCCCTGATCTCCAACACCTGCGCCTCCCATATCCGGCATCTTGAAGCCACCTACGACTTCTTTCCTCTCTTCCGCCATCGGATCTACTCCCACGTGGTCGGTTGCCGCAAACCCCATCCGGATATTTACGACAAAGCACTCCAAGCCACAGGAGCAAAAGCCGCAACCTCTCTCTTCATCGATGACCTTGCCGAAAATCTTGAAACTCCCGCCAAAGCAGGATGGAAAACCATTCACCTCCCACCAGGGACCGATCTATCAACCGCTTTACGCCCCTTCAAAATCGCTGGAATCGATTAGACCTAGACATCACTAGTCTCCTTTTTTGTCGAATTGCTTTTCGATAAAAAGATCGGTCGATTCATTCTAAAATGTCCTCTCTGAAGACGGGCAACCCCTAGCCAGTCCAACCAATAACTATCCTCAGTCTACAAATCAGCAAATCCGTACAATACTTATTACTTATTTTTAGTAATAAGTTATTATGAAGTTATCACTATATTTGTTGACACATACAACATCTAGTAATAAAGAACACCTATGCACCGCAAAATGCAGGGTAAATCGAAACAAAACGCGCGTGCTAAATAAGGAGACTAATCATGTATAAACACGTAATAACTCTAATTGCAATACTCGCTACGGCTCTTAGCTCGGTTCAAGCCGCAGACCCAGCGGTCACAACCTCCACCAACGATCCGATGGTGATGAAGATCTATCCCGACGGCACCAAAGTTGTCGCTCGCTGGAGCGAAATCGGAAAAGCAGTCGATAACGGCGAGAAACACGGAGGTTCCCCCCGTATCATCGCCTACGATCCTGGGAAAGAAGGCATCGTGCCAATCGGTCAAACGGCTACTCCCCTTAAGGAAAGTCAGCCCGCTATGGTCATCCCTGAAAATAGGGTTGATTCGCCTTTAGTCGAAAAAACGAATGAGGGATATATCTGGGGACCAAAAGATGGTTTCTCTCTAAAAGCCTCCGCGGGACCTGCTTGGACGAGCACCATTAAAACCACCGTGCTGAATCCAGTCGATAATGGAGTCAATTATAATTTATCTTTGGTTTCAAATCCTGGAATCCGCTTTGATCTTGCCCCTGGATACAACTTCAACGAATTTGTTCGTTTCGAAGTTGAAACTGCCTTCATTTATAATCAAGGCCACCGGGCAACTGTGTCCGGAGGCGATTTAGGTGGAGAAGAGTTCTCGGCTTATGAAAATAACCGTTTTGGTTTTTCTAGCAGTGGGATCTATCAAGTGCCAATCATACCACAAGTCGTCTTTACAATTCCTATTGATGACGTCCCAATTCGCCCATATTTCAGTGGAGGATTCGGTCCTTCCTGGCTGAGTATAAATGTTCAAGATGTAGGGGCAACAATTGATGGTGAGGAGTACAGTGCTAGTGTGTATTCAAGTGGTTGGAATTGTGCATGGCAGGCCTCCGCTGGTGTCGACATAAACGTAGCCGCAGGTATTGATTTGTCTCTTTCCTACAAAGCATTAGGAACCATCAACCCTAATTTGCAATATACGGGACCAACAGACTCTTTTTATACGCAGTCAGCAAATATCGGTCTTACTTGCCGTTTTTGAAAGAATTCGCTGATTTTTTAAAGAGCCCCCCTAACTGGGGGGCTTTTTTTTGCTTCTCACTCTTCTATCGATCCTGCCGGTGATTACTCAAAGCACCTCTGAGGTTGTCACCCCCCGCACTTCTGGATCTGATTCTTTGGCCCTCACTCTGCCACTCGCTCCTCCCTCCCTTCGCCCATAAGACATCGGCATCGTCCCCATCGGCGCACCCTCCCCCCTACTCCTCACCGCAGAGGAACCCAGAAATATGGACGAATTCTTCGGATCACACATGGGATTCAACTTTCGCACTTCCGCTGGCCTTACTCTTCAACCACACCGCCAAACTCGGACTCGCTGGCGCTTCTAGTAGGGGTCTGACCCTACCCCCGTCCCTACCTCTGTCCCGGGGCTCGACCCAGCAAACAACTATGTGAATAACTTCACTACAAGTAGGGGTGTTTTGTTTGCGGGCCCTACATATTGTGTAGAGACTCTGCCTCGACCCCATGTCTTACCCATTTGGCATTCGACTCCGCCTCTGTCTTCTCACGGCAATTCTTTCCGCGCTCCTCTTCACTTTTTCCGCACACGCGCAGAGATTAACTCTCCCACTTGCCACAGTTGTTCCCCCCACTCAACCACCGCCAGCAACAAGTGCATATTCTTCTGATTCTCTTAGCACCGACCAAGCACAAATCTTAAAGATATATCCCGATGGCACGAAAAGAATCGTCCCTATCTCGGCTCTGAATTTTCGCGATGATGGCGCCGCCTTCGGTGGTCCGCCCCTACTCTCCATCTACTCCAATCCCAGCAACGATAAAAAGAGCTCTCCCGAAAGACTCTCCGTTGCGCCCATCGGCATTGATGGCTCCCCATCCTCCGTCCCCGCCACCATTCCTCCCTCACCCAACCCTCTAGCCGCCACCTCAACTGCGGCAGGCGACCCCATGAGTGGCAATGCTCCCTCCGATCCGATGGGAGGTTCAGTCAGCTCTTCGGCTGATCCCATGGGTGGCTCAGGCCCCGTCGATCCTCTGTCTGGTGCACCCGCCCAAGGCACTCCTCCTCCGCTCCAAACCGTTTCAGGTCGAGCCGCCCCAGTTTCCTCTATTGCAAACAGTGTCGACCTCGGGACCTACGATGATTTCTTCATGAACGCCGCCATCGGTGGCTCGATCCAAGGCCAACTAACCGCTCGCCGCGTCTATAACGGAAACAATATGCAGGCCTATCCTTACAAATACCCAACCGGTGCTTTGTCTACTTCTAATAAGACTGTTTCATCAGAAAATTTCACCTTTCAGTCAGGCTTCCGATTCGATACAGAGTTCGGCTACAATATTTACGACTGGCTCGGTGTCAGCCTCCAGACTGGCATCATCTATAATCCAATTAACCAGTACAATGTTTCCTTCACGGACGGAACTTCATTCCACAATTCTTGTGATGGTGAACTCGTTCAAGTTCCTATCCAGCTGGATGGCATTCTCCGTTGGCCAGGAGCCACCGCCTTTAAGCCATTTATCGGTGGTGGCATCGGTGCTATCTGGCAACAACTCGACGTGAATAACTATTACCTTGGTACTGAAGGCGTTCAAGGTAACTACTGCCGTAGTGCATTCCAATTTGGGTTTAATGGGCAGCTCGGCGCCAACTACACAGTTGCCCCAGGTGTCGATTTCTACGGTGTCTTCAAACTTCTCGGCGTCTTTGCCCCACGAATCGGAAACTACGATTTCGAAACTAGCTACAACTTCGCCCTCGAAGTCGGCATTCAGTCCCGTTTCTAATTCTCCTCTTCCCTTAAATCCCCTGCCCGTAACCCGTGGCAGATCCCCCTTTTGGTCTTTTCAATGAAATCACAAAACTCCTTCACCTCTTTCGTTTGCGCATCCTCTCCTCCTCGAATCAGTTCCAACGCCTGAGTCCTGTTCTTCCCTCCGAAAAAAAACTCCTCGTACACTCTCTCCAACGCCTTTCTCCCCTCTGTCCCCACTCCCGCCCTTCGAATCCCCACCAGATTTAGCCCGCAGACCGCATTCGTCGCCACCGCCATACAGTACGGCGGCAGATCCATGCCCACTCGACTCTGACCCCGCACCATCGACAATTTTCCAATTCTGACAAACTGATGGACCACCACCGCCCCACCTAAAAACGCCTTCTCCTCGACCTCCACATACCCCGCCAACATCACCCCATTAACCAAGGTCACCCCATCCCCCAACCGACAATTATGCGCCACATGCGCGCCCACCATCAAAAAACAGCCGCTCCCAATCACCGTGTTACTTCCCTCCTTCGTTCCCCGATGCACAGTCACATACTCCCGAAAAACATTTCCCTCTCCCACCTCGACCCCGCTCTTTGCACCCGCATATGCCGCGTCCTGCGGTTCCCCCCCAATCACCACACCCACTCCAATCTTATTTTTTGCCCCCATCTTTATCCTCCCCTCCAAAACCGCCCTCGGCCCCACCACACATCCTGCCCCTAGCTCCACCTCCCCACCCACAATCGCACCAGGCCCCACCACACACCCCTCCCCCAGCTTCGCCCCCTTTTCTACTATCGCTGTCGAATGAATTTTACTTTCGTTCACAAATATCCTGCCTCCTTAAAACTATAGTACCCTGCTCGACCCTCCCGAGCGACGCCGATAATCACATGATCCTGCAACACCACCCCAACCGTCTTCGCCCCGTCCCGCAATCTCCTCGTAAAATCTAGATCTGCCGGACTCGGCGCAGGATCCCCTGAAGGATGATTATGCACCACCACCAGCGCGTAAACCGCCTCCGACCCCAGCGCCTCCCTCAAAATCTCCTGCGGCTGCACCGCCGTCTCATTGACCGACCCCCGACTCACCTGCGCTTTGCGCAAAAGCCTCAGCTTCGTGTTGAGTAACAGCACCCACACCTCTTCCCGATCCTTTCTTCGCAACTCTGGCCCCATCAAAGCTTCCACCTTGCCTGGCGTATCCATCAATCCCCCAGCAATCTCCGCTTCCCCGACTCTCCTACCTAGTTCGATCGCCGCCGCCACTTGGCACGATTTCGCCAAACCCAATCCCTTAAACTCTTTTTTCAACTTCTGCGGCGTAATCCGCGCCAACCCGCCCAACCCCTCACGCGAAGCCAAAATATCTGCCGCCAACTCCACTGCCGATTTACCTGGCAAACCCGTCCGCAAAAGGATCGCCAAAAGCTCCGCCCCACCCAAGGCCTCAGGACCTTGACTCATCAACCGCTCCCGCGGTCTCTCCTCCGATGGTAATTCCCGAATCCGTGCCATGCCCCTCCACGATAAACGGTGCTACCTTCCCCCTCAAGAACGGAGGAATATGAGCCCGCAACTCAACCTCATTGCCTTCATACCTCTTTTCCAGAATCCGACCTGACCTTTCCAGCAAAGCCAAGAGCGCCCCCTCACTCTGCGGCACCCGCAAATGTACCTGCATACTCCAAGCCGTTAACATCGTCGTCAGCTCTGCAAAGAAAGCAGGCATCCCTTGTCCCGTCTCTGCAGAAATCACCACCCCGTTCGGTACCCCCTCCGCCTCTCGCTCCAACCCCGACCAATTCTCCAAACGATCCGCCTTATTCCAAACCGTCAGCGTATGCTTGTCCCCCGCACCGATCTTCTGCAAGACCTCATCCACCGCCCTCCTCTGCTCATCCCTCTGCGGATGGCTTGCGTCCACCACGTGAATCAGCACGTCCGCAAAAGCTACCTCCTCCAAGGTCGACCGAAAGGATTCCACTAAATGGGTCGGGAGCTTTTTTAAGAATCCCACCGTATCTCCCAATAAAACCCTCACCCCGTTCGGCATGCGAAACTGTCGGATCGTTGGATCCAAAGTGGCAAACAATCGATTCTCCGTCACCACATCCGCATGAGTCAGACGATTCATCAAAGTCGACTTTCCCGCATTGGTATATCCCACCAAAGCCGCCACCGGCCAGTGCTGACGCAACCTCCCCTCCCGCTGGATCGTCCGATGCTTGCGCACCTCCGCTAAATCCCGCTCCAGCCGCGTAATCCTCTCCTGCACCCTGCGTCGATCCACCTCCAACTGTGTTTCACCTGGCCCCCGCATTCCAATCCCACCTGATTGACGCGACAAATGAGTCCACATCCCCGTCAGCCTTGGCAAAAGATAAACCAGCTGAGCCAGCTCGATCTGTAATTTCCCCTCCTTCGATTTCGCCCGCTGCGCAAAGATATCCAAAATCAACTGCGTCCGATCCAGGACTTTGCAGGAAAAGATCACCTCCAAATTCCTTGCCTGCGCAGGACTCAGCTCGTCATCAAAAATCACCGTGTCCGCCTTCTTCGCCTTGGCCAGTAAGGCCAACTCCGCCGCCTTACCGCTGCCAATGTAGGTCGGCGAAACAGGAGTATCCAATTTCTGCGTCGCACGATCAGCCACCTCCCCCCCCGCGCTCGCCACTAACATCGCTAGCTCGTCCATCGACTCCGCCACCTCCACCCGCCCTGATTTATGAGTCTCCAACCCCACCAACAGAGCCTTCTCCAACATCCGATCTCTACCAGTCGAAACCATCATGCAGCAGATCCCCTACCCAATAGCGATTGGCTGAGCATCTGCACCCCTGCTTTCGACAAGGGCTCTCGGGGATCGATCTCGATACTTCGGATCTTAGGAATTTTGCGGAACCAGGTCAATTGACGCTTCGCATACGCCCGCGTTGCCGCCACGATTTTGTCACACGCCTCTGCCTCCGTCAGCCGCCCTGCCAAGAACTCCACCACTTCCCCATAACCGATCGCCCGCGATCCAGGAGACCCCTCCCAACCCGCTTTCTCCGCCAACCCCCGCACCTCCTCCACCCACCCCGTCTGCCACATAGTTTTCACCCGCTCCCGAATCACCTCGCCCAATATCTGCAGATCTGGCAGCAAAACCCATGCCTCCACTCCTCCCATCGGACCCGCCACCATCTCTTTTTCCTGCCACTCCGACAACTTCCTTCCCGTCTGACGCCACACCGCCAAAGCCCTCACCACTCTCCGCCGATTCTTGATATCGCCTTTCGCCGACCACTCTGGATCCACCCGAGATATCTCCTCGACCAACTCCGCCATTGTCTTTTTCTCTAACTCTTCCGCTACCCCAATCTCCGTCCCTGGAGCCAAGGAAAGACCCTCGGTCATTACTCGGTGGTACAACCCCGTCCCTCCCGCCCATATCGCGGCAATGCTCCTCTTCCGTAAATCTTGCAGAATCTCTCCACCTCTTCGCGCGTAGTCCGCCGCCGTGAAGTTTTCCTCAGGATTCACCAGATCGATCATGTGATGACGCACTCGCCTCTGTTCCTCTTCCGTCGGCTTACCCGTCCCAATATTCAGTCCGCGATAGACTTGAAACGCATCCATCGACACGGTTTCCGCCCCAGTTTGTTCCGCCACTTCAATGGCCGATCGCGACTTACCTGCGCCGGTGGGTCCCAGCAGAAATATCTCCATACTAGTAACTCAGCACCCTAAAACTTGGGACTCAATCGAGATGATTCTTGAACTCATACACACTGCTAGACAAAGGTTTTTATTAAGTCCAATCACCCAGACCTGACGAACCCTTAACCCTCCAGACGTTGACTAACTCTTTCGAAAGCTCATTCAGGAATCTTGACGGGGTTTGCCACGCATCGCCCCCCTTCCCCATCCGCAATCTTGGGTGGGTCAGATACAGTTCGTCCTTCGCCCTCGTCACCGCCACATAAAATAATCTGCGCTCCTCCTCCTCAGCTTCCTGTGTCTCCAATGATCGACTGGAAGGAAACATCCCCTCACAAAGCATCACTACAAATACGGTCCCATACTCCAACCCCTTGGCCTGATGGATTGTGCTTAGATGAACCGCATCCTCACTCCCGTCCTGCTTTTTCGCAGATAGTTCCGTATCCGTATTCCCTAGGAGTGCCATCTGTGCCAGAAATTCTGCCGTCTCCTTAAAGGTTGTTGCATAATCCTCCAACTGCCGCAAATCATCCATTCGATTCGCCGCGTTCGTGTATCGACTCTTAATATAATCCCCATAACTCCCCTCCACCACGATCTTCACCTGCTCCGAAGGATCTTTCCCCGTTAATTGTCCCAGCGTATTCACCATCTGCATCCACCCCTTCGCTCCTTTCTCCGGAACTTTCAATTGCCCCAGTCCTCTCCCCCCTACCACCTCCTGCCACATCTTAGTCGCCGATTTCGGACCCACCCCAGGCAATAATCTCGCTAACCGATAAAAGGCAACCTCATCCTTCGCATTCACAGATAAGCGCAAGTGCGCCGCCACATCCTTAACATGGGCCTGCTCAAAAAACCTCAATCCCGAAGTAATTGTGTAGGGAATATTCCTACGGGTGAACTCCAACTGAATCTCCATTGCGTGAAAATGCGCCCGATAAAGAATGGCAATATCCGAAAGACTCGTCCCCTCTTCGTGCATCTCCAGGATTCTCTGAGCCACAAAAGTGGCCTGCTGCCCCCCGTCCTCCAGCGTTACCACTGCGGGTTTCACCCCTGCGTCTCTCACTGCCTTGAGATTTTTCGGAAACTGCTTCGGATTATGAGAAATCGAGTGATTCGCTAAATCTAGGATTTGTGGAATGCTTCGATAGTTAGTCTCTAACCGCACCATCTTTGCTCCTGGATAGCGCTCAGGAAAACTCAGGATATGCTCCACCTTCGCCCCACGCCACGAGTAGATACTCTGCGCATCGTCCCCCACCGCCATCACCTGATGATGTCCACTGCCCAGTGCATCGATAAAGTCCGACTGCAACCGATTCGTATCCTGATACTCATCTACCAAGATATGCTGAAATCTTGCCCGATATCTTTCGCGGAGTTCCCCTGGCTCCTCCAGCAACCGCAACGAAAGGGTCAAAAGATCATCATAATCCATCGCCATACTTTCCCGCTTCCGTCGCAAATAAATCTCCCCTATTTTGCCGATCGTCTCCTCAAATTCGGTGAAATAGCCAAACTGACCCTTCAAAATCGAACCACACGTCGTCCGATGATTCGCTGCCAAACTAAAAATATCCGCTAACACTTGAGCCTTTGGGAAGGCCTTGTTTTTGGGATCAACTCCTGCTTCCACCATGCTGGCCGCGATCAGATCTTCCGCATCCTCGCGATCCAAGATTACATAATCCCGCGTGTATCCCACCTGATCCGCATGCCGCCGTAGAATTCGGTTTCCGATATGGTGAAACGTTCCTCCCCACAACCGAGAAAGATCGTGCGGCAGAAGAAAAGCCACCCGTTCCAGCATCTGCTTCGATGCCTTGTTCGTAAAAGTCAGAAGCATGATCTGTTCAGGGGGCACCCCGTTCTCTACCAACCACGCCACACGATAGGTCAGCGTCCTTGTCTTGCCACTGCCCGCTCCCGCAATTACCAGCATCGGACCTGGAGGTGCCGTCACCGCCTCCAACTGTTCCGCGTTCAACTCCTTCGCGTATTCAATCGTCGGACCACCCTCAGGTCGATTCGGCTCCGTTAAAACGTATTCCACCGACACACTTCGTCCTCCATTGCCCCTTCATAAAGAGCCCGCCCCACAATCACCCCCTCCACCCCGCCCGCCTTGTCTAACGCCTGTAGATCCTTTAACCCGCTAATTCCCCCCGATGAAATCACCTTTCCCGGGAAAGCTTTAATCATCTCCTGCACCGCGGGAATATTCGGCCCCGTCATCATCCCGTCCCTCACCACATCCGTATAAATAATCCGGATCACTCCGCCCTGTGCCATTCGCGCCGCTAGATCCACCGCCTTCCAACCACTCGGTTTCGTCCAGCCCCTCGTCTCGACCACTCCATCACGGGCATCGATCCCCACTACCACCCGCTCTGGTCCAAATTTTTTCACCGCCTCATCGATGATTTCTGGGGAATCACACGCCACGCTCCCAAAAATCACCCGCTTCACCCCCAACTGCAGAATCTTTTCCGCCACTGCCAGATCCCGAATCCCGCCACCCACCTGACACGGCATTTTTACCGAACGAGCAATCTGCCCAATCATCTCCAAATTGCGCATCTGCCCCTCAAACGCCCCCTCCAAATCAACCAAATGAAGAATTTTTCCTTCCACCTTCTCCCACCGCCGCGCCATCCCCATGGGATCCTTGCTATATACCTTCTTTTCCGTAGCTCTGCCCTGAGCAAGACGCACCACCTCCCCAGCCATTAAATCGATCGAAGGAATAACAAACATGAGTTGTAAAACTGCCATGCTGCTGGAACACCGCCAGCAAAAGATCGTGCTAGGCACGTCTCTGGCACGATCAATCCATGCCCAACTTCTTCCGACCGTCCGGCGTAATCATCTGAGGCCCCCAAGCAGGTTCCCAAACCACGTCCACCTGCGCCTCTTGAATCCCCTCCAACGTAAGAATCTTCTGACGAGCATCCGCCGCGATCGAAGGCCCCATCCCGCAACCCTGCGCGGTTAACGTCATCTTTACCTCCACCCGCCTCCCCCCCGCTTCGGTCTTCTGCAACTCCATGCTGTAAATCAGCCCCAAATCGACAATATTCACCGGAATCTCTGGGTCATAACAGGTCTTCAGAACCGCCCAAATCTCCTCCTCCCCCGCCACCTTACCCACCCCCACCGCATCCACTTTCGCGACTTTTCTTCCTAAAGCATCCGCATCTTTCCCCTCAATTCGAAACAACCCTCCCGCCTCAGTCGCATGCACCGTAAAAGTCCCTCCTAAATCCTGGGTCACCACCACACCCGTTCCTGCCGCTAAAAGACGCTTTGTTCCCGCAGGGATCGCCGTCCCCTCCACCTCTCTTTTTAATTGGATCTCTTCACTCATTCTTAAACTCTAGCGGACTCTTCCGCCCCAACCATCAGTTTTTATGCCGCCCCTCATTCCGCAATGCTCCGCGACATTCTTCCAGGCTCGTGTACCCGCCAGACCATCGGAAGTGCTCTCTGCCCGAGCTCTCGGTTCCACCAATCCAAAGCCTCATCCCGATTTTTCAACTTCTTCTCAGTTTGTACCCCCTGCAAAAATGATTTTCGCGAAAGCCCCCAGCACAGTGGCCTTCTCAATCCATCCCAGTTCGCCCGCAAAAGAGTTTCGTTGTGCTCCACTGTTTTTCCAAAGCCAATCCCCACATCCACCACCACTCTTTCTTCAGCAATCCCAGCTTTCCCTAATCCCGCCAATCTCTCCGCGAAAAACTCCCCCACCTCCCCAACCACATCCCCATAGCTTGGATCGTCTTGCATCGTCTGTGGTTTTCCACCCGCGTGCATGCAGATGTATCCCACCCCAGAGTCCGCCACCACCTGCCACATCTGAGGGTCCCACCTACCCCCACCCACATCATTGACCACCTCCACTTCCGCTTCCCCCATCGCCGCCTTCACCACCTCGGCCTTATAAGTATCCAAGGAGAGAAAAGCATCCGGCCTCTCCTTTCGAATCTCTTTTAGAATCGGGATCACCCTCGCTCGCTCCTCGCGAGCCGATACCACCTCCGCCGCAGGACGAGTCGACTCTCCTCCAATATCCAATCCATTCGCCTGATCCAAAAGAGCGATCCCCTGCCGCACCGCATCAATCCTCTGAAGATACTTCCCTCCATCCGAAAAAGAATCAGGCGTAAGATTTAAAATTCCCAAAATAAAAGGTCTGCCTACCCGCAGACTCACCGCCCTTTTCCCGCAAAGCCACGCCATCGTGGCGGGAGTATTCATGCCGCAAAAAACTATTTCAAGCCCCCGCGGGAGCACCTTCTAAACCAGGCAAAATTCCGCTCTTATCTTTCACCTTCTCAATCGGCCGATTCACCGGCAAGGCTTCACTCGGGGTCGGAGTCGAGGGTGCAGAGATCCCCTTGGGCGGAGGATTCATCATCTTGCCGAACTTCACAATCTCCTCCACCTGCGCCCCATCTAGAGTCTCATACTCGAGGAGAGCCAGCGCCACCCACTCCACTTTTGTGCGATGCTCCTCCAAAATCTTTTTCGCCCGTTCATGGGCCCCATTCACGATCTGATGAACCTCCTCATCAATCTCCCTCGCCGTTTTCTCGCTGTACCCCTTGGAACGCCCGATATCTCGCCCCAAAAACACGTAGTCCTCATGCTCCCCATACTCGACCATCCCCATCCGCGTGCTCATCCCCCACTCGCAAACCATCTTCTTAGCATACCAAGTTGCCATTTTAATATCCCCGCTTGCTCCGCTGGAAACATCACCCAAAAACATCTCCTCCGCTACCCGACCACCCATCGCCACACAAAGATCGTCCAAGAGCTTTATCTTGGCGTACCCGTACCGATCTTCCGTCGGCAACATCATTGTCACCCCCAAGGCTGGACCTCGCGGAATAATCGATACCTTGTGCAAGGGATCGGTATGTTCCAAAACAATGTTCAAGATGGCGTGCCCAGCCTCATGATAGGCCGTTAACTTTTTCTGCTCATCGCTCATCGCCAAACTCCTGCGCTCCCGACCAAACCGCACCTTATCCCTGGCCTCCTCCAAATCTTTCTGGGTAATCGCCTCCGCATCGCGCCGAGCAGCCATTAAGGCTGCCTCGTTAATCACATTGGCCAATTCCGCTCCCGAAAATCCAGGCGTGCTTCTGGCTAGTGTCGCCCAAGAAACATTCTCCATCGCTTTCACTTTCTTAGCGTGAACCTTCAAAATTTCCTCCCGTCCCTTCACATCGGGCAAGTTAATCATCACTTCCCGATCAAACCGACCCGGCCGCAAGAGGGCTGGGTCGAGGACATCCTTCCGATTGGTTGCCGCAATAATGATCACTCCCTCCGCCGTATCAATCCCATCCATCTCTACCAGCAAAGCATTCAGCGTCTGCTCTCGCTCATCATGCCCGCCACCTACCCCATGACCTCGACTCCTCCCCACTGCGTCAATTTCATCGATGAAGATTAGGCAAGGCGCAGTCTTCTTCCCCTGTTCAAACATATCCCGCACCCGCGAGGCTCCCACCCCAACAAACATCTCCACGAAATCCGATCCGCTGATCCCATAAAAAGGCACATCCGCTTCGCCCGCAATCGCCTTTGCTAGAAGGGTCTTGCCCGTTCCTGGCGGACCCACCATCAAAATTCCTTTTGGAATGCGCCCACCCAATTTTTGAAATTTTTTCGGATCCCGTAGGAATTCCACAATCTCGCTCACCTCGTCCTTCGCCTCCTCCACCCCCGCCACATCCGCAAAGGTAATCTTATTTTTATCCTTCGAGACAATGCGCGCCTTGCTCTTACCAAAACTAAAAGCCGATTTCCCCGCCATTCGGATCTGCTGGCGGAAGAAGAAATACATGATCAAGACAAAGAGCACAAAGGGCAGCGTCCCCGCCAGCGCTTGCCACACCGAATTATCTACCACCTTCTGACTCACTTGCGGAAAGCCGTTCGCCGCCAACACCTGCTCCAGATTTTGCTTAAAGGCGAGGTCGACAGTTACTTTATATCCGGTGTTTCCCTGCGCATCCATTCTCACACTTTTCTTTAGGGCTTCCGATGGTTCAAATTTCCCTGAGAGCCAACGCACGTTGGCCGCTGGCTCCACATTCAAAACCACCTCTTTCACCTTCCCTTCCTTCAGATATCCCTCGAACTCAGAAAACGTCAGGTCTTGCACTGACGCCGCGTTCTGGTTCTGATGAGCGTAGAAAGCCAGAAGCAAGACCGAAGCCGAAACAAGAAAGAGCACCACCCCACGCCAATTTGGGCCATCCCCCTTCGAAGGGTCGGGACGACGCATCGGTGGCCGAGGTAATTTCGGCGGTTTACGGTGATTGGATCGAGGAGTCGCCATAAGAGGGAATCAGAAAGGTATCACTCCTTTTTGGGTTTAGCAATCCGACCCCTTTCTTGCACATAGGCCAGCCTGTTTCCTGATCTCCGTACCTGCCCCCCCCCTCGCACCTGCCAACCCGCCGCTTTTCCTCCCACCAAGAGCCTTCGCACTCCCTCCACCTCAGCCAGATTTGCCCCAGGATGTCCTCTCTTTCCCAGCCAGCTACGGATCGCCCTCCTCTGCCAAGCCACCGCTTTATTCCTCCACTCCCGCACATCGGGATGAATCGAAATCTTGCCCAACTCCTTTTCCCAATATTCTTTCTCGCCCGCCATGATCTCCGCTGCTCGGCACAGCGCTCCCCGCACCTCTCGCCCATACATCTTAGATAAATACGGCAAAACTTTGTGCCGAACTCGCGATCTCCACCCTTTCTCATCCTCGTTCGTCTTATCTTCCCGCCAAGTCAACCCCACCTCCCGCGCCGCCTGCCTCACTTCTTCCCTCGTGAATCCCATCATCACCCGAACCACCACCACCTTCCCTTGCCTCGATCGGACCGCCATCCCCGCCAGTCCATCTGGTCCTGCTCCGCGCAACAACTGCATCAAAACCGTCTCCGCTTGATCATCGGCTTGGTGCGCCAGCCATAGCTCCTTCACCCCACACCTCTTGGCCGCTTGCTGGAAAAAAGCCCACCGCGCCGTCCGTGCCTCACCCTCCCCCGTTCGCCCCACACTCTCGGCCCTCCCCAGCACCACCCGCAGACCCCTTTTCCTGGCCCACGCCGCCACCCATTTCGCATCTCCATCCCCCACCCGACCACGCCAACGATGGTTAAAATGAAAAAGAATCGGTTTCGCCCCACTCCGCCACAACGCTTCCGCAAGAAGAACGCTATCCGCCCCACCCGAAATCCCCACCGCGCTTCTCACCCCACTCTTTTGTGCTGATCTGACCGCCGCCAACACCCTCACCCAACAGCCCTTGCGAACAATCCCTTCCTGCTCCATCATCTTCCTTCCCATGCCCCGCCTTCCAAAAACCCTTTTGCTCATTGGCCTCATTCTGCTCGCAACCAGTCTCGTCGCCAATCTCCTCTTCCTCTCCAAAGACCACCATCTGTTTTCAGGTGCCTCCCATCTCCAATCCGCCCCCTCCTTCGAAGAAGAATTAGTCGAAGGAAACGACTCCCAAAAGAAGCGCATCGCCAAGATCGACCTCTTTGGAGTCATCGCCCAAGAAGTCCCAGGAGATATCGGATCCAGCATGGTCGACGATCTCATCCTCCAGATTCGCCAAGCCGCCGACGATGACTCCGTCGCTGCCATCCTCCTGCACATCGATAGCCCAGGCGGCGAAGTCACCGCCAGCGATAACCTCTACCACGAGCTCACTCTCGTTCGTGAAACCAAACCCGTCATCGTCTACCTAGACTCCGTCGCCGCCTCAGGCGGCTACTACACCGCCATGGGCGGATCCCATCTCGTGGCCCACGAACTTTGTATCACCGGAAGCATCGGCGTCATTATGCAGGCCCTCAACTACGAAGGCCTTTCCAAAATCCTCGGTCTCTCCACCCTCACCTTCAAAAGCGGTATTCTCAAAGATCTTCTCAACCCCTCTCGTCCCGCCACCGAGCAGGAAAAGAAACTCGTCCAAGATATGATTGGCGAGACCTTCGAACGCTTTTCCTCGATCGTCATTGAGGAACGCCACTTCCCCAATCATAAACTCCCTGGGGAAATGGCCGACGGTAGAATCATCTCAGGAAAACAAGCTCTCGATCTTAAACTGGTCGATGCTACCGGATATCTCGAGGACGCCATCAGTGATGCACGCGAAATCGCCAAACTCCCCGATGACGCTCCCGTCATCCGCTATGTCGCCCCGTTTCATTTCAGTAAACTGCTCCGCTTTCTTGGGCAGAAACAGGACAGTAACTCCAAAGTCCAAGTCAGTCTCGGACCCGACTCCTTCCACCTTCAAGCCGGCAAACTCTACTACCTCTCCACCCACCTCTTTTTCCGCCGCTAAGAAATTATAGGGTCGGTCAAGATTCCAGAGGTGTTTCTGGACTGCCCAAAATCAGTAATCCCGAAAAGCGGCGATATGAAAAGGCCTCGCGGCTGGCTCACCCTTACTATTGAAAGTATGGACGACCATTTTGTTGGGGTCCGAATCCAGCGAAACGGTAATTAGGCCAGCTTCGACCGGCTCTGTCATGGCACTGCCAATCGTCGCGGAGAAATTTGTCTTCACCACGCCCTGAGGGATTTTTCCTTGGAGTGGAATTTTCCAGGTAATCACATATTCGTTCGTCCCCTTTAGCTCGCAACTTTCGATTTTGTAGCCACGGGCAATTGTTCCGTCCGCCTTAATCACGCAGGCCAAGCGGTTAATAAAATCTTCCTCCGCCTGAACACCGCTAATTCCAATGATCATTCCAACGATTAGTGCATAGATATAATTCATCACTAAGATTTACTAAGCTTCGGCCTTTTCGCCACTTTTATCTTGTTCCCGGATGACGCCTATTCAAAATCAGTCTATGCCCAATCCCCACCTTGAAAAAATCAGCCGTCGTCGCTTCTTTTACTACGGTTTTGCTGGCCTCGCTGGGCTCACCGGAGCCGGCCTCACCCGCTACCTCCCCAGCACCTCCTACGGCGCTAAAACCGAAGACGGTATTCTTATGGAAGACGCCGCCTATCAGGGGATTCGCGAATCTCTCGGAAAATACATCTATCTTACCCCACAAAAACTAGGCGGGGGCACTCACGCCGTAGACCTAGCCACTGAAAAAACACTCGCCTGGATATCCTACTGGAACTACGGGGACTCCTGCCCAATTTCCCATCACCTAGCCGCCTTCTACGCCGACAGCGGGGATCCCTACAAAGGCTTTGAATTTATCAACTCCACTCAAGGCGGTGAGAACGTTCTGATGTACGGCCTGAACACGAAAATCAAAGAGCACGGCATGCTCGATAAGTACGGCATGGGAAACCACATCTACCGCGTTGGCTACGACGGAAAATCCAATCAGATGGAACTCCTTGAGGATATCTCAGAAACCACCGGAATTGGTCTTGGCGTGCACACCGTCCCCTTCCCAGACGGAAACGGCTTCGCTTGTGCCGACGGTCAAAAAGATGTTGTAGGATTTTTCTCCCGAGCCCGGGGCCAAAACAAAACCAAGGTCCTCTCCGCCTTCCGCGCCGATTGGGTACCCAATTCCAAAGTCTTAGCCGAAACTTGGACCAAGGGTGGCACCATCCGACTCGTCAAACTGGCTCCCGCAAAAGACGGCAAATACGACTACTACGGAACCAAAGGCAACAAACTCAACTACGAGATGGCTCCCATGGCCGAGCTCCTCGTCGAAAAAGGCCAAACCCCTGGCGCCAGCCCCCATACCCTGACGGGACTCGACTTCTGCCTTCACGATCCACGCAACCGCTACTTCATCGCTGGTCTTCGCATGTGCGGAGGCGGTTTCATTATCGATCGCACCTCCATGGAACCCATCTGCTATCTCATGGCCAATGAAGGCCTCGCCGATAACTGGCCCATTAAAAAAGTCTCCAACAGCCCTGAAACTTGGGAAGTCACCCTGCCCTCCATCGGTAACCCCATCCATGAGACAGGATTCAATCCTTCCGGCAATCATCTGGTCATGATGAACAATCTCCGCGCTAACAATGTCGCGGTCTTCGACACCTCCAGCGAGGATCCGCGCGCTTGGAAAAGAGTCACCTTCATCAAAGACAAAGAATGGCAGGGCGAATACCCATCCCCTTTCCACGTCAACTTCTCCATCGACGGCTCGAAATGCTTTATAACTGTCCTCCGTCCCAAGCCGATGAAGTCGGACGTTTATGTCGCCACCACCAAGGACTGGAAAATCGTGAAAAAGTTCCGCAACGTGGGCGTGGATACCCAAACCACCGCCACCACCTACGACGGTAAGTATGTCTTAGCCATCTTCTCAGGATTCCAACGCATGGAAGCCGGTGCCTTTGTTTTCCGGCAGGATACCCTCGAACAGGTTGGCTACATGCCCAACTTCGGTGGTCACCACGACTGCGTCATCGTCCCCTCCAAAGTGGAAGAGATGAAATATAGCCGAAGCTGCACGGTCTAACTCCTCTGCTCCACAGATTGCGCCTCCTACCGCTGGCGTTTCGTCTACTTCTTCAAGAGGCCAGACGGAGCTCAGGCCGGTATCTCCTCCTCGCACTCGCCGTCTCGATCGGCTCGTCCTCCATCTTTCTCACTCTAGTTATCAGCCATTCAATTCGACGCGGACTCGAATCCTCCCTCAACCGCCTCGGGGCCGACCTCCTCATTCTTCCCAAAGGCATCACCCATAACCTGACCGCCGCCCTCCTTACGGGGGAACCCAATGCCCCTCTGCTCGACCCATCAGTTCTCAACCAAATCATAACTCTCCCAGGATTGGAAAAAATATCCCCTCAACGTCACTTCTCTCTCCCCTCCGACGAAGGCCATGGCGAAACCGACCTAATTGCCTTCGACCCTCTGACCGATTTCACCCTGCAACCCTGGGTCAGAGAACACCTGCCTAGGCCCTTCTCCCTTGGCGATGTTCTCATCGGTGGACGTCGCTCCGAACCCCTCGGCTCCACTATAAATTTCTTTAGGAAAAGTCTCGTCGTCTGGGGAAAACTCGACCTGACTGGGGTCGGCCCCACCGAACGTTCGGTCTTCGGATCCTTTTCAACCATGGAAGAACTCGCCCAAGAATGTCGCTCTCGCGGATTGCAATCATTCGGCACCTCTCCGATCACCAACTCCGCCTCAGCCCTTCTCCTTCGCTTGTCCCTAGGCGCTGGAGCAGGCCAGGTCCGCTTTGCCCTCTCCTCCGTTCCACAAGTTCAAATCATCAGCGGCTCCAGCCTCGGCATCCAAATCCGCCAATCCATTCGCACCATCCTCACCGGCTCCATCACCTTCACTCTCCTTAGCCTCTTCATGGCCGGACTCCTTATTCTCGTCGTCTACGCCGGAATCGTGGCCGAAAGAAAATCGGAATTGGGCCTCCTTCTCGCTCTAGGACTTTCCCGTATCGGGCTCTCCTTATGGCTAGGAATGGAAGCCGCCCTCTGCGCTTTTCTCGGCGCCCTTTTCGGAGTCCTCCTTGGCGCTACCGGACTAGCCATCTTCGTCCGAACTTTCGGATATCTCCTCACCTCCCGCGGTATCACCCTCGAGCTCCCTCCCCTCTCCTTTCAAGTTTTCTCCGCCCTTCTCAGCCTCTTCCTCTGTTTATGCGTGGCCGGACTCGGCGCCCTACTCCCCTCATGGCGTCTTGCCGGTCGGGAACTCTACCAACTCCTTAGGGAAAATAACGAATGAGCGTTGTCCTCTCCGCCCGCAATCTCAGCCGGATCTATCCCGCTCGGCGCGGTTCCATCGCCGCCGTTCACCAAGTCTCTCTCGAAATTCAGCCAGGCGAGTTTGTCGCCGTCTGCGGACGTTCTGGCTCTGGAAAATCTACCCTCATGGCCCTCTTAGGCGCCCTTGCCCTTCCCGACGGCGGAACCCTTCATTTCGAAGGAATCGACCTTCTCCAACTCTCTCCCCCTAAACTCGCCCATCTCCGTTCCCGCCGAATGGGTTTCATGCTCCAAACCAACTCCCTCCTTCCCGGACTCACCGCCCTGGATAATGCCGCCCTCCCAGGACTGCTGGCTGGCGAACCCCAAAAACAAGCCTACTCCCGCGCCCTAGCCCTTCTCACCCGCCTCGGTATGGGAGAACGCTGGGATGCGTTTCCCCATGAACTTTCAGGCGGCCAACAGCGTCGCGTCTCCTTAGCGCGGGCCCTTCAACATGAACCATCCCTCCTCCTACTGGACGAGCCCACCAGCAATCTCGATCCCCTGGCCGAAGAAGAAATCCTCAAAGTTCTCCAGGGACTCCGGGACGAACGGAAACTCGCTATCTTCGCGGTTACCCATGGAGACCAACTCGCCTCTTTGGCCGATCGGGTTTTCCAAATGTCCTCCGGAGAACTCTCCCTCACAGCCAAACCCTCCGCTCCAGCTTCTCCCTCCTCCCTCATCGATAGACGTGGACCCGTTTTTGAGAAGCCTCCCCAGAACCTTACCACCCAAGAAACACCTACTCCCGCACCCGTCGGCGAATGGCGTGGCCCTGCCTCCTTCTTTTTAGCTACTTTAATTTTGGGCGCGGCTCTTCTCTTCTCTGCCGATCGGATCATCGCCTGGTCCCAAGGCCGTCAGCTATGGGCCAAACAAGAGAAGAAACGCATCACCGAGGAGATCGCTTTCCGCCAACTCCGAGCCGATGTCGAATCCATCGAGGCAATGGGCAACGGCAATGTCCGTGCGAATCTGTTTCTCCAGAATTATGACTCATCCCGTGGCTTTTTTGTTCTCGGTCCCTCCCTCCGCATTTTTTATCAGGCGGACGGGCACTGGGATTCCGTTCCTCAAGAGACTCCCGAAGGATCCGAGGCAAAGATCCAGGAAGTTGTCCCAACCAAAACCCTCATCCCCTTCCAGTTCAAACTTCTCCCCTCCAAATACGACGAGCTTATCCGTGGCTATTTCCATATTCGCATCACCAGCAACATGGTCATTAGCGAAACCCGTGAAGCCAAAGGCGACCTCTTTGAACGGCAAGACGACTACTACATCTACCTACAAGATCCACGCCTCACCGTGGAGGAAATTCGCCGACGCAACGGTTGGGTGGCGGGAAGCGTTGTCCCCCCATGGATCGCCATGCCCGCCCACTAGACC
The DNA here is from genome assembly GCA_040397385.1 of Methylacidiphilales bacterium. Lineage (GTDB taxonomy): Bacteria > Verrucomicrobiota > Verrucomicrobiia > Methylacidiphilales > Verrucolacustridaceae > Verrucolacustris. The sequence continues at coordinate 131,156 of JBBAWB010000003.1, forward strand.
CATGAAATCCCCCTGGCCCATCGCTCTCTTCCTTGTCGCTCTGGCCGCCCTGATCTATGGATTCACTCGTCCCGTTTCACAGCCACCTGCTCCCTTAAACGAAAAAATATCACGACGCCATCCCACCCCGCTCTCCGACCTGCAAACTCTCAACCAGTCCACAGGGCAAAACATTTCCCAAAGCGTATTCCGCCATCTCGATGGACAGCTCACCCCCTGGTCCTCACTCCCCAAAGAAAAACCTCTGGTCCTTGTTTTTTTCTCCCACGACTGCGATTGCAGTCTCGAGTTCGCAAAGTATTTCACTCTAGCCATGAAGAATTCCGAAACTAAGGCCGGCTGGTATTTTGTTTTCACTGATACCCCCGCTCAGATTCATACATTCATGAACAAGATAGGAACAAATCTCCCATCCCTACAGGACCCCGACTCCAAAGTTGGCCGCCGCTTGGGGATCACAAAGTCGGGATGCTTTATCCTCGCCCAACCCGATGGGCTCGTCTCCGCCATCTGGCCCGGAACTTCTCTCGCCAGTCTCAACGATCTCTTTTCCCGACTCCGCCTGCCACCTCTCTCACCCGACCTGCCCGACCTTTCCGGGATTCCCCAAGCCCCCACCGTTGGCTGCCCCCTCCAACCCTGATCGTAGCCATCACTTCACTAACCCGTCTCACTCCTTTCGAAACCTATTTTGGCATTCCCTCCCATCGCCACGTTCCCATCGCCCTATCCGGTTGCAACCGCACCGCCCCGCTTTTTTTCAACTGCACCACCTCCATCCCTAAGGCCCCAGCCAACCGATTCATATCCACCGATAACGAAGGATCATCCTGCATCGGCTTTGCCGATCGAATCAAAGTTTTCGGTTGAATCGTTTGCAACCACTCCTGCGTCAAATTCATCCCACCCTCTTTGGCGGGCCCCTGCACCAACACCTCGGCCTCCAAATCCGACCCATACAACCGCACCAACTCCTTCTCTCCTTCAGCCGAAATCGTTCCCGCCAAAAGCAACCGCGCCTTCCCGCAATCCAGACGAAAGACAATCCCCTCCTCTTCGCTCCGCCCACTCCCACCTCCCACGGGTGGCCAAAGGACCTTCACCTTCCATTCCGCTCCCAGATCACACTCATCACCCGCCCGCCAATATCTTCTCCCCACCTTATCCTCCGCCATCTCCTGCCTCCACTTTTTGATAAACCCAGACTTTCCTCCTAGACCCGATTCCGCCCACCAACCTACGGGCATCGCTATCCTCAACTCCTCTGCCCCACCCGACCGATTCGATAATCCCGCAGTTAACACCACCCCCTCCAAGCCATTTACCCCAGACCAGTTCAAAAAAGGCCGTACGGAATTTGCCCACGCAATCTTGGAGCCCGGATCCACCAGCCATCGCCCATCCCGCCCCGAAATCAGTGTCGGCGCCGCCCCCTCCACCGAAAGAATTTCGACCGCCGGTCCGCCTTGAAACCACACCCGTGGATCTGCCACCGCAAAATGCCCTCCAGGCCACGTCGCCATCCACCCCAAGATCGCCGCCAAGAAATGCACCAGCTTCCCATTCACTAAATTCACCCCCACCGCTATCACCCCGCCCGCAATCGGAGCCACCACCGAAGAAACCGCAGCCAGAACCGTGACCGCCCCAGCCACTGGAGCCGCTACCACATTAGCCAACAACGCCACTGGAATGATTTGATGAAAAAGAAGGATGCCTGGAACTAACGATCCCACCCACGCCGCCGCTGAGGCCGCCGCCACCGTCGCCACCGCCACCCATACTCTTTGCCCTGCCCTTCTCCACGGCGCCACCAAGCGAGAAGGAATCCAAAGATCGGGTCTCCCCCACGCGATCAGTCGTGCCTGAAGTGGACCCGCCATTACCATCAACCCTGCCACAACTAGAAATGAGAGCTGAAACCCCGTATCCGCCACCTGCCGCGGATCCCAAATTAACAACGCCAACAAAGCCGCCCCCAGCCAGTTTGCCGGATCCATCGGCCTTCCCATGATCCAACCCAAATAAAGCACAGTCGTCATGATAAAAGCCCGTGCCGCGCTCGCTTCCATTCCCGTCGCCAAACAAAATAGAAAAACCATCGGCAACGTAACCCAGGCCCATCGCCACCTCACCGCCCCAGTCAGCGCCAAGATCCACAAAAGCATTCCTGCCACCACCGCCAGATTTTGACCGCTCACCGCAAAAAGATGCAATGTGCCCGTCGCTCGAAACGATTCCCTCAACTCCTCCCCCACCCCGTCCCGATAACCGAAAAGCATCGCGGCAATCAGACCAGATGCCTCAGGATCATCCTCCAGTCCCAACGCCGTCGCCTGCAACATATGCGCACGCAGACCCGCCGCCATCCGAGCCCACCCAGCGACTTTTGCTTCTCCCGTCCACTCCAAGTCTTCTGGCCGGGTTCGCAAAATATAATCCAGCCCACGGGAACGAAGATGCCGTACTCGGTTAAACTCTCCCGGATTGCGCGGTTCCACAGGTAGTGCCAAATAACCCACCACCCGCACGATCTCTCCCACTTGCGGAATCTTTTCTGGTGCAGGATCCACCCGCATTAAAACTCTTCCCCTGGTTCTCTCCCAACCCGATTCACCCTGTAATCGGACAACTTCCAGCTCAGCTTCCAAAGCCTCTCCGCCACCATCCCATACCCTCTTCTTGGGCAACTCAGCTACCCATCCTTCTACCTGCACTGTCCCCCCTTTCTCCCCTGCCCGTGCACGGAGGGAATCGGCCGAAGGCGCAAACGCTCTCGCACCCGCGTACAGATTGAAAACAGCCAAAGCAAACAGCCAGATCGCAGGGGTTCTCCACATCTTCAGACCCCACCAAGAAAGAATCCCAAACGAAAAAGCAAACCCCACCCCCAATAGCGGGTGCGGAGGAATAATTAAGCCCATCACCGTCCCGACCAAACCAGCTATCGCCACGGGAAACAAAGGCCGCCGCATCGGCCAACTCGTTTTCATACAAACAAAGGCTAACCCCACCTCCACTGCCCTCAAACGAAACCTTTACCCAAACCTACATCATGCCTTTGCGGCTTTACCCCGTACCCGCGTCGGGACTTCTCACCTCCGAAGCACAACACCTAGGTAGGGCGGTCTCTCCGAGAACGCCTGCGCTGAATACTCAAAACCGTCCACCGGTAGGGCTGACCGTCCCTGGTCAGCCGATTGAAACATTGGTGGTTTGGAACTCAAGCCCAGGGCGCGTCTGCGTCTCTACCCCGACCAGAGTCGGGGCCGCAACTGCGCGGCGCGTCGGGACTTCTCACCTCCGAAGCACAACACCTAGGTAGGGCGGTCTCTCCGAGAACGCCTGCGCTGAATACTCAAAACCGTCCACCGGTAGGGCTGACCGTCCCTGGTCAGCCGATTGAAACATTGGTGGTTTGGAACTCAAGCCCAGGGCGCGTCTGCGTCCCAGGAATACGGCACGTGGCTGTGCCAACCCCGGAGGGGTTTTAGAAATTAGCCGGCTGCGACAGCTGCCGGATTTCCGTATCAAATACATTCGCGCCCCTGCGGGGCGCTGGAAAATAAAACCCGTCACTAGGTAGGGCGCATCATCTCTGATGCGCCGATCGGACCCTTGAAACAACCTTTGCGCTTAAGCGCGCGTGGGCGCGCTTCGGGAATGCGGGACGTGAGCCCAGTGCAATTCTCACGCCTGCAAATGATTTAAAGGCGTATACCGACCCAGCTTCAGATGCCTCCAAATCGCCCGAGTAATAAACTTTTTTCCAATTCCCACCGCCTTCTCCAACGAAAGCCCCTTTGCCAGTCCAGCGCAGATCGCCGCTGAGTAGGTACACCCCGTTCCATGCGTCTCCACTCCTTTGCACCGTAACGCCGTAAAAGTTTTTAACTTTCCGTTCGGCCAAGCCAAATAATCCTCCGCCTTGGCCAATTTGAGATGTCCCCCCTTAACCAAAAACGGCACTTTCCATTTTCTCGCCAAGTCCCGAGCCGCTTCCTTCGCCTGCTCCGGATTTCTCAGCCTTCTTCCAACCAATCGGGCCGCCTCATCCAGATTCGGAGTCACAAGAGCTGCTTTGGGAAAGAGAAACTTGGCCATCGCCCGCTCTGCATCTGGCTTGAGCAGTGCCGCCCCGCTTGTCGCCACCATCACAGGATCCACCACCAGCTTCAGCCCCCTTCTCTTGCCCAACTGCTTCGCCACCTCTCTTATGATTGCGGAAGAAAACAGCATCCCCGTCTTCACCGCTCCCACTGGAAAAGCTTCAAAGACCAACTTGATCTGCTCCGCCACCATACTTGGGTCAACCGCCACGATTCTCGAAACTCTCCCAGGATGCTCCGCCACCACACAGGTCAAAGCAGAGGTTCCATACACCCCCAGTCGGGTAAAAGTTTTTAGATCCGCCTGGATCCCCGCTCCGCCAGAGTTATCCGATCCGGCAATCGTCAATGCCACGGGTACTTTGCGGTTCACCACCCAATCCTCTCCACACCCTGAACCCGATCAAAGTGACGATCCCTACTGACCACCTTCATCCCGTGTAACCGAGCCAGAGAAGCGGTCCAAAGATCATTGGTCGGAATCGGGGTTCCTGCTCTCTTTAACTCGGTTCGGATGACATGGTAATAAGGAAAAACGTCCCGATCGAGATCGAGAATCCGTACGCTATCCAAGAATTCAGAAAACCAACGGGCTAAGACGTTTTTTTGTTTCGAGCTTTGCAATCCATAAAAATATTCCGCCGCATTCACCACCGTTACACAAAGATCGTTCTCACGCTCCAAAACGCGAAGCAGACCCTCGTCCTGTGCCGAAAGAGCAGAAATGGCGTTCGTATCCAAAATCATCGCCACATCTCCGGATCTACTTTTCTAAAATCAGGGGAATCGATGATTTTTTTCAGATCGTCCAATCCATCCTTGGGTATTTTCGGTAGAGTTTTCAACCACTCGCGCAAAGGAAGACGAGCCTGAGATTTCCGGATTCTATGTTCTAACGACTCCTCCATCAACCGACCCAGAGGAATTCCCTCCAAAGCCGCCTGTGCCTTCGCCCTACGATAAAGCTCATCCCGAACAATCAAGGTGGTCTTCACAAAACCATAAATATGGTATTTCCATACTTTGTCAACTTCTACCCATCCCACCATCTTCCCACCTTCTCACTTTCGAACATTCTCACACCAAGAATCCCTCCGCGCTCCGCGTCTGCCCCCCGAGCCGCTTCGGGCGCCCTTCGTAGCTCCTCCTGAGTCGGCGAAGCTAGGAGCGTAGGAGGGTTTGCGGCCGTAGCGTGAGTAAAACTGCAGCAACCCACGTACCTTCCGTGGTAGGAGACCATAAAAGGGTTGCCGTCTTTTGCGTTGGCAACTTTCCTCAGGACACAAAAATGGCCACCCCGAAGCGTTAACTTTTTCCCAAATATATTTTTAGTCGTGGTCTCCTCAGCTCTGCTTCCGACGCAGGAGCCGAGTCAGCACCAACCCACCCAAGCCAAAGCCTAGCAAGGCCCCCGTAGAGGGCTCAGGAACGGCCATCAAGCTAAGGGTGCGCAAATTGTCGCTACCAACGCCTGAAGCTACTACTTGGAACAAATCCAATCGCGAGCACAACACTATCGGCTCTGAGCCGGCCAGCGTTCGTGCCGCCGCTGAGGTGGCCGTGAAGGCGCCCCTTTCGAACCGACTCCGATCCTCAGCCCTGACCTCCGACAGAAAAACCCCTTCTCCGCGACTCCGCCCGCGCCGACCAGGATGCTGATCTCATGCATCAGCACCCAGTGACCGCAACTTAACGAACTCTGCGGAGCAGGCTTTTTTGACGGAACGGCAACACCCTTGCAGAGGTCTACGTTCCCAGTTTTAAAACTTAAAGGCCGAAGCTGCCCTTGCGTTTTTATTTCACTTGGTAGTACCACATCTCCTGGAGCACGGGCAGGATGACCGTGGTCATGGCGGCATAACCGGCAGGGGTGAGATGTAAATTGTCGCTGAGGAACATGCCGGGACGAGCAGTGTCGTTCGCATCCACCAACACCGGATTGCAATCGATGTAGCGGGCGCGGGGCTGGGTGGCGATCCAGTCCCTCATCAGGTTGTTCACCTCATTGACTTTGGGGATTTGTCCGGAGGTTTTTCTGGTCGGTGCCTTTTGGATGGCGAGGTAGATGGCGGGCGCATCCGGATACCGGGCCCAAAAATCCTGAAAGAAGGCGATCGTGTTCGAAACGATCGTGGCACTGGAGGTGCCGTCCCCAACATCGTTGCTGCCGCAGTAATAGATCAGGGCTGAGTTGGCCTGGGAGACAACCCGGCTCGCCCAGTAGCCTGTGCTGGAGTTGGAGAGCCATTCGGGAGTGGTGGACCCGCCCTTCCCCTTGTTGAGGATGGGAACGGGAGCCAGGTCAGTTGCCACGCTAGTCCAGTTCGCCATAATACTACTTCCCACCACTAGGACCGAACTCGTGGGTTGGGCGATGATCGCCCGAAGGAAACCCTTGGATCCGGAGGACATCGGTTGAGGCGCCCTTACCGTCACCTGTACGCCCTCGTTGCCGGCCAACGGGGTGGAGGCCGTCGCCACGGGTCCGTTGATTACGGTCTCGGGAATCCATCCCCCGGGAAGAAGGTCGCTGGAGTACTCGGCCCGGACGGAAACACTGGCGTCGTTGGTCCGCCGACGATAAGTCAACGTGAGATACCCGTTGCTTTGGGAGTAAACCGGCAGGGTCTGCGAGGCCGTGGCGGCGGTGGCTGGATCGGCCAAGAAACCGTACTCCATCAGGTTGTTCATGCCGTTTCCATCGGCATCCGCGCCCAGGGCCGCATCGGCCCCGGAAAGCCCCCGGGCAGAGGTCCAGCGGCTGAAGGTGGGCGGCTGAACCGAAAACGTCAGGTCCGCTGAGCCAGTCCCATAAGAATTCATGGCCGAAAGAGTCACGGTATACGTACCGACGGCCGAGGGTCGGCCGGTGATCAGGCCCGTGCCGGCGTCCACGTTTAACCCGGCGGGTAGACCAATGGCGTTAAAGGACGTGGGACTTTTGTCGGCGACAATCTGGTATTGAAAGGGGAAACCAGTAACCCCGCTCGCGGAGGATGAAATGGTGATCGCAGGAATCGTTGTGTCGATTTGCTGGAGCAATAGATTGTTTCCAGAGATGCTCAGCGCGTAACCAGAGATCGAAGGATTAAGGGTAGGGGTCCCCGTTAGCGGGGCTCCACTCACCAAAGTATACGAGGCCAAGGTGGGTGTTCCGTTCACCTTCAGTGCCGATCCCGTTAGATTCACCGCACCCGAACTCGTGATGGTGATCAGATTTTGTTCTAAAGTTCCCTCCGAAGCCACAGTCAAATTAGTCAAATTGATCCCACCCGAGGTTTTTAGAAACCTCAGCCTTGCACCAGTGCTTACTGTAACCGCACTGTTGGTCGGCAAGGTCCCTTCAGCTCCCACTTCCAACGTCCCTCCACTCACAGTGGTCGATCCGCTATAATTATTGCTGGCGCCTTGGAGGGTTAGTTTGCCAGCCCCTGTCTTTGCAATGTTGCGAATTCCGGTTGCGTTCGTGCTATCCAACAAACTCCCACGCACAAAGAAATTTCCCGCTCCGTCGAATGTGGTGGTATTAGTTTGGGTCGAGCTATTTTGAATATTTCCGGCAAAATCTAGGGTTAAATCCGCGCTTTTAATGCTCAATCCCCGAGGACCAGAAAAAGCTTGGGTAATGTAATTATCGGCGTTGGTGAAGGTAACTGTTTTTGAACTACCGCTACTGTTGGTAAAATTCATCGAACCACCTGCGCTCGATGCCGAGCCATAGGAGTTGAAGGTAACGTCGCCAGCAGCCTTGAAGTCTAGGGTAGAAGATTGGGTGATAGTGCCGCCCATCCCCACAAGACTGCTGGAGCTGGAGATGGCACCGGTGTTTTCCAATCTGACATATGTTGCGCTTCCAGAAATGGTGACGTTGCCTACTGCAGCCCTGTTGTCACCAGATATAATATTAGTACCACCCCCGAATTCGGTACTGCCTGTGTAAGTGTTGTTGCCAGAGAAAGTGTTGGTTCCCGAACTTGTAACGGTCAAGCCGCTGCCAGGAGCCGTGCCGTTGACAATTGCTCCGGTAATGTTGAGGTTCGCCGTTCCGTCTAGGGTCACCGTACCTGGAGTTGAATTTGTCGAAAGGCTCAGACCCCTCATTTCTAAAGTGTTTCCCGCGCCGTTGGCTGTGAATGTTAATCCATTATTAAGTACATCACCAATCGTCAACTTGGTCCCCGTTCCCAAAAAATCCACCCTCCTACTTCCTGTCAAGGTGAAGGTGCCAGTCCCAAGGTTGAGGTTGTTTGCCGCAGTATTTGTCACCGACCCGAAATTCAGCGCGGTAGTATTATTCCACGTCAAAGCGTTATTGCCTGCATTCACCACCGCAGAACCACTGGTGTTGTCAATCGTGGCACCGCCAGTAAGGATTAAAGCTCCAGTTCCGAGGGCATTGTTGTTGTTGATGTTTAAGGTGCCCGCAGTCAGGGTCATCCCAGTCATTAGATTTGAAGCACTTAAATTCACAGTTCCGCCTGAGTTGTTCACAACCAATTTACCACCTGTGCCTGTGCCTCCAGTCATACCTGCTTTAAAATCAAATGTTCCTCCACCCGTTAATGTCAATGTTCTGCCGTTAGTTGACGCTATGCTGGCTAAACCCACATTCGTATTAAATATCATTGAACCACCAGCGGCTTGGTACCAAGTATTGTTATCTTTGGTGTCAACCAAGAGGTTGAATGTCTGTGTTGTAGTTGAATTGTTGGTGATTCCCCTCATAGTTGACAGCCGTACAGTCGAAGTTGTCGATTCAAAGGTGTAAGGGTTAGCCGTAGATGAGAATAAAATGGTTCCCACAGTGTTACTTGATGAGAGCGACACGGTGTTGTTGTTGGCCCCGAAATTACTGAACTCGATAATGTTGTTAGAGCGCGTCGTTGTATCTCCTGATGGAGCCAGTCCATTTGTCCAGCTACCGCCACTTGCATAAATCGTACTACTATTGTTCCATAGATAATTAGTGAAGGTTTGGCCCTGAGCATTGTACCCAGCTGTTAAAATCAGAGCGGCCATAATCAAGGCAAATGAGCTCCGCTGTTTCATTGCTGAGGCCCCGTCAAAACCAAATAGGTTTTGTCCATGGTTTTTATACATCCAGCAAGTAAAAGTGTTCGGATTAATATTTTCATTAGGTTAAACTCCGTTTGCTTGGAGTGGGTCATGCAAAAATGTAACTACTCGCGCGGGTGCCAATCGCAAGGGCAACTCTTTGGTCAATTCTTATTACCAACATGCCATGAATTATTCCGTTTACCCGCATGCTGAATTAACCTAACCCTTTCGCTGGAGGCTCCAAATCCCACCCACACCCCCCCTCCATGCCTGGCTCCATTATTCACAAATCCCTAGCTACCGAGGCCGCTGAGCTGCTACGCGAACGGATCAATACCGGCGAATACGTCGATTATCTTCTGCCCGAGCGACGCCTTGCGGCGGATCTGGGAGTCAGTCGCCCGACCTTGCGGGAGGCGCTGACCATTCTCGAGAAGGACGGCTGGCTCAAGCACGAGGGTCGGCAGGTGCGAAAGATTGTCCCCCGCAAAACGCCGGACCGATCCGCCCGCCACCTGCGCGTCAGGTTGCTGCAAAACAACAGTGGCACCAGCTTCCTCAACGAACACCTTCAGACGCTGGAGTTTTTGGCCGAGCATCTGTGCGGCCACGAGGTTGAATTTGCGGTCGATACCTGCCCGGGCTGCTTCACGGGCAAGCCAGATGCCGCGCTCGAGCGACTGGTGAACCAACGAAAGGCCGATGTGTGGATACTTTACATGGCGACGGAAGGCATTCAACACTGGTTTCACGCCCGCAACATCCCCTGCGTGGTCCTGGGCTCGTGCTTTGCAGGGATCAAGTATCCGTCGATTGATGAGGATTTTGCCGCTACCTGCCACCATGCGGCCGGGCTCTTCTTATCCCACGGGCACCGGCAACTGGTGTTGTTGACTTCAAATCGGATGCTGCCAGGCGACTTGGTAAGCATGGAAGGTTTTCGTCAGGGCTGCGAGCAGCGTCGACGCAGGGAGGGGGTCGAGATGCATCACACGGTGCATGACCGGACCCCTGCCGGGATTTGCCGGGTCGTGGCCGGGCTGCTTGAACAGGATCCAGTTCCAACCGGCTGGCTAATCCTCAACTCGCAGACGTATTTCACCGTAGCCAGCTACCTCGCAACCCGTGGCCTCCGCGTGGGCCGGGACATCAGCCTGATCTCCCGCAATTCCGATCCCTATTTCGAAACCCTTGTTCCCTCGGTCGCGCACTACACGCGCCAAGTCACCCGGATGAACAAGCAACTACTACAAGCCGTTTTGCGGGTGGGTGCGGGTGATTCCTCGGCAAAGTCCCAACGTCGCGTCACGTCGATCTACACCCCGGGCGACAGCCTCGGCCGTTGGCACAAGCCCCCGCTCCCGCTTCCATCCGGCAGCGTGGGGCCCAATCGGGACTTCGTTCACCCAACAGAAAAGCCGAGGAGACTTTGATGGACAGATCTTCTGACCAAGCGTGCGCCTCAGGCCATCCGCCAAGATTCTTTTTGCCGTGACGAGCGAGATTGGCAACACCTCGGGCAAGTTGGCCATCGAGTCAGACCCTAGGTCCTCTTGTTTTCTGTTCGCACTCCTCGTGGGGCTTTTCGGAACTCTTGGCTCCGTGCAGGCCGGACCGGCGACCGAGCCGGAGAAAACCGTCCTTTTCCAATCTGGCAGTCCCGCCGGAACTCACTACCGCATTCCAGGGCTGGTCGTCACGCCTAAGGGCACAGTCCTAGCCTACGCGGAGGCACGCATCAACACGCGCAAGGACTTTGGCGAAATCGAAGTTCACCTGCGTCGTTCGACCAATGGCGGAAAAACGTGGGAACCAAGCCGGCACATCGCACACCTTGGCACGCGCATCGAAGGAAATCCCCTCAAGAAAGAAGATGGCGCCTCGGAGCAGACTGTGCACAACCCCCTGGCCGTGGTGGATCGCAATTCCGGGGACATCGTCTTCCTCTATGGGGTCAACTATGATCACACTTTTGTCATGCGCAGCTCCGATGACGGCAAAACTTGGAGCAAGCCGGAGGAAATCACCGCGATCTTTGATGCCTATCGGGACAAATGCGCTTGGACCGTGATCGCCACTGGCCCTGGCCATGGGATCCAGTTAAAGACCGGCCGCATGATTGTTCCGATCTGGCTAGCCTACGGCCAAAAAGGCGAGCATCGGCCGTCCGTGGCTGGAACGATCTACAGCGATGACGCGGGCCGGACGTGGCACCCTGGCCAGATCGCGGTGAACAATACGGAGGCCACGGTTGACCCGAACGAGACCACGCTGACTGAATTGTCCGATGGTCGGGTCATGCTCGTGGTGCGCAGTGAATCGAAGCCCAATCGAAAAGTTCTCACCTTCAGTGCCGACGGCGCAACCCATTGGACCGAGCCGGTGTTTCATCCTGATCTTCTCGAGCCCATCTGCATGGCCAGCATTATTTCCCATCCTGCCAAGCCCGGCACCCTGCTCTTTTGCAACCCCGATGTGGTGGCCCGTGATAAAGCAGGCGTGGAGATTCCCGGGAGGAAGGGGAAGCGCGAGAATCTCACGATCAAGCTGAGCTACGACGACGGCCAAACCTGGCCTGTGAGCAAGCTGCTTCAACCAGGGCAATCTGCCTACTCCGACCTCGCCGTCCTGCCCGACGGCACGATTCTCTGCCTTTACGAAGGCGGCGACAAGCTGACCCTCGCGCGCTTTGGCCTCGATTGGGTCGAGGCCCCCGCTAAGCCCTAATCCCGCCATGAAATGAAAGACCTTACGTTCTTTCCATTCGCCGAATATCACTGCCTACCCCTAGCCATGCTTATCGGCGCACTGCCGCTCGCCGCTTCGGCTTTTGCTAGATTCTTTCGCGGTGGTAAGAAAATATTACCACTTATTTTCTCGCCCGAGGGCTAAAACTCGCTTGGGTACAAAGAGTACTTTCCACCCCATGATGCCCTCCCAGCGCCTCCTATTCGTTTTCCTCGTCCTTTCGACCGTCGTGCACTCCGCGCGTGCCAGCCTCGTGGCGCACTGGAAACTCAATGACGGAAAGGACGGGCCCACTCAGGTAGTGGTGGATAGCTCGAACAGCGGTTTTAATGGCACCCTCGGGGCCAGCGACAAGGTAGGGGCGGAGGATGGGGACCCCGCGTGGGTTACCGCCGGCATGTCCACGGCCAAGTTGGACCCGGTCGCGAAACTCGGAGCAGTGCTCCAATTCAACAATAGCGGCGGAGGCTCCTTCGTTAACTTCAAATCTCATGCCGCCCAGATTGGCCGCCTCAACGATTACACCATCGCACTGTGGGTGCGCCTGAAGAAATCTGATATCAAAGGCGGACCACAGTCCTTCATTAGTATCTCCGACAACACCGCTAAAAGTACCAGCGCGACCCTGTGCTCTGACGAATCACCCGACAAAGGTTCCCCGCGGTTCCTCTTCAGGGAGTCGGGTCTGCCCGTTGGGGCGGACCTTTTTCCGAAGACCAACCCACTCACCCCGGAGGAGTGGCACCATGTGGCCGTAACCGCGAGTCCAAGTTCTGGTGTCCGACTCTACGTGGACGGAAAGGAAGTGGCCACTAAACCGGACGCCATAGTTACCTTGAGCAGCCTAACTGACGCCAACGACACGATCAATTCGGTCATCCTCGGAGCCAACGATGATGAGAGGAAAGGCGTGCATTGGCGGCTCGCTGGCTGCCTCTCGAGCGTGCAAATTTACGATCTCGCGCTTAACCCCGCGCAGATCACTTTTCTCGCCGACCCGAAAAACCTCGGCACCCCAGTGCCCTGATGCCGGGGCCGCCTCTCCAACCTGCAACTAATTTTTGCTATGATCTACCCGGCCATGCGTCGACCAAGAGTTTCCTTCACGCCGCAGCCGTCGCGCCCGCTTGGCCTTCGTGCAGGATTTACCATAGTCGAGCTTCTTGTGGCGATTAGCATCATCGGCCTCCTGGCCGCCTTGGTTGTCCCGGTCGTTAAGCGGGCGCAGAACAGTTCCATGAAAGCCGCCTCGGCCAGCAACCTTCGCCAGATCGGGGTGGCCATGAATTGTTACACTGCCGAACACGGTCGCTTCCCGCCCCCCCGCTCGAATCCTAATGTGGCTAACTCCTACGCCACCGTCTTTGGCTGGGTGGGCAAAAAGCCACTGCGCCCAACTGCGGCGGGCAACCTCACTGCGGACAAGCGCCCGCTCAACACTTACCTTGGCAATTTTACGGCGGACAGCGAGGTGAAGGTTGCGCATTCGCCGGCAGACCGGGTGTGCGACGCCAACTAGAAGGGCGGATCCGCCTATGACTGGTACGGCTCATCCTATTCCTTCAATTTTACAGACGCTCGTGAGGATCTCACTCCAGCCGGGTCGGATATGCGTACCACCGACTCCATCTCTCCCGCCAAGATCATCTACCCAGCGCGCTTTCTTGTCGCGATGGAACACGGAGCATTTCAAACCTCGCTCAGCGACAACGCCAAAGACAACGACCGGTGGTATTCCAAGACGAACGAATTCAACATGCTTTTCGCCGATGGCCATGTCGGTTTTCATCTTGTCCGAAACGGTGTGCTACAGACTAAGGACTACTCCTTTGAAAATAAGTAGCTCTGTGGGCGGCGAGAAACTGGGCCGAGAGGCTCTCCTATGGTCAAGACACCAGACCAGCGGGAATTCCTTGCCGACAAATTGAAATATAAATACTTTTCACAATGCAAACGTGTCTATTTCTCCCTCTGATTCTGCTGCTTGGTCCTCTGGCCGTCTACGGGGCTGACGCCCCTGCGACTCCGCCCTTTCTTGAGGAGCAAAGCCTCTTCGTGGAGCAGGGCGACGGTATTGCCCTTTACCGCATCCCTGGGATTGTCGTTACGGCTAAGGGGACTGCGCTGGCCTATTGTGAGGCGCGCAAGCTTACCGGAGGTGACCGCGGCGAAAGCGAAATCTACCTGCGCCGTAGCACCGATGGAGGGAAAACGTGGGAAAAGCCGGTTCAAGTCGCCCACCACGGGCCGCGCGTCCATCCGCGGAACCCGCATTTTCCGGCCAGCAGCATGGACAAAGACCATGGCGGCCCTGACGAGCAGACGGTCGGCAACCCCGTGGCCATCGCTGGGAAGGATGGGATTGTTCACATGGTCTATTGCGTGGAATACATGAAGGCGTTTTACATCCGCAGCGACGACGATGGACTAACTTGGTCGAAGCCCGTTGAGATCACCGAAGTTTTTGAAAGACTGCGGCCCAAATACGACTGGCAGGTCATTGCGACTGGTCCTGGGCATGGCATCCAACTCCGAAGTGGACGGCTCTTGGCTCCATTTTGGATGAACTCTTATGCCCCATCGTCGATGCGGGGCCATGCCTCCACGATTTACAGCGATGATAATGGCAAGACTTGGCAGGTCGGCGATGTGGCCTTGGGAGCCAATGAAACCATCGCGGTGGAGCTCTCCGATGGTCGAGTCATGTTGAGTTCGCGCAACGGGAAGAAAGAAAGACGCCGCCTGATGACCTTCGGCCCGGATGGTGCCACCGGCTGGTCGCAACCCGTCTTTGCTCAGGAAATTTTGGAGCCCGGCTGCATGGCTGGTTTGACCAGCCACCCGGGCACGAAAGAGACCCCGGGTCCGGTCCTGCTCCACTCCAACCCGCATACGACCGACTTGGAAAAACAATCCCGCGAGAACGTGAGTGTGAGTGCGAGTTTCGACGATGGCCAGACCTGGCCGGTGCGGCGGCTACTTAAGCCAGGCCCCAGTGCCTACAGCGACCTCGCCGTACTGCCCGATGGCACGATCCTTTGCTTTTACGAAAGCGGTGATCCTATTTCCGTGGTTAAGCGAAAACGCGACTGGGCCTACTCGCGCCTGAAAGTTGCCCGATTCAATCTTTCGTGGTTGATGGATGGCAGGGCCACCGCGAAAGAGACTGAGAGTCGTCCCGCGACCTCAGAGAACAACCAGTAGTAGAGAGAAGAGGAACTAGCCCCCAAGCTTGTCCGCGCCTTCGCTAGAGTCCTCACCTCGGATTTGGCTGAGAATCCCCCTTTGGTCAGATCTTTTGACCAAGCTTGGCCTCTTGCCGTGGGAGCGGCCCTGCTACAAATTGACCTTCGTACATTATATACGATTTGGGTATAACCCTCACCCTCGCCCCCATTAAATAATCCAATCTATGAACGCCTCGAAGCAGCAACGTCCTTCGTCCCAACATCAAATTGAGAAATTTACCGGCTTGGTCGCCGCCCCCTTCACCCCGTTCCATGCGGATTTCGGCCTCAACCTTGACGTTATCCCTAACTACGCCGCGCTCCTTCGCGGCAGCGGGGTTTCGGCTGTGTTCGTCTGCGGAAGCACGGGCGAGGGGTTCTCAATGTCATTGGATGAGCGCATGCGCACGCTGGAGGCTTGGCTGGCGTGCGCGGGTACCGACCTCAAAGTCATTGCCCACGTAGGGCACAACTCTCTCCCCGATGCCTGTGCGCTCGCTCGGCACGCCTCTAAGGCTGGGGTTGCGGCTATTTCTGCCATGGCCCCGTCCTACTTCCGTCCGCAGGGCGTGTCCGAGTTGGTGGGTTGGTGCCAGGCTCTGGCAGCGGCCGGTGAGGTCACATCATTTTATTATTACCACATTCCTTCGATGTCTGGGGTCAACCTCCCCATGCTCGAATTTCTCATTGAAGGAGGAGTGAAAATACCCACCCTCGCCGGAATCAAATTCACCCACAACGACCTGCCTGAGTTTCTTGCCTGCACGGAATTCGCTGAGCACCGCTATGACATCCTCTTTGGCCGGGATGAGCTCCTCATCGAGGGACTCAATCGCGGCGCTCTGGGTGCCGTTGGCAGCACCTACAACTACGCCGCCCCACTTTACAAAAACTTAATCGCCGAATTTCGCGGGGGCCACCTCGCCGCCGCCCAAGAGCACCAAAATAAGGCCATTCGGATGATCGAAATCTGCAACGGCTTAGGCGTGACCCACTTGGCAGCCTCAAAAGCCATCATGAAAACCCTCGGGGTGGACTGTGGCCCGGTACGCCCGCCCTTGCTCCCGCCGACCCCCGCCCAGCAACTTATGCTCACCAGTCACCTGAAGGAAATGGGCTTCTTCAATTTTGCCTGTAAAGCCTGACTGTGATCTCTTCCTCTTATGCACGCCTGTTGCAAACTCAGTATCTTTTCTTTCCTGGCCAATCAGTGTTCCTCCGGTCTCGGGTGGCAGGGACTTAACCATTACTCTCCCACATGAGCTTCCGTTGCTTGCTGGTCTTTTGCAGCCTTCTCCCCGCCTTGCTCAATCCTGTGGGAGCGGCAAATGAGGCCGGAGCTATGACCGTCTGGACTCCGCTTGCCGACCTGCCTTTTAAAGACGGCTTGGCCGGCCCCTACGTCGGGATCTCAGGCGGCATGCTCATCGTAGCCGGCGGGGCCAATTTTCCACTCAAGCCCGGGGACGATCTCTGGCATGCCAAAAAAGTCTGGCACGCTAACGCCTATGTTCTGCGCCTGGCCGATGGTCCCTCGGCCGCATGGAAAACCGGCTTCTACCTCAGGCGTCCAGGCGGCTACGGGGCTGTGGTCACGACCAAATCTGGCATCGTCTGCCTCGGCGGCAATGATGCGACCACCACCTTAGCGGACTGCTTCCTGCTTTGCTGGGACTCGGCGGAGAGTCGTCTGGCGCAGGTTTCGCTCCCAGCCCTGCCCCGTCCCTTGGCCAATGGCGCGGCCGCGCTCATCGGCGACACCGTTTACCTTGTCGGCGGCCAGACCGGGGAAGGACTGGAAACGGCGACCAACACACTCTACGCCCTCGATCTTTCAAAAATGAAGGCCGGCGGAGCCGACTTTTCCTGGCGGGAGCTGCCCCCAATGCCCAGTTTGGGTCGTGCTTTCAACCTGACCCTGGCCCAACACAACGGCTCCGAAGACTGCCTTTACGTCATGAGTGGCCGTCGCCAGTTGCCCAACGGCCAGACCGAAGCCCTCCAGGATGTGTGGGAATACTCGCCGAGCAAAAAGGCCTGGCGAGAACGCCACCCCTCCCCTCTCGCTCTCATGGCTGGAACGGGCGCACCCTTTGGGCCGTCCCACCTTCTTATTCTCTCCGGGGCCGATGCGGCCAATATGAACAAGGTGGACGAGCTCAAGGACGCTCATCCAGGATTTCCGCATCAGGCCTGGGCTTATGACACGATCACCGACAGTTGGGCGCCCGCCGGAAAAATCCCAGCCAATCAGGTTTCGACGACCGCCGTCTCGCACGAGAGCTCGATCTACATCGCTTCGGGCGAAATTCGGCCGCGAGTGCGCACCGACAAAGTCTGGCAAATCAAACCCGTTCTAGCCAAAACCGGCCCTAAACAAACTTTGTGACACAATTCGGCCAGCTGAACTATACAACTCTCGGACTTTATCTTGTGGGGACAGTCGGGGAAAAGGGTTGTTGCTACCATTTGGACTCAGAAACAGAAAAATAAGTTAAGCGTTAAAATATGCCCAAAAGTATTCTGTTAATTCTGATTGTCTTGAGCATTTCCCTCAACACGGGTGTATCCTCCACCATTGCTCCAGACATCGGCATAGGCGGTGATGAGAACGATTCTCATACCCATCTAGGGTTTGAAGGCATCCCCAAAGACGCCAAAATTGTCAGGGTCTGCACGCATCTAATCGTGGATCGAGCGGCACCGGTTGGACTAAACTTTTTCGCGATTCAAGTGAATTTCCCCAACCAGACATGGGCGCATGGCGGTCCCCAGATTAATTCAGGTGCGGAAAAAGCAAACTGGGGTGGCTTGGTGAACCGTGGTGGTGGCCCGAAGGACTACACGGAAGTGAATTGGAAAGAGGATTTGTTGCGGATTGAATGCGGAATAGAAAAGCCGAACACGGTGGCCTGGAAATGGGACCGCAATTGCGAATACATCATTACAGTTGAGCGCGGAAAGCAAATCCACCTTCCCACGGGGATGAACGACCAGTTTAAAGTCACTGTTCCCGCTCATAAGATGTGGGAGTGGAAATTAACCATCAAGCCGCTCGACGGCAGGCACAGAATCTTCACCTCATTGCTTTACAATTCGGCCGACCACATCAGCAGTTTCTATTTATGGAACGAAGCGGGCTATGGCTCGACCAGCAAGCAACAGCACGCCAAGTGGTCGCTACCAACCTATTGCACGGAAAAGAGTGCAGAAGACAAAATCCCTACGGGCTGGAAACGATTCTGATTACTGATTGAAATCGAATCGAATTGTTATATGTCGTTGATTCCTTCGCACGTTGCCTGAAAATTTATGTCTAATACCAGATTATTTCTGCTCACCTTTCTGTTGCTGGTACAAACCGTCTTGTCTGCAATCGCTTCGAACGCGCTACGCGAACGTATTTCCTTGGGCGCGGGCTGGCGATTCACTGGACATGTTGCCGTTTAGTGCTTATGTCAAAAAAAACATCCAATAATTCCGCCCCCAGCTACAGTCAATCACAATGAACACACAAACATTTCGCGCGTGGAGCGTGGTCGGTCTGCTCTTTCCAGTTGCCATGCTGAACTATCTCGACCGGCAGATGCTCGCAACGATGGGGCTTTCTATCAGTGCCGACTTTGCCGAACTTCAGGGCGCGTCCGGCGCGGAAAACTTTGGCCGACTCATGTCCATCTTCTTATGGATATACGCCTTTTGCAGCCCTTTGAGCGGTCTCATTGCCGACCGGGTGAACCGCAAATGGCTCATTGTCTTCAGCCTCGGCGTCTGGTCCGCCGTGACCCTCGCCATGGGGCAAGTCCATGATTACCAGACGCTTTACTGGCTGCGCGCAACGATGGGCATGAGCGAGGCGTTTTACATCCCCGCCGGGCTGTCGCTCATCGCGGATTATCATCGCGGCGCGACGCGCTCGCTGGCCATCGGCATTCACATGAGCGGCATCTATCTCGGCCAGGCGCTGGGCGGCGTCGGCGGCTGGGTCGCGCAGGATATTTCGTGGCGCGCGGCTTTTGGAAGCTGCGGAATCATTGGAGTCGGCTACGCCATCGTGCTGGCATTTTTTCTGCGAGAGAAAAACAGTCGGGATGAGGTCGCGGCGTCCCCAGACCGCGGAGGTTCAATTTTGCCGGTGAAAAATTTCAGCGGGGTCCACTGGCTCGGATTCATCCTGCTGCTGCTTTGCTTTTGTCTGCCGAGCCTGCCGGGCTGGGCCATTAAAAACTGGCTGCCAACGATGCTGCAAGACCGGTTCCTGCTGGACCAGAAAAGTTCTGGACTATACGCCACGCTGACCACCGCCAGCTCGGGTTTTTTGGGTGTGCTCCTCGGCGGAAAAATCTCCGACATGCTGGCCAAGCGCCATGTTCGTGGCCGCACTTGGACGAGCGCGGTGGGATTGCTACTCACTGTGCCGGCGCTGGCGGGCATCGGCTTTGCGCCCACGCTGCCGCTGGTCGTGGTTTGTGCCGCTCTCTACGGACTGGGCTTTGGAATGTTCGACACGAACAACATGCCGATTCTTTGCCAGCTCGTACCATCACGATTTCGCGCTACGGGCTACGGCCTGATGAATTTTTTTGGCATCGCGGCCGGTGCGTTTCTAACACCTCTGCTTGGCCGACTCAAAGACCACGGTGTGCCTCTGGCGACCGGTTTCGCATTTTGCGCGATTCCAGTGGTGCTCGCCGTGGTATTAATGCTGTCGCTGCGACCCGCCAATCGCGACTACGGAACGCAGGCAAATTAACCTTATATCAAGCAAGAAAAAATGAACCGCCATCGTGCGGGGCTGACCAAACCAGTTAGCGGTTGCTGGAGCAGACCAATAATCTGGCGGTGGGTATCAGCGCAAACACGAACGACTCGATGATCGTCCCCCGTTCAAGCACGATTTATTTAACTAACATCACCATTAATCCCGCTTTGCCGGTGCAATTCTGTCGCTTAGTTTATCCGTGAAGTTACAGAAATCGTTGGCCGGGAAAGTGTAACCTCTCCCGGTTATTGTCCGTTGCGGAATTTTTTATTTTTGCCTGTGGACAGACTCCAAAATGAATACAAGGTTATCAACTATGTTTTCCTGTCCCTACCGCGTTTTGAGAAGCTTTTTTGCCGCCTTGTTTATCTCCACAACTCTACCGGGATATGCGACTGAGCCCGGCCAGGCCGCTGCTATCAAGGGACCTACTCAGCAGAGATATGAAAATTTACTGCTGACCGTGAAACAAAATCCCCCGGCAGCCGGAGCCGTCATTTGTATCGGCAGCTCCCACATGGAGCGCTGCAAAACGGTCACCAACGATCTGGCTCCGCTACGGATTTACAACTATGGAGTCGGCGGCAGCCGAATGGCTCAGGCGGCCGATCTGTATATCGTAAATCTGGCTATTCCATACAAGCCGCGGGCAGTGATCCTTTACGAAGGCAGCAACGACCTGGCGGGTGGGGTGAATCCTGACGACATTCTCGAAGACTTTAAGCGACTTTACGGGAAACTTCATGACGCACTACCCGAGACTCGGCTCTATGTCTTGAGCATCGTTGCCAGTCCAGGAAAACGATTTGAGAAAATCTCCGACACCAAACGGGCGAACGATTTACTGCAAAAGGAGTGCGAGCTCCACTCGTGGATGAAATTTATTGATACAACCTCACCGTTGATCGGCGCAGATGGCCTTCCAAAGACGGAATGTTTCATCCCGAATAACGTCCACATGACTCCTGCCGGATACGCAGGGTGGAAAGCAGCCATCGGCCCCGTCGTTCTACCCGTAGAACGAGTATTCGAGAAGTGACTATTCCGCAGAGGCAACTTTAGGCCATTCTTGGTCGTCGCTGGCCGATTTTGGTGGCGAGAATTTTTGCGGCGTCACAGTCCACCATTTTAACCAGCCTCAACAGCACCTCCACCTTCATAGCACCGATTTTTTCAACGACTTGGACCGGCAAGGAGCGACGCGTATTGGCTGAACATGAAAAAATGGCTGACCGCCATCCTCGGTGCTATTTCAAACATCAAAACTCAAACCCAGGGCGCGTCTGCGTCTCTACCCCGACCAGCGTCGGGGCCGCAACCACGGGGCAAAATTAAACACTCAAAATTAAAAATTACAAATCCCCCGCGTCGGGGCTTCGCGTCCTTGGCGCGAGTAAAACTGCAGCTACCCGACCGTCTGAGCTTTAATCAAATATGGATCGCGTGTCCGACCGCCGCTTCGGTCGCTTCCTTGATCATCTCGGTCAGCGTCGGATGAGCGTGAATCGTCCCAGCAATCTCGTCCGCCGTCGCCTCCAACGTCATCCCCAATCCCACCTCCCCGATCAACTCCGTCGCTTCCGCCCCAATAATGTGTGCACCCAGAATCTCCCCATGCGGTTCCCCGATCAGAATCTTCACCATCCCTTCCGAATCGCCACTGGCCACCGCCCGTCCACTCGCCCGATACGGGAACCGACCCACCTTAAACTTTAACTTCTTCTCCTTCGCCGCCGCCTCAGTCAGCCCAATGCTCGCCACTTGCGGTTGGCAGTAGGTGCAACCAGGGAAAATCCCAACCTTCTTCGGTTGATACTTGGCATCAAAAATTCCGTTCACCGCCTCGATAGCCTCAAACGAGGCCACGTGGGCCAGCCAAGGCGGTCCAATAATGTCCCCAGCCGCAAATACTCCAGCCATCGAACTCTTATATCTTCCGTCCACCTTCACATAGCCCTTCTCCAACTCTAACTTCACCCCCGCCTCCAACGCACCGTCCAGATTCGCCTGCACCCCGACCGCACAGAGCAACGCATCCGCTTCGATCGTTTTTGCATTCTTTCCCGAGAACTTCACCTTCACTCCGGAAGCCGTAACCGTGCAACTCTCCATCGAGGTTTCGGTCAGGATCTCGATCCCCTGCTTGGCCAGGTTCTTGCCCAACACGTCGGAAATCTCCTCATCTTCGATCGGTAAAACCCGCGGCTTCATCTCCACCAGCGTCACCTTCGTTCCAAAAGAGTGTAGGAAGTAAGCAAACTCCACTCCGATCGCCCCAGCTCCCAAAATCACGACGCTCTTCGGCTGTTTCTTTAACTCCAGCGCCTCTCGACTCGTCATCACCTTGACTCCATCCACCTTCAATCCCGGCAGGACTCGCGGCAGACAGCCCGTGGCCAACATAACATTCGTCGCCTCAATCACCTGACTCTTCCCATCTGCCGTCTTCACCTTGATCTTACGGTCTATCCCCATCTGTCCTTCCCCAACCAGATAATCCACCTTCTTGGCCTTGAGAAGGAACTCGACTCCCTTTGCAATCCGATCGGAAACGCTCCGACTTCTTCCGATCACTTTCGCAAAATCAAAGGAAACTTTCCCCGTCGTTATCCCAAATTCCTCAGCGTGTAAGATGTGCTGATAAACCTCGGCATTCTTCAGAAGCGACTTAGAGGGAATACAACCCCAGTTCAGACAAGTCCCCCCCGCACGTTCCTTCTCGATGACAATTACCTTCTTCCCCAACTGCGCCGCCCGAATCGCCCCGACGTAACCGGCCGGGCCTCCACCTAAAAATGCCAGATCATAGGTCGCCATAAATTCCCCTTACATTAAAAGAACGCCGGGACTTTCCAAAACTTCCACCAGCGCTTTAAGGAACTCACCCGCCATCAAGCCGTCTACCACACGGTGATCGGCTGAAACGGTCAGGCTCATTCTCTCCCCAGGAATAATCGCCCCGTTCGAAGCCACCACCGGCTTCTTCACCGTCGCCCCAACCGCCAAAATCGCCGCCTGAGGAGGATTCAAGATAGCAGAAAATCTCTCCACTCCGACCATTCCTAGGTTGCTCACCGTGAAGGTCCCGCCCGTGTACTCTTCGGGCTGTAGCTTTCCGGCCTTTGCCTTCGCTCCTAGCTCCTTCGCCTCCCGCGCAATTGTCCGAAAATCCTTCGCATGAGCATTACGGATCACCGGCGTAATCAACCCATCAGGCAAAGCCACCGCAAAGGCCAAATGCACCGCCCCGTGTTGCCGAATCGAGGCTCCCTCCCACGAAGAATTTACCGCAGGAACCCGCCGCAAGGCCTCCACCGCCGCCTTCAAAACAAAATCGTTCACGCTCAATTTCAACTTCTCTCCCGCCATCTCCAAAGCCACATTCGCCGAGGCTCGCAATTTCGCCAAGGGAGCCGCGTCTACCTCACGCTCAACATAAAAATGAGGAGCGGTCGTCTTACTCTCAACCAAACGACGGGCGATCGCCGCCCGCATCTGAGAAACCAGACGAACCCCATCCTGGGCAATTGGCTTCCCACCAAAAATTCCTGCCGCAGATCGAACCGATCCTCCCCCTTGTGCCGCTTCGACATCGCGGCGCACAATCCGACCCCCAGGTCCCGAACCCGCCACGCGATTCACATCCACTCCTTTTTCATTGGCAATTTTTTTGGCCAAAGGAGAAATCTTCACCCGCCCCGAGGAAGAGACCACGACCGCCGCAGGCACCGCCGCGGTTTGCGTTACGGTTTTGGCTTCAGCAGAAGTCGATGCTGGAGCGGGCGAACTCGAACTCACCGCATCCACCTTCTCCCCAGGTTCCCCCACGACCGCGATCCGCCCGTTCACCGGAACTTTTGAACCTTCTGGAGCGGCAATTAACAAGATCGTTCCCTTATCGTAGGCCTCTAAATCCATTGTGGCCTTATCCGTCTCCACCTCAGCGATTACCTCCCCAGGCTTAATCGTGTCGCCGACTTTCTTGTGCCATTTCGCCAAAACTCCCTCCGTCATAGAAGGACTCAAAGCGGGCATGGTGATCTCTTTAGCCATAAAGTTTTTGGAAAGACGAGTATGCCGTCTCAAAGGCAAATCGTCGAGCGCCTTTCCCCTACTTCAGTATCTTTCCATAGGCTCGGTGGACGTCGCAGAAAACTTTTGCCACCTTCTCCATCCACTCCTTCCCATTTCTTCCTCCACACCTTTTCGCTAGCCATTCCAGATTCACCCCCACCCCAGGTAAAGGCACCCCGCCTCTCCCCTCGTCTAACCGCACCCACCACTCCGCTTGCGACCAAAATTCCAATCCTTGAAGAAGCGATTCGGCTTCCCGGGGAAACTCTTGTCTCATCGCCTGCAGAACTTTTTTGGTGCTCGTCTCCACTAGACCCTGGCGCATCTGCCAAGCTTGGGCGGCAAACTCAATGTCGATCAATCCACCACGGGCCGTTTTGTACTCCCTCGCCTCCTCGCCCACCTTCACCCTTTCGGTCGCAATTCGTTCCCTCATCGCTTTCACCTCCTCAAAAAATGTCTTACTCTGCCCTACCTTCTTCCAAGTTTTTTCCACCGCTGGCCAGAACTCCTGCCCCACCCCCTTCGCTCCGCCTACCCACCGGGCACGGCAAAGAGCTTGCACTTCCCACGACTGCGCCTCTTTCCCGTAATACTCCGCATATCTTTTCACTGGCACCACCAACGCACCCTCCGCGTACGGTCGCAAACGGAAATCGGTTTTAAACAGTGGCCCCGCCGCCCGCTCCGCACTGAGAAAGTGAATCGCCTGCTGGAGCGAATCTTCTCCCTCCCCTACCACGAACAGATCCAGGTCCGAGCCGAAACTCAACGCCCCGCCTCCTAACTTGCCCAGCCCCACCCACGCCCACTTGGGCTTTCCCGCAAACTCCCACGCCCAACCCAAAGACGCCTCGGCCAAAGCCGTCAACTCAGCCTGTAAAATAGGAATCGGCGCTAATCCTAACAAACCTCGCAACGCGATCCGTAACTCCTCCCCCCTCGTGTAAAGGCTCGCTTTCCCCATCGCCTCCTCACCGTTCTTCTTCTCAATTTTTAACGCCGCCCGGTGCCAAGCCAATGTTCTCGCTCCGTCCAACCCAGCCTGAACCACCTCTTCAAATAGTTCAGGGTGCGCAACCAACCGTGGTCCTAAGCCTCGACTGCTTTCAAAAAACCGTATGAGTAGCTGGAGAGCTTGAGGACTGACACACAAACTCTCGTACAACAGCGAACGAGCCCCATACCCTTGGGTAAAGTTAGCAAACTCCCTCAAGGCCAAATCAGGTCGCGCACATCCTTCCAACTGCTTTTCCAGAAGAGGCCTCATCCGCTGAAAATTCTCCCGCGTCCTCGCCGTAGCATGCACCTCACCGGAGGGAGCCAAACTAGACCAAGCCGCCTCCGCCACCACCTTGTCCTGCCAATCAATCGACGAGGGAAAGGTCGAACCCACAAAAGCTACTGCCGTAGGACGAATCTCAGCGAAAATCGAGTCGTACACCGTGCGAACCCGATCGCGCCATCCATCCACCGCTTTGCCCAATTCGCCCGCTGAACTTAAATCCATACTTTTTGCCAACCCCTCGCGGACTTCCTCCTCCTCTGGCAAGAGATGCGTCTGTCGAATATACCTCATTTGCAGACGATCCTCGAGTCGACGCCAAAAGTTATATCCGCCAAGCAAGGTTTCCGCCTCTTCGGACCGCAGAATCCCCAGCGTTTCTAAATTACGAATCGCCCGCCGTAAATCATGCGTCTGCAAGGTTGGCTGGGTGGCACCGTGTAGAAGTTGTAATCCCAATACAGGAAACTCCACTTCCCGGAGCCCACCCCGTCCACGCTTAATCTCTCGATCTCGGTCCGCTGGAGCAATCAACTCGTCCTCTGCCCGTGATTTCTGCTGAAACAACTCCCCCAAAGCGGAAGGGGATAGGCCTCTCGGATAAATAAACGCCTGCAAGGTTTGAAAAAGATGGTACGCCAATTCCGCATCTCCCCCGACCTGTCGGGCGCGAATCCAAGCACATCGCTCCCACACCTCTCCGTAGGCTTGGTAGTAATCTTCTAATCCCGTAGACGTAGGAACCAAAGTTCCTTGATCCCCCTCAGGACGTAATCGAAGATCAATTCGATAGAGGGAATTCCCTCCTCGTTCATCGATCTTTCCCACCAGACTCCGTGCCAGGCGAGCCTCCGCATCTCCTTTTTCTTCTCCTGCTCCACAGAATATTAAATCGAGATCAGAAAAGAAGTTAAGATCGCCCGCCCCTAACTTTCCTAAAGCCAGAACCGAGAAGTCCCCAAGATGGGCTTGATCAGTTTCTGGCGCCTCCTCTCGTGCCAGGCCAAGCGAAGCCCCCAAAGTAAACTCGGCCAACACCGAAAAGGCACTCACTCCGCTTGCGGAAACCGCTGGGGTGGCGAACGCCACAAACCCCAGACGCACCAACTCCGCCCGTTGCCATATTCTTAGTGCCTCCCACTTCTTACTGGGAGATCCCGCCTGACTGCCCAACTTTTTCCACTCAATTTTGTATTTCCCCACCCCCTTTTCCATCAGCAGATCGCTCGGATTTTTCGAGCCTGCGATTAAAATCTCATTTTGCGCTAACACATCTCGACTCCCTGGGGAAAATTCGAGAAAAGCATCCCAAGCCCGCTCAGGAGTTGGAAGCTGGGAGCGGAGCTTCACGTCGGGCCCTCCTTTTCTTCAGACGAGAAGGTGAGCTCGGCGCAGGAGTGCGCGCTCCTGCGGCCGGAGAGGACGCCACCGCCCCTTACCCAACTCGTCCAGCAGTGGACGGAGAGCCGCTCGAAAGGTCGCTTCACTCATTCTCGCCACCTCCAGCGTCGCCGCCATTTCCTCCATACTTTTCTGCGCAGGTTCCGTTAAGATCGGCGGTTGCGGAGCCTGCTTCCGCCAACTACGAGCCAAGGCGTAGCCCGCTAATAATCCTCCAATGTGTGCGCTGTGCCCGATAAAGGAGAGTGCTGGAATAAACATCAGCACCAAACTCAGGACGATAAAGGAACCAACCGCCTTGCTCGCACGAACTGGAAAAGGAAAGGGAAAGATAAAGAGACGGGCGTCTGGGAAATAAATCGCAAAAGCAGCCACCACCGCTAGGACCGCCCCGCTCGCTCCGACAATTTCTTGGGAATCCGCCTGCCACCCCTGCCAGGTGTGCCCTGCCATCCACCAACCTTGTACCAGAAAAGCCGCCGCCGCCGCCAGTCCACCCAAAATGTACAGGAGAAAGAATCGGCTCGAGCCCAAACGAGATTCCACAGGTTTTCCAAAAATCCAAAGAGTCATCATATTAAAAAGAATGTGCGTCACCCAAAATCCCACTGGAGGAGCGTGCAGCCACATATAGGTAAAGGGTTCCCACCAAGCCCCTGCCAAAAGATAAGCCGGAGAAAGTGCCAGCATTTGCCGCAGAATCGAGTCGGAGGACGGGTAGCCAATGGTAAACCAGACGTCAGCCACCGCCACGGCAACGTTCCCAATTATAATCGCCCGCGTGACCGGAGCTGGTTTTTTCACAAGTGAGGATGCGGAGAGTGCCGCTTCGCTTTAGAGCGCAAACGGAAAACATTATTCCAGGTTTTCCGTAAGGCCATCGTGCGGCTCATGTATTTTTGTTCTAGGCTCACCGCTCCTTGACGAATCGAGGCCAAAGCCCCTTTCACACTGAAGTCGTTCATTTCTAAAACAGTACAGGCTGTTCCAATTGCTTCCACATGGTGAGCATCGCTCCCTGCGGTCATCGCTAAATCCCGTTTTTCCGCATAATCATAAGCGCGCTGATTGGCTCTTTTAAAAGTGACCGCTGCGTTGAAAACCTCGATCGCTTCCAATTCAAGCTTATCGCGAATCGATTCTCGGATTCCCGCACGAAAATTATCGTAGGGATGGGGGGGCACCGCCAATCCACCCCCTGAATGAATTAATCCCATCGCCTCCGCAGGTCCAATCCCTTTCAAATCCGGCAAACGAACGCCCAAGGCCAGCAGATGCCCTGCCGAGGTCGTAATCTCCTGACCAGGCAAAATAAGGAATCCATCCACGGGTTGCCCATCCTCTCTCATGAGTCCGACCGATAGAAAATAATCAACACAGGCACAAGTATTATGATCGGTAATCGCAAAACCGTGCAGGCCCCTTTCCTTGGCCACCTGGACCATTTCTTCGGGTTCACTCACCCCATCCGCCGAAAAACGGGAGTGGCAGTGAAGATCAATTCGATAATTCATCCCTCAATCCTTTCAGAGTCCCGACCCTTTTTCCACCGTTTCAATTTGGACATAGGTGCGTGAGGCCGAAACATCCGTCCCTGGGGTAAGTTTAGCCACCTTCATCTCCCCAATCACCACCGTGTCCTCCGCCTCGATTATACTGTTAAAAGTGAATCGCTTAATCGCCTCCCCTTTTCCATTTAAACCATCTGCCCGGATCATCGTCTTGTATGTTTTACTAATCCAGTAACGCACTTTGGCATAGTTACTCTCCACTGGGGGAGTCACCTCATAAACCCAACAATCCAACATCATCACGGAATCTTCACCCTTGGGCTGGGGATCAGGCCACCGCAGAAAATCGATTCCCAAGTCCTCATAGGCCAAATCAGTCCCCGCCACCGACTTGGTTTTTTCTAGTCCCGTGACCACTTCCCAATTCGCGCTCTCCTTGCTCCTTTTCTGAATCAGGCTGCCCTCGGGCGCAAATCGTACCCGAATCTGCAAGGGACGATCCTGGAACTCAAACTGGAGCAACCGATCCTTCGTGCGCACCAAAATGGGTATCTTTTTTTCTCCGCTTTGTACCTGCCCCTTGAGTCGCAAATCTTTCATCACCAAAGTCCGCCAAAGGAAATGCTGCATCTGCTGCGGTGTCGGCGTTATCTCCTCTTCGGAGGTCGACCTCTCGCCCCCACCTTTTGCGGAGACCGTCTTTCGATTTTGAGCCCAACCAACAGACAAAAAGCAGACAAAAAGCAGTGCGTAAACAACTTGGCGTACCATTTTTGATAATTTAGCCTCAGCCCCTTGATCTCCCAAGTTTATTCGCTGGATCTCAGGTTCTTTCGACTCATCAACCGAGGCATCAACCACCCATTCATCGATCAGTTTTTCAATCTTCTGGCAGATGGACGATTCTGGACCCCAATCCTCGTCCTCCTCGCCATACTCCTTTTTCTTCGCGGAGGACAAAACGTCAAAACTTGGATCCTTTTCACCGCCGTCGGAATCACTATCGGGGATCCCCTCATCTGCAATCCACTAAAGCACTTCGTTGATCGGCCCCGTCCCTTTCAGGCCGTCGAAGGGGTTCGCGATGTCAGCCCAGGCCCCGCTGACCACCCTTGGCAACCCAGCATCCGTATTTCTGGTATCCCTGAAGGGGACGTCGCCCACGGTCGCTCCTTCCCCTCCGCTCATGTGGCCAACGCCACCACCGCCGCCTTCAGCGCCAGCCTCATCTGGGGAAGCGCCCTCCGCTGGCCTTGGATTCTTGTCGGACTCGCTGCACTAGGGCGCATCTACACCGGAGACCACTATCCCAGCGATGTTCTCGCCTCCATTCCAATCTCCATCGGCTACACTTGGCTCCTCGCCCACGGACTCAACCAATTGTGGGTGAAAATAGGCCCGCGCTTCTTTCCTAATTCTTTCGCTCGGCTTCCCTCTCTCTTTCCCCCTCAATAACCTTCTATGGCCTCCGATCTTTCTCTCATCATCCCATTTTATAACGAGGAGGAAAATGTCTCCGCCGTTCTTGCCGAAGCTCGGACCGCCGTCCCTGGCGTGGAAATTATCGCGATCAACGACGGTAGCCGTGATCGCACCGGCTCGCTTCTCGATCAAGAACTAGGTATCCGCGTTCTCCACTTTCCAAAGAATCTCGGCCAAGGCCCCGCCCTCTACGCAGGTTTACTCGCCGCCACCCGACCCCACGCCGCCATGATGGACGGCGACGGGCAAAACGATCCAGCTGATCTTCCCGCCCTCCTCGAACTCCTCCGCTCGAACCGGGCCGACTTCGCCTGCGGCATCCGCACCCCTCGGATGGATTCCTGGCAAAAAAAAGTCGCCTCCAAAATCGCCAACGCCATCCGTCGCGCCTTTCTCATGGACGGCGCCCACGACACTGGCTGCTCGCTGAAAATTATTCGCCGCCACGATGTTCGCTTCCTCGTTCCCTTCAAAGGGATGCACCGCTATCTCCCCGCCCTCCTCGGATCTGCCGGACTTCGTCTCGTCGAACTTCCCGTTCGCCATCGCCCCCGCCGGGCCGGTATCTCCAAATACACTATCGCCGGCCGCGCTTGGGTCGGAATTCAAGATCTCATCGGCGTAGGTTGGTTGATTCGCCGACGCGTCGCTTGGCCCCTTGGGTTTCCACGGGACTAGATTCTCACCCTCTCGCCATCACCTACTTTGGGGACTCTTTCGTGAAATTGGTTTGGGTTTAAGTTCGAATCTCTTATTCTCCATCTTTATGGCGCAGCCCGTTTTCCCTATCGCTCTCTGCGCTCTGCTCCTCCTCTCCGCCTGCTCCCCGCCTCCCAAGATCTCTCGGCAAACCCATCCTCTTCCCGCAGGAGTCGATACCGCCAGAAGCGAGATCGGGCGTTCTGGAGGTGTCTTTATCGATTCCTCTCCTGGCGAACCCTCCACCTTCAACCCCCTCGTCTCCGAGGACGCTACCTCAGGCGGCTTCATCGGACTCTTTCTCGATTCCCTCGTCCACAACAACGCCGTCACCCAAGAAGTCGAACCCGGACTCGCCGCTCGCTGGGACATTGCCCCCGATAATCGAACCTTCACCTTTCACCTGCGCCCTGGCGTTCTCTGGTCCGACGGGCACCCCTTCTCTGCCGATGACGTCCTTTTCACCTTTCAAGCCATCTATGATCCCCGCTTCCCCAACCGTGCCGCATTCGATCTCTCCGTCGATGGCCAAAAGTTTAAGGTCGAAAAAATCGACGACCTCACCGTCCGCCTAACCACCCCGCAGATCTACGCTCCCTTTCTTGAAACAGTCGGCGGGGTCGGTCTCCTCCCCAAACATGAGCTCGAGCCCGCCTTCCGCGACGGAACTCTTCTTAAATCCTGGAACGTTAGCGTCGCCCAAAAAGAACCCCAACGCCTCCTCGCCACCGGCGCCTTTCGCCTCCGCTCCTATCAACCCGCCGAACGCATCGTCTTCGAGGCCAACCCGCACTACTGGCGGGCCGACGCCCAAGGCGTTCGCCTTCCCTACGTCGACTTTCTCGTCACCAAACTGGTCAAAGACGCCAACGCCAGCACTCTCGCCTTCGCCACTGGCCAAACTGATGCCGAGGGCCTCTCCCCAGATAATGTCGCCTGGATCGATCGCTACGCCTCCCGCTACGGTTTCTCCGTTTTCAATCGTGGCCCCTCTCCCAACACCGGTTTTATCTGGTTCAACCAAAACCCAGGCCACGACACCGCAGGAAAACCTTTCGTCACTCCCTATAAACTCGCCTGGTTTACCGACCGCCGCTTTCGCCAAGCCATCTCCCATGGCATCGACCGCCAAGGTCTCGTCCGCGGAGTCCTCTTCGGTCGCGGCCAGCCCCTCTGGGGACCCGAAACCCCCGCTAATAAAAAATGGTACAATCCCAACGTCACCCAATACCCCTACAACCCCGCCCGCTCCCGTGCCCTTCTCGCCGAAGCCGGCTTCCAGATCGGCCCTGACCAAAAACTTCACGACCGCCAAGGCAACCTTGTGGAATTCACCCTCAACTCCAATCAGGAAAACCAGCTCCGCGTTAATATGGCCACTGCCTTCAAAGAAAATATGCGGGACCTCGGCATCACCGTAAATCTCTCCTTCCTCGATTTCGGAACCTTAGTCGGAAAAATTCAAGACTCCTACGACTACGAGGCGGGCATGCTCGGCCTCACTGGTGGCGGCGACCCCGCGGGCGGCATCTCCGTCTTCTCCTCGAAAGGCCGCCTTCATCAGTGGTATCCCAACCAAAAAACTCCCGCCACCCCTTGGGAGGCCCGCATCGATCAACTTATGTCCGATCAACTCCACACCCTCGACTACCCTACACGAAAGAAATACTTCGATGAGGTCCAGAAAATCATGAGCGACGAAACCCCCTACATCTATCTCGTTACTGCCAACGCCTATGTCGGCTTAAAAGATCGCTGGAAAAATATTCGCATCCCGCCACTCGGTTCACTCGTTTGGAATCTCGACGAACTCTGGACCCCACTCCTCACCCCATGATCCCCTTCATTCTCCGCCGCCTCGCTACCCTCGTGCCCATGCTCCTCGCAGTCACTCTGCTCGTCTTTATCTTGATGAGTTTAGCCCCAGGCGATTTTCTGACTCCCGTTAAAGCCCAACGCGATATTAATCCCGCTCTCATTGCCGAACTCCAAAAATCATTCGGCCTCGATCGCCCTTGGTACCAGCAGTACGCACTCTGGCTAGGAAATGTCCTCCATCTCGATTTCGGCTACTCTTGGACCTACAAAGTCCCCGTCGCCCAACTCATCGCCCAACGCGCTCCCGCCACCATTCTTCTCTCAATCACCTCCCTTCTTCTCGCCTGGACCCTCGCCATCCCCCTCGCTGTACTCGCCGCCGCCCGCCCAGGCGGCTGGATCGATCGCCTCACCTCGGCTGCCGCCTACTTCGCTTTAGCCATCCCCGAATTCTTTCTCGCCCTCCTCGCTGTCTGGATGGCCGCCCGTACCGGCTGGTTTCCTATCGGCGGTCTCACCTCGCTCGATCACGACTTTCTTTCACCCGCCGCTCAGTTTCTCGACATCGCCCATCACTTAATCCTGCCCACCTTGGTCCTCGGTCTTGGAGGAGTCGCCGGCACCCTACGCGTTCTCCGCGCCAACGTGCTCGACGTCCTACAAGCCGAATACATCACCGCCGCCAGAGCCAAAGGCTTGTCCGAAAAAGTCGTTCTGTTTCGCCACGTCCTCCGCAACGCCCTCAACCCCCTTCTCAGTACCATCGGCTACGCCTTCGCGGGTCTGCTCAGCGGCTCCCTCCTAGTCGAGAATGTCATGAACTATCCAGGCCTCGGACGCCTCGTCTATGAAGCCTTCATCCGTGAAGATCAGTTCGTCGTCCTTGGCTCCGTCGTCGTCGCCTGCTCCCTTCTCATCGTCGGCAATCTTCTTTCTGACCTCGCCCTCGCCTGGTCCGATCCCCGAGTACGTTATGGCCGCTGATCTCCTCCGCTCTCTTCTTCGTCGCCCCGCAGGGATGATCTCCGCTTGCCTCCTTCTTCTTTTATATGGTGCCGCAATTTTCGCCCCCTTTCTCTCTCCCACCATCCCTTCCGCCCAAGACCTGAGTCGCACCTACCATCCTCCCACCGCTCTAGTTTGGCAAAACGGCCACCTCAGCGTCCGACTCTACCGCCTCGTCGATCCCTCCACCGCCACCTACGAACCTCTCCCAGATCAAGCCGCCCCTCTCCGCTGGTTTTCCCATGGTCCTGCCTACAAGTTTTTTTGGCTCATCCCCTCCACTTGCCATCTCTTCACCGTCTCCTCACCCGCCACCATTTATCTACTCGGTAGTGATGCCACCGGTCGCGATGTCTTCACCCGCCTTCTCTACGGAGCAGGCATCTCTCTCAGTATCGGTCTCATCGGCGTCGCTCTCACCAGTTTCCTCGGCCTGACCATCGGTGGCCTCGCAGGCTACCTCGGAGGTTGGCCCGACACTCTGGCCATGCGCCTCACAGAATTCCTCATGGCCGTCCCCGGCCTCTACCTTCTTCTCGCTCTCCGCGCCGCCCTCTCCTCCCGGTTTCCTTCCGACGCTACATTCCTCCTTATCGTCGTCATTCTCTCTGCCCTCGGCTGGGCAGGAACCGCCCGGGTCGTTCGTGGACTTGTCCTTTCCCTTCGCGAACGCCCTTTCATTCTCGCCGCCAATGTCATCGGTCAGCGCCCTTGGACTATTCTTTTCCGCCACCTTTTGCCCAACACCTTCAGCTACCTCATTGTCGCCGCCACTCTCAGCGTTCCTGGCTACATTCTCGGCGAAGCCGCCCTCAGCTTTCTCGGCCTTGGCATCCAAGAACCCTCTTCCTCGTGGGGACTCATGCTCGGCCAAGCCCAAGACATTAAAATCTTCATGCTCAACTTCTGGTGGCTCCTTACCCCAGGCCTAGCCATCATCCTTACCGTGATCGCTTTCAACCTTCTTGGGGATGCCCTTCGCGATGCCGTCGACCCCCGATTCCGACTCCCTGGAAAATGAAACCCAACAACCCTTAAACCATTTCTCATGCCCATCTCCTCCAAATCCCTTCTCGATGTTCGCCACCTTCGCGTAGAGTTTTCCTCTAGCACCAAATCAGTTGTCGCCGTCCAAAACCTCTCCTTCTCCATCCAACCAGGAGAAACCGTCGCCGTCGTCGGAGAAAGTGGTTCTGGCAAAACCACCGCCGCCCTCGCACTCACCCGCCTCACTCCACCCCCTCCCGCCTGCCACCTCAGCGGTCAAGTCCTCTGGCAGGATGGCACCGATCTCCTCTCCTGCTCCGACTCCACCCTCCGCCAAGCCCGAGGAGGAAAACTCGCCTACATCTTTCAAGAACCCTCCACCTCACTCAACCCCGTCTTCTCCATCGGCTTCCAAATCGCCGAAGCCCTCCGCCTCCATCAACCCAAACTTCCTAGCACCTCCACCGAAGTCACTCGTCTCCTCAAACTCGTCGGCATCCGTGATCCCGAACTCCGCTCTCACGACTATCCTCACCAACTTTCCGGCGGAATGCAGCAACGCGCCATGATCGCTATGGCTCTGGCCTGCCAACCCAAACTCCTCGTTGCCGATGAACCCACCACCGCCCTTGATGTCACCATCCAAGCCCAAATTCTCGATCTCCTTCGCGATCTCCGCAATCAACTCGGTATGTCCGTCCTCCTCATCACCCACAACTTCGGCATCGTCGCCAATTTCGCCGATCGTGTTCTGGTTATGCTCGAAGGAAAACTCGTCGAGCAAGGCCCCGTTAAAGAAATTCTCCGCTCCCCTCAGCACCCCTACACCCGTGCCCTCCTCGACTGCATTCCCCGTCTCGGCCAGAAAACAAAACGCCTAGCCTCCATCGACCGCGCCACCCTCGCCACCCAATAAAAACTACTTAGACCCCATGCCTCCCCTCCTTCAAATCTCCAATCTCTCTGTCCACTTTCCCGTCAAATCTGGATTCCTTCAGCGCCAAACCGGCGTGGTCAAAGCCCTCGACGATGTTTCCCTCTCCATCGAAAAGGGTTCCACCCTCGGCCTCGTCGGGGAAAGCGGTTCGGGCAAGACGACCCTCGGCCGTGCTATCGTTCGCCTCATCGATCCCACCGCCGGCTCCGTTTCCTACCAAGGTCATGCCATCAGCAACCTCCGAGGTTCCGACCTCCGCCCCTACCGAAAAAAGATTCAGATGGTTTTTCAAGACCCCTACAACTCCCTCAATCCTCGCCTCCGCATCGGCACCATCCTCGCCGAACCTCTTGAAATTCATTTTCCGAAGATGTCTCCTTCCGATCGGGCAACCCGAGTAGCAGAACTCTTAGAACTTGTCGGCCTCGACCCTGCCCACGCCCGTCGCTTCCCCCACGAATTTAGCGGAGGCCAACGCCAGCGCATCGGCATTGCCCGCGCCCTCGCCGTCGAACCGGAGTTTATCATCTGCGACGAACCGGTCAGTGCCCTCGATGTCTCTGTCCAAGCCCAAATCGTCAACCTTTTGATGGACCTCCAAGAAAAACTTAACCTCACCTACCTCTTTATCGCTCACGACCTCGCCGTCGTTGAACACGTCAGCGATCAGATCGCCGTTCTCGAACACGGTAAACTCGTCGAAGAAGGCCCCTCCGAACTCATCACCACCCACCCCACCCATCCCTACACCCAGCGCCTGCTCGCCTCCATCCCCTCCCTCCAGTAGCCCAACCCCTCTCCCCACCCTTGGGTTCAGAGGGTATTCTCCACGACTCACCTCAAACTCAACCTCAACTGAAACGGACCACCCATGTACGCTCTGGAACTTAATCGCCTCCCCACATCCTTCATCAACCTCCCCTCCGCCGTAATCGAAACTATTGGCCAAGCTCCAAAACTTCAAATTTACTCCCCGCATCTTCGCCCCCTGCGCCTCCTTCAAAAACTTCACCGAGGCCGAATTCGTAAACTTACCCTTCGCACCTCTTCCCCCTTCCAACTTCGAATCGGAAAAAGGCTTCTCGTGACCAGCGACAATAGGAACATCCCCGCAATCTATCGCTCCGTTCCCCGACTCAAGATCCGCGCAGGTCCCGCTTTCGGTACCGGCGAACATGCCACCACCCACCTTTGCCTACGCTATCTCACTAAGTTTCTCACTTCACCTCGAAGCTCTCGCACTACCCCAAAAGTCCTCGATCTGGGCTGCGGTTCAGGAATTCTCGCTCTGGCCTGCGCTCGCCTCGGCGCTCATGCCGAAGGATGGGATAACGACTCCTCGGCCATTGAAGAAGCCCTGAGAAATCGTCAGCTCAACCGCCTCGCACCCCGCACCCACTTCCGCGTAGCCGACGCTCTTCGCACCGCCCTCCCCCCTGCCCATCTCATTCTAGCCAACCTCTACGATTCCCTCCTGCTTCATCTTTTGCCTCGTCTCGAAAAACATCGTAAGGCAGGCACGGGCTTAATTCTCTCAGGTATTTTGTCAGGACAGGAAAAACAGATTCTCCGTATGGCTCAAAAACTTGGTTGGAAACTCCAGCAGCGTGGCCGCCTTGGTCGCTGGTTCTGTCTGCAGTTTTGCGCTTAGCCCCATTCCCCTCCGCCCCACCCAGCCGCTTAATCCTCTTGTTCTGTTCCTCCACGAATCTCTAGCGAGGGTGCCTGCTGAAAAGTAGGGGTGGCTCGATTATCCGAAACTTTATCTTGGATTAATCCATCCGCTTCTGCCGTCGCTTTTACTTTCGCTTCCTTGGCAATTTTTATAAAAGATTCCCTCTCCATTTTCTGCAAAACCCAAGCCGCCGTTCCCGCGGCCAAAACCAAAAGCCCGATCACAACAAAACAGAACAGCTTTGCCTTGAACTCAGTGCCCGCCCGATCCCACCACTCATCTAAATGATGGCGCCAAGTATACCCCTTCTTATATTTTGGAAGTCTTATCCCTTTAGGCATATAGCTCTGACCATCATCAATTTATGTCTGTCACAGTTTTGTCACATATCGAGACACATCTCCCACTCTTCTTCCTCTCGTCCCTGAACAAGTTTTGGGCTACTCTTTTCATACGGGCCTGTGGCGAAACTGGCAGACGCGACAGACTTAGGATCTGTTGGGGTAACCCATGGAGGTTCAAGTCCTCTCAGGCCCACTTTATTCCCCTTTGTTCACGACTCATTTTCCTATGACAAGGGAAGGTCTTGGGACGTCTCTGTTTTCAGTCGATTCTTTCTCCTAATGATGCTGGGTTTCCCAAAATCGATCCGTTGGGTTGTGCTCGGAGCTCTTCTGCTCCTCGCCCCATCCTGCTCAATCCACGCCATGGACGAAGAAACCACAAAAACCATCGCCGGCCTCAAAGCCCAAATGCAGCTCCTGATGGACGAGGTCAAAAAACTAAAAACTCAACAATCTACCCAGCCCGCCACTCCACGCCTTCGCCCCCCGACCGAAGAAGACGCAAAACCAAAAACAGCACCTCCTCCCATTTCCCCTCATCCCGTTGGTTACACCCCATTTTTGCCTGAAGATTCCCAGAGGACTCCTGCAAAGCCAGCGCTCTCCTCCGAAACGCGAGAGCAAACCTCAATGGAGCAAGTTATCGATGGAACCACTGAGTTTGCTCCAAAATCAGAACAGGAGGGACTGAAAAATCTCCCCATGATCGATGTATCAGATAAAGGTCTCATTTTTCGGTCTCAAGACAATGAACACATGATTCGGTTAGGAGGACTACTCCAGCTCGACGACCGTCAATTTGTCGACGCAGGGACAACCGATATGTCGAAATTCCTCGTTCGTCGAGCCCGGCCTTATGCATCAGGCTACTTCTATGATGATTGGGAGTACCGCTTTGCTCCTGAATTCGCACTGGCTGCACCCAATGCCACCGCTTACCAAGCGACCATTGCGGATGCGTTTATCAATTATGATACAATCGATGAACTACAAGTTCAGGTCGGTAAGTTTACCGTTCCGGTAGGGCTTGAAACTCTTACCCCAGCCGCGTTTCTCCCATTCTCAGAGCGATCTTTAACCTCTAATCTAATTCCAAACCGAGATATCGGGGTAATGATTCATGGTTCTCTTTTTTCAGACAAACTATCCTGGGCCGCGATGGTCGGTGCAGGGGCAAGAAATGACACCGTTCAGACTGGAATCGATAATGGCACTGGCCCAGTCGGTTACTTTCGACTCTATGCACAACCCTTTCGCGAAGTGATGGAAGTTCCTGAAGAGCTTCGTGGGTTGCACCTAGGTGTCGGAGGGAGCATTGGCTGGCAAACTCAAAACAACGCGATTAGCTCAAGCAACCTTTTTCAGAATTATAGCACCGATGGGGGAAACACATTTCTCTCCTTTCCAAACGGCCTTGGAGTGCAAGGAGAGGTGTGGCGAGTCAGCCCCCAGATGTACTATAACTACGGTCCTTTTGAGTGCTGGGCAGAACTTACCGTCGAGCAGCAGGGGGTTAGCACGGCTGGAATAGATGGCTCCTCAGGTGGTGGATTTACAAATTACCAAACCACCGCTTGGGATGTCGTGGTTGACTGGGTGATTACAGGCGAGCGCGCGACTTTAGGAGGGGTTGTGCCAGAAAAACCATTGAACTTTGAAACTGGAGACATTGGCGCTTGGCAAATTGCTCTTCGTTACGACGGCCTTGCTGCTGGAGCCAATATGTTTCGACCAGTGAACCAAGGGGGCTTAGGAATCTCTCAGACCGAGAATGCAACTGGAGTGAACGGAGCGTCCTTGGGCCTCAACTGGTACCCCAATCGCATCATCCGAATCGGCCTCACTGTGGAATATCAAGCCTATACTGGGGGTGGTGCGCAAGGCACTGTTGTCGAAAATAATGAGCTGGGTTTTATCACCCGCCTTCAACTTCTCTACTGATTGCACCCTTACTTCTCAGCCTGCGCCCTCTTCTCCTCCCGCTCCTCACTTTCCCCGCCAAAACGATGGTCCCGATAGAGAGTGATCGAAATATCCTTATTCTGCCGAATACACTCTTTAATCGCTTCAGGATCTTTTTCACACCAAAGCATCGTCTTCCAACTCGTTAGATGTTTTGGCTTATGAAAATCACTGCCCGCAATAAAGGGCAATCGTTTTAACCCTACCGGATTAAATAGATCATCCCGATTCCCAATCTCCCAAGCATCAATCAACGGGCGAAACTCATTCTGCCGATCCCACAAGTAAAGGGTGTCTTTGCCCCAAGCCGAGCTCATATGGTGAGGGTGAGCCGCAATCGTCAATCCACCTTGCCCTCGAATCTGCAGACAGATCTCCTTCAGCGATAAGGCAGGATCGATCGGCTCCTTTAAATCTATCCCCAATAAGTGAGCCGAGCCTTTCGCGGTCAAACCATCGTGATTAAATTCCAACCCAGGAAACAAGATCATCCGATATTTGGTCCACGCCCGATTCCTCTCTTCCGCTAGCGCTCTAAAATATTCAGGCAGATCCTCCAACGTCAGCACCAGACCAGATAAACTCGCCAACCTCCCCAGCAAACGTCGCCGATCCACCAAGTGATCCGTCACCGCCATCGCATCAAAACCCCGCCGCCCATAAAAATCTACAATCTCGCGTAAAGTCAGTCGCCCATCAGAAAATATCGAATGGGTATGTAAATCTACCATCAGCAGACCTTTTCGGCCCGAGTAGCCATGCATCACTAATCGTAATTCGGGAACTCTCTCCGTCGATTGGGCTGCTCTTGCCATCTTCGCAATTCTTCCCGCCAACCGCTCCATCGCCCCTGCCGAACGATTCGCCTCTTTCCGAGCCCTCCGACCCCACTCCCGCAAACCTACTCCACCCCCTTCTAATGCATCCTTGATTCTTGCTGCGATCTCCCCAGAAGAATCGGCCAGAGCCCCGCAACCAATCCTCGTAGCCAAACGACAAATTCCCTTTCGCTTTTCTGCTCCTTTTCCTCCTTCCACCAAAATGGCGGGTCGGCCCGTGGCCAAAACCTCTCGCACACTAATCGTCCCAGGCTTCGTCACCACCAAGTCATGAGCTCGGATCATCGTCGCCAAATCTTTTACCCAGCCGTGAACTACTCCCCGACCTTTCGCCTCCGCCAGCCCTTTTCGCAGATCCGCCTTCAACCCCTCCTCCCTCCCCACTACCGCCGTGACTTCCACCCCTTCGATTTCCAATAGCTTCTCCAAAGTTCGACTCGCCTTGCGCCGGCGCGAATTAACCAAGTAGAGAATCTTTACTCCGTCTCCTAATTTCCTACTCCCCTTAATTTCTTCAGCAGGAAAAAAACTGGGTCGTACGGGCCATCCTCCTGCCACCACCTCCGAGACACGCGGATTTTTTTCTCTCAACTCCTTCGCCGTTCCTTCATCCGCCACCCATAAAAGATCAGCCGTCACCGCATCCCACCCTGGCAAATCTTCCGCATCTAAAACCACCCCCACCCTTTCAAATCCAGCCTCACTCCGATCCTGGACTCGCTCCTGCAAAGCCATCCCCACCGCAGGATGAAAATAAACAACCACCTCAGGTCTCGTCTCCTCCAGCGTCCTCGCCACTACCCGCCGCAACTGCGGCCAGCCCGCCCGGCCCACCACTCCTTCCCCCGCCCTCCGAATCCACTTCTGCATCTTCTCCCCCTGCGCCCCTCCCCTCCCCATCCTTTCCGAAAGCCACCCCAACCAACCCTCCACCCCACCTCCACCCACCTCCCTTACCTCAACCCGAATTTCCGACCCCTCCTCCTCCCCCAGAAAATCTCTCAACGCCCGGGCCACATAACCATGCTCTTCTTGCCCCCCAGTCAGAATCAGAACGTCCTTCACCCCCTATGTGAATAAGTCGGGTACAAGATAGAGCAAGCTTCCCAAAGCAACGATTTGATGGCAAACGGACTCGCCATATTTGATCTGCGCTACCTGCTGAAAACTATTTACTTACACTACTTTTAAAACTCTTCTCTATCCTCTTTTCAGCCTCGTCTTCCAACCTTTTTCGTAGTGGAGATAACTCATCTTTGATCGCCTTTTCCAGAGCCAGTTTCTCCGTCCAGTAACGCTGCACAAACTCATCTTCATTTTCTGAAGTTACCCCCAAATTAAAGTCTTTCGCCACCTTCAGCGCCTCCTTCCGAGATTGAATCCGCACCTCATCAATCCGCTCAACCAACCTCGCTTTCTGCGCATCCGTAAATTTCTGGAAAGGCGCCCAATCCTGCAACTTCACTTCCAACTGCTCCTTCGACACAAGGGTCAACGTCAGGATCTGGACAAACCGATCCTCCTCCCCAGGCCCTGCCCAGAACTGATCCTTCTCCCGATTGATCATCCCTTTCTTTGGCACATACGAACCATCAGGAATCCTCGGAGGACGCGGTTTACCCACATTCGCTTTCCCCTCAGCGGGGATCGCCTCTTCTGGAGACGGCTGAGCCCATAGACCCGCGCCCAGCAATCCGACCATAACCAAGTAGTATCCTATTTTTATTTTCATAATCCAGCCCACCAGCGGTTGTCCGCGTCTTCCTTCACCAAGGCGTCCAAAGCAGCGAAGACCGCACGATCACTCACCGTTGGCGTCGCATCCTTCCACTGAAAAAACCCGAAAGCGAGAACCGCGCATCCCGCCCCCACCATCAACCAACGCCAATTCGGTATCCAACTCCACTTGCGCTGCGCCTCCGCTTCCCTTTCCGTCCGCAGTCGCGCCAGCACTTTGGCTGCAAACCACGGCGGTGCCTTCGCAGGTGGAACCGAGGCCAGTAGCTTTTCCAGCTCCGACCCTAACTCCCCCCCCTCCTCCTGCTCATCTCGACTTCTATTGCTCATAAGGGATTAAACTGCCCATTTCTCATTTCGGTGCGCTCAAATATTCAGAAAGTTCTTTTCTTAGGAAATCACGGGCTCTGAACATCAACGACTTAACTCCAGATGTACTTGTTTTCATAATAATCGCAATCTCTTCATAGCCTAAATTCTCGTTCTGGCGAAGATGAAGCACCATCCGCTGGCTTTCTGGAAGCGCTTGATAAGCCGCTCCGACCGCCTCTCCCAGCTCCTTTGTGCAAAGTTCTTGTCGAGGATTTTGGGCAACCCCTCCTCTTTGTTCCAAAATAAAAGCCTCTCCCGTATCTGGATTCACCGCCCCATCCCGTAACCGCATCTTGTACGCCTGCGTACTGCAGTAGGTGAAAACCAAATTGCGCGTCACTGTCATTAACCAGGTGGTGAACTTCGCTTGAGGCTTAAATCGAGGCGCCGCTTTCCAAACTCGCAGAAAAATCTGCTGCGCTAAATCTTCTACATCAGGCCCAATATTCCCAATCATTCTAGATACCGTTCCGTACACCCGATCCTGGTGCCGCTCAATCAACCGGCGAAACGCCTCCTCATCCCCCCCAGCCATCTGGGTGATTAACATCTCATCGCTCGTGCCTTCCTGCCCATCCGTCATCAGACCTCACTTTCCCACAAAACCACCCCGCGCCCAACCTCCGTTGTCCCCACTCCCCCGTGCTCGCAGCATGCTCGCAGCACGATTGAGGTCCGACTCCCGTTGACACCTACCCCTTCCGCAGTTTCAATCATTCCACTCATGGCAGGTCATAGTCGCTGGTCCAAAGTCAAACGCTCCAAAGGTATCTCCGACGTAAAACGCGGTGCCCTCTTCTCCAAACTCGCCAAAGAGATCACCGTCGCCACTCGCCTCTCAGGTCGCGACCCAGGCTTCAACCCCCGACTCCGTACCGCCATCACCACCGCCCGTGCCGAATCTATGCCCGTCGAAAACATCGATCGCGCCATCCTCAAAGGCACCGGCGAACTCGAAGGCGGCGGCACCATCGAAGAAATTATGTACGAAGGCTATGCCCCAGGCGGTGTCGCCCTCCTCGTCGAAACCACCACCGACAATAAAAACCGCACCGCGGCCGAAATTCGGCACCTCTTCACCAAACACGGTGGCAATCTCGGCGGCTCCAACTCGGTCGCTTGGATGTTCAAACGCCACGGCGTCTTCCTCCTCGAAAAAACCGACCCCGACACCACTCTCGAAGTATCCCTCGAAGCAGGAGCTGACGATGTCCGCACTCTCGACGACCACTCCACCGAAGTCATCTGCCCTCCCGACAAATTCGATACAGTCGATAAAGCCCTCCGCGCCGCCCAACTCATCCCCACCGCCAGTCGCTTCCTTTACGAACCAGAAAATCCCGCCCCCACACCCGACCCAGAAACCGCCGCCAAGGTTCTCGCCCTCATCGAGGAACTTGAAGACCACGATGACGTCCAAACCGTCTCCCCTAACTGCATCATCAGCTGATCTTTTATTTCATCATCGCACTACGTCTTGGACCGACCCCTGCAAGGCCGCACCCTTCACCCCCCCGCCACCACCTTCACAAACTCCAATCGATCTCCATGCTCTACCTTCTCTTCCTCCCACTCCTGCCGTAATAACGCTTCCCCATTCCTCTCCACCAGAACACTCGCTGGCACCAGCCTCATCTCCCGAATCATCTCCGCCACAGTCTTGCCTGTCGCAACCTGCCGCGCCTTCCCATTCGCAAAAACCGTAATCTTCTTGCTCAATCGCTTACCCCGCTAACGCCTGATCCCAATCTTTCCACACCGGATCTAATCCCCTTCCCCGTAGCGCTCTACTCAAATCCTCTGCACTCCGCTCGTCCGAAACCTCAAACTGCTCCGTCGCCTCCGCCCCCTCCCACTCACTCGCCTCCAACGCCACCTCCCGCCCCCTGACCGTCCGATGCAACCGCGCCTTTCCCACCCCCGTGTATCCGCCCGGTTCCGTCTCCGATCCCGCACTCATCATCGTCACCCCCAACTCCATCAACCCATCCCGCAATCTCGCCGGCTCCCTCGTTGATAAAACAATTCCCGCCTGCGGAAACGCCACCCGAAAAGCGCAAATCGCACGCACGAAATCCCGATCCGACATCGCTACCCTCGGCTGAAACCCGCCAGCCGCCGGCCGCAATCTTGGCAAGGCCAGCGTAATTTGCGAACGCCAGCACACTTTCATCATATGCGACACATGCCCCGCTAAGGCCACCAACTCCCTCCGCCAATCCGCTAGCCCCACCAGCACCCCCAGCCCAATCCGCCGAAACCCCGCCTCGTACCCTCTTTCAGGTCCTCCCAACCTCTCATCAAAATTCCGTTTCGGACCCGACACATGCATCTCCGCATAAGCCGCCCGATCATAACTCTCCTGATACAAGACCAACCCCTCTGCCCCCGCCGCCACCACCTCTCGATACTCCGCCACCTCCAGCGGCGCCACCTCGATGGCCAC
This sequence comes from Methylacidiphilales bacterium, assembly GCA_040397385.1. Lineage (GTDB taxonomy): Bacteria > Verrucomicrobiota > Verrucomicrobiia > Methylacidiphilales > Verrucolacustridaceae > Verrucolacustris. The sequence goes on from JBBAWB010000003.1 coordinate 175,634, forward strand.
CGAAGGAAAAAGCCCGACACATCGGCGCACCGTTTCCGCCAAATAAGAAACCGGCACCTCCTTGGGATGCTCCCCACTAACCAAAAGTAAATTTCGGAATCCTACTCCCGCCAAGTGCTTCGCCTCCACCTCCACCTCCTCTGGCTTCAAAGTCACCCTGCGAATCGGGTTGTCCTTGGAAAAGCCACAATACTTACAGGTATTAACGCACTCATTGGAAAGATAAAGCGGCGCAAACAACCTCATCGTCCGACCAAAGTTCTTTCGCGTCTCCCCTCTCGCTTGCTCCGCCAACTCCTCCAACCGAATCGACCCGAACATTAAATCTTCAAACCGTGCCACCGCCGCCGACCTCGCAAAAGGCAACCCCTCCAGCGCGTCTCCAGGTGATCCGCTCATCGCTTCAAAACCTATTCGTCCAAAAATCCAGTCAACGGACTTGTCGCTGATGCTTCCCGCCTTGTCGGACCCAATCCCGCCTCAAATCCCCGGCGCCCAGCCTCTACTCCCAATCGAAACGCCCTCGCCATCTCCGCAGGATCTTCCGCCACCGCAATCGCCGTATTGACCAACACCGCATCCGCCCCCATCTCCAAGGCCCCCGCCGCATGCGACGGCGCCCCCAACCCTGCATCCACAATCACTGGAATCCTCGACTGCTCGATAATGATTTCAATCATCGCCCGCGTTTCAATTCCGCGATTCGAACCAATCGGCGCCCCCAACGGCATGACCGTCGCCGCTCCCGCCTCCTCTAACCTCTTAGCTAATACCGGATCGGCTTGGATATAGGGCAGAATTGTAAAACCTTCCTTCACCAAAATCTCCGTCGCCTTCAACGTCTCAATCGGGTCAGGCAGGAGATAACGCGGATCAGGATGGATCTCTAATTTAATCCATTTCGGTAAACCCGCCGCCACCGCCAAACGAGCCAATCGCACCGCTTCCTCCGCATTCATCGCCCCACTCGTATTCGCCAGCACCAAATATTTATCCTGATCAATTTCCTCCAGCATATCGGCCTGCGGATCCCTCTGCCCCGTTAAATCCACCCGACGCAACGCCACCGTGACAATCTCCGTTCCGCTGGCTTCCAACGCCGATTTCATCGCCCCCACCGACGGAAATTTGCCCGTACCAATCAAAAGCCGAGAACGAAACTCCCGATCTCCAATCTTCCAAACTTCCGTGGTCTGTACTTGGGCCGACATCCCCACATCCTATTCCAAAAAGCGTTCTTCTTCAAACCTTGCTTCCCGCTTGCCTTCTTCAACTAAACTTCGTCATATCAACTGAGTGAATCCACAAACCTATCGGAAATCCCACCTTCCCTTGGTGGAAAAAGCCCTCGATCGACTAATCTCCGCCCAAGCTCAACCCCCCCTCATCCACCGAGCCATGCGCTACAGTCTTCTCGCAGGAGGCAAACGCCTGCGTCCCATCCTCTGCCTCGCCGCCGCTCGGGCTGTTGGAGGAAAAGAGGCCCTTGCGCTCCCCTCTGCTTGCGCCGTCGAATGCATTCACACCTACTCCCTGATTCACGACGATCTCCCCTGCATGGACGATGATAATTTTCGCCGCGGTCGGCCCACCAATCACCGCGTCTTCGGTGAAGCGGTCGCAGTACTCGCGGGCGATGGCCTTCTCACCGAAGCTTTTGCCTCCGTCGCCCGCACAAAACCCAACCGCCGCTACTCCCCCGCCGATCTCGTTACCGAACTGGCCCGCGCTTCAGGTAGCCTCGGCCTGATCGCAGGCCAAGTCCTCGATCTCGATTCGGAAAAAAAGCGCATCCCGCTGAAGAAACTCGTAGAAATCCATCGCGCCAAGACCGGCGCCCTCATTACCACCTCTCTGCGCCTCGGGGCCATGTCGGTAGGAGTCCATCCCACAAAACTCCGCCACCTCACACGATTCGGTCAGGCCCTGGGCCTCGCCTTTCAAGTCATCGACGACATTCTTGATATTACTTCGACCAAGGAAAAACTTGGGAAAAGCATCGGCAAAGACCAATCCTCAGGAAAAGCCACCTACCCACGACTCCTCGGCCTCGCTGGCGCAAAAAAAGAAGCTGATCGCCTCACCGCCACCGCCCGCGCCGCTCTACGCCCTCTCGGTTCCTCCGCCGACCCGCTCCTCGCTATCGCCGACACTCTTTTGCGCCGCGATCACTAGCGCCTTCCGCAACCGAATCGCCTCCTCTACCTCAACCGCCGCCCGCGTCGCCGCTCCAGGCCCGCCAAGCTTCTTCGCTACGTCCCGAATCCGCCCTGCCATTGCCTCCGCCCCTTTTGGATTTCGCAAAATCTGTAAAGCCGCTTTGGCCAAACGCTCAGGCTCCATCGCCCCTTGCAAAAACTCAGGAACTACCTTCTCCCCCGCTAAAACATTCACCATCGATAGGTAGGGCAACTGAATTAGAAATCGCCCCAGCCAATAGGTCAGCCAAGAGGTTTTATAAATCACCAGCATCGGTAATCCCGCCATAGCACATTCCAAGGTCGCCGTGCCCGATGCCACAATCGCTAAGGAACACCGCGTCAACTGAGTTAAGGATTGCCCTGCTAAAATATCCAGACTCACTCCACTCATCGGTTGCCTTGCCCACTCTTCTTCCAGCTTCTGCCGCATCTCGTGATCCGTTGCCAAGGTCATAAAAGTTACGTTTTTCTGCTCCCGCACAATCCGCTGCGCTGTCTGCAGGAGGACAGGCCAATGCTTCGCAATCTCCTTCGCCCGGCTCCCCGGCAAAAGGGCCACACATGGAATCTCATCCTTCAATCCCTCCTTCGCTTGCGCGATCCAACGATCAGCCAAAGGATGACCGACCCACTTTGTCTTTAATTTCGGCGCATGCTTCGCGAACCAGTCCACCTCGAAAGGAAAAATCACCAACAACCGATCCAAGATTCGCTCCATCAGCTTTGCCCGGCCCGCTTTCCACGCCCAAACCTGCGGACTCACATAGTAAACGATTGCCGGGGCATTCCTTTGTCCATGCAAAGCTTTTGCCAGTCGCAGGTTAAACCCCGGATAATCGACCAAGATGACCACATCGGGATTCACCTCCGCAATCTCGTGCTTCACCTCTCGAAATATCTTTAAAAATTTTGGCAGATTTTTAAGCACATCGGTTAACCCCACCACCGCATGCTTCGCTAAATTCAGACTCTGCTCCTGTCCCGCCGCTTTCAGCATCGGCCCTCCCACTCCATAGGCCTTTAACTTCGGATTCTTCTTTAACTCCCGCAATAGATCCGCCGCTAAACGATCGCCACTCGCCTCCCCCGCCACGAGATAGACTCGCGGATCTCGCTCCACTGCCTCGCTCATGCTCCCTCAGGCGTCATCTGATCACAAATAAACGAGGCCAACTTCAAGGCTTCGAAACCATGCGAACCTCCCACTCGAGGATCCGTGTCCAGTCGCACATTCGCCAAAAACTCCTCTAACTGATTCTTCAGTGGCTCGCCCTTCATTACCGGGATCTTCTCCCGCGTGATCTTACCCTCCGCTCGCTTGTATATTTCCCCCTCCTGCTTCATGTAATCGAGGGAGAGATAAACATCATCTTGAAACACCCGAATCTTGCGTAACTTTTCAGGACTAATTCGGCTGGTCGTCAAATTAGCCACACAGCCATTTTCAAAACGAATCCGCGCATTGGCAATATCCTCCCCCTTACTTAGCACTGGAATCCCTACCGCATCCACCGACTTCACTGGCGACCGCACCAGATGCAGAATTATTTCTAGGTCGTGAATCATCAGATCCATCACCACCCCAATATCCGTGCTCCGTCCTGGATAGGGGGATAAACGGTGGGCTTCGATAAACCGCGGCCGACCCAATCTCTCCTCCAACGCCGCCAGCACAGGATTAAATCTCTCCACATGCCCTACCGCCAGTTTCGCCCCGTGCTTTTCTGCTAAATGAACCAACTCCCTTGCCTCCACCGTATTCATCGCAATCGGCTTCTCCACCAAAACATGCTTTCCCTTTTTCAAAAAAGGAGCGGCAATCGCCAGATGAGTCGTCGTCGGGGTGACAATGCTCGCCGCCTCCACCGCTTCGACCATCTCCTCCAACGAAGAAAATGCTCTTGTTTTGCACTTTTCCGCAATCTTTCGCGCGGTCTCAGGATTCGAATCATGTACCCCCACCAACTCCGCTCCTTTCGATTCCGCATAAATCCGTGCGTGCTCTTTCCCCATGTGGCCCACTCCCGCCACCCCTACTTTTACCAAACGACTCATGACGAAACTTTACCCGCCTGCCCCCAAATCGTCACCTTGTGTTGCATCGCCAGTTTCTTTACCTCGTCGAGCTGAAGGATGAGAGTTTTCTTTGCCTCCACCACCACCGTCCCCACTTGCCCTTCCGCCGCGGCCAAAATGGTTTGCGGTCCGATCACCGGTACATCAAAGCGCATATCCTGAGCGGGGGAAGTCACCTTGATCGCTACCGCTTCCTTTCCCGCTAATTTTCCTCCCCGTTTCAGCGTGGCATCCGTCCCATCGAATCCTTCCACCGCCATGACCGTCCCCTTGCGCACCACCACACTTTGCCCGATGTGCAACCGAGCAACCGCTTTGGCCAACGGCCACCCAAAAGCAATTTCCGCAGTAAGATGACGCACTGCACGCGGACCCGCCAAGTGGCCCACCCCCGCCAGATGGTCCTCCACAAAAGTTGTCGCAGGCAGAACTTTGATTCCTTCTTGGGCCAACTCCTTCGCCACCGCTCCAAAAAGAGTTTCCGCATTCCGCTCCTTCAACCGAGAGAGGATCCAAAGAGCCCTCAGATCAGGGCGCAGATCGAAAAGCCTCCTCGGCGCAATCTGCCCCGCGAAAATTACCACTCCTACCCCAGTTTTTTTGAAAAAACCAATCAACCCGCCCAACTGCCCCACCCGCAGCCAGTGGGTCGGTTGCCCCCGCGCTGCCACCCTCGGGTCTGTCTCCCCTTCGAAGGCGGCCACCGCCAACGAGACCCCTTGATCCTTAGCCCCTTGGAGAACAAGGGCGGGGTAGGTTCCCCTCCCTGCAACCAGTCCGATCTTCGCCTTCATCATGGATTTACGCATAGCACAAAATTCCCATTTCTCCGATTGACCAAATCGTGTGTTTTGATAAGATTTTAACGGAGTCGACTATTGGCGATTGTTGGGTGGGAACTCGAGTGGTTTCCACCCTTTTTTTCGCCAAAAGCCGTCTCCACAAAACAGAAAATATAAGCTCATGAACACGCAAGACTTCCTCACAGTACTCGATTACATGGAAAAGGAGAAGGGCATAAGCCGCAAGATAATGGCCACGGTCATCGAAAATGCTCTGATCACCGCCGCCCACAAGACCTATCCCATCGAAACTGAAGTTCGCGTCTCCCTAGATCAGAAATCAGGCAAAATTCAGATGTTTGCCAAACTCAAAGCCTCCGATCGCGCTCGTCCCAACGCCGACGAAATCTCCATCATCAAAGCCCGCGCCGTCAAACCCACTGTCCATGTCGGTGAACTCGTGGAAATCGAACTGGATGCCAGTCAGTTTGGTCGTATCGCCGCCCAAGTATTCAAACAGGCCATGAACCAAAATCTGCGCTCCATCGAGAAAACCATGATCATGGAGGAATTCCAAGGTCGCGTCGGTGACATCGTCGCCGGTACCGTCCGCCGCTTCGAAAGAGCCGATGTCGTCATCGATCTGGGCAAGTTCGAAGGCATTATGCCCTCCCGGGAACGAGTTCCCACCGAGGAGTACACCCCAGGCGAGCGGATCCGCGCCCTCGTCCTCGCCGTGCAAACCGGCCTGCGCGGGCCTGAAATTATTCTCTCCCGTTCCAGCCCCGATTTCGTCCGTCGCCTCCTCACCCTCGAAGTGAATGAACTGGCCGAAGGAGTTGTCATCATTAAATCCCTCGCCCGCGAACCTGGCTTCCGCACAAAAATCGCCGTTTGGTCCGATGTGGAAAAAGTCGATCCCGTCGGCGCCTGCGTCGGTATCCGCGGATCACGGGTCAAAAATATCGTTCGTGAACTCAATAACGAAAAAGTCGATCTCTTTCGCTGGTCCCCCAACATCCATGAACTGGTCATCGAAGCGCTCAAACCCGCCAAGCTTCGCAAAATTGAAATCGATGAACCCAACCGTCGGATCCGAGCCTTGGTCGACGCCGAAAACCTTTCTCTCGCCATCGGCCGCAAAGGCCACAACGCCCGCCTCGCCAGCCGCTTGACCGGTTGGAATATCGATGTGGAAGAAGATAAGACCGAGGTCCTCGGCTTTGAGCAAAAGCTCGAACTGGCCGTCCAGACGCTCGTTACCATCCTCGGTATCGACCTTGCCCTCGCCCAGAAAATCGCCGCCGTCGGCTTCAGCACCGTCGAGGCCATTTGCGAAGCCTCGGAAACCGATCTGGCCGAAGCTCTTCCTGACTTAACCCCCGAGCAAGCCACCGAGATCCGCACCAAGGCCCAGGCGGCCCTCACAGCCGTTAAGACCTGAAGCCCCTTCCCCCGCCCGGCATGGCCCCCTCGTCCACGAAAAAGACGGCCAAACCCGAGGGGGACGCCGCCCCTGCCAAGAAGCCTCGCGCCGTTAAAATGGCCGCACCTAAAGATCCCGCCGCCAAACCCGCAAAAAGGGTTTCCGCAAAAACTAAGGCGGCTCCTGCCGTAGCCGCGACCGAAGTTTCCGCTGCTCCCCAGACCCCTCCTCCCGCTGCCCCCGCCCCGGCTAAAGCGGAAAAAGTCGCACCCGAAGTTCCCCCCGCCCCCAAATCTGCTCCTACTGCTGCGCCCGCTCCTGCCGTCGTTGAGTCGGGTGAAATGGAAATGCCTACCGACGAAACAAAGATTATTTTAATGAAGCCGCCCATTCAGGTCCGCGACCTGGCCACCCGGCTCAACTTAAAACCTTTCCAACTCATCCATGAACTCATGGAAATGAACGTCTTTGCCACTCTCAACCAGAACTTAGAAGAAGCCGTAGCGAAGAAGATCTGCGAAAAGCGTGGTCTCTTCTTCATGGCGGAAAAACGTAAAGAGGGTGGCGGTGTCCACAAAGTCGCTCCCGTGGTCGAACCGCCCAAAGCCAAGCCCATCCCCTCCGCCAATCTTAAACCGCGACCCCCCGTGGTTACTTTCATGGGTCACGTCGATCACGGAAAGACCTCACTGCTCGACGCTATTCGCCAGACCAAAGTTGCCGCGGGCGAAGCGGGTGGCATCACCCAACACATCGGGGCCTACACCGTTAAACGCGACAACTCGACCATCACTTTTCTTGATACCCCAGGCCACGAAGCCTTTACCGCCATGCGTTCCCGTGGAGCCACCATCACCGACATCGTCGTTCTAGTTGTCGCCGCGGATGACGGGATTAAACCCCAAACCCTCGAGGCTCTTCGCCACGCCCAAGCCGCTAAAGTCACCATCATGGTCGCAGTGAATAAAATCGATCTGCCCAACGCCAATCTCGATAAAGTCAAAGGCCAACTGCAAGAGCTAGGCCTCGCCCCCGAAGAGTGGGGTGGACAAACCGTGGTCTGCGAAGTTTCCGCCACCAAAGGAACCGGTATCGAAAAACTTTTGGAAATGATCGCTCTTCAAGCCGAAATTCTCGAACTATCTGCCGATCCAACAGGCCACGCCCGCGCCCGCGTCATCGAAACGCAGATCGAAACTGGCCGCGGCCCCACCGCAACCGTCCTCGTTCAACAGGGACTCCTCAAAGTGGGCGACTCTTTTGTCTGCGGACCCCACCTCGGCAAAATCAAAGCTCTCTACAACGACGCAGGCGTCTCCATCAAAGAAGCGGGACCTTCTGTTCCCGCTCGTATCGTCGGATTAACCGGAGCTCCCTCTCCAGGCGAAGAAGTGGTCGTCGTCGCCACAGAACGGGAAGCCCGCTCCATTGTCGAAGAACGGCAGGAAGCAGAACGATCCACCCGACTCGCTTCCGGCCCCGCCGCCCCCGAAGGCGTTACCCTTGAAAATCTTTTCGCCAGCATCGCCGAAGGCCAAAAAAAGTGCCTCCACCTCATTCTTAAGGGAGACGTTCAAGGCTCCGTCGAAGCCATCGTCGAGGCCGTACGCAAAATCACCAGTCAGAAAGTTACCCTCAATATTATCCTTTCAACCATCGGACCAATTTCCGAATCCGATATCCTTCTGGCCAAAGCCTCAGGAGCGGTCGTCATCGGATTTAACACCAAAACCGATAACGCCGCCGCCAACGCCGCCAAACGAGAAAATGTTCAAATCCGCCTTTTTAGTATTATTTACGAACTAGTCGATCAGGTGAAGGAGGCCATGACGGGCCTGCTCGATCCCGAACTGCGCGAAAGCCCCCTCGGCAACGCTCTCGTCAAAAAGGTTTTCGAGCTTTCCAAATTTATGGTCGCGGGTTGCCAAGTGCAGACCGGGCGCATCACCAAATCAGGCCGCGCGCGCGTTGTCCGCCGCAAACAACCGATTTACGACGGAGCCGTCGTCACGCTCAAACGCTTCCAAGAGGACGTTCCAGAAGTGCGCCAAGGACTGGAGTGCGGTATCCGTCTCGGCAACTTCGACGAATACGAGGAGGGCGACATCATCGAGTGTTACCAACTCGAAAAAGTCGCCCAAGCTCTCTAATTCGCTCCAGCGACTGATTTTTTTCTTCAGTTCTCCCGCTTTTTTTTCCACAATATAGGCATGCCGAGTCGCCGTCTCATCCGCGTAGCAGAGTCCATTCGCTCCGTCTTAGGTCGCCTCGCCCTCCGCGAGCGTACCCTCGAGGGCAAACTCATCACCATCACAGGGGTCACCGTCAGCCCTGATCTACGTCACGCTCAAGTCTTTGTCACTCATCTCGATGGTTCCACCCCCGACAAAGACGTCGTCCTTACGCTCAATGCTTTAAAAGAAGAGTGGCAACGCGAAATCAATAAAACCCTCAGCATCAAGTACACCCCACGACTTCAGTTTTTTGTGGATGAAGCTCAACGCCGAGGCGATCGCATTCTCCAAATCATGACCGAAATCGATCCTACCCGCCTTGATCCCAATGACCCTGACTTTATCGATCCCTCCGACGCGGCTCCCACTCTCACCCCAGAAGAATCACCCGATCTCGACCCACCCGCCGAACTCCGAGGCCGTAGCAAAAAACGCTCTCCCTAATTTCGGCTTAAGGCGACCAACCGACTGGCCAGCAAAAGCCCACTAGGGTAGGCGGATTTTCTCAATCGAACTCACCACCCCTTCTCCCATAAAACTCTCCACTCGACTCTGGTACGGCCCAGGTTCATCGGTTAAGAAAATCCTTAATTTCCCCTCCTCCAACTTCGCCCCTTCCGAATCTCGCAACGATTCCGCACACGCCTCCGAGGAGTTGACCAACCTCACCTTCGGTCCCAGCACTTTTGCCAATACCCCCTTCAAGTGCGGATAATGGGTGCAGCCCAATACCAAAACCTTAATCTTTTCGCGCAACAACGGCTCAAGATACTTACGAATCACTGCCTCCGTCACCTCCCCCTCCACCCATCCCTCCTCCACCAGCGGAACGAGCAAGGGTGTCGCTTGCCCAAAAACCTTCAGACTGGGGCGCGCTTGGCGCAAGGCCTTCTCGTACGCCCCACTCCCGATTGTCGCCGAGGTCCCAATTACACCCACCGGCCCATCTCCCGCCACCCGTAACGTCGCCGCCACTCCCGATTCAATCATCCCATGCAACGGAACATTCACCGAGGAACGCAATTTTTCCACAGCAAAAGCCGAGGCCGTGTTACACGCCACCACAATCCGATCCACTCCCTTCGCCTCGAGAAAAGTGATGATCTCCCGGCTGTACCCCAAAACCGTTTCTGCTGACTTATTTCCATAAGGAACCCGTGCCGTGTCCCCCACATAAAAAATATCGCGCCGGGGAAAAGCCGACCGTAAGGCCCGCACCACTGTTAACCCACCCATTCCAGAATCAAAAACACCTAAAGGCACCGTCTACTCTTTCTTCTCCGTTCCAACTGGTAAAGCTTTCCTTACCTCAGGCTCCACGCCGCCCACAGCCGCGGGAGCCACCACTGCCCCTTGCCCCGGAGCTGGAACCACTACGGGCGGGGCAACGTTGGAGGCACTCAGGTTCGTCCCCCGTGATCGAAAAGGTGCCACCTCCTCATTCTTTTTCACCCCAACCAAGGTCCCTACTGCATTCGTTGCGACTCGATCCTTACCGAGTTGTAACCGTGCCGCCGCTTGCGGATTTTCCTGGGATCGCGCGTACGCCTGAATCCCCGCAAAAATCCATTCGGCTACCTGCTGCCGATACTCTTCCGTGCGCATTAAGCTAGCCTCACGTGGGTTCGACATAAATCCTCCTTCGACCAGAACCGAGGGCGAGTTGGCTAATCTCAACACCTTGAACCGCGCCCGCTTCACCCCTCGATCCGAAGGCGCGTTACTTTTTGCCAGAACCGCTGACCGATGGATCGCCTGAGTCAGGAGAAAGTTATGATGATCATATCCGTTCCCTGGCCATATCTGATCTTCATCTCCCACCAATGACCCTCCCGAAGATGTCGAAGGCGCGAACTGCGGAGAAAGACTGTAGGTCTCCCACCCCTCAGAAGACCGGCTCGAATCCTCGTTGAAATGAATACTTACAAAAATATACCCAGGGTGGTCATCCGCTAACTTTGAGCGGTCCGCATGATCCACATAGCGATCCTTGGTGCGAGTCAGCACCCAAGGAATTCCCGCTTTGTCTAAACAACGGACGAGCCGTTTCGCCACATCGAAGTTCGCTGTTTTCTCACTTAACCCCCGTGCCGCCCGCGTGCCCTCATCTCCACCCCCATGCCCAGGATCGATCACTACCCCCTGCAACGGTCGCCTCGGAATCTCCCCATTCGGTCGCAGAAGCGGATCGAAAGTCTTTACCAGATCCACACGAGGAATCAGAACAACTCCACTCTCTTGCCGCACCGAATGACTCAACCAGTACCGCACCCCTTTCCAGCGCATTTCACGACTGTCTAGAGTCAACTGCAAGGATCCCGCGGAAGAGATGAGTTCAAAAGGGCGATTTTTTTCAAACTCTTGCGGCACTTTAAATCCATAAAATTTCGCGAAGGAATCCAAAGAAACATAATCCACCCTCCCCACCCGCACCACCTCCCACGTTTCCACCGCCCACGCAGTTACCAGAAAACCAAGAATGACCAAGCCCCACCGAATCACGATTTTCTCCTGCAGGGACGATGATCAATTAACCGAATCTTTCCAAGATAGACCGCCGCATAAAGCTGGCCCTCCAACACCTCCGCGTACTCCAAGCGGAATCCAGGCAAACCCCGTAATAAGGACTTCAGCTTCGCCACCGACCGACCCGCCCCAGCTTGGCTTGCCTGCCGAACGGCCACCGCCCATCGACCCGCCACCCTTCTTTCCATTGGCGAGAGTCGCAGATTTCTAGAACTCATCGGTAATCCATCTTTTTCTCGAATCGTAGGAAGTTGCACAATTCGCACCGCACAAAAAAGATCCCGAACCATCCTTTCGATCACCTCACACTGCTGTTTATCTTTCTCCCCAAACACGGCCACCTGCGGTTGCACAATTCCGAACAACTTCATCACCACCGTCGCCACCCCACGAAAATGACCTACCCTCTTGGCCCCGCATCGCCCCCGAGACCGATCCACCTCCTCCACCCAGGTAGAAGCATCCTTGGCATACAAACTTTTCGGACGAAAAAGCACATCCGCCCCCGCTTCTTTTGCCCGTTGAACGTCCGCCGCCCCTCGCTGGGGATACTGCCTGCAATCCGCTCGCGAGGTGAACTGCGTCGGATTGACATAGGCACTCACCACCACTCGGTCCGCTAACTTCCCTGCCCGCCGAATCAGCGCCACATGCCCATCATGCAAAGCCCCCATCGTCGGAACCAAAGCCACCGTCTGCCCCCGCCTCCGCCATGCACGGGAGGCCTTTTGCATTTCCGCCGTTTTTGTTATAATCTTCATGCACCTCAATCCTACAAAATGTCTACCTACCTCCACAACCTCTTCGCTCAAAGAATCGGCGGTCCAGGCTACGGCCTCAAAGAAGCCCCGATCTATAAATTCGAGCGAATTAAGCGCGCCAAACGCGCCGCCAGCGCTGCCCACCCAAATAAGGAACTCCTCGATTTCGGTGTCGGCGAGCCCGACTCCATGGCCGACCCCAAGGTCGTCGCCAACCTCGCCCACGAAGCGGCCCTGCCCGCCAACCGCGGCTACGCCGACAATGGCGGTCCCCGTCTCCGTACCGCTGCCGCCCACTACCTAAAAGATGTCTTCGGGGTCACCGCCAATCCCGAGACCGAAATCATGCACTCCATCGGGAGTAAAGCCGCCCTCTCCATCCTTCCCGCCGCCCTTATCGATCCAGGCGATGTCGTCCTCATGACTAGCCCCGGCTACCCTGTCTTTGGAACCCACGCCACCTACTACGGCGGAGTCGTTCACCCCCTCCTTCTCACCCCAGAAAATAAGTATCTCCCACGCCTCGATACCATTCCGCGCCCTATTCTCGATAAAGCGAAGGTGCTTGTTCTTAACTACCCCAATAACCCCACCGGGGCCTCCGCCACCCCTGAGTTTTTTCGAGAAGTCGTCGCTTTCGCCCAACGCGAAGAACTCATCGTCATCCACGACGCCGCCTACACCTCTCTTATTTTTGAAGGAAAACCGCTCAGCTTCCTCTCCATCCCAGGAGCCAAGGAGGTCGGCCTAGAACTCCACACCACCAGCAAGGCCTTCAATATGACAGGTTGGCGCTGCGGATTCGTTGTCGGCCATCCTCTACTCATCCAAGCCTACGCCGATGTCAAAGATAACACCGATTCAGGTCAGTTCCTCGCCATCCAACACGCCTCTGCCACCGCTTTCGAAAACCCTCAAATTACTCGAGAAACCTCTGCCAAATACAGTCGGCGAATGGATGCGATAGTTAAGATTCTCCGTACCGCAGGGTTTTCTGCCCAAAAACCAGCTGGCTCCTTCTTTCTCTACACCCAAGCCCCAAAATCAGCCCAAGGAAGTCGCTCCCATACTTTCGCCAACGGAGAGGCCTTTTCTCAATGGCTCATCGAAGAACAGCTCGTTTCCACCGTCCCGTGGGACGAGGCAGGTGCCAACGTTCGCTTTAGTGTTACCTTTGCCGCCAAAAATCAATCGGACGAAGACCGCATTCTCGCCGAGCTCGCCACCCGCCTCCAACCCTACCGCTTCACCTTCTAATTCGGATTACGGACCAGGATCCTTTTCGTCATCCCCAGAAATCTTATCTTTGATCGCTAAGATCTGCGGAAGCACCACCAAAGCACTTAGCAGGGTAAAGACCACCCCTAAGCTCATCACCAGACCCAGCGAAACCAGCCCGCGATACTCCCCCACCAGCATCGAACCAAAACCAAACAAGGTCGTCAGCGCGGAAAGAACCACCGCCTTGCCCGTGCTCGATTCAAAAATACGAATTTTCCCCTCCTCCCGATAACGGTCCATCACATACACCCCATAGGCCACTCCGATTCCCAGAATCATCGGCAAGGTCACAATATTCGCTGGATCCAACTTAATTTTAAAGAAACCCAAAGCGCCGAAAAGCCACAGCACCCCAAGGGCTAATGGGAGCAGGGTGAGCAGAACATCCTCGATCCGCCGAAACAGGACGAAAATCAGCACGAGAATCACCCCACCCGCGTAAAACGAAGCCTGGATATAACTTTTCATCAAAAGATCAATATACTCCAAGTTCATCACCGGCGTGCCCGTCACCTCAGGCGCCACCCGTTGCACTTGCCCAACAAACTCCTCATTCGGCTTCCGCTCCCATACATCCACCGCTGGCTCCACTTCCAAAAGAACTTTCCCACCTTTCGAAAGATAGCGCTCCTTTAATTGCGGGGGCAGATCCTGCACCGTCAAAGCCCGATCCCCTCGTTGCGTCTTCAGCCAACCTAGATTCTGCGTGATCGATCCCACTAACTTCACCTGATGCCGATCCAACCTCTGCTTCGCCTCATCCAGATTCAACTTATCCAACGCGGCTACCGCCCGTTCCAAAGGAGGAATCATCTTTTCAAACGTTGTCACCGCCTGCCTCGCCCGACCCGAAAGCCCGATGTACTGTTTGGCCTGCTTGGCCCCTTCTTGCGAAGATTCTAATAGAAACTCCAAATCTTTCTTCGCCTTGGGCACATCCACCGATTGCCCCGTGCCCGTACCCAAGGTGATCTCTCCCGCCACATGGGCAATCCGCTTCACCTCATCCATCCGCTTCTGCTGATCCCGCGGCACCAGATCCCCCAAAGTACGCACCTTGCTCACCGTGGAAAGTTCACGCAACTGATCCGCCAACTCGTCTGCCTGGTCTACCGTGTCCGCCATCACCACCCCGTAAATCAAAGATCCTTTTCCGGTGTCCAAAAGCTCCCGAGTCAACCGAACCGATTCCATCTTCGGATTCTGCAAATGGAGAAGATTATGATCAAAGGTCACCTCTCGACATTTCACCCAAGCAAATGCACTAAAACCCGCCGCCGCCAGCAAGACCAGATACGGATGAAACGTCAGTCTCCGATCAAGGCTCTCCCCATATCCAAATCGTAGCATAGTACCCACCTGCACCTTCCCATCTCGATCCCGCCAAAGGAGGAGCGCAGGTAAAATTGAAAGACTCGCCAAAAGCGCCAAAATAACCCCCGTCCCCGCAATCCAACCCAGCTCGGTCAATCCCGTGAAATCATTAAAACACATCGCGTAAAATGCCGCCGCCGTCGTTCCCCCACCCGCCAAGAGAGCCTTGCCGGTTGTCGTTAGAGTGATTTCGACCGCCTCGGCCGAAGTTTTTCCACGGGACATCTCTTCCTCATACCTTCCTAGGAACTGGATCCCAAAATCGATTCCCAATCCGAGAATCATCACAATGAAGGCCTGCGAAATGATATTCAGGTGCCCAATCGTCACCGTGGTCACTCCCAAGGAAATCACCACGCTCGCCAGGAGCGCCACTAAAGCTAAGAACGGTCGCGAAAACTCTCCATAGGCAAAAAAGAACATCACCGCGATCAAGACCAGAGTGATCAGCGTAGCCAACTTCATGTCATCCTCACTCTGCCGCAGTTCGTCATCCAGCAAGACAGGCTCCCCCGTCACTCCGATACTCACCTTGGCATAGAGCGGTCGTGTTTCCTTAACCATTTGCCGCACCCGCTTAATCACCCCCGTATAGGGCGTCGCACTTTTCTCCTCCTCCACCGAAGGCCGTAGAAGCATCAAAATTGTTTTTCCATCTTCTCCCAAACTCAAATACTCATTCTTCAATAAATCGCTCTCAAACTCGGAAAGCTCTCCCAATTTCCCTTTTTCCAACACATTCACAGGGGTTTCCAAATCCTTCGCCAACCCCTTTAAATTTCGCACGAACTCCTCAATAAATGGAATGAACTCCTGCCAGTTTGAGGACTTTCTCAGGTACGGATCATTAAACTTGGCTGAAGCCTCTGCCAAAATGCCATTCAAATTCAGCGCCTGCTTATTTCCTTTGACCAACGCCGCTAACTCCTCCATCTGCCGCCGAATCCCCGTCAGCTGCTCCTCATCCGCCAAAAGCAAAAGACGATCCGCCATCGGAGAGAAATCGTGCCGATAATAAACGCGATCCAGCCCCTTCTCCGTTTTTAATCGCTCCGCCAGCGCATTGGCCGCCGCCCGACTCGCCTTTAGATCATCACTCTTCAGGACGACAACAATTTCATCCCGCACATCAAACTCATTCATGTAGGCCAAATATTTTTTAAAGACGGGCGAATCCTTGCGAATCAGATCGAGGGTGTTATTCCGAATGACCAGCCGGGCCCCCGCCATCGCCCCCCCCGCCACCACTAGAAGAAGCGTGGCCCACAAGACCCGCGTACGATGCCCAACCACCAACCGCGCCCACCTCCGGAGTAAGGAATCCCCCCAACCTTGCCCCTGAGCTTTACTCTCCTGGCCCATAAAAATTAGCCAGCGGAGCGAGCCTGCTCCTTCTTTCGCTCCCACTCCTCCCGGATCCCCCGGATATCACGAGACAACTCATCCTGTAAAATGCCCGCCTCCTCGCCCGCCCCTACCATCTTCGCTCCGACAATCTTTGCCCCAAGAAACGTTTCCCTCTCCGCCACCTTCGCCCGATACGTAGAATCAATATCGGCTAAAGCCTTCTTTTGCTTGTCCGTCAGCTTTCTCTCGGGTTCCGTTGTTGCTAACCGCTCCATCGCAAGCTCATACGCCGTCTTCATTAACCTAGTACCCTAAAAAACTCTGCCCCCTGCGTCCATCGTATTGTCAGGGGTCCCGCTTGCTCCACCCCACCTCGATAGACTAGCATCTTCGATGGATTTTGCTTCTTTGGGACTTTCCTCCTCTGTTCTCCAAGCCGTCGTCGACCTCGGATACAAGGAGCCCACCCCCATCCAGGCCCAAGCCATCCCCGTCGCCCTTTCAGGAAAAGACATCATTGGCTCAGCCCAAACCGGAACAGGCAAAACCGCCGCCTTCGCCCTTCCTATTCTCCAACACCTCGGGAAGCCAGGCTCCATGCGTGCCCTCATTCTTGAACCCACCCGCGAACTTGCCGACCAAGTCGCCGCCGCCCTCGAAGTCTTCGCCAAACATACTGGCCTCCGTATCGGTCTGATCTACGGAGGCGTCGGCTACGGAGCCCAACGTGAACAAATCAAACGGGGCATTGATATCCTCGTTGCTACCCCTGGCCGCTTACTCGACCTTGTTGGCCAAGGAGACCTCAATTTCGGCCATCTCACCCACCTCGTCCTCGATGAAGTCGATCGCATGCTCGATATGGGCTTCCTGCCCGACGTCAAACGCATCGTCTCCCTCTGTCCCGAGAAACGTCAAACCCTCTTTTTCTCTGCCACCATCCCCCCCGAAATCGAACGACTCACCCAGTGGGCCCTCAAAGAACCTGTCACCATTGAGATCGGTCTGCGCCAATCCGCGGCCGAAACCGTCACCCACGCCCTCTATCCCGTCGCCGCCGATCAAAAACACGAGCTCCTTCTCGGGTTACTGGAAAAAACCCACTACGAAAGTGTCATCGTCTTTTGTCGCACCCGCATGGGCTCCGATCGCGTCGCAGGGAGCCTTTCCAACCTCCCTCACCCCGTTGGCGTTCTTCATTCTGACCGCTCCCAGGCGGAGCGCACCGAAGCCCTCACTGGCTTCCGCTCAGGAAAATATCCCATCCTCGTCGCCACCGACATCGCCGCTCGTGGTCTTGATATCGCAGGGATCACCCACGTGATTAATTATGACGTACCCCAGCACCCTGAAGATTATGTCCACCGCATCGGCCGAACCGGTCGCGCCGCAAAGGAAGGGGATGCCTTTACCCTCTTCGTCGCAGAGGAGCTGCCCCACGTCGAAGCCATCGAGCGCATGCTCGGCCAGAAACTACCTCGCACAAAACTAGAAAACTTTCCCTACCGCTTCACCGCACTATTCGAAGAAGGCCACACCGTGGCCCAAACCCGAATGCGCGGTATCCGCACCGTCCGCGGTTACACCTTCGGCGCTCGCCGCCGCTAGTCATCGACCTGCGTCGGGGACAAAGCAGGGCCAATCTAAAACTTATACCTGTTGTACTCTTCGTGTGTTCCGATCCAGAACCAGATGACAGCATCTCCCTTCTTCAATCCCACCGCCCGATAGTGGTCCCCCACCCTCACGACACACGCCCCATTTCTCCGGATATCGAAGCCCAGCTAAGGGTGCTGCGGATCCTTCTTCCAAATTTCAAACTTCGTCTTCGCTAGTCTCTGGACCGAGGCAGGCAACGATTCGTACGCCTTCCAAAATCGGGCCTGCATCCTCCCCTTCAAGGGAGATCCCGCGTCTTCCCTGCATCATAATCAGCCCGCACCTCCTTTAACACACTGGCCAACCGACCCTTGGGGGCAAAATCTGCATCAATCTTTTCATCCCAATCCTTCGCCTCCCTCAGGGCGATAAAAGCCGACACCTCCGCCAATTCCTTGGTCGTCAGCTTTTGCACCGCCTCCTTGATCTCGGCCACGCTCATGCTTCAACTTTAAACCCCAAAACCGCCTCACCAACTTAAACTTCATTCTAATCCGCCATCCGAAGCTCAACACGGTTTACCGAGATTGAGCGAAAGAGGGCCACATTTCCACCTCCAAACCACAACACAGGTACGGACGACCATCCTCGGTCGTCCTAGTTCTTTTCTAAACGGAAAAGAACGTAAACAAGCCCTGAATTCCCCCGCGTAAGCGGAAATCCATCCCCGCGGGACGCGGATCTGAGAGTGGGCGGGGGCAGGTCTTAGGGGGCCATTATTCAGTTTTGTTCGTCCAGCTAGGCGGCCTCGGAGATGCCGCCTCTACCTAAGCTTCCAACCTTAAAACCACATTCTCACCTTCTGACATTCTCACATCTTGAATTCCTTAGCGTCCCGCGTCTGCGCCCCGACCCGCGTCGGGGCTTTGCGGTCTTGGCGTGAGTAATCCGCGCGAAAGCGCGTCCCGCAACCGCGGTGGCACGCGTGAGCGTGTCTCTACCCCGACCTGCCCCGATCAGCGTCGGGGCCATCCCCCGGTAGGGCGCATCATCCGTGATGCGCCGATTGAAACACTCAGCCACTCAAACCCAAACCACTCTATCGGCCGACGGGGACCATCGGCCCTACCATCAAATCCCCACCCGCCCGCTACGGGCGCCCTCCAGCAATCCAAAATTAAACATTCAAAATTAAAAATCCCTATCCCCTCCGCCTCAAAACCCTAGTATCGCTTCTATGTCCGCACCTGAGATTTCCCCCACCTCTACACCCCTCCTCTTTACCGGCGGGCTCGCCGAGACCAACGCCTACCTTATCAACCTCCAAGGGCACCTTCTCGCCATCGACGCCCCCGAGGGTTTTCTCAATTTCCTCAAAACAAAAAACCTTAACCCTCACTCCCTCCTCCTTACCCACGGCCACTGGGACCATATCTGGGACGCCGCCGCCATCGCAGAGTGGGCTACTTGCCCCGTCTATTATCATCCCGACACCGCCTTTCTCTGTCTCGAACCCGACTCCATGCTCACTTTCGGTCTCCCCAAAAAAATCCAACCCGTCCACGCCACCCAACTCCTCGAGGAAAAAACTCCACCCCCACCCGCTTGGCCCCAAGCCCACCTTCTCCACGTTCCAGGACACTGCCCAGGTAGCCTTTGCCTCTACCTCCCAAAAACTCACCAACTTTTCGGCGGAGACGTCCTCTTCGCCGATGGTGTCGGTCGCTGGGACTTGCCCGGAGGAAGTCGAGACCTCCTCATCACAGGCATTCAGAAAAAAATTCTCCCTCTCCCACCACAAACTACTATTTATCCCGGCCATGGCCCCACCACCACCGTCGGTCGCGAAAAATCATCGAATCCATTTCTTGTAAACTAGCAATTAAGATTAGTATATTTGCAAATATACTAATCTTAAGATTGCTTAAATAATCTCGAATCAAAGACCCAGATCGCTCCCCCGTAGAACCGATACCCACCCCTCAACTTATGCCTCAATCGAGACGATTTACCCCCGACTCCACCTCCTCCATCTTTCTAAAAGAGCCCGCGCCGCTCCTTTCGTAATCGTTTCGTCCGCCAACTTGCGCCCCTCCTCCCAATCTTTTCCCATCCCCGCCAACCAAAGCAGCGCCCCGGCGTTCCACCCCACCGACCCCCGCACCGCTCGCGCCCCATCCCCCGCCAACACCGCAGAGATGCGGGCCGCACTCTCCTCCGCTCGAGGAGCCTCCAGATCCAAGGAAGAACCCCACTCCCCAGGCGCCAGCTCCTCCGTCAGATCAAATTTTTGCCCGCCTTTTTTTCCCACCAACCGATTTCGCCCCAAAGGCGAAAGTTCTCCCAAGGGAGCCCCCTTTTCATCCTCCCCGTAAACAATTGCATACGATTCCACCGCTAACCTCTCCAGCGCTTCCGCCAAGATGGTCATATCCTCTTCGCGAAAAACCCCAACCAACCGAACTTCAGGTTTCGCAGGATTCACTAAAGGCCCCAAGAAATGAAACGCCGTTCGCTTTCCCTGCGCTGATAAAATCTTCCTCGCGCCCGCCACCCCAGCAAAAGCTGGATGGAAATCTGGAGCATAGAGAAAAGCACACCCCACCTCCCCCAGACAACTGGCCAACTCTCCCGCATCCCTTGCGCTCTTCACCCCCAGCGCACTCAAAGCATCTGCACTCCCACTCGGCCGCGTGATCCCCCGATTCCCATGTTTCGCTACAGGCAAACCCGCCGCCGCCGCCACCAACGCTGCCGCTGTAGATATATTCACGATCGGTCTCCCCCCTCCCCCCGTCCCACAACAGTCTGCTAACCCCTTCCCCCCCCACCTCCCCGTCAACCCCGCCGGCTTCGCCCGACCCAAAAAAGCCCGCGCCATCCCTGAGAGCTCAGCACCCGTTTCCCCCTTCTCCGCCCAAGCCAATAGAAACTCCGCCTTCGCACCATCTCCAACCCCCTCGTCCGCCAAGGTAGCCACTAAATCTTCTGCCTCCCCGCCGCTCAACTCCCGACCCTCCCGACAATGCATTGTCGCCCGAGCCAAGGCGGCCGATCCGACCACTTCGCAACTCATCCGATCCCTGACTCCTTCGGCAGAAACTCCTGAAACCTCAGTTTATCAATCGATTTCATATACGCCTCCATCGGCGAAACCCGCCCCGCCTTCAAATGCCCATCAATTGCATCATCCATCAACTGCATCCCCTCCGCTTTCCCCGTTTTTAAAACATCGTTCAGCTTCATCGTCGCCCCTTCCCGAATAATCGAAGCCACCGCATTGTTTCCCACGAGAATCTCGTTCACCGCCAGCCGCCCTCCACCATCGGAACGCTTCAACAAGAGCTGAGCACACACCGCACGAAGTGAATTCGCCAACATCGTTCGAATCTGCTCCTGCTGATTACTTGGAAAGGCATCGATAATTCGATCCACCGTCTTGCGCGCGTTGTTCGTATGCAACGTGCCAAAAACCAACAATCCCGTCTCCGCCGCCGTCAAGGCCAAGGCAATCGTCTCCAGATCCCGCATTTCCCCCACCAAAACCACGTCCGCATCCTCCCGCAACGCCGCCTTCAGTCCTGTCGCAAAACTTGGCGTCTCGTTCGGTACCTCCCTCTGCGTAATGACCGATTTCTTGTTCGGATGGACAAACTCAATCGGTTCTTCAATCGTCACAATATGACGCGAGTAATTGGTGTTAATCGAATCCACCACCGCCGCCAATGTCGTCGACTTTCCCGAACCAGTCGGACCCGTCACTAAAACCAGACCTGATTTATAGTTTCCAAAACTTTCGATCACTGGCGGCACCCCCAACTCCTTCAAAGTCTTAATCTTTGTCGGAATAATTCGAAAAACCGCTCCGTAGCCATGCAACTGTTTATAGTAGTTACACCGAAAACGGCTCTCCTCGTCCATCTCATAGGCGAAATCCAAGTCGCCCACTTCGGTAAACTTACGCCATGCGGGAGGAGAACAGATCGGTTGTAAAAGCTGCGTAATCGATTCTCTCGTTAAAGGTGCCTCCTGAATCGCCGTAACCTCGCCGTGCCTGCGAATTTTCGCGGGTTGACCCTCGAGTAAGTGTAAATCACTCCCCCCTTTTTCCACTAAAACCGAGAAGAGTTCGTCGATCGGGTGGTTCATTAGAGTCCCGCCGCCAATCCTGTGGCAAAGGCCTTCTTGTTTTCTGCACGCCGATAGGCCTCTTCCCCTGAAATGATCCCCTTATCCAAATGCTCCTGCAAACTGTCATCCATCAACTTCATTCCCAACTTCTTTCCCGTCTGCATCACTCCAGGCAACATAAAGGTCTTCGCTTCACGAATTAAATTACCCACCGCTGGATTATTCACCAGCACCTCCAAAGCCAAGACCCGCCCATTCCCATCCTTACGCGGAATCAACTGCTGACAAACAATCCCTCGCAACGATTCGCTGACCATCGTCCGAATCTGTGACTGCTGCTCCACCGGAAACACATCCAGCAACCGATCTAAAGTCCGCGCCGCAGTGCTCGTATGTAGCGTCCCCAAAACCAAGTGACCCGTCTCCGACGCACTGATTGCCAAAGAGATCGTCTCCAGATCCCGCATCTCTCCCACCATGATCACATCCGGATCTTCCCGCAACGCCGCCCGCAGAGCACTCGAAAAACTGGCCGAGTTAGCCCCAATTTCCCGTTGGGAAACCTGACAACCCGAAGGAGTAAAAACGTACTCAATCGGATCTTCCAAGGTAATGATATGATCCTTTCTCTCTCGGTTAATGTGATCGACCATCGAGGCCAAAGTCGTCGACTTCCCACTACCCACCGCTCCTGTTACCAAAACCAGACCATTGTGATACCGCGTTAAGGTTTTCAGAACGGGCGGCAACCCCAACTCATCCATCGTCCGAATCTTGTTCGAAATTACACGGAAGACCGATTCCCACCCGCGTCTCTGCCGGACCACACTCGTTCGGAATCGAGCCAACCCCTCCGCTTCATAGCAAAAATCGAACGATCCATTCTCCTCCACCGTTCGAGTCTGTTTCGGTAGTAAAAAGGAACGCCCCAACTGTTCTGTCTCCTCCTTACTCAAAGGCCGCGCCCCCGGTCCCTCCATCGGGGCAAGCTGACCATGAATCCGTACCAAAGCTGGTGCGTCAGGCCCCAGATGGAGGTCGCTCGCCCCCATCTCCACCGCCCGCTCCAAATAAGCCCGTACTACACTGCTATCTTGAACTTCCGCCCCACCCCCCGCCTGCTCAATCAGACTTCGTAACATCCCGATATGCTCCGATGGCAACAACTGCTGCTCCTCTATCAAATCTAAAGCCGCCACCTTCGGGTTGGCCGTCGTTACCACCCGAACCTGCTCGGCCTGCTCGGCCGTCATCCAGCCCTGCTCCAGACTTGTCGTCAGAACATAATCGTTGTACGAGGCGCTCATTTTGTACTTCCGAAAGCATCCCCTGCTTCGTCGGGCAGATCAATCGCAACCAACTCTTTGCTCTGCCCCGCCCACGATTCTGTGGATAACTTCCACCCATGACCAAGGATCAAGTCATCGTCGCCCTGCGCGAAATCGGCACCATTCTCGAGCTCCAAGGAGAAAACCCCTTCAAATGTCGCGCTTACCTCAACGCGGCCCGCACTCTCGAAACATCCCCCACCGATCTTGCCGAACTCGTCCGCACCAACCGCCTCAGCGAACTCCCCGGAATCGGAGATGCCCTTCGCGATAAAATCACCACCCTCGTCACCACAGGAAAACTCCCCTACCTCGAAGAACTCCGCGCCTCTATCCCCTCAGGCCTACTCTCCCTTCTTGAACTCCCTGGGCTGGGCCCAAAGAAACTTCGGCTCTTACGCGATCAACTCAACATCGAATCCATCGAATCACTCTCCGCCGCTTGCTCCGATGGGCGGCTCGCTGCCATTGCAGGCCTCGGAGAAAAAACCGCCACCAACCTCCTCGAAGCTATCGCACGCCGAGCCACCTACCAAAAGTTCCATCGCCTCGGCGATGCCCTGCCCGTCGCTCAAGCTCTTCTCTCCCACCTCCGCCAATGCCCAGAAGTCCAAAATGCGGAAATTGCCGGCAGTCTTCGTCGAGGCAAAGAAATTGTCAAAGATCTGGATTTCATCGCCACTTCGACTCAACCCAAGAAAGTCATGCACGCCTTCGTCACCGCACCTTCCGTCGAAAAAATCGTCGCCCAAGGCGAAACCAAATCGAGCGTCATCCTTGCGGGCGGCATTCCCTGCGACCTCCGCGTCATTCCCCCCGAGGCTTGGGCCACCGCCCTTGCCCACTTCACCGGCTCCAAAGAGCACAATATTGCCCTCCGCCAACGCGCCATCGATCAAGGTCTCCACCTCAGCGAATGGGGCCTCTTTAAGGGGAAATCGAAAACTCCCCTCAAACTCAAAGAAGAAAAAGATCTCCACCGCGCTCTCGGCCTCGCTTTTATTCCCCCCGAACTCCGCGAAGACAGTGGAGAAGTTGCCGCCGCTGAAAAAGACCAGCTGCCCGACCTCCTCACCCGCGCCGAAATTCGCGGCTGCCTCCACAATCACACCCTCGCCAGCGATGGCCAGGACACTCTCGAAGCTATGGCCCAAGCGGCTGCCACGCTTGGACTCGAATGGCTTGGAATCGCCGACCACTCGAAATCCTCATTCCAAGCTCGCGGTCTCACCGAAGAAAAACTCCTCGACCAACTGAAAGAGATTCGCGCACTCAATTCGAAAAAGCCCGAGTGCACCCTCCTCGCCGGCACCGAGTGCGACATCCTCAAAGGCGGAAAACTTGATTTTCCCGACGATCTCTTATCTCAACTCGACTACGTCATTGCCTCCGTTCATTCAGGATTCACTTCCGATAAAAACGAAATGACCGATCGCATCATTCGCGCCATGGAGAATGAACACGTCACCTGCCTCGGCCACGCCACCGGCCGCCTCCTCCTCGAAAGGGAACCCTACGCCCTCAATATCCCAAAAATTCTCGAAGCCGCCGCCGCCACAGGCACTTGGATCGAGCTCAACGCCAACCCATGGCGGCTCGACCTCGATTGGCGCTGGTGGCACAAGGCCCGCGATCTCGGAGTTCTCTGCTCGATCAACCCCGACGCCCATAAAACTACCCACCTTCGCTACCTCGATCTTGGCGTCACTCTCGCCCGCAAAGGCTGGCTTCGGCCCCAGGATGTCATCAATACCCGGACCCTTTCCGCCCTTCGCAAACTTCTCTAACCTCCATTTGCGGTTTTTTCCACTCCCCTTACCCTTACTACCCTCGTGTTTCTTCACTCCATCGGAACCGCTCTCCCCCCCCGTGCTTTCACTCAAGCCGAGGTTTTCGCTGCGCTGCAAAATAATCTCACCTTTCATCAACTCGCCCCTCGCTCCCGCGCCCTTCTTCGTAAAGTTCTTCAAAATCGGAATGGCATCGAGACCCGCCATTTTTGCCTCGAACAGATGGAGGATGCTTTTGTCTTCGAACCCGACAAAATGATTGCCCGCTTTCAGCAACACGCCCCCGCACTCGCCGAGGCCGCCGCCCGACAAACTCTCCAGAAATCTGGACTTAAGTTTTCCGACATCGACGCTCTCCTCGTCGCCACCTGCACCGGTTACCTCTGCCCAGGACTCACCAGTTACCTCACTCAAAGCCTGGGTCTCTCTTCTTCCCTCACCTTCCTCGATCTTGTCGGCCTCGGATGTGGGGCCGCTCTTCCCGCAATCCAGCAGGCCTCCGCTCTTATCGCTTCTGGGCAAGCTCGCCACGCACTCGTTGTTTGCGTCGAAATCTGCTCCGCCGCCTCCTACCTTGACGATGACCCAGGCGTTCTCATCAGCGCCTGCCTCTTTGGAGACGGGGCCGCCGCTATCCTTTGTTCAGCCGACGCCTCTCCCGCCCAAAAAAGAGTGCGCCTCCTCAAAACCTCATCTCATCTCGCTCCCGAACATCGAGATTTTCTACGATTTGATCACCGCCAAGGCCTCTTGCGTAATTTCTTAGCCCCCGAAGTTCCAACCCTCGCCGCCCAACACGCCCGAACCGTTTTTCAACGCGCTGGACTTCAGGAAAAAGATATCACCGGATGGATCTGGCACGCAGGTGGTCGCGATGTTCTCGCCGCTCTCCGAGCCGAGTTTTCCTTGGAAGAAAAAGATACCCGACACAGTACCGAAGTCCTCCGCACCCACGGGAATATGAGCAGTCCATCTTGCCTCTTCGCTCTGCAGACAGCTTTAGCCAACGGCACCCCCGATGGACCTTGGTGGCTCGCCTCTTTTGGTGCTGGCTTCTCCAGTTATGGGGCTCTCCTCGACGTCTCCACATGAACTCCCGCCGCCTTACCCCAGAAATTCTCGACTCCCTTCCCCCCTCTGATCCCGCCGCACTCGCCAGTCGACGCGATCTCCAGCGCATTCACCCACTTCTCGGTCAACACCGACTCTGGATCGAATGGCTCAAGAAAACCTACCCTTCTGCCCCGCCCCGCTCTCTGGCTGACCTCGGTTGCGGCGACGCCCATCTCCTCTCCCAGATTCTCCCGCTCGCTTTCCCTGACGGCGGCAACGGCTGTCACCTCCTTCTCGTCGATCGGCAGCCTTGTGTTTCTTCAGCTATCCTTGCGCAATTCCGTCAAGCGCACTGGCAACCCTCGGTTCTTTCCGCCACCGCTTTCTCATGGGCTCAAAGCACCACCGCTGTGGACCTCGTCTTGACCAACCTTTTCCTTCATCACTTCGAAGACGCCCCTCTGGAGAAACTTCTAAGGGAAATTAGCAGAATCGCACACCGCTTCGCCGCCGCAGAACCCCGACGCAATCTCGCAGGCACAATCGGCTCCCGCCTCCTTCGTCTTCT
Source organism: Methylacidiphilales bacterium (assembly GCA_040397385.1). Taxonomy (GTDB): domain Bacteria; phylum Verrucomicrobiota; class Verrucomicrobiia; order Methylacidiphilales; family Verrucolacustridaceae; genus Verrucolacustris. The sequence goes on from JBBAWB010000003.1 coordinate 202,111, forward strand.
CGGTTGCCACCCCGTCACCCTCCACGATGCCCGCGTCAGCGTCGCCGCAGGTTTCCGTGCCAAAGAACTATCTCAACTCTGGCCCTCCTCAACCACCTGGAGCCTACAAGAAAAACGAACAGGTCCCTTCACCCACTTCTTTACCGCAGAAAGGAAGGGTTGAAACCTATCACCATCGTGGGCGGTGGCCTCGCCGGCCTCACTCTCGGACTCCGCCTTCGTGAACACTCGGTTCCTCTCATTCTCTTCGACGCGGGCACCTATCCGCGTCACCGCGTCTGTGGCGAATATCTTAGCGGTCGCGCTCTTTCCGTAATCGAATCTCTAGGCCTTCGCTCCAGTCTCGATCAACTCGGTGCTGTAGAATCTTCCGATGTCATTCTCACTCGGGGATCCTCCATTCTTTCCCGCCGGCGCCTTCCCCAACCCGCCCTCTGCCTCTCCCGCTACCAGTTTGATCGCTTCCTTATCAACCAACTCACCTCCGCAGGAGCCACCCTTCAGACCAACCAAAGGGTCTCCTTTCAACCCTCCGAAGGAATCGTCCACGCCACAGGTCGCCAACCCTCCCCCACGGAACACGGTTGGCGTTGGTTCGGCCTCAAAGCCCACGCCCGCAACGTCTCCCTAGACGCTGGACTGGAAATGCATCTTTCATCGCGAGGCTACATCGGTCTTTGCCGAATCGAAAACCAGCAGGTCAATGTTTGCGGCCTGTTTCGCTCTCGTCACCCTGTCTCCGATCTCGCCGCAAAGTGGAAAGAATGGCTCAGCGGAGAGGCCAACTCTCTTCTCTCCCAGCGCTTGCAAAACGCTCAATGGGATGACTCCTCTTTCAGCTCGATCGCCGCCCTCTCTCTTTCTCCACGACAGGCCACCGATCGCCTCGGAGTAAATATCGGCGATGCCCTCACCATGATCCCTCCCGTAACCGGCAATGGAATGTCCATGGCCATCGAAGGAGCCGACCTCGCCACTCAACCTCTGCTCGACTGGTCCTACGGAAAAATAAGTTGGGCAGTAGCCTCCCGCCAAGTCGCTCATCGCCTCGATCACGCATTTGCCAAACGCCTCCGCCATGCCCGCTGGTTGCAACACGCCATGTTCGATCCCTTCGCCCAATCTCTCGCTTGGAATCTATCCCGCATCTTCCCTGCCTTCCCATCTCTTCTCTTTCGCCTGACTCGCTGAGCTTTTCACCTCACCGCTTGCATCACTTTGCATCTCCCACCGCTCACACGCCAAAACCAATCGCCCTCTGTTTTGCCTCAGGCTCAACCTGAAGCAAGGGCAAGAGTTTGTCATACAGATCCTGCAACGCCTCGTCATGTACCATCAAAGACCGATCGATTTCCGCAAGACGCTTCAAAATCGCCTCACTCGTCGCCAACTCCTCCCGCTGTTTTATGAAAGCCTCAATCACATAAATCGACATCGAGATCGCCCGAGCCGAGTTTAGGACAGAGGCCACCATCAACGCCCCATGCTCAGTAAACGCCATTGGTGGTTTAGTTGCTCCTCCGCGTCCAATCTTTGATATCACATTCTGTGATATCAAAAGCCTAAGCTCCTGTCTGGTAACTATAAGCAGAAATCGATCTGGGAACCTTTTTGCATTTCTCCTAATCGCCTGATTTAATGCCGATGTAGTCACCTCGTAGATCCGAGCTAGATCCTGATCTAAAATCACCTTCTGACCACGAATCACCAGAATCCGAGGACCATCCGTCTTCTGAACACAAATATCCTTCATCTAGGATTAAACTGCCCAAACCCCTAAAAGTTGCGCAGCCCCTCCGATTTCGTCTTAACTTCCTCCCTGCCCCGTACCTGCCCCGACCTAAGTCGGGGCTCCTGTCGGGGGTACTACGGATTTTGTTGGGGATTGGTGCAGATGTGCGAATCTATACTGTTGGGGTTCTAAGCAGTCCAGGATGATCTCTTTTACTTAGAATCTTTTCGGCCGAGAAACCTTTCTTAATCTCCTCAGCAGCAGTTGTGTATTCTATGCCCCACTCTTTCGCGAAGACTTTTACTGAACTATAGATTTCCTTTTTTGCATGCAGAATAACTGGCTTTGATTGTCCGTCTTTCTCTCCAATCAGTTTGTAGCCGTCTTTTGTTATTAGATTATCCACTTCGGCATATACTTTCTCCCAAGGCCGCGGAGAAAATCCAAACGCCTGCTCCGGCGTATACTTTTTTATATTTATATACGCTACAACTGTTGTCAGAGCAGCACATACCTTATAGTTTGCAGAAAGCTGTCTATGTGCATCTGCTATTGATTCGAATACGTGAGTTTTTCCATCAGGTGTAGTTATCGTAAAGTTATCTGTTTTTCCTTTTTTATGGGGAATTGAGAATGCATCTTCATAAGACATGCTTTTCCTGATTCGGGACCGGATACTTTTCTCGTTAAAATTGTGCTTATTTAGCTTCTTGTCTCGTACAGCATCATTAAGAGTTCTGTAAGGCCGTCTATAAATGACGACTGGGTGGCTGGATTTATCGATGCTTTCCTGTTTCGCTTTAATGGCAATCCCTAAGGCTTTTTCAAAAGTCATATTTTTCTTCTTAAGCCAACAAGTTAAAGTGGAGTTGCTTATACCCAGGGTTTGACACATGTGCGCAACGGATTCGAATCTTCTTTCTACATTGTTTATTTTAACAGAGATATTTCCTGTATTCTCGTTCTCGATTCTTTGCGCTACAATTTTGCTCCATCCGTATTTTATTGACTGGTATTTTTCTTGGTAAATCCTTTCTTTTTCAGATAATTCCTGAGCATCGTAAGCATGGTCGATCTCTTCACACGTAAATTTGTTAAATCCCTCCCCCCACATAACAGCATGTAATTTGCCATCACCCCCCTTGTCATCTCCCTTCACTTTTTGGGCATCTCTTTTGTGACTTTTAAATCTTTCCAAGATTGGTTTTTTTGTTTTCCCAACATAACAAGGTACGATTGCTTCCCCTTGGCCAGTTTTTTGCAACCGATTTGGATCAAAGATTTTATATATATACCCGTAGATCCTTTTCTCGTTTGTGGAGAATGGTTTTTTTGCAGAGCTTGTGGCAACCTGGTCTTTAATAGTCCAAATTCTACCCAGAACTTTCAATATCTCGCAATGCTCTAGAAGATGCGTGGGGAATCAAAAATACGAATTGATGCCCCACTTCCTAATCCCATCTCCGTGAGTGGGTTCTTTCGGCTATTAATTCATTGGGCCACCGAGACTTAAATTCCTCCGCGTAAGCGGACATTCATCCCGTC
>JBBAWB010000004.1:0-148664 GCA_040397385.1 Methylacidiphilales bacterium
GGGGATCGCGGGCGGTAAGAAAAAGGCGGCGGGACCCGTAGCTCTCGGGGAGTTCTCCGAGTTGCTCGAAGGCGGGTGGTTCGGATTCTTTTGTTGAAGGGCTAAAAGGTTGGAGAACGAATTTGTGGGCGGCGGGATCGAGGGGGAGGGGTTGGGCACGCAGCCGAGGGGCGGTGCTAGTTTTCTGAGCAACCCGTTTTGGAGTGATTTTTTTGGCAAGGGCAGGGACAGGTTTTATTGGGGACTTCTTGGAGGAGATAGAGGGGGTTGGATTGGGAGAGGGAACTGAGGAAGGAGAGGAATGGATCGTCTTGGGAGGTAGAATCGGTTTTTTAGCTGGGATCATCTTTCCCGAGGACTTTGGTTTCTTCATGGAGAATTATAAACCGAAGCAAAACAAGTCTCGGATTTTTGCCTAGTTTACGGCAAAATCAAAGACCATTTTACGGAAAAAAACGGAACAATTCAAAATCATGATCTTGATGTCCTTATGAATACAAAACGAATTATTCCTTGTTTGGATGTGGATCAGGGGAGAGTGGTCAAAGGGGTAAAGTTTGTTGGGATTCGGGATGCGGGGGACCCAGCGGCATGCGCGCGGGCCTATCACGAGCAGGGGGCGGATGAGCTTGTTTTTCTGGATATCACAGCTTCAGCGGAGGCTCGTCCGATTCTCTTGGAGGTAGTGAGGAAAACGGCAGAGGAGGTATTTCTTCCGTTGACGGTGGGGGGAGGAATTCGGTCGGTAGAAAATGCGAGGGAGTTGTTGAGGGCGGGGGCGGACAAAGTGAGTTTAAATACGGCGGCAGTAGAGCGGCCTGATTTGATTACGGAGGTGGCGGAGGCTTTTGGTTGTCAGTGTGTGGTGCTGGCGGTGGACGCACGAAGAAGGGCGGGGGGCGGGTGGGAGGTGACGACTCATGGGGGGCGGACGGCAACGGGAAAGGATGTGCTGGAGTGGATTGAGGAAGGAGCAAGGCGGGGGGCGGGAGAAATTTTGCTGACGAGTATGGATGCGGATGGGACGAAAGAGGGATATGATTTGGAGCTGACGAGAAAAGTGAGCCAAGCGGTCGGGGTGCCGGTGATTGCGAGTGGGGGAGCGGGCAGGAAGGAGCACTTTGCGGAGGTTTTAGGCGAGGAGGGAGGAGCGGACGCAGCATTAGCGGCCAGCTTATTTCATTTTGGTGAGTTGACCGTACCCGAAGTGAAGCGCTATTTGCAGGAGAGAGGCATTGCGGTACGGCCTCCTAAAAAAGCATGATTTATCCTGACGAGAAAAAGTTTTTAGATTTGGCGAAAGAGGGGAATCTGATTCCGATCGGGCGGGAGTTTCCTGCGGATGGAGAGACCCCGGTTTCGGCCTACAGCAAGCTCTCGGGTCAACCTGGCGGGGCGGCTTTTTTATTGGAGAGTGCGGAAACGGGGGGCCGGCTGGGTCGTTATTCTTTTGTGGGATCGAGACCAACGGCGGTAATGGAGTTTCGGGGTGGGCGGGTGCGTTTGACGAAATTGAACGGGGAAGTGGAGGAGAAGGCTCCGGAGAATCCTGATCCGCTGATTGAGGTGCAGGAGATGTTGGCGGGAATACGTCCGGTGGCGGCCTGGCCTGGAGAAGCGCCCCCGTTTGCCGGTGGGGCGGTGGGTTTTTTAGCTTTTGAGGCGGTACGTTACTTTGAGACGACGGTGGGGATGGCGAAAAAGGACGATCTGGGGGTGCCAGATGCATGTTTCGCGTTGGTGGAAGAGTTTATTATTTTTGATCATAAGCGGAAGACTCGGCGTTTCGTGGTGCAGGTGAAGACGGGGAATGATCCACGAGCTGATTATGCGATTGGGATGAAACGATTGGAGGCGTTGGTTAAGCGCCTGGAGGCACCTGCGGGAAAAGCGGCGGGGGAGATTCCGCAGAGGCCTGAGGGAGATCTTTTGGCGGGGGCAACGCCGAACATGACGAAGGCGGAGTATTTAGAAATGGCGGGAAGCATGCAGGAGCATATTCGGGCGGGAGATATATTTCAGGTAGTGCCCTCGCAACGTTTCACGGTGCCGTTTCATGGTCGGCCGATTGATTTGTACCGTGCTTTGCGCTCGATCAATCCATCGCCCTACATGTTTTGTTTGGAGATGGCGGGTTTGGCGCTGGTGGGTTCCTCGCCAGAAACTCATGTGCGATGTGAAAATGGCAAGGTCGAGATTCGTCCGATTGCAGGAACGAAGCCGCGGGGGGCGACGGCCGAGGAAGATTTACAAAATGAGAAAGAGATGAGGGCAGATCCCAAGGAGAGGGCGGAGCACATTATGTTGGTGGACTTAGCGAGAAATGATTTAGGCCGGGTGTGTGAGTATCACAGTGTGAAGGTGGTTGAGCTCATGGAGGTGGAGCGATTTTCGCATGTGATGCATCTCGTTTCCCGGGTGACGGGGCAGTTACGTGCTGGGCAGGACTCGTTTCAGGTGATGCGGGCGACATTTCCTGCGGGAACAGTGAGTGGATCGCCGAAGGTGCGAGCGCTACAGATTTTGGCGGAGAGTGAGCCGACGAGGCGCGGGGCGTATGCGGGTGCGGCGGGGTACTTTTCTTTCGATGGAAATCTCGATTCCTGCATTTCGATTCGGACGATTTTATTGAAGGGGGGCAAGGCGCATGTGCAGGCAGGGGGCGGGCTGGTGGCGGATTCGACGCCGGAGGGGGAGTATCAAGAGAGTATAAACAAAGCGAAGGCGGGGTTAGCGGCGGTGGTGGTTGCGAGGACCTTGGGGTAGGGTTTCTTTATGCTTCTGGTGATTGACAACTACGATTCGTTTACCTACAACTTGGCCCAATATTTTGGCGAGTTGGGGGCGGATCCAGTGGTGAAGAGGAATGATGCGATGACGCCGGATGAAGTGGAGACGATGAGGCCGTCGAAGATAGTGATTTCTCCTGGGCCGGGCACGCCGGCGGATGCGGGAATCTCGATGGAGTTAATTCGGAGATTTGGTCCGAAGATTCCAATCTTAGGGGTATGTCTGGGTCATCAGTGCATGGGGGAGGTGTATGGAGGCAAGGTGGTGAGGGCGGAGAGATTAATGCACGGGAAGACATCACCGATTCGGCATGATGGGCTGGGGGTATTTGCGGGGCTGCCGAATCCGTTTGAGGCGACGCGATATCACTCGTTGATTGTGGAGAAGGTTTCTCTGCCGAAAAGTTTGCTGGTGTGTGCGGATACGGTGGAGGGGGAGATCATGGGGTTACGGCATCGCGAATATCCGGTGCATGGGGTTCAATTTCATCCTGAGTCGATTTTAAGCAAAGAGGGTAAGGATCTTCTGGCCAACTTTTTAAAGATGTAAAAAAGGTGAGGGTGGAGGAGTCGGTGTTAAGAGGAGGATTTTTTGCGAGCGACATAGACGGTGCTGGCGGAGTCGCGGTCGAGGATGGGATTGGGAAAAGAGATGAAGTGGGCTTGGGGAGAATCGAAGACGGCGGCGAGGCTGGCGAGGAACTCGTCATCGGGCGGGTCGTCTGACCAGAGGGCAAAGATGCCGCGAGGCAGGAGTTGGGCGGCGAGGCGCTGGAGTCCGTCGGGGCTATAGAAATCAGCGTGCCGTTGGTGGAGAAGATGAGAGGGTGAGTGATCGATATCGAGGAGAACGGCGTGGAACTGGCGACCGGGTTGTTGAGGGTCAAAACCTTGTTGGGGCGAGGCGGCGAGGGCAAAGAAATCGGCTTCAATCAAGCGGCAGCGCGGATCGCCAGTGAGGGTGGGACCGAGGGGGACGAGTCCGCGACGGTGCCAATCGATGACGGCAGGAAGGGCGTCGACGACGAGGAGTTCGGCGACGCGTTGGTGCATGAGGGCGGCGACGGCGGTGTAACCGAGGCCGAGGCCTCCGACGACGACATCGAGGGCATCACCTTCGGTGGCGACGAGGCCGAGATCGGCGAGGGCTTCTTCGACTTCATGAAAGAGGCTGGACATGAGGAAGTCTTCTCCGAGTTTGACCTCGAGGACTTCTAGATTATCGAGGGTGGCGATGCGTCGGCGGCGAAGGATGAGGTCGCCGAGTGGGGTGGGTTGGAAATCGAGTTCTTCGTAGGGTAAGCCCATAGCGGAAGGTAGGCGGGAGGGATGGAAGCGCACCCTTAGACTTTAGGGGTGGTGGGACGAGATTAGTTTTTGGTTGAGGAGGGGCGGAATTCGGGATGGCGGATGCGTCCACCCAACTGTGCGGATTGGAGGGTGAAGATGGAGGCAATACATGAGCCGAGGATTACGGCAATGGCGACAAGTTTTGCCCATCTGGGACGAAAGCGAAGAATGAGAAGTCCGGCGATGGCCCCGAAGCCAACCAGATAAAGTAGGGGAGCGGCTTTTTCGGCCATATCCTGGTGCATTTCCGCGGCTATTTCTCCTTGCTCGTCTAGCGGTGGTTGGATCTGTCCCATTTCAAAACGAGTGTGGGCGGACTGGCCTGTCTGTATGACGACAGGGGTTGAGAGGTCGGCAAGAAGAGCAAGGGAGAACCCGATAGCCAGGATTGGTTTTTGATTAAAGAAAAGGCCTGCCAAAAGAATTGGAGGGACAAGAAGAGTGAGGATTACAGGAAAATGGTTAAGCATGACATGAAGGTGTTCGGCGGTGAGAAAGCTAGAGCTCATCGATTCACAATGGGGGGCGAACGGGCACTTTCCAACTGAAACCATCGGGGTAGAAAGGCAGGATGGATTGGAGCATAAGGCCGAGGGCGCAGAGTTGTGCGGGTTCCGGAAAGGAATTTTCGGATGGGCAGGTGGTCTATACGGTACTGGTGGCGATGGATGGGGGGATGGAGCGGAAAGATTTTGCGCAGGAGGTATGGGAAAAGGAGGAGGGGAGGCCGACTTATTTTTGTTTTTGGAAGGGTAAGTTTCGGGCGGAGCCGTTGGTGCCTGAGAAGGAGCCGCCGGCGGCGCGAGCGGAGGCGGAATTGCGGAGGAGGCTAGCGCAGCCGGTGCAGACGGAGAGTGCGGAGGCGCGGGTGATTTTTCTTTTTGCCCTGCTCTTGGAGAGAAGGAAAATCTTGTTGGTGAGGGAGAGGACAACGGGTCCAGAGGGTAGGGTGACGGTCTATGAGCATAAGCTTACGGGGGAGGTGATTTTGGTACCGGAGCCTGAGGTGAAATTAAGCGAGGTGGATCAGTTGCGACTGGAGGTTGAAGCGCTGGCGGCGACCTGGGGGGGTTGATTCTGTCATGATAATGTCACCTTGGGAATCTTGCGGGGTGGGAAGGGGAGGGAGATAGGATGGAGGCAATGCGCGACAGAATTTTAGTAGTGGAGGATGAGAAGGATGTGAGGGATATGATTCGAATTCATTTAAAGGCGGCGGGCTTTGATGTGTTGGAGGCGCATAATGGGGCGGAGGGGTTAGCGATTGCGAAGCAGGATCTGCCGGCGGTGATTATTCTGGATTTAATGATGCCGGAAATGAGCGGGGTGGAGGTTTGTCGGGCCTTACGGAGAAATCCGGCGACGTCGCGGATTCCGATTCTGATGTTGACGGCGAAATCAATGGAGAATGATAAGGTGGCGGGTTTTGAGTGTGGGGCGGACGATTATGTGACGAAGCCGTTCAGTCCGCGGGAGTTGGTTTTGAGGGTACGGGCGGTGGCGCGGAGGCAACAGGATCAGGGGGTGGCGAAGCCGATCCCCGTACGGTCGGGCAAGATGCAGCTGGATCGCGGAACGATGACGGCCTCGATGGGGGGGAAGAAATTAGCGCTGACCTCGACCGAGTTTCGTTTATTGGAGTTGTTGGTGCGGCGAGTGGGGAATATTCAATCGCGTGAGGTACTTCTGAGTGAGGTGTGGGGCTATGAGGCGAGTTTGGATACGCGAACGGTGGACACGCATGTACGAAGGTTGCGGGATAAGTTGGGCAAGACGGGGAAGTTCATCGAAACAGTACGTGGAAGTGGGTATCGATTGAACGAAGTGGCTGTGTAAAGAATTTTGCCCCGGAGGGTGGTTGAGGGCAGGGTTAGGGAATGGATATCGGGTGGGCACTTCTGCTTTTAGTCTTGGGGACCACGACTGCGGTGTGGGTCTGGGCGATGGTCTATCGGCCGATGAGGCAGCTGAGGCGTTTGATCCAAGATTTAGCGGAGAACCAGAGGCCGACGGGTTTTGTGGCGCGAGGGGCGTGGGGGTTAGAAGAGTCGATAATTAATCTGGAGCGGGTGGCCAAGCGGTTGGAGGGAATATCTTCGAAAGAGGAGAGTGAGCGGTTTAGTTTGCAGGCGATTCTGGGAAGTTTAGCGGAAGGGGTGATGGTGAGCGATGGGGAGGGGAAGATCACATTGGCTAATCAGGCCTTCTTGCGGATTTTCGAATTGGAAGAAATTCCAAAGGGGCGAACGGTGATGGAGGTGATTCGTTTGCTGGAGGTGGACCGAGCGGTGGAGGAAATCATTCAGCAAGGAGCGACCCAGAGTTTGGAGGTAATGCTTCCTTCTGAGGATGCGGGAAGCCCGAGGGTTTTTGCGGTGAACATGGCCCCGATTCTTGAGAGTGGGGGGGATCGGGCGGGGGTGGTGACCATTTTTTATGACCGATCGAAAATCCGTCATCTGGAGACGGTTCGGCAAGAGTTTGTGACTAATCTTTCGCACGAGTTACGAACCCCGCTTTCTATCTTAACGGGTTATTTGGAGACGATGGAGGATCCCACGATGCTCAAGGGGACGGAGGGAAAGAAAATTCTAGCGGTGCTTCAGCGGAACTGCGAGCGAATGACTCTTCTGGTGAGTGATTTACTGGAGTTGTCGAGGATCGAGTCGGGGAGAATGGAGTTGAAGACTCAACCTCGGTTTCCTTATAAAATTCTGGAAGAGGTGAAGGAGGATTGGAGTCGGGCGTTTGCTGGGAAGCGGGTTAAATTAGAGATTCGGTGCGGGCGGGATTTGGCGCGGGTGGATTCGGATCCGCTACGGACGGGGCAGATTTTTTCTAATCTACTGGAGAATGCTTTACGTTTTAGTCCTGCTGGCGGAGGGGTGATATTATCGGCGCAATTGGGCAGCGAGGCGGGTCAGGTAGAATTTGCGGTTGAAGATGAAGGGGAGGGGATTGCTGCGGATAAGATCGGCAGGATTTTCGAAAGATTTTTCCGAGTTGATCCGGCCAGAACGCGGGAGAAAGGGGGGGGGACGGGTTTGGGGTTATCGATCGTGAAGCATTTGGTTCAGCTCCATGGGGGAGGCGTGCGTGCGGAAAGTGAAAGTGAGAAGGGGACTAGGATTATCTTCACACTTAAGACTCATAGCGCATAAAAAGCTAACTCTTAAATACTTACATTGATATTAAATGGCATCATACTGTCACAATTCGCATCTTGGTGCGGGTTGTGGTAACCCCTAATCCATAAGTATGAAGAAGTTTAATATGGTAAAAGCTCTTGGTATGATTCTGTGTGTTGTCTGGGGAGCGGGGAGCCAAATTTGGGCGGATACGATTGTAAAAATTGATGGATCGAGCACGGTTTACCCGATCACCGAGGCGGTGGCGGAGGATTTTCAGAGGGCGACGGGGACGAAGGTGACGGTGGGTATATCGGGAACGGGCGGTGGGTTTAAGAAGTTTGCGCGAGGGGAGACGGATGTTCAGGATGCAAGTCGCCCGATCCAGGCAGAGGAAGTTAAGGCGGCGAAAGAGGGTGGCATCGAGTACCTTGAACTGCCGATTGCCTATGATGCCTTAACGGTGGTGGTGAATTCTAAAAACGACTGGATGGAGACGATTCAGGTCTCCGAGTTAAAGAAAATCTGGGAGCCCGAGGCGCAAGGAAAAATCACCAAATGGAATCAGATTCGTCCTGAGTGGCCTTGCAAAGAGATTAAGTTGTATGGGGCGGGGTCAGACTCGGGCACGTTCGATTATTTTACCGAGGCGATTAATGGGAAGAGTAAGGCAAGCCGCGGAGATTACACTGCCAGTGAGGATGATAACGTCTTGGTTCAAGGGGTGGAAGGGGACAAGCACGCTTTGGGTTACATGGGGTTTGCTTATTATGAAGCGCATCAGAAACGGCTGAAAGCCATAGGGATAGAGTGGGATGCAAAGGGAAAATCCCCGGTGAAGCCTTCCGAGGGAACGGTGCTGGCGGGGACCTATAACCCTCTTTCGCGCCCCTTGTTTATTTATGTGAATGTGAAATCATTGGAGAAGCCTGAGGTAAAAAAGTTTGTGGAATTTTATTTAGCGAACGTGGCTCGGTTGGCTAAGGAAGTGAAATATATTCCACTGCCCGATTCGGCATACACCGCGGTACGGGAGAGGTTGGCGAAGTTACAAAAGGGAACCGCCTTTGTGGGACATGCGGAGATGGCGATTCCGATTGCAGAAATTCTCAAGCGGACACCAACTCCCTAATTCCTTATGGGGACGCTTCCTGCAAACTCGCGGTGCCTGGATAAGTGGGTGGAGGGGGGGATGGTCTGGGTGCTCCGTTTCAGCGGTTGGGCCTCGGTTTTGGTCACGTTTGGGATCGTGGTGACATTGGTGACGGAGTCTGCCCCCTTTTTTGGCTATGTCCCGTTTCGGCGGCTTTTTACCGATACGATGTGGACCCCTCTTTTCGCGGAGCCTCAGTATGGAATTGGGGCGTTGTTGGGGGGGACGTTGGTGACGACGGGGGTGGCGCTGTGCGTAGCGATTCCTCTGGGAACACTACTGGCGATTTACCTGAGTGAATTTGCGGAACCGCGATTCCGTGAGGTGGTTAAGCCGATGTTGGAGTTGCTGAGTGCAGTTCCCACGGTGGTTTACGGTTATTTTGCGTTGCTGACGTTGACCCCGCTTTTACAAAAGATTTATCCCGATCTGCCCCAATTTTCCATGCTGAGCGCCGGGTTGATTATGGGAATCATGATCATTCCCTACGTGACCTCTTTGGGAGAGGATTCGATGCGGAGTGTGCCGATGTTATTGCGGGAGGGGGCCTTTGCCTTGGGGGATGGAAAACTGGGAGTGGCGTTACGGGTGGTTTTTCCAGGAGCTTTTTCTGGATTGGCCTCGGCTTATGTTTTGGCGATTTCGAGAGCAGTAGGGGAAACGATGATTGTGGCGATTGCAGCGGGACTGCAACCGCGCTTCACCTTAAACCCGCTCGAATCCGCAGCGACGGTCACGGCTTTTATCGTACAAGTCAGCCTAGGGGATTTGCCTCATGGGAGTATTGGGTACCAGTCGATCTTTGCGGCGGGAGCGGTACTTTTTCTGATGACATTAGGATTTAATTTGGCGGGTCATGCTCTCCGTCGGAGATTTCATCGTGCTTGCTAGTCAAAAGTTACGGAAACAGGAGGCAAGGGCTTCAAGGCGGAGGTCGATTGATCGATGGTTTGGGAGAATCGGGTTACTTTTTACAATAGGGACGCTAGGGGTGTTGGCGATTTTGCTTTTGAATTTGGCGGCGAGTGGTTTAACGAGGATTGATTGGCAGTTTCTTCTCTCCTTTCCTTCACGGAGAGCGGCCGAAGCGGGGATTCTTTCAGCTTGGGTCGGGACCATTTTACTGATGATCGTGACCGCGTCGGTTGCGGTGCCTTTGGGAGTCGCTGCGGGCATTTATTTGGAGGAGTACGCCGCGAAGAACAAGTGGACTGATTTTATCGAGATCAATATTGCAAATTTGGCAGGGGTGCCATCGATTTTATACGGGTTGATGGCCTTGGGACTCTTTGTCTACCAGTTTCGTTTTGGACAGAGTGTCTTGGCGGGCGGTTTGGCACTCGCTTGTCTCGTTCTACCCATTGTGATCGTGGCAACGCGTGAGGCTTTGCGAACGATTCCCGCAGCGATTCGGGAAGCAGCCTTTGCTCTGGGAGCGACACGTTGGCAGGCGGTTTGGCACCATCTCTTGCCTTATTCCACGGGGGGTATTGCCACAGGGGTTATTCTGGCGATGTCGCGAGCGATCGGTGAGAGTGCGCCCTTAATTACGATTGGGGCCCTTACTTTTATTGCGTTTCTGCCTCCTGCGCCGATTCTGGCGCATGCACCTTTTGTGTCTTTCGATTGGCTTTTCTCTCCATTTACGGCGTTACCCATTCAGATGTTTAACTGGGTTTCTCGTCCTGGGGAGGAGTTTCAGTCGAATGCAGCGGCGGCGGGATTATTCTTAATGTTGATTACCTTGGGAATGAATGGGGTTGCGATCTTGCTCCGGAAGCATGCCCAGAGGAATATCAAGTGGTGAATCCTATCCCCGCAGCTCAAGTCTCAAGCGAGAAGGATATTGCTGGGGTAGAGGTGAAGCCTGAGGTGAAAGTTGAAATTCAGAACCTGAGTTTCTTTTATGGAAAGAATCAGGTCTTGCGCAATGTGAGTCTGGATGTGCCGGCTTATCAGGTGACGGCAATGATTGGTCCTTCGGGGTGTGGCAAGACGACTTTACTGCGTTGTTTGAATCGGATGCACGATTTGTATCCAGGAAATCGGTATGAGGGTTCGGTGCGGATTTACCCGGGAGGAACAGACATTCTTGGTCCGGGGATGGATCCGATTCGAGTACGGATGCGGTTTGGAATGGTTTTTCAAAAGCCGAATCCTTTTCCCAAGAGTATTTATGAAAACGTGGCCTATGGGCTGAGGCTACAAGGGATGAACAAGCGGAGGGATCTGGACGAGCGTGTCGAAAAGGCGCTGCGGGAATCGGCTCTTTGGGATGAGGTAAAAAGTCGGTTACACCAATTGGCGCACAATCTATCGGGTGGGCAGCAGCAGCGATTGTGCATTGCTCGGGCGATTGCGACTGATCCTGATGTGGTCTTGTTTGATGAACCAACGAGTGCACTCGATCCGATCGCCACTTCGAAAATTGAGGAATTGATTGTGGAAATGAAGAGGCGGGTCACGGTGATTATCGTGACTCACAATTTGCAGCAGGCAGGTCGAATTTCGGATCGGACAGCCTTCATGTATTTGGGGGAGTTGATCGAATTTGGAGAGACCAACCGGATGTTTACCAATCCCGCTAAGCCACAAACAGAGGATTATATTTCTGGAAGATTTGGATAAGTTTGGATGGTTCTGTTGACAATCGGTATGAGCGGATGAAGGATTAATCAGATGAATGAACCAACCATGGAAGCGAACGAAGATCGGTTGGAGAGGGTGCGGAGTTACTTTCGTGGGGATTTGCTGGTTTTGCGAGAGGCCTTGCTGCGGATGGCCAGCTTGGCGCACACCAATCTGAGTATTGCGTTGGAGTCCTTAGTGGAGAGGGATCCGGTGAAAGCGCAGAAAGTGATTACCGACGATCAGGAGATCGACCGATTGGAAGTGGAGATCGACGAGATGGTGGCAGGCTTTATGGCGACGCAAGCGCCGATGGCTTTGGCCTGTCGGTTGATGTTGGCCGCCTCGAAGCTTTGTAATGATCTGGAGCGGATCGGGGATCAGGCGGTATCGATTGGCCGGCGCAGTATCATTTTGACGGACGAGCCTCCCTTGAAGCCTCTTTTAGATATTCCTCGGATGGGGGTGAAGGTGCTGGACATGATTCGGATGGCCACGGACGCTTTTGTGGAGATTACCCCCGAGAAGTGTGCGGAAATTATCAAGATGGATGTGAGGGTGGATGAGATTAATCGTCAACTCGAGAGGGAATTGACGAGCTTTATGATAGAGGATCCTAAGACGATAACGCGGGCATTGAATCTAATGTTGGTGGCACGTTTTTTCGAGCGGGCGGCGGACCATGCTAAGAATATCGCGGAGCAGGTTTACTATTTGTACACGGGGAATGACATCCGGCACGAAGCGGAGTTGAACAAGAGCTAAAAAAGCACGATTTGACTAGGGTCTTCTAGGTTCCCTGAAGGGCGGAAGCTACGTCTTGGCGGATTTGATCGGCGAGGGCAGTCGGGCTGGAAAATTTCTGTTCCCCACGGATCCATCGATGGAATTCTAAGTCCATTTCTTGTCCGCTAAGGTTTCCTTTGAATGCAGGGAGGTGGGCTTCAATTTTACGCTGGTGCCGCTCAAAGGTTGGGCCGGTGCCTAGGTTGATGGCTGCGGGGTGGAAAGTGCCGTCGGCGAGGCAAGCCCGTCCTGCGTAGACACCATCGGGGGGGAGGCACTCATCCTCGGTGGCGAGATTTGCGGTAGGAAAGCCAAGTCCATGTCCTCGACCATCTCCTGATACGATTTGGCCAAGAATAGTAAAGGGGCGGCCGAGCATGGCGGAGGCATCGATCAGTTTGCCTTCGCGGATAGCGGTACGGATTCGACTGCTGCTGATTCTTTCGTTTTGGTAGAGAACGGGTGCTGGATTGTCGAGGGTGGCGCCATGGCTTTGGCACCAGGCGGAGAGCATGGTGACATCACCTGATCGGTCGCGGCCAAAGCGCCAGTTGGGGCCGACAGAAATCGTTTGCAAGGCGGGGAAAGAGGCGGAGATTTCTTGGAGAAAAGCGGATGGTTCTTGAAGAGATCGTGGGCGATCGAAGGGGAGAGCGATGGTCAGTCCGATCCCCCAGCGGGTGAGGACGCGGAGTTTGTGCGGGAGTCCGGTGATTAAGGCGGGGTGTTTCTCAGGGTGGAGGACGGAGAGAGGGTGGTCGCGAAAAGTAAGCACAGCGGTGGCGACAGGTGGATGAGGAAAGTTTTTACCGAGGATGACTCGGCGGTGACCAAGATGGAGGCCATCAAAAAAGCCGAGGGCGAGGTGCCGAATTAGATCTCCCTCTGGGGAGGGGGTCAGCGAATCGACCTGCTTCACGTACGGCGGATGCGAGAAATTTCGGGGAGCGAAATGAGATGGCGTGCGAGGTAATCGGCTCCCTCGGCGACTTCGAGATCGGCCCAGCGAACGGCTTTGGAGAGTTCGAAGTTACCTGAGCGGGTGCGGATGAGGGCGGACATATGGCCCCCGCAACCGAAGAGAGCGCCGAGGTCGTGGCAATAGGTGCGGACATAGAAGCCTTTGGTGCAGTGGATGCGAAAGCGAACGCAGGGCATAGCGATTTCGAGAATCTCGCATTTGTCGATGCGGACACGGCGGGGGGGGCGTTCGACTGTTTTGCCCTCGCGAGCGAGTTTATAGAGGGGGACGCCGTCTTTTTTGATAGCCGAAACCATGGGGGGAATCTGTTCAAACTCGCCGGTAAACTTTTGGAAGGCGGCTTCGATGGTGGCGGGATCCAGGTTGGGGACAGGTTTGGATTCGAGGATTTTGCCTTGGGCATCTTGGGTATCGGTGGATTCCCCTAATTTGAGAGTGCCTTCGTACACTTTGTCTTCGCTCATCAGGAGGTCTTGGACGCGGGTGGCCCGACCAACGACGAGCATGAGGAGGCCGGTGGCGATGGGATCGAGAGTGCCGCAGTGGCCTACTTTGCGCTGATTGAAGCGACGCCGAACGAAGTCGACGATATCGTGGGATGTTTTGCCGGGGGGTTTATCAGCGAGAAGAAGGCCGTCGAGTTGGGGGGTCATAGAAATTGGATTGGAACCAAAGATTGAGATCGAGAGTGGGAAGAATTAGGCAGAATAGCAAGGATAGGGATGGGGGCGGGCGGTTGGTTAAGATTGCAGGTTGGAGATGGCTTTACTGATGGCATCGAGGACGAGCTGGCGATTTTTTTCGGCGTCCTTGGAGAGGCGGATTCCAGCAGCGGCTTTATGGCCGCCTCCGCCAAAGGAGGAGGCGATACCGTTTACATCTATCTTGCCCTTACTCCTCAGGGACACCCGTAAACCGCCATCACTGGTGAATTCAAAAAGCGATCCAACCTCAACACCTTGAATAGAAGCTACTTCCTCAATAATTCCCTCAGTGTCCTCGCTTTTTGCGCCGCTTTTTGCGTAAAACTCTGGCAAAATCGTAAGAAAAGCAGACTTATTATTATCCTTTAATGTTAAAGTATTAGAGACTAGGCGCTTTAGGGCGTGCCGTTCGTGGGTAATGGAAAGATAGCACTGCTTGGCGATTTCGGATGGGTCGGCTCCGAGTTCGACTAATTTTGCGGCGGCATGAAGGGTTTGCGCACTGGTTCCTCGGTAGCGGAATGAGCCGGTATCGGTGGTTAGGCCGGTGAAGAGGCAGGTAGCGGCTGCGGGGGTGATTTTCCACTTTGCGATCTGGAAAAGTTCAAAGAGGACTCCTGTGGTGGAGGGGATATCGGCGATGATGAGGTTGTGTTTTCCATATCCTGGGTTGCTGATGTGATGGTCGATGACGATATCTACGGGGCGGGTCCACGAGATGGTCTTTTGGCCTAATCGTTCTCTGGTGGAGGTATCGAGAGCGATGAAGCAGTCGGTATTTTCGGGGATGGAAGCGGGGAGATCTTGGACAAGCTCGCTCCCTGGGAGGAACTGGTACATGGAGATGATGCCTCCCTCGACAAAAACTTGGGGTTGGGCTCCCCGTTCTCGGAGGGTGTGGGCTAGGCCGAGAATACTGCCGAAGGCATCTCCGTCTGGGCGAAGATGTGCGAGAATTGCAGGGTGTTTCGCCTCACCGATTTGGGCGATAACTTTTTGGGCTAAGGAGATATCCACTCTCGAATGATAAAAAGTAGGGCAAGGGAAGTCGAGGCATGTCGAAGACGAACTTGCGAGAGGGGGAGTACGCTTGTATCCTTACGAGATGAAAGTTTTTCTCTTGGCTCCGCTCTTTTTGGCGGTCT
This sequence comes from Methylacidiphilales bacterium, assembly GCA_040397385.1. Taxonomy (GTDB): domain Bacteria; phylum Verrucomicrobiota; class Verrucomicrobiia; order Methylacidiphilales; family Verrucolacustridaceae; genus Verrucolacustris. The sequence goes on from JBBAWB010000004.1 coordinate 14,666, forward strand.
GGTTGTTGAACGCAACTAGCGCCTTAGGCTGTCCGACGTGTAAAGACAGCTTTACGAAAGAGGATAGTGCGAACGGGACGAAGATTGTTTCAAAGGGGTTAAACTCCACCGGACTGGGTTTCGGTTGGAGCGTGCTCTTTATGTTGGCGGCGCCGGCTTCGGTTGCCACTGGGCTGGTATGGTTGGTGGTGAAGAATGGTCGGGATCCGAGCGAGGACAGCACTTCCTAAGGTTGGCGGCGGGTCCTGGCTATGACCCTGCGGGAATTTCTTAAACTGACGGCTCCAGTGAAAGGAGCGGTGCGGGCGCAGCTTATTTTTCGGCGCGAGCAGGCGGCTCGCAATGGAAAACCCTTTTTGAGGGTGGAGATTGCGGATGAGACCGATCGGGTGGGGCTGAATCTTTTTTCGGGGACGCCCGCATTTACTTTTTTTAGCTCTGCGGATGTCCGGACATGCTTGGAGCTGACCGGGGTGTTTGGGCCGAGCGATTATGGGCCGAATGTCGATAGTCCTTCGGCAAGAAAGCTGAATGCTACGGAGGAAGAGGAGTTTTTTCTTGGGGGGGAAGAGAGGCGGGCTCAGCTGGAGAAGTACGGCCAGGAGATCTTGGCGGTGGTCGAAGGGATGGAAGATCCGCGTTTACGGTGGGTCTGCCACCGGGCGTTGGAGAAGTATCCGGAGAAGTGGCGAAGAGCGGCGGCCGCACGAAAGAATCATCACGCGAGGCGAGGTGGATTACTGGATCACACGGCGCAGATGTTGCGGGTGGCTAGGGCGTTGGCCCCTCTCTACGCGGAAGTGGATAATGATTTACTCTGTGCGGGGGTGATTTTTCACGACATAGGAAAGCTTTGGGAGAACGACACAGGGGAGAAGGGATTTGCCAGTGTGCCGAGTCGTCGCGGGGAGTTGCTGGGTCATATTTCTTTAGGGATTGAGGTGGCAAACGCTTTGTGGCGGGAGGGGGAAGCAGCGGAGGGGCCGAGTTGGGGGGAATTGCAACCTGACTCGGAGGAAGTGAGGGATCATCTGCTGCATCTAATTGCTTCGCACCATGGGACGAAGGATTTTGGATCGCCGGTGGCGCCGAAGACTCCGGAAGCCTTTCTCTTGCACCACATTGATAATATCGACGCGAAGATGGAGATGTTGCGGTTGAGTTATGCGCGAGCGAAAGAGGAGGGGACGGGATTGTTAGAGGCGCACCGACCTTTGGAAGGTCCGTTGCCTTGGCCGATAAGCGGGAGAGTGATTGCACCAGGAGATTTCATGGATACGGAGGATGGGGTGTAATGAAAAAACTTGTGCTGGTTTTTGTTGCTTCAGCGTTAGGTTCTTCGTTGATGGCGACTGAACCTGCGTATCCAATGACGGGGGCGGGAGTATGCGAGATCAAGACGTTGCCCGCTGGAGTCATTTTACAAGCGCGTAGCACGGGGGACTACTTTTCGGAGAACAATGGGCTTTTCCGTCGGCTGTTTCAGACAATCCAGCAGAGCAAGGTTCCGATGACGACCCCCGTAGAGGCGAAAATCAGGCCTGCCACGATGATTTTTTATCTCGATCAAGAATCAGCCAAGCGCAGTGATTTACAAATGGTGGATGGAGTTACGAGGAAGGCAGTAGGGGAGAGGGTGGTGGCATCGATTGGAATTCGAGGCGGATATTCGAAAGAGAGCTTTGAAAAGCATGCGCAAAAGTTACGGGAATGGCTGAAAAGTCAGCCAAAGTATCAGGCGGTGGGGGAGGCCTACGCGGTCTACTGGAATAGCCCGTTTACGATCTGGTTTTTAAAGAGGGCGGAGGTTCATTTGCCGTTGCAGGAAAAATAAGGGATTCGTCTACGAATATTTTTTAAGGGCTAGACGGACGGCGATTTCTGCGGAGAGAAGAACGAGGGGGAGACCGCCACCTGGGTGGGTGGTGCCGCCGACGAAATAGAGATTGGGCAGAAGGGGAGAGCGGATAGGCGGACGAAGAAAGGATTGGAGTGGGCCGTGCGAGGCCCAGCCGTAGAGCGCGCCACCTACGGCGCCATCGCGAGATTGGAAATCAGCAGGGGAGAGAAACTCTTGGTGAACGATCTTGGACTTAAGGTTGGGGAGGAATTTGTTCTCGAGAATCTGGACAATGCGGTCGGCGTAGCCGGGGCCCTCTTGGGTCCAATCTATGGAGGTGGTGTTAGAAGGCGCATTGACGAGGAGGAAATAGTTGTCGTGATCGGCGGGCGCATCGGAGGGTTGGGAGCGGGCACTGAGGCAAAGGTAGATCGTGGGATTTTCGGCAGGACGTTTATCTTGGAAGAGTTGTTTGAATTCGAGGGGGTAGTTATCAGAAAAGAAGATGTTGTGATGAGCGAGAGAGGGATCCTTGCCTTTGACGCCGAGGAGGACGACAAATCCGGAGATAGAGCGGGTGGGGCGACTCATCTGGGCGGCGGTCTGGGGGGCACGGGGATGGCGGATGAGTTTTTGGTAGGCTGCGAGGACGTCCCCATTGTGAAAGATGAGATCAGCGAGGATTCGCTTGCCTGAGGTGAGGGTAACGCCAGCGGAGTCGATGGATTGAGCTTCGGCAGATGTTTGGATTTCGATGCCGCGCTTGGTGGCTAAGGCGAGGAGGGAATCGGCAAGGGTACGGATTCCACCTTGAATGAACCATCCGCCGTATTTGGCTTGGACGTAGGGGATGACGGCGAAGGTGGCAGGAGTAAGTTCGGGATCGCTTCCGTTGTAGGTGGCAAAGCGTTGAAGAAACTGCTGGAGGTGGGGATCGCGATAGAATCGGCGGGAGGCGGCAGCGAGAGATTGGAAAGGGCTCATGCCAGGCAGGAAACGAAGCAGGGGCAGGAGGGCGGGGTTAAAGATTTTTCGGAAGATTTCCGAAGGATCGCTTTCGAGAAAGGCGGTGGCGGAGAGTTGATAGAGACCTTGGGCGTGGCGGAGGAGGCGGGCGGAGTCGGGTCGGGACCAAAAAAATTCGTTTTCGTCAAACTGATAGCCGTCAGCCCAACGGTAGCGGCAGGTGGGGGAAAGGGGTTGGAGGGTAAGGAAATTGGCACAGTCCTCTCCGAGATCGGTGAAGAGACGATCAAGAATGTGGGGCATGGTGAAAAGGGAAGGTCCGAGGCCCCAGCGGAATCCATGGGAGCGTCGTTCGGCGATTTTGCCTCCGACGGTGGGGTTCTTTTCAAGAAGAGTGACGCGGGCACCGGCTTGTTGCAGGCGAAGGGCGGTAGCGAGCCCGCCGAGACCTGCGCCGATGACGACGGCGGACTTACCAGTTAGAGGAGTTTTCATGGGTGGTGTTTTTGCCAAAGGAAAAGGAGGCAGGTAGAGAAGTCTTGAGGTTGGCGGATAATAAGCTGATCGATTTCTTGTGGGGAGAAAAAGGTGAGGCCTGCGACTTCACGGGGGTCGGGGGTAAAGGGGCCTAAGTGGATGGCGCGGTAAAGCCAGACAAACTCCTGATCGGTTTCGGAGCAGGCGGGGATGTAGTGAAGGCGTGTGAGGGCAAGGCAGGAGGAGGTGGGGATGCCAATCTCTTCGGGGATTTCGCGGTGCATAGCGGTGTCGTAGGTTTCTCCTGCATTGACATGACCGCTAACACTAGAGGTCCAGCGACCAGGTTCGCGATCTTTCTGGACGGAGCGGCGTTGGAGGAGGAGACGGCCATCGGGATGGTAGAGCCAGAGGTGAACGGCGCGATGGAGTAGACCTTGGGCGTGGATCTGGGAGCGAAGGGCGGAGCCGATGACTCGGTCCTCCTGATCGACGAGGTCAAACTTCTCGTCCGTACTGTTCATAGAGTTGGTACCATGTTGCTGGATCGAGCTCTTCGGCTCTTTGGGTAAGAGGGACGGGGAGGAGTCGTTGAAGTTGTTTGCGTCGTTGGGAGAATCCTTTTTTTACAAAAGCATAAAAGTTAACGAGATCACGAGGGATGGAGGGACGAGAGGTAAGTCGCAGGACGGCGGATTCGATTTGGGGCCGAGGATAGAAAACCTCAGGGGGAAGAGTGCGAATCTTTTCGAGAAGAAAAACGGTTTGGAGGAGAATGGTGACGGCGCCGTACTCGGGGGTGCGGGGGAGCGCGACAAAGCGATCGGCGACTTCTTTCTGGAGAGTGACGACGATCGTTTTTGGGGGTGGAGTACGGAGGGCGAGTTGGACGAGAAGCGGGGTGGAGATGGAGTAGGGGAGATTTCCGCAGACGAAGGGACGGGGTGGATGTTGGGCTAAGGTTTGGAGGGCATCTCCTTCGATGAGTTGGAAGCGGGGTTCGTTTTGGAAGGATTGGCGAAGCCAGGCGATGAGACCTTGGTCGATTTCGAAAGCTTCGATGGTGTGGCCTGCGGTGAGGAGCGCGCGGGTGAGTGCGCCGAGGCCAGGGCCAATTTCTTGAACGGGCTCGGGATTGGGTGGGGGGAGGGCGGCGGCGATGACAGTGGCGAGAGAGGGTTCGACGAGAAAGTTCTGGCCGAGCTGACGCAGGGGGCGCAGGCCGTGGGTGGCCAAGATTTCGCGGATTTGGGTAAGGTTCAGAGCTGGCGACTGAGGATGGCGTGGAGTTCGCCTGGGTTAAGGATGCCATGAATTCTTTCGGAGCCTTTGCCGTAGGCGACGACCCAACCGAAGCCAGCGGAGGGTGCGCCGAGTTTTCCGGTGGAGATGGCGGCGGGATCGGAGCCTTTTTTGCCTGGGCCATTATGCCAGGAGAGGGAGGGGAGGCGGGCGGAGGTTTTTTTGTTTCCCAGGGTGGGGGCATCGAGAAATTGGAAGCCGCCGACGGAGTAGGGGCAGTAGATCAAGATCAAAGTGTTTTTGCCTGCGTATTGGCGAGCGGTATCGACGGCACGATCGAGTTCTTGAATTTGGCGGGCAGCGATATCTGCTTGGTTTTGGCCAGCGGCAAGGGCGACGAGGGGGTGGTCGATTACGAGAAAATAGCCTAGGAAATTGTAGGCGAGAGTTTCGATGGCACGGCGGACCAGATCGGAGAGGCGGATGGTGCCTGGTTCGCCGGCGGCGGCGGTGAGGGGAAGAGGGCCTGGGGCAAAAAGACCGAAGGCTTTGCGGGTATTCCAAGCGGGAAAGCTTTCGAGGCCGGCGCGATCAAAGAGGAGGGTGTAGTCGAGCTTTTGGGCTTCCTGCTCAAGATTGCGGTGGCCTGCCTGCTTCTCGGCGGCGAAAACTTCGCGACCGCCGCCGAAGATGAGGTCGATGCGGGTGGTGTCGAGGAGTTGATTGGCGATGGTGGAGGAGACGGAGGCATCGGCTTGGTGGGAGTAAAAAGCGGCTACGCCAGGGGAGGTGATGGGTCCGGAGGAGATGATACCGATGGCGCGACCATTCCGTTGAGCTTCGTAAAGGAGGGTATCAGCAGGTTTTCCGTCGTAGCGAAGGCTGAGGCGACCGGAGGGGCTGGGTTCGCCGGTGGCGAGAAAGGAGGCGAGGGCGGCAGCGTCGCCGGTGAGGTGATCGGTGGATTGGGATTCGACGAAGGCCATGCCATCGGCGTGGTCGAGCCCTGCGAGGTGGCGACTGGGGTCGCGGGCTTGGGCGAGGGCGAGGAGCTCGGGGCTAGCTCCGGGGACAAAAAAGACGATAACGCTGTGGGTGCGGACGCGGACGAAGTAGCGGACGTAGCTAGCGGAGAAGCCGACAAAGGCGAGCAAGATGGCAAGGGCGATGAGTTGGGGACGCCACCGTTTCATGGTCATAAAGAGGGATTAGAGCAGAACGGCAACGGCGTGCCATTCCTGCTAGGAAACTAATTTAAGGAAAGGTTGCAGAGAGAAGGCTTGCTGAAAGAGATCTCCTTTGCGTTCAAGGCCGAAGATGGCGTCCTCGGGGTCGGTGCCTTTGGATCGAATGAGGCAGACTCCGGGTCGGAGTTCGAGCTTGGAGGGGTGGAGGTTTTGGCGGTGGGAGCGATCGAGGGCGTCGGCCACGCGGAGGATACCTGCGAGGTGTTGCAGGGCCTGCTTCCGCTCTTTGGGTAGATTTTGATAGCGTTGGTGCAGAGGGGAGGGAGGAGCTTTGCGGTGATAGCGGGCGAGGAGGGCAACGAGGGCGGATTGCTTTTGGGTAAGATTATTCCATGAGTGTTCTCGGATGAGGCGGGCCGATTCCTTGTGGTGAGGTTTTTCATCTGTGGCGCAGGACCAACCGGTGTCATGAAGGAGAGAGGCAATGATGAGGAGTTCTCCATCGGTGGAGGAGAGTTGATGGAGGGCCTGGAGTTCACGGAAAAGAAAAGCCGCCCAGAGAGTGACGTGCTGAACGTGAGCGGGATCGCGTTCATATTTTTTCATGAAGGCGTGGGCCTCCTGAATGGCGGGGGAAGATGGAATCATCGGATAATTTTTTTCAGGGGTACGGGAGCGATTTGGTCGAGCCAAACTCCATAGCGCAAGCCGTGGGTGGTGAGTTGGACGGAAGTGAGCTGAAGGCGGACCATGGTTTCGCGCAGGACGAGAAATGCGGAGAGAGCGACGGACGCGCGATCGGCAGGCATGCCAGGCAGGCGGCCGAGGTGGGAAAGGGTAAGGGGACGAATTTGATCGATGAGTGAATTGAGCTTGGTGAGTTGAAGGCGAAACCCCTCGAGCCGCCGGGCCTTGAGATTTTTGCCTTGGAGAAGACATGCGTAGGCGTGACCGGTGCCACCGGAAAAGCTGGCGTGGGAGGGAAGGAGTGGGTGTGGGAGTTTTTTTAAGGATTGCTGAATTTGGGTTGTGGCGTGGAGCCAATTTTTGGCGGAAGAAGGATGGTGGGGGAGTAGGGTGTCGCGAATGGCGACGCATCCGAGATTGAGGCTGAAGATTATTGGGCGGGAGGGATGACGGGAGTCGATGACTTCGAGGCTCCCGCCGCCGAGGTCGATGTGAAATCGGGGGGAGCGGGTGGAGGAGAGTTGGCGTGCGGCGAGGGCGATGAGGCGACCTTCGGTGTGGCCGGTGAGTAGGGAAATCTTTCGCCCAAGAATGCGAGAGGCTGGAAGAATAAAGGATTGGCGATTGCGGGCAAGGCGAAGAGTGCCGGTGGCGACGGCGAGAACTTTGTCGGGATAGAAAAGGAGGATTTTACGTTGGAAGCGGGTGAGGAGTCGGAGAGCACGAAGGCAGGTGGCAGGCCGGATTTTTCCAGTGAGGGCGACACCTTGGCCAAGGCGTACGGGATAGGCTTTTTCATGATGGATGTGGAGGGTGGAACCGGACTGTTCGGCGAGAAGAAGTTTGAAGGTGTTGGAACCGAGGTCGAGGACGGCGGCGCGGATGGACGGACAGGGCACAGGGAAGTTAAAGCGGATTGCTGAGGGATGGGCAATACGTAGGGCGGGGAGAAAGTTGATTGGTGGTAGTTCTTGTGAAGAAGTACGCACTGGGGCTTGACGATTCTGAAGGAAGAGGTGAAGTAGTACCCTTGAAGCTAGCAAAGATTGTTTCTTCGATCCCCGAGCGCGTGCTGATCCTTGATTTTGGATCTCAGTATACCCAAGTGATTGCTCGGCGGATTCGGGAGGCGAAGGTTTTCTCGGAGATTGTTCCTCACACGATTTCGGCGAAGAAAGTGTTGGCGCTACGGCCGAAGGGGATTGTTTTGAGCGGAGGGCCCGCCAGCGTCTACGGAAAAAACGCACCCAAGATGGATCGAAAGATATTTCATTTAGGAATTCCGATTTTGGGGATCTGCTACGGGATGCAGCTTTTGGTGAAGGAGTTCGGGGGGCAAGTGGCACGGGGAACGAGGCGGGAATATGGTAGGGGAATCTTGCGGCGGAAGCGGGCGTGTCCTTTGCTGGATCGGTTGCCGAATCAGCTGGAGATTTGGAATAGTCACGGGGATCGGGTGACGCGGTTGCCGCGTGGCTTTGTTTCGGTGGCGACAACGGAGAACAGTCCTTATGCGGTGGTGCGAAAGGGGGATATCTACGGGTTACAGTTTCATCCTGAGGTTTCTCACACTCCGAAAGGGCAGAAGATTCTCGGTAATTTTCTGACGAAAATCTGTGGTTGCCGAGGAATTTGGACGATGGGCTCGTTTCTGGAAAAGGCGGTGGCGGAGGTGCGGGAGCAGGTGGGGACGGGTCGAGTGATTCTGGGATTGAGTGGGGGGGTGGATTCGAGCGTGGCGGCGGCGTTGCTTTACCGGGCGATTGGCAGTCGGTTGCGGTGTATTTTTGTGGATAACGGGTTATTGCGAAAAGATGAGGTGGCCAGCGTGAAGAGAATCTTTGGTAAGCACCGGCATTTTAATCTGACGGTGATTGATGCGCGGGCGAGGTTCTTGCGGAGGTTACGGGGGGTGGCGGATCCAGAAAGTAAGCGGAAGATTATCGGGCGCGAGTTTATTCGGGTTTTTGACGAAGCATCGAAAAAAGTTGGTGGGGGGGCGCAATTTCTCGCGCAAGGAACCCTCTATCCTGACGTGATTGAGAGTGTACCGATCGCGGGCAATCCTGCTTCTTTGATTAAGAGTCATCACAATGTGGGAGGCTTGCCCAAGCGAATGAAGTTGGGCTTGGTGGAACCGTTGCGGCAGCTTTTTAAGGATGAGGTGCGCAAGGTGGGGGCGGTGCTTGGTTTGCCAAAAGAGATGGTTTGGCGGCAACCGTTCCCAGGGCCTGGGCTAGCGGTGCGCTGTTTGGGAGCGATCGAGGAGCAAAATCTATCGATTTTGCGAGAAGCAGATGCGATAGTGGTGGAAGAGATGAAAGCCTCAGGATGGTACTACCGGGTTTGGCAAAGTTTTGCGGTGCTCTTGCCTTGTCGGAGTGTGGGGGTGATGGGGGATGAGCGAACGTACGACAATGCGGTGGCTCTTCGGGTGGTGGAAAGTAAGGATGGAATGACGGCGGATTGGGTGCGGTTACCTGGGGGTCTGTTGGGACGGATCTCGAATCGGATCTGCAACGAAGTGAAGGGGATTAATCGGGTGGTGCTGGATATTAGTTCCAAGCCACCGGCCACGATTGAGTGGGAGTAGTTTATTTATGAGAATCGTCGACACGAGTAAGAGAAAAGATGCGGTCAAGGTGTTGGCGGAGCTGACGCGTACTCCTGAACCGGACGGGCGGGTACGGGCGGCAGTGGAAAAAATAATTGCGGAGGTGCGAAGGGGCGGAGATCGGGCTTTGGTGCGGATCCACAATCGTTTTGCCCGGAAGTCACTTCGCGTAGGGGAGCTGAAAATTCGAGAAAGGTTTCGAGCGCCTTCGGTGCAGGAGAGGAAAGCGTTGGCTCTGGCAGAAAAGAATATTGCAGAGTTTGCTAGCCGGACTCGACCGAAGGGGTGGATGGGACGCAATCGGCAGGGTGCGCGGACTGGGGAAAACTTTCCTGCTTTAGGCCGAGTGGGGGTTTATGTGCCAGGTGGGACGGCTCCACTGGTTTCGACGGCTTTGATGACGGTGGTACTGGCCCGAGTTGCAGGGGTGAAGCAGATTGTGGCCTGCACGCCTGGGCCAGTGCATCCGGTGCTAGGGTGGGCGTTGCAGAAGGCGGGGGCGACGGAGATTTATCAGGTGGGAGGTGCGCAGGCGATTGCGGCGATGGCCTATGGGACGGAGATGATTCGTTCGGTGGAAAAGATCTGTGGTCCAGGGAGCGGGTGGGTGGTGGAGGCGAAGAGGCAGGTTTTCGGGAGGGTAGGAATTGATCTTCTTCCTGGGCCGAGTGAGATCGCGGTGGTGGCGGATGAGTCGGCCCGTCCTGAGTGGGTGGCGGCCGATTTGGTAGCACAGGCGGAGCATGGACCGGGAAGTCAGATCTATCTGCTGACCCCTTCGCGGAGGATTCTGGGGGAGGTGCTCGCGCAGGTTTTAAGTCAGACTGCGCGGCAACCAAGGGCGAACTATCTGCGGGATGTCTTGCGGCAAGGAACGACACTAGTACGAACGCAGACTTTAAGGCAGGCGGTGGATTGGGCGGAGGCGATTGCGCCGGAGCATCTTGCCTTGTGCTGTCGCGGTGCAAAAAAAATTGCGGCGGAGATCCGTTGTGCGGGGGCGGTTTTTGTAGGGAACTATTCGGCAGTGGCCTTAGGTGATTACGTAGCGGGACCTAGCCACACTTTGCCGACGGGAGGTGCGGGCAGGGCTTTTGCGGGGTTGCGAGTGGAAGATTTCGTGAAACGGGTGAGCGTGGTGGAGTACGGGGAGGCGGCGGTGAGGAAATCGGCGAGGGCGGTGGGGGTTTTGGCGAGATTGGAGCGACTCGACGCCCATGCTTATTCTGTGGAAACTAGGTTGCGATGAAGAAATTAGGAAAACGGCAAGCGCAGAAGACTCGGAAGACGAGTGAGACAGAGATTTCTGTTCGATTGAATTTGGATGGGAGAGGTACGGCGAAGGTGAAGACGGGGATTCCTTTCTTTGATCACATGCTGAATCTTTTTGCGAGGCATGGGTTGTTCGATTTGGAGGTGAAAGCGAAGGGGGATTTAGATGTGGACCTGCATCACACAGTGGAGGATGTGGGTTTGGTTTTGGGGCAGGTTTTTGCGGTAGCCCTAGGGAAGAAAGAGGGGATTCGACGGTATGGTTGTGCGCATGTGCCGATGGATGAGACTTTGGCGCGAGTGGCGGTGGATTTGAGTGGGCGACCTTATTTGGAGTTACGAGGGTTGAATCGGCGCGGGCGGGCAGGGAATTTTCCGGCGCAGTTGGTGGAGGAGTTTCTGCGATCGTTGGCGGTGCAGTCGGGGATGAATCTACATGTGGAGATTCTTTATGGGAGAGATGTGCACCACCAGATCGAGGCGATTTTCAAGGGTTTGGCTCGGGCGTTGGAGGAAGCGGTGCGAAGAGATCCGCGGGTGAGGGGTGTTCCAAGTACGAAGGGGAGGATTTGAGGTTCGGCTAAAAAAAGCAGACGCGTTGGAGAATGGGATGGGAAGGAAAAATCTATTTTGGGGTGTTGGGGTCGGTGGGGTTGTTGGTGGCGGGGGTTGAGGTAGGGAGTTGAGTTGGGCTAGGAGGTGTGGGGGCGTGGGGTGGGGTGGTGGTATCGGGGAGGGTGGGGCGTGAGCCTGCGGCCTGAGCGACGGCGGCTTGATCGGCTGCAGTGGCTTCGGGGCGGACGTTGGCGGGAGGTTGGGCGGCGGCCTTGGCGACGGCGGCAGCGAGTTGGGCGGCTTCGACTTCATCTTTATAGGCGGCGAGGGCGCTGGGCAGTTCGGAGATTCCTTCTCCTGAGGCGAGAGCGAGCGCGCGATCGCCGAGGCCAGTGCCTTTGGCGGCATCGGGGAATTCCTGCATGAGTTGTTCGTAGGTGGCCATGGCTTGATTGGCCTTATCGTCGCGGCGATAGAGATCGGCGAGTTTCATGAGGATACGGAGGCGATCGCGGGGCTCTTTTTTTCCCAGAAGATCGAGGGTGTCGTCGTAGAGGCGGACGGCATCTTTTTTCTCGTTGAGATCGCGATAAATATCGGCGCTTCCCTCAAGGATGATCTCGTTTTTGGGAAAGTCTTCGAGGAGTTGGGTGACGGCGCTACGGGTTTCGGAGAGGGAGCCAGCGTTGGCGAGGAGGCGAGCTTTACGGAGGCGGAACCAGGGAAGATCGGGGGAGTTGGAAGTTTGGGCGGCGTCGAGATTTTCGTAAAAGTTCCTAGGGAAGGGGCGATAGAGGGGATCTCCGACAAAGGTGACCATCCAAGAGAGGGTGAGTTGGGATTGATAGGCGGCTTCTGCGAAAGAGAGACCGGCGAGGAGAGAGCTAACGAAGAGATTAATGTCAGGGGTGAAGCGGAGGTAAGGCTCGTAGACCGCGCCCATGGTGGCGGTGGCTCCGTGAGCGAGGAGGGGGCCGACCCAGTTTTTGGTTTCGGAGCGAATGGTTTCGGCGCTGAAGGAGTGGATGTGGTAGGCGATGGCACCTCGGCGGAAGCGGGCGGAGGACATTTCGAAGGGGCCGTGACAATCTTGGGTGTACCAACCTGCGTAGAAAGCGATTTGGTCCCAGGGGGCATATTTTGAAACGACGTCGGGCCGTCGGTCAATTTCGACCTCGAATCCGCGGGCTTGGAAAAGAAGAGAGGCGCGTTCTATCCAGTCATCGCCCATGCGGTAGGGATCGTCTTTTTTCTCGATGGAGCGGAGGTCGAAGAAGGCGCGGCCGGTGAGTTCTGTTTTTTCGGTATCGACCGCGTCTTGGATCATGCGGCGGACGATGGCGGGGGTAGGGCCGTCGAGGCGGGTAACAAGGATCATGTAGTTGGCGAAGAATTGGCCGAAAGGTCGGATACGTTTGTCCGCGAAGTAGGGGTTAGAGACGAGGCCGTAAAGGGGGAGTCCTTGGATGGGGAGGAGGGCGAGTTCTGAATCGACGGCGGCGGCATTGGGACGGAGTTGGGCCATGAGCGCCTCGGGAGCAAGGAGGGTGGGATCTTCAGCGATTTTCAGGGGAATTCCGCGGATGAGAACCATGATCCAGATGGGATTGTCTTGGGCTTGCTGGACGGGGACGGAACCTTGGAGACCGAGAATGGGGTTGGGGAGAAAGTTTTCGCTACGTTTAAGCCAACCGCGGGAGGTGAAGATTTCCTCTAGTGGCAAACGAATTTTTGAATCGTACTCGGCGCGGGTAATTTCCTCGGTGAGGGGGGTGTCGAGGCTAAGGATTCGGTCTGCGGGGATGGATCTGGTTTTGGCGTAGAATTCGGCGAGGGATTGCGAATCGGGATCGGCACGGTTGAAGACGACAACGGTGTGGGCAGCGAGGTCGGGTGCATTTGAAGTGGGGGGAGTAGCGGTGAGATCAGGTTCGGGGGCGCCGGCGAGGTTGAAGGCGAGGCAGGGGAGCAGGAGGAAGGCGAAGAGTTCGCGGAACATAGGGCATGACCCTAGCGGGAGAGGCGGTGGGGGAGAAAGTTCAGAGATCGATCTGGAGGCCATCGTAGGCGAGACGAATGTTGGGGGGGAGGGTGGCGTCGCGTTCTGCGTGGAGCGTGTTGTGAGTGAGGTGGGTGAGCCAGGTGCGTTGGGCTTTGATGTCTTGGGCGATTTCGATGGCCTGGGCGATTGTCAGGTGGGTGGGGTGAGGTTCTTCGCGGAGACCGTCGATGATGAGGACAGGGATATTGCGAATGAGATCGCGGATGGGTGGGGGGACGGCGGCGCAGTCCGGAAGGTAGGCAGCGCGAGGGCGGCCTGCGGAGTCGATTCGGAATCCAGTGGTGGTAATACTGCCGTGAGGGACGGGCAGGGGAACGAAAGTGGTGGAGCCAATGGTGAAGGGGCCGGTGATAGGGTGAGGTTCGGGGCAGACGTAGGCGGGGCTACGTATTTTGAGATCGAAAGCGTAGTCGAAGGCTTTTTCGAGGCGGGAGAGAGTGAAGGGATCGGCGTAGAGGGGAATACGGTTTCCATTTTTGACTGAGTAGGTACGGAGATCGTCGAAGCCGGCGATATGATCGGCATGGCTGTGGGTGTAGACGACGGCATCGAGGCGGGGAATAGCGGCGCGGAGGGCTTGGGAACGAAAATCGGGTGAGGTATCGATGACGACGCTGAGATTTTTGTCTTCGAGCCAAACGGACGAGCGGAACCGACGGTCGCGTGGATCGGTAGAGGAGCAGACGCGGCAATGGCAGGCGATCATGGGGACGCCTTGGGAAGTGCCTGTGCCGAGGAAGGTGATATGCATAAAGAAGAGTGGCGGTGAGGCGATTTTTGGTCGAGTCGGATATGCGAGTTTCGGGGTTGGGTGAGGTTATGACATTCCCAAGAATGTGGGAATATTGGGGAGGTCGAGGTAAGGGGGGTTTTTGGGGATTAAGGGGGGGGACCAATGGGGGTGGCTTGGGCGGGTGGGGGTTGAAGATTTTGGGCGGAGGAGGCAAATTAGGTGGGTGATGATGGCGAAGAAAATTGCATATCGAGGCAAGGTCCAGGGAGTTGGGTTTCGATACAGTGTCCGACAGATAGCCGAGGGATTTACGGTCTCAGGCCATGCGGCGAACTTACCTGATGGGCGGGTGGAGGTGTTTTTACAGGGAGACCGAGATGAAGTGGAGGCAATGGAAAAGGAGATTGGGGAAAGTCATCTTGCGAGTTTTATTCGTGAGGTGGTAGGGGAAGAGGTCAACGCTATTGCCGGTACCAAGGGTTTCCAAATCCAGTGAGCCCCGCCGTCCATACCCACCTGCTGCGAAAGGAGTTCTCCATGGGCTGGTTTCGGGGCCGAGTTTTGGCACTGGAAGGATTAGAAATGGAGGTACAGAAGGGGGAGGTCTTTGGGTTACTTGGACCCAATGGCAGTGGGAAAAGTACGGCGATGAAAATGATTTTGGGCCTTTTACGGCCGACTTCAGGATCGGCTGAGGTGTGCGGATTTCGTGCGGGAACGATTTCGGCCCGAAGGCAGATCGGCTTTCTTCCAGAAAATCCCTACTTTCCGGTTTTTTTGAGCGGAGCGGAGTTGGTGCGATATTATGGGAGGTTGAGTGGCTTGGGAGGGGCGGGGCTGGAAAAGAGAGTGAAGGAACTGCTTGAATTGGTTCGGTTAGGTGGAGAAGCGGGCAAAAGGCCCTTGCGCACCTACTCTAAGGGAATGTTGCAACGCGCCGGCCTGGCAGGAGCGTTGGTGGGTGATCCAGAAATTCTGATGTTGGATGAGCCCACCGCTGGGGTTGATCCCGGAGGCTCACGAGAGATTCGAGATTTAATTCTCGAACTAAAGGCACGAGGAAAAACGGTGATTTTCTCGAGCCATCTATTGGAGCAGGTGGAGGATGTGGCGGATCGGGTAATTATTTTGCACCGCGGAAAAAAGCTGAGGGAAGGTCGATTAGAGGATCTGCTGACGAGGAAAAACGAGTGGGAAGTGAAGGTACAAGGGTTGCCTGAGGGGGATCGGCAGGAGCTGCTGGCCTGGCTGAAGAAAAAGGGAGGGCAAGTGGTGCGGGAAGGGGCTCCGCGGGAGAGATTGGAAGACTATTTTCTGAGAAGTTTACCTGAGGAGACGCGGCGATGACCGGCTGCTTACGAAGAATTTCTGCGGTGGCTGGAAATACCTTTCTGGAAGCGGTCCGGCAGAAAGTATTTGCAGTGCTTTTGGTGTTTGCTTTGGTTTTGATCGGCGGAGCGAACTATTTCACGGAGTTTTCCTTTCAGGAACAGTTTAAGTTTCTCAAGGATCTGGGGTATGCGGCGATCAGTCTGACGGGTTTATTGGTGGGGCTTCTGGGGGCGGCCCAATTAATTCCTGGGGAAATTGAAAAGCGAACGATTTTGACTGCTCTTTGTCGTCCTCTACGCAGATGGGAGTTTGTCGTGGGGAAATATTTTGGGCTGACCGCTTATTTGGCTTTGATGGTGGTGGTTATGGCGTTGGCGGTCTGGGGGGTTCTGGGTTGGAAGGAAGGGCAGCTTTTGCGAGCTGAGGGGCTGGACCCTGAGGCGGCGGCGGCGATTCGGGCGGAGGCGATGGACCCGCGTTTACTTCAAGCGGTTTTATTAGTGGGGGCAAAATTAGCAGTGGTGGCTGCCTTGGCGGTATTTTTTAGCACGATTGCGACTTCGACAACTTTTGTCATGGCGATGACACTTTTGGTTTATCTGATTGGGCATTTGCAGTCGGTGGCGAGGGAGCAGTGGTTGGAGGCGGGGGAGGTCTCTCGCTGGACGGTGAGGATTTTTTTAGCGGTAGTGGCTCTGCTTGTGCCTGATTTTAATCTTTATAATCTGATCGATGAGATTGTGGCGGGAAATGTGGTGGTCTGGCGAACGACCCTGGAGGTGGTGGGGTATTCGGGAGTGTACATTGGGGTCCTTTTGGCGGCGGCGGCCTGCATGTTTGAGGGGAGAGATATTTGAAGCCAATCGCGACCCTGGCTGGGGCCTTGGTCCTTTTGCTGGTTTGGGGGGGAGCCAAGATTCCTTGGGAAAAAGCGATGGCTCGAGATCAGAGGAAGGCGACCTACGGATTTAGTGGGCCGACGACGGTGGCGATTCGCGAAAAAGTAGGGCAAGGACTGGCTTTGGCGGCCTTGGGAGGATTTCGTGGTCTGGCGGCAAATGCACTGATGTTGCAGGCTCACGGGGCGTGGGAAGAGCAGCAGTGGGTTCGAGTGAGAAGTGCATTGGAGTTGGCGACGATGTTGCAACCTCGGGTTGCGGTTTTCTGGGATACGGCCTCTTGGCATTTGGCATGGAATGCGGCGGTGGCGGCGGAGAGGTACAGTGGGGAAAGCAGTGAGACAAAACGGAAAATGGAAGCTCGGCGGTGGGTGGAGGCGGGGCGAGATCTTTTAGAGAGGGGAACGAAGGCGGTTCCAGAGAAGGCACTTCTTTTTCAGCGATTGGGGGATCTTTATTGGCAACGGTTGGGAGATTATCAGGAGGCGGCTAGGTGCTACCGCGAAGCGTTAAGCAAAGGGGATGCGCCTCCTTATTTGGAGCGGTTCGTTGGCTACGCCTTAGAGAAAGCGGGGGACAAGCAGGGGGCGCTAGATTATTTTAAAAACTTACGGCGAGAGATGGGCGATGCACCTAGCCAAGCCCGTAGACCTGAAGTGGTGGAACGCGAGATTACGCGATTGGAGAAAGAGGCGGCGGAGAAAAGAGTGAGGAAGATGAAATGAAGTACGGAATATTTGGCGACGTTCATGGGAATTTGGAAGCTTTGGAGGCGGTGCTAGCGGATATGGAGGATCAGCAGGTAACCCACCCCCTCTGCATTGGAGATTTGGTTGGCTATAATGCGAACCCTGCGGAGTGTGTGGAGGTGGTGCGAGCTTTGGGTTGTCCAGTGGTGAAGGGGAATCATGACGAGTTGGTGACTCACTCCCAAAGTCCAGAAACTTTTTCGAAGGATGCGCAGGAGGCGTTGAGCTTTTCGCGAAGCAAGCTCAGCCCTGCCCAGTTGAATTATTTACGACGACTGCCTTTGTTACATGGAGAAACAGCATGGACCTTGGCCCATGCCACGTTGGACGGCCCGGAAAATTGGGCCTATGTCTCGACTCGACTTGAGGCACAAACGAGTTTTTTCTACCAAAAAACTAATCTTTGTTTTATCGGACATACCCATCGGCCTGCAGTTTTCTTGAAAGAAAAAGAGGTGCGGCCAGTTGAATTTCGCAGAGTCGATGTGCACCCCGAGCGGTTGAAAGTGGCCCGTAAGTTTCTTTTTAATGTGGGGTCGGTGGGGCAACCCCGAGATGGAGATTGGCGGGCGGCTTACGTGACATACGACTCCCAGGAGCAGATCGTCGACCTGCGAAGGGTGGATTACGATGTGGAAAAAGCCGCCTCAAAAGTTATCAAGGCCGGCCTGCCAGTCGCCTTGGCTAAGAGGCTATCTAGAGGTGATTAAACAATATAAAGCAATAACCATTAGAAATATATAGATACGCAAATTTTCTGTGACTTGACAAATAGATTTTTCCGTCTATAAAGGAAACTATGAATATTAAATCACGCAAAAATCTTCGTTGGAGTGCAGAGCGGGTTCTTACCGAAATTCGCCAGTGGAAAGAAAGAGGTGAAGCTCTCTATGCCAATCACGTTCGTTTGAACTATCAAGAGCTTTTGGCGGCATCGATCCGTTACTACGGAAGTTGGCAGAAGGCGGTGGAGGCAGCGGGCATTTCCTATGAAGCGGTTCGCAAGTATCGGAAGTGGTCGAAAGAGGTGATCGTAGAAGAGATTCGGAACTTAGCCGCACTTGGCTTTGATCTTTCCTTCCGTTCGATGGCCCTGAGCCAACACAACTCGATGGTTTACGCGGCGATCCGGCCTAAATATTTCGGTGATTGGCGAGCGGCTTTGGAGGCAGCGGGTTTGGCTTCGGAAGAAATTTACCGGTATCGCAGTTGGGATATGGAAGGGATTCTCGAGGAAATCCGCAGATTGCAAACCGAAGGGGCAGATCTTAGCTCCAAGTCGATGGATGAATCGTCCAACAAGCTTATCGCGACGGCTCGGCGCCGTTTCGGCAACTGGGGGCGGGCGTTGGAAAGTGCTGGAATCAATTATGATGATATCCGCCGTCGCAAGCGTTGGACGAAGGCCTCGGTCGCCGAAGGCATCTTGGAGTTGAAGGCTCAAGGAGTGAAGCTCATCACCCCTGAGGTGAAGAAAGCTAATCCTTCTCTCTTTGCCGCGGCCTGCAAAAAGCACTTCTACGGCACTTGGAAGAAAGCTCTGAAAGCTGCGCTCCGGTTGGACACGAGCCGGAAGGGTTCTGCGAACCTGATAGCTCAAGCACCGGTGGAAACTGCTGTGGCGACAGAAACTTCTCTAGTGAACGAAAATGCCGTGGTGCCACAGACGGTTTTCGCTTCGAACTAAGAAAATTTTTCTCCTGATTGTCGCGGTTGGCCGTAAGGCCAACTTGCCTTACCTCTTGCCGTGGGGTTAGGCCCGCCCGCATATTGCCTAACGTATGAATTGCTTTACGCGAGTTCTCCTCTGCCTTTTCGGGTTGGCCTGCTCGGCAGGCTGGGCACAAGTTGACGTTAGGCTGGAGACGGCCAAGACGGCCTATTTGCAATTTTCCCCTATTCCATTCACGGTTCGCTTGAAGAATCAGGGAGCAACGGAACTTCGCTTGACCGAGGCGAAGGGGCAATCTTGGTTGGAGATGATTGTGCAGTCTCGTGATGGAATGTTGATTCCACCCGAGCGCCCGCTGAGTCCTCCCGATAAGATTTTGAAGCCGGGAGAGTCCACGGCTATTTCGGTTGATTTGGCCCCTTATTATTTGGTTCGCGATACGGGGGGATATCGAGCGAGAGCCTCGGTCAACCTCCCCTCGGGGGAGAAATTGCTGACTCAGTCTCTCGATTTTCTTATCGGCAAAGGAGAGGTGATCTGGTCGGTGCCGCGAGGAGATGGTAAGGAACGGAGAATTTATTCGCTGCTTAAATTTTATGAGGACCCGAACGTGGGGCTCTACCTGAAGGTGGAGGTTCCCGAGCAGAATCTGGTTTATCCCGTGCGACGCTTGGGACCGTACCTTCCCTTGGGTAAACCCAAAGCAGAATTTGATTCGGAAAATCACCTGCATCTTCTTTATGCCACGGCGGCAGGAGTTCATCGAATCACGGTGGTTAATGCCGACGGAAATTTATTGAGGGAGGAGTCGAGACAGCAGGGAGTGGATACACCTGATTTAAAAAGGAACGAAGCGGGCGAAGTTCATACTCAGGGAGGAACGGTGATGCTTCCTTCTAGTCTTCGCGAAAGGCTCTCCACCTTGCAGTCGAGAATTGGGGCTAAGGCGCCCCCAAAAGCGGAGGGGGATACTCCCTAAAGAAGTTTGGCTGGGGTCTTCGGGCGCACGGGCTTGAGTAGGCGGAGGCCTGAGGGACCAAAAAGGGCAGGGTCGAGAGGGGGGGCGAGGAAGACGCGATCCCAGGTTCTTTCAAAGAAGTGGGCGGCATCAGGAAAGTTGAGGCAGATATCTCGAGCGCGTGCATAAAACTCCCGTGGACGGCGATGAGCGGCCGAGCGGGAAAGGGCGAACTGGCTTCCTCCCACGTAGCGAACGACCTCGGGGGCAGGTTCTTGCCAAAGAGCTTGAAAAAAACTTTCGAGATCCAGTTCTCGCCGGGTGGGATTCTTGGTCCAATTTACGAACGAGGGATAGCCCCGAGCGTTATCCGTTTCCCAAAGAAATCCTAGCCACCAGAAATCGGGGGTGGGTTCGTCGGCACGAGCGAGTTGGCGGATGACCCGATGAAGATCAGGGGCATGATCAAAAGGCCTTCCTTGGGCGAAGACGGTCAGGTCGGCCAGATCATGGTAGCGTTCGAACAGATGGTGTAACCAGACGTAGTCGTCTCGGCTGATGTTGGGCAAGGGTAAGGCCCCAGGCCAAAGAGGATCGGGAGGTACTGTTTTGTCATAGACGGTCACGGGAACGCCGTGGGGCAGATTGCGGGTCCAAGCGAGATCTTCCCGAAATCGGCAGACCACGACCTCCAGGATGGAGTCGCCGAGCACCGACTACGCGCCGCCGGTCAAATCTTGGATGATGGTGATGAGTGGAAGAAAGAGGGCGACGACGATCGTGCCAACGACGAGGGCGAGGAGAACGATCATGACGGGCTCAAGGAGGGAGGTGAGGCCGGAGACTGCGTTATCCACCTCCTCTTCAAAAACGTCGGCAACTTTGGTTAACATGTCGGGCAGCTGTCCTGTTTCCTCGCCGACTTGGACCATGGAGACGACCATTGGAGGGAAAATACCGCTCGCTTCCATGGGGGTAACCATCGATTCCCCCTCCTTGACGTTGTCGTGAATACTTTCGACCGCTTTACTTACGCGCAGATTGCCTGCGGTATCGCGGGTAATGTTGAGGGCCTGAAGAATGGGCACTCCGGAAGAAACCAAGGTGCCGAGGGTCCGGCTGAAGCGTGCGACGGAGGTTTTGGTTAACATGTCGCCAAAGAGGGGAATTTTGAGTTTATAATTATCCACGGCTGCGGCTACCCCAGGCATTTTCATGGCAAAGCGTGCGGCGAAGACCGCGACGATAATAACCCCGGCGATGAGGAGAAAATTTCCCTGAATGAATCGGCTGAGATCCATGATCATTTGGGTAATGAAGGGCAGGGGTCTGCCTCCGAGCATGTCTTTGAAGATGGCTTCAAATTTGGGCACGATAAAAAGCATAAGAAAGGTGACGATGCCGACGGCGATGGTTAAGACCACCAGAGGATAGACCATGGCGGAGGTGACTTTGCCTTTGATCCGCTGACTTTTTTCGGCGAACTCAGCCAAACGGGTCAGGACGATTTCGAGAACACCACCTAGCTCGCCGGCCTTGACCATGTTGACGTATAGTTTGTTAAAGGCCTTGGGGTGCTGGGAGAGAGCTTCGGAGAAAGTTGTGCCTCCCTCGACCGACTCGGACAAGCCCAGCATGATCTTTTTAAGGTTGGCATCTTTTTCCTGTTTTCCCAAAGTGCGCAGACTGCGGAGGAGAGGTAGACCCGCGCTAATCAGGGTGGAAAGCTGGCGAGTGAAAACGGTTAGGGTTTTGCCGGGAACTTTGCCTGTGCCTCCACCGCCCCCCAAAGAAAACTTAAAGGAAAAGCCCTTGCTGGTTGCTTTGCCTGCAGCGGCAGCGGTGGTTTCGGAAATATTGGTGGGGAACTGTCCCTTTTTCTTGATGGCGGCGGCAGCATCTGCGGCACTGTTAGCTTCAAGAGTTCCCTGGTGAGTTTTTCCTTGGGCATCGACCGCAGAGTAGGCGAAGAGGGGCATAGCGACTAGGTGTACTTGAGCACTTCCTCGATGCTGGTGTGGCCTTCGAGAAGATTGCGGATGCCGTCTTGGCGTAGGGTGGTCATGCCGAGTTCAATTCCTTTTTGGCGAATAACAACTGAAGGTGCACGCTCATTGATCAACTGTCGAATGGGTTCTCGGATGTCGAGGAGCTCATAAATACCTACACGACCTTTGTAGCCTGTGCCGTTACAGATCTCGCAACCTTTGCCGAAGTAGAAGGGGCGGTCTCCGACCTCGGAGGCGGTCATGCCTAGCTGGGCGAGGACATCCTCTTTAGGGGGAAAGGGAGTGCGACACTCTTTGCACACTCGGCGCAGAAGACGCTGGGCAAGAATACCCTCCATGGTGGCGGACATCAGGAAGGGTTCCACTCCCATATCCAGAAGGCGGGTGACCGCCCCAGCGGCATCGTTGGTGTGCAGACTGGTCATGACCAAGTGGCCCGTCAGGCTGGCTTGAATGGCGATCTGGGCGGTTTCCAAATCGCGGGTTTCTCCGACAAGAATCTTATCAGGATCTTGCCGCAAGAAGGCACGCAAGGCACGGGCAAAGGTCAGGCCGATGGCTTCGTTGGCGGGAACTTGGATGATGCCTTCCAATTCGTATTCGACTGGATCCTCGACCGTGAGAATTTTGGTGTCGATGGTATTGATCCGTCCGAGGCAGGAGTAGAGGGTGGTGGTTTTGCCCGAACCGGTGGGACCCGTCACGATAAAGATGCCGTTGGGTTTTTCCACGGTCTCGCAGATGTAATCGAAAATGTGTTTTGGAATGCCTAACTTCTCCAGATCTAGATTGACCACCGTACGATCGAGAATACGGAGCACGACACTCTCTCCATACTGGGTGGGTAGGGTGGAGACTCGCAAATCGACTTGGCGACCTGCGAGAAGAGTTTGAATTCGACCGTCCTGAGGCACGCGGCGCTCGGCGATGTTTAAGTTAGCCATGACTTTAATTCTGGAGGTGAGGGGAATCGCTAGGCGCCGTGGAGGCGGGGCCATTTCGTAGAGAGCCCCGTCAACCCGATAACGAATTTTAAATTCTTTTTCGAAAGGCTCGAAATGGATGTCACTCGCCTTGGCGTGAATCGCTCGAGCGATGATCGTGTTGACATATTTGATGATTGGAGCGCTACCTGCTTCGCTGAGGTCGACTCCCTCAGCGGTCAGGGCGCTATCGGGAGCATTCTCCAATTCGGTGAGCAGTTCATCGATATTGACCTCGGCCGAGCCGTAGTGTTTGTCGAGGAGAGGTTGAATTTGATCAGGTGGGGCAACGACTTGGGCGATTTCCATGCCGGTGGCGAAACGCAGATCTTCCAAGGCTTGGGTGGCGAGCGGATCGGCCAAGGCCACGGTCAAAGTGGTAGCGTCGCCCGCTACCGGCAGAGCCCCTACATTGCGGGCGGTGTGCGGCGGGATTCGGGCGAGTAGTTCGGGACTGAGGTCGAGTCCAGTGAGATCCGCAATCAGGGGTAGGCCTAGGCTATCGGAAATCTTTTCGAGGATCTGAGGAAGTTGAATAATGCCGAAATTGGCCAGAATTGCTTCGACCGGCTTACCCGTTCGATTTTGCTCTTCGGAAATTTCTCGTGCCTGTTCGGTGGAGAGAATCGTCTGCTCTTCAAGGAAGGGGAGGAGGAAGCGGGCGTCCATGGATTAATCCTTATCCGACATCGTGGCGGAAATCACCTCTTCTGGGGTAGTCATGCCGGAGACCACCTTGCGAATTCCGTCCTCACGTAAGGTACGCATACCCAAATCACGGGCTCGCTGGCGAATCTTGGAAACGGGAACACCTTCATTGATCAAGTGGCGCATCTCGTCATCCACCACAAAAATCTCGAAAATGCCTGCCCGTCCTCGGTAGCCAGTGCCGCGACAGCGATCGCACCCGTGGCCTTTGGCGAAACGGGCTTCGGCGAGATTGGAGGTGCTAAGGTTGAGGGCGCGCAACTCCACATCCGTGGGGGTGTAGGGCTGTTTGCAATCGGGGCAGATTTTTCGGATGAGGCGTTGGGCGAGGACCGCGCGAATGGAAGAGGAGACGAGAAAAGGTTTTACCCCCATATCGACCAAGCGGGTGATGGCGCTGGGGGCATCGTTGGTGTGCAGGCTGGAAAAGACCAAATGTCCCGTGAGGGATGCATTGATGGCGATGGAGGCGGTTTCCACGTCTCGAATTTCTCCCACCATGATGATGTTGGGGGCTTGGCGGAGCATGGCGCGGAGCGCGGCGGCAAAGGTCATGCCAATGTCGGTGTTGACGGCGACCTGATTGACGCCTGCCAACTGATACTCGACGGGGTCTTCCACTGTAATTAATTTTCGATCTGGTTTATTGATCATGTTTAAGCAAGCGTAGAGGGTGGTCGATTTGCCCGATCCGGTGGGCCCTGTGACCAAAAAGATTCCGTCGGCGTAGTTAATCACGCGTTCGAGAATGAGTTGATCGTCGGCAAAGAAACCCAGTTCCGGCAGGCCCAGCATCAGATTCTTCTTGTCCAGAATTCGCATGACGACTGATTCCCCGTGAATGGTGGGGACGGTGGAGACGCGAAGATCGAGAGTGGGTCCATCCACCGTGGCCAAAGTAATACGACCGTCCAAGGGAAGGCGCTTTTCAGCGATGCTGATATTCGACATGATTTTGATTCGACTGATGATGCTCGATTGAAGGCGTTTGGGCGGATCCCGCATCTCCTGCATATTTCCGTCGATGCGATAGCGCAGGCGCAGTCTTTTTTCGAGCGGTTCGATATGGATGTCACTCGCCCTGAGACGGTGCGCTTCCAAAATCAGTCCATAGACCAAGCGGATGATGGGGGCATCCCCTTCGGCTGTTTCCTCGTTTTCTTCGCCCCCTGCGGTTTTTAGCTCCAGCTCACTGCCATCCATGTTGGCCATCAAGGTTTGCAAGGATTCATCGTTCTTGCCGAAGAACTTGACAATCGCTTCGTCGATTCTGGCGAGGGGCACCACCACCGGTTCGAGATCGGTCTTCAGGAGGTAGCGCAGGGCGTCGAGTGTCTCGAAATCGAGAGGATCAGAAATGGCGATGCGCAAGCCTGCGGGCAGACGGCGGACGGGAAGAGCATGATAGCGACGACTGTCGCTGGGCTGAATCGTGCTGAGAATATCTTCATCGACATGCTCGATCAGGGCCTCGAATTCCATTCCGCAATCCTTGGCCACGATTTCCAAAATCTGATCTTGGGTGAGCAAGCCTCGTTTGCTGATGCTCTCGAGAGTGGAAAGACCGTTGGCCGCCGCTTCCTGCTGACAGGCGACCATGTCCTCCAGGGAGACCGACCCGGAGTTCTGGAGGAGTTCGAGGACGTAGGCTTCGTTGGAGATCATGGCCGTGAAGAAAGATCGCCCAAGGAGGGAAGAAGGGCAACCGTCTAAGCGGAAAGTTTCGCCTTTAAGATTTCGTCTACCTGAAGGGGATTGGCTTTGCCCTGACTTTTTTTCATAACGAAACCCTTGAGCGCGTTGATCGCGTTGGTCTTGCCCGCTCGGTAGTCCTCGACGCTTCGCGGGTTGGCCGCGATGGCTTCGTCGCAGTACGTGCCTAGAGCGGAGACATCGGAAATCTGGGCTAGGCCGAGGCGTTTAACGATTTCGCGGGGCGAGGCGGGAATGGTAACGAGTTCGGCGAAGACTTTTTTTGCTTGGGCGCTGTTGATCGTGCCGTCGGCCACGAGATCGGCCAGCTCGCCAAAAAACTCGGGGAGGATAGGGGTGGTGGCGGGGTCGGGTTGGTTGGAGAGGAAGTCGTTCAGGATCCAGTTGGCCACGGTGGCTTTGCTTTTGGCCTGAGCGGCCGCTTTTTCAAAGTAGGCACAAAGGACGCGGTCCGCCCCAAGGACGCTGGCTTGATAGGCGGTGACCCCAAAGGCTTGGATGAGGCGCGATTGCAGAACGGTGGGAAGCTCTGGGAGGCGGGTCCGAGCCGCCTCGAGCAGACCTTGATCGGTGCGCACGGGAAGGAGATCGGGATCGGGGAAGTAGCGGTAGTCGTGGGCTTTTTCTTTGGTCCGCATGGTGAAAGTGGCGCCAGCTTCATCATCCCAGCGGCGGGTTTCGTGAGCGATGGCCTCGCCTTTTTCGCAGGCGGCGATCTGCCGAGCGATCTCGTAGGTTAAAGCACGGCGGACACCGCTGGTGGAGTTGAGATTCTTGAGCTCCACTTTGGTGCCAAACTCTTTTTGGCCGATGGGCCGTACGGAAACGTTCACGTCGCAGCGCATTTGGCCTTTTTCCATATCGGCATGGCTGACGTGGCCTGCAAGGAGAACTTGGCGGAGGGAGCCGAGGAAGGAGAAGGCTTCGCCAGGGGTACGGAGGTCCGCTTCGGAAACGATCTCCATCAGGGGGGTGCCAGCCCGGTTAAAGTCGATTCCGCTGCGATCTTCAAAGTGGAAAGATTTGGCGACATCTTCTTCGAGATGGATGCGGGTGAGGCGAATCGAGCGGCCTGCTTTGGCTTCGGCGGTGTCCTGGATTTCCTTGGGAAAAAGGAAGGGATCGAGGGGGACTAGACCGCCGGCGCAAAGGGGATCGTCGTACTGACTGATCTGATAATTCTTGGGCATATCGGGGTAGAAATAGTTTTTTCGATCAAATCGCGCCACGGGGGCGAGGTTGCAACCGAGCATTAGCCCCGTGAGAAGAGTCAGCCGAATCGCCTCTTCGTTGGGAACGGGAAGACTGCCTGGCAGGCCGAGGCAGACGGGGCAGACGTGGCTGGTGGGGGCATCCCCGTAGTGGTTGATACATCCGCAAAACATTTTGGTTTGGGTAAGAAGTTGCACATGCACTTCCAGCCCGATGACCGCTTCCCATTTTGCGGGGGTACTCATGAGGGGGGTAACCTTTGAAAGAAGTCGTGGGCTTGTTCGAAGTCGTGGGCGGCGCGGAGGATGGTTTCTTCTCCGAAACGAGGACCGATCAACTGCAGTCCGATGGGCAGATTTGATTTTGTGAAACCGCAGGGGAGGGAGATGGCTCCGTTGCCTCCGAGATTGGTCGAGATAGTGAAAACGTCAGCGAGGTACATTTTGAGAGGGTCTTGGGTGCGTTCGCCAAGGGGGAAGGCGGGCTCGGGGCTGGTGGGGGTGAGGAGGAGATCGCACTGGGTGAAGGCTTTTTCAAAATCTTGGCGGAGGAGGGCGCGAACTTTTTGGGCCTGGCAATAGTAGGCGTCGGCATAGCCTTGGCTGAGGACAAAGGTGCCGAGAATGATGCGGCGTTTGACTTCTGCTCCAAATCCTTCCGAGCGGGTGCGATGATAGAGGTCGAGAACATCGCGGGCATCGGTGGCGCGTCGGCCGTAGCGGACTCCGTCGAAGCGGGCGAGATTGGCGGAAGCCTCGGCAGTAGCGAGGATGTAGTAGACGGCGATGGCAGTGGGAGTGTGGGGGAGGGAGACGTCGACAAGAGTGGCGCCGTTTTTCCTGAACCAATCGGCGGCGGAGCGGATAGCGGATTCGGTTTCTGAATCCATTCCTGGGAGGAAATATTCTTTGGGCAGTCCGACGCGCAGGCCTTGGACTGAGCCATTTTTTTGGGTGAGAAACTTTTCGGGGGGTCGGAGATCGGTGGTGTTATCGCGAGGGTCGTGGCCGGCGAGGACGGAGAGAAGGAGAGCGGAATCCTCGACCGTACGGGTGAGCGGGCCGATCTGATCGAGGGAAGAGGCGAAGGCGACGAGGCCGTAGCGGGAGATGCGGCCGTAGGTGGGTTTCAGTCCGACACAACCGCAGAGGGCGGCGGGTTGGCGGATGGAGCCGCCTGTGTCGGAACCGAGGGCAGCGAGGGCGATGCGTCCGGCGACGGCGGCGGCAGAACCTCCTGAGGAGCCACCTGGAATGCGAGTGGGATCCCAGGGATTGCGGGTCAGGCCGAGGGCAGAGTTTTCCGTGGAGGAGCCCATGGCGAATTCGTCCATATTAGTTCGACCGAGGAGAATGGAGCCCGCTTGGCGGAGGAGGGAGACGGCGGTGGCATCGTAGGGGGCTTTGTATCCCTCGAGAATCTTGGAAGCGCAGGTGCAGGGATCGCCGAGGGCATTGAGATTATCTTTGAGGGCGATGGGGATGCCACCGAGGGGAAGAGAGAGATCGGCTTTTTCGGCGGCGACGAGGGCGCTCTCGCGATGGAGATAGGTGTAGGCGTGGAGAGTTTTTTCGCGGGCATCGATCTGGGTGAAGAGATCTTTGAGGATATCGCGCGGATGAATCTCCTTGGAGAGGAGACGACGCCGGAGCGTGGCGATGGTTTCGTAGGCTAGGCTCATTCGAGAATTCTGGGGACGAGGATGAGGTCGTTGGCTTGGGCGGGAGCGTTGGAGAGGGCGGCTTCGATCGAAAGACTAGGGGCGGGGATGTCCTGGCGGAGGGCGGGTTGGGCGGGGGGGGTGACCTCGGGGACAGCGCCCGTGGCGATTTGGCTGAGGGTTTCCATATGGCCGAGGATTTGGGTGAGTTGAGCGGAGAACTTTGCCGTTTCCTCGGGGGTGAGGGTGAGGCGGGCCAGAGAGGCGACATCAGAAATATTGATTTGGGGCGCCGACATATGCTCGAAAGAGTAGGAAGAAAGAAAGCAATTCGGAAGAAAGAAAGAGGGGGTAGGAACGTGCGAATCCCGCGCTCAATCCTTAGGAAGGGGCGGCATCTCCGAGGTCGCCTCGATGAAAGGTACAAAACCTAAACTTTGGTAGGGCCGATGGGCTCTTGGCCTTCGAAGTAACGAGTTTGCGGAACGAAGTAGGCCCGATCGGCCGATAGGGCGATTTCGGCCTGAGCGGTTGAGCGGTTCAATCGGCGCATCACGGATGATGCGCCCTACCGGTGGACGGGTTTTATCGTCTAGTGCAGGCGTGCGCGTCTGCGCCCCGATTCCGATCGAGGCTCGGAGAGCCCTACCTTAGCTTAGGGCCTAATCTTCAAATAAATTTCCCTCTGTATCTGTGATGGCCCGTGTCTGGATCAGGGAAGAGGATCGATTTTTGGGGGCTGTTTAAGTTCGGTTGCATTCAAAAAAGCCTGTCGTAGTTCGCTCTGATGAAGTCGGGCCCACTCTTCGACCATGGCGGATGCCCGCGGCGGGAGATTTCCCTCCATCCAAAGTAAATTTTCAATATTGAACTTTGCGCTTAAACTTCCGTAGGTGACGTGAAAATGGGGAGGCTTGTGATCCCCATAAAACAACCGGATGACGATTCCGTAAAAACGAGAGATCTCAGGCATGCGCGTACGGTTTGGAAAGGCTTGGAAAAATATCGGCCACCCCTTTGCCCGTCATTTGCATATAAAGCGCATCGGGACATAGATCGATCTCCCCAGGCCACTGCGGGGCTCCCTCTGGGGAAAGTTGAACTTGGTCGAAAAAACCGGATTTGTTCCAGGCCACAAATACGCCTTGGCCCGCCATAGAGGAAAGGTCTACGTCCCCCGATTCCCCGCTTTCGTATCGCAGGTGCAAACGATATTTGGGGAGGGGGGTAATCTCAACGATCTTCATGGGTTGAATTTGTAGCCAACGCCAACCCACGTCAACCCTCACCCCCTGCTTAGAAATTGTATTCTCAACGCCTCAACTTCCAGCCTTAGGTAGGGGCGACATCTCCGAGGTCGCCTCGATGAAAGGTACAAAACCTAAACTTTGGTAGGGCCGATGGGCTCTTGGCCTTCGAAGTAACGAGTTTGCGGAACGAAGTAGGCCCGATCGGCCGATAGGGCGATTTCGGCCTGAGCGGTTGAGCGGTTCAATCGGCGCATCACGGATGATGCGCCCTACCGGTGGACGGGTTTTATCGTCTAGTGCAGGCGTGCGCGTCTGCGCCCCGATTCCGATCGAGGATCGGAGAGCCCTACCTTCAGCTTAGGCGGCCAGCTCGAGTGTTTTAGTCGCCCGCGATGACACGGGTTCCGACGGGGCGACCTTGGGCGGCGGCCCGCAGATTTCCCTCTCGGAAGACATCGAACACCACGATGGGAATTTTATTATCCATGCAGAGGGAGAAAGCAGTGGAATCCATGATTTGCAGGCGGCGGCGCAGGGCGTCCCCGTAGGTGATGGTTTGAAAGCGTTGAGCGCGGGGGTTGGTCTTGGGATCGGAATCGTAGATTCCGTCTACCTTGGTGGCCTTGAGGAGGGCATCGGCCCCGATCTCGCTGGCGCGAAGGGCGGCGGTGGTGTCGGTGGAAAAGAAGGGGTGGCCTGTGCCAGCGGCAAAGATGACCACGCGACCTTTTTCCAGATGGCGGAGGGCTCGGCGTCGGATAAAGGGTTCGGCCACATTATTCATTTCGATCGCGGTCATGACGCGGGTTTCAACGCCTGCATGTTCGAGGGCGTCTTGCAGGGCGAGGGAGTTAATTACGGTGGCGAGCATGCCCATGTAGTCGGCGGTATTGCGATCCATGCGACCTTCGCCACTGGCAGGGGCACCCCGCCAGATGTTGCCGCCACCAATGACGATGGCCAGTTGGAGGGAGGGAGAGAGGATATCGCGGATCTGATGAGCGAGGCGGCGAGTGACGACGGTGGAGAGATGATTTCCAGATTCGGCTAGCGTCTCGCCTGAAAGTTTGAGGAGCAGGCGGCGGGTATTGTGCTGGTGAGCGGGAGAGTAGTCGTCGTCGAGAGGTCGAGCGCTGTCGCTGGGGCTACGGAGGGGGACGGAAGAAGCAGAGGAGGAGGGTAAGGAAACTTTCGATTTATTTTTCTTAGTTTTTTTGGAGAGGCGAGGGGAGGGCACGAGGGCTATTGTGGCTCCGAACGGGTGGGAAGCGGAAGATTAATTTTTTGTCAGGGCAAGATGGTGGTTCTGCGGTGCTAAAGGCCGGGCGTAGGCCTGATCTGCCATAAAAATCACCGACTAAGAAACAGCTGTTTTGGGCAACAAAAATTGCTAGGCCCGAAAAATATTTTACTTACTTTCTAAGCACGATTGGCAAACGAAAGGGTTCTAAAAGCTAAAACCACTAATCAGCAACGACTTGCATTAGCAAAAAGTCTTAGTTTAGGAAATGTGACAATCTTATGGCAAGCAAAAATTTCCCCTTGATTTTGAACATAACCTGTTGCACGTTGTATTTATGAAGGAGACACCAAATATGAAAAAACTAAACCTCTCTCTCGCAATCCTCGCCCTCGCCGTTATGTCGGTGAATGCACAAACCACCGTCAATAGTGACATCGTAGGTTATACTAAACTGACACTTGCCGCTGGGTCGGACACAATTCTCGCTCCTCAACTCCAAAGACCGTTAGCGCATACAGGAGCCGTCGGTAGCGTGGTCACCAGTGGTGATAATGCAACTTTTTCTTGTACTGGTGCGACCTTCATCGCCAATGGCTTTCAATATGTTGCTAACACCCAACCGAAGACATATTTTGCTCTAGTTACAGCTGGAAACCTAACAGGGACGACATTCAGAGTTGTATCGAACGGGACAGAAGACCTTGTAGTCGCTCGCGATGGTTTGACGCTTGTTTCTGTAGATATTACAGCGATTGAGTTACGTCCGTATTGGACCCTTAACACCATGTTTCCATCTGCAGACTCTGGCGTTTCCTTCACACCATCGACGGGAACTACTACTGTAGCCCGGCGTACACAATTGGTCCTGCCAAATTTTGTCGCGATGGGAATTAATCGTGCTCCATCGACTTTGTATTTTTATAACCCCACCTTAGCTGATTGGGTAAGCACTGGGGCAACAGGAGTAAAAGCTGGGGATACGATTGTTGAACCTGGGCAGTATATTGTTCACAGGAATACGGGTGGAACCCCTGTGGAATTAAATGCGACAGTCGTGGGAGGATTGTTAACTAAAAGCGATTCAATCTACTTAGCTACATCGAGTTCTGCAGCGAACGACAATCCGATGGCCCTGCCAAGAGCGTCCGATTATCTGCTTTCGGCGATAGGTTTCACCGATGCGAATTTTCTGCAAAGCACGGGAAAGACCACCGTAGCACGAAGGGATCAGGTTTTAGTATACAGCACAACTGGGGCCGGCATTAACCGTGCACCATCGAAAATTTACTTTAGGTACGCGGGTGCTTGGTATGATACCTCAAGCACAACGACTGCCGTTGATCCAATAATTCCTTCTGGTTCTGCAATAGTTGTCCGAAAGTACACAAGTGATGGCTTGGATAAGGTCTTAATCAACGCATCAAATGTAGCCTTGTAATAAACAAACAAAGAAACAAAGAAAGATAAAACAAATGAAAAATAAACTTAACATTCTCGCGGCACTGCTAATCGCATTTATCCCAACTGTAAAAGCATCGACATTAATGTCGTATGACATGGGAGAATTCAAATCAGGAGGAGCTATTATTAGCTCAGGAACGGTATTCTTTATATCGAGTGGTACTGACAATGCGTTTGATTCTGGTGTGTTTACCGTTGGAGCGACCAGCATAGTCAAATCGTCAGACACCCTCCTGTTTGCTACAGCCATTGGGGTAGGCGTTGCTTCTGGCACATGGACGGAACAATACATTGCGCCAGTCGCTGCCGGGCAGACTATTACCGCCCTTTTTGTTAAAGGGCTTACATCAAGCGATGTTAGTTTCACCACAGGTGCATTTACTGGTGGAAAGTCGATCCTTGCGAGTGGTGGCACTTCGATCGCATTTGGAACGTATAGGACTAGTTCGATCGACTCAGCTGGTGGTTCGGTTGGAGATGCCATAGCGTGGATTCTGCCTGCAAACACAGGTGCAACGGCGACTTTAATGGCTTACTCTCAAACTGGGGATTATGTTGGAACTGACATTACTGCTAATCTTGCGACAAGTTCCGCTTTTAATCTAGGTGTAGCAATCCCCGAGCCCTCCTCGGCTTCCCTCTTGGCTCTTGGAATGGCTGGATTGGTTGCGCTTCGTGCTCGTCGGAAAAGCTAAGTCGGTTAGTTAACCTTTCTTTGTTGGCAAAGGGCGGATCCTTCGGGATCCGCCCTTTGTTTTTTCTGCAGAAGCGGTACGCAGAGGGGAATTGGGGCAGTTTAAAACTAAGAATGTCAAAAGGTGATAATGTGGTTTTAAAGTTGGAAGCTAGGTAGTGGCGGCATCTCCGAGGCCGCCTCGATGAAAGGAACAAAGCCTAGACTTTGGTAGGGCCGATGGGCTCCATTGGCCTATAGAGCGATTTAGGCCTGAGCGGTTAAGTGATTCAATCGGCTGACCAGGGACGGTCAGCCCTACCGGTGGACGGTTTTGAATTTCTAGCGCAGGCGCGATCTTCTAACCTAAAAAAACTACTCGATTGATTTATGGCGGGAGGAGCCAAGGATGGACAGGTGGGATTGGATCGTATCCTTTTTAATGCGGGCGCAAAGGTAAGGGTTGTTTCTGGCGTTGGTGCGGTTGGGCCGATCCCAGCTAAGAATCTGCTGGCGATATTTCTCAAAGAGGTTCGTGTGGATCCTCGAACATTCATTTCCCGTGACCTTGGGTCGAATCGTGATGGGATGATTGAACTCACGCTAGCTGGGCAGTCCACGGTCTTGCCATTCAGTGGGGTGGGTCCAGTGAATCAGAAGTATCTGAGGCGCGTAGCTTATCTGGGACGGAATCCAGGAGGGGTGGGAATTACTGTCGGGGTGACCGAGTCGGATGAGGAGTCGCGTCGAGCTCTGGATAAGGCCGCTGGGGTGGCGGAGGCTTTGTCGGGTGCGATTCCTGGGCCTGGAACGGTTTGGGGGCTGTTTCTTGGACCGATCGCACCTGCCTTTGGATTGGTGGCGGCGTTGCTAAAGTTTCTGCGGGGCGGGGTAGACGATGATGAGGAGGCCCGTTTCTTTGGGGTATTGGAGAAAGGGCTTTCGCATGGGGACCGAGTGGTGGTGGGGTTTAAGAGAAAAGGAAAAGAGGTTTTCGCGGTGGAGTTAGAGGTGGAAGATTTGGGGGAACCGACGAATCAGGCGGGGGGATTTAGCGTGCGAATCTCTCATCCTGAGTTGGTGCTAGAGGATGTGGAGATTGGAGTAAGAAAAGGTTCGGTACGAAAAAAGAAGGAGGGCTGGATGAGTCGGCCTGATGCGGGGCTGAGTCCAGTGCGTTCGGGTGATTATTTGCGAAGGATGAAGTGGTTGGGATGTGAGGCGGCGAGCGGGGTGGGAAGATTTCGTTATGAGACGAACGTGCCGATGGCAGGGGATATTTTGACGTGGGACAAGGCGGAGCTTTTTCAGGCGGTGGCGCCGAAGTTGAAGTCGGATCGGCACGCTTTGCCGCTGACGCTTTCGTTCTCTTTGCACTCGGATCGGCCTGAGCTAGGTGGATTGACGGGGGTGGCTTCGGCAGGGGTGGAGTTGGTGGAAGGGTTGTTGGAGGGAGGAGATGATAAGGAGGGGAGGAAGTTAATGGCGGATGTGGCTCCGTATTTACGCAAGGCGGTACCGTCGGTGAGTGCGTTACTGGCGGAGATTTCGGAGGCGAGGTTTTCGCTTTTTTCGATGGAGGGGGTGCTAGTGCTTTTGCCGAAAGGGATGGCGGCTCGTGCCGAGACGGAAGGCCCGAAGATGTTGCTAGAGTGGGATGAGGGTCTTGGAGTGTGGAAAGGAGGGGTAAAAGCGAAGCTGGAGTGGCGCGGAGTCGGGGTGGGGAGTTTTCGGTTTGGGATCGAGGTGCAGGCGATTGGGGGATGAGGGAGGAAGGGAACCAAGGGGTTAAGGAACTAAGAAAAAAGAAAAATCTTATTTATGCGAGACCATCGAACGTTAAGGGCTTTTGATTTAGCCGACGAGATTGCGCTGATGACCTACAAGATAACGAAACAATTTCCACGAGAAGAGATTTACGGTCTGGTTTCTCAAATGAGAAGAGCGGCGGTGTCCGTTCCTTCTAATATTGTTGAAGGATGCTCAAGAGAAAGCCGAACGGAATATTTGCGCTTCCTGGAAATTGCCTTTGGATCCCTGCGGGAATTAAATTACCAAGCAAGCCTTGCCACGCGGCTCAATTATTTAGGGAGTCCTGAGGTGAAGGTGTACTCAGAAAAGATCGAGGAAGCAGAAAAAGTCCTGTCTGCCTTAATTCGAGCGGTCCGCCACCCTGAACCCCTTAACCCCTAAAAAACTTAATCCCTTTTTTGGTTTTTATTTTACCTTAAGAATTTCCATTTGTTTGGGATCGGTGGTGCCCGCGCCGACGAGGGCGGCACCTGCGATGTGGGGTACGTTACCAATCTTGGGGATGGGAGGAACGCTGACTCCTGGATTGGCACGCATTTTTTCAAAGCGGGAGAGGGCAATGGTGTCGAGGGCGACGGGA
This sequence comes from Methylacidiphilales bacterium, assembly GCA_040397385.1. Taxonomy (GTDB): domain Bacteria; phylum Verrucomicrobiota; class Verrucomicrobiia; order Methylacidiphilales; family Verrucolacustridaceae; genus Verrucolacustris. The sequence goes on from JBBAWB010000004.1 coordinate 49,215, forward strand.
TCAGTGGAAGCGAGGAGAAGGCCTGGGGTGGTGGCGTAGTTGGCGTCGAAATCCTTCCCGCCAGCGAATTGCAGGATCAGTCCATCGGAAATATGGAGGACGGTTTTGGGTTTGAGGAGAGGATCGCTGGTAAGGATTTCGCCGATGGTGGTGTCTTGGTCGGCGTTGGGTTTGAGGAGGCGGCGAGAGTTGTCGACGCTGCCGATGGCGAGAGAGGCGCAGCAACCGTAGATGCCGAGATCGGGATCACTTGTCATACTCCCGATATTAACGATTTTGGTTTCTTTGGGGGTGATGAGTTTAGTGAAATAAGACCAGTAGGGAATTTTGTCGCCGCTGGCGCTGCCACTTGAGCTGGGGGCGGGGATTCCGTCGATGAGGGAGGATTGGAATTTAAGGTCGCCGTAGATGAGTTCGCCCATGCTGGGGCTAAAGTAGGGTGTGGTGGTGGAATCGAAGCCGAGGCCTGGGACATCAGAGGCGGCTGAGGCAATGATGGCGCGGACTTGAACTTGATTTGATTCTTGTTTGGTGGGGTAACCAGATTTGGTCATATCTACTTCACGTTTGTCGTAGATGGTGATGTGGTCGGGTTTGACCCCTGCGGCGACGAGGCTGGCGGTAACGGCGTCGGTGACTTGGCGGCGTGTACCGGTGCGAGGGTTGCCTCGGGCGGTGACTTTAACGGCGACGGTGTCGTTGGGGTCGATGCCGAGCTCTTTCCAAGCCTCAGCGGCGTTGGATTTTCCGCTGAGGGCGGAGAGAAGGGAGGCGATGGCATCTTTGACGGCTGCTGGGTCGGGATCGAAATTGGTCAGGAGTGACGGGTCTTCGACCATAGCGATGCGGGATTTGGGGGCTAGGGGAGGGGCATCGGCGGCATGAGAGTGGTGGGGGTGGAGAAGAGGAATCCAAGGAAGCAGAGCGAAGAGGCTGTAAGAGGTCATCCTGCTGACGAGGCGAGGGGAGAGAACTCGTCTGGTGGGAGTTACAGAGATGGAGATGAGGCGCATAGAAGTTATTAAGATGCAGGAAAAGGTGGGTTGGAGCAACTCGTGGGGAAAGGCTTGTGGGTTGGCGGGAGGGGGGGAGAACGGAAGAGTATGGGTTTTTCTGCAGAAACGATCGAGAAGGTGAGGCGGGCGAGCGACCTGGTGGAGGTGGCGGGAGCGATTGTGCAGTTACGGCGGGTGGGGACAAACTTCAGAGGATTGAGTCCATTTAAGAAGGAAAAGACCCCTTCTTTTTACGTCCATCCTGATAAGCAGTTTTTTAAATGTTTTAGTTCGGGTTCTGGCGGGGATGTTTTCCGGTTTATCATGATGACAGAGGGGCTGGATTTTCCGGCGGCGGTGCGACGGTTGGCGGAACGGGCGGGGGTGGCGGTGGAAGATGAGGCGGGCGGAGGAGGAAAAGGGGGGGGCGATGGGGGAAGCGGGGCGGAGCGGGAGAGGTTGCGACAGATTCACGCGGCGCTGGCATTGCACTGGAGGGATCTATTAGCGAGTGATCCTGCGGCAGAGGAGGCTCGGACGTATCTGAAAGAGCGGGAGATTCCACTGGAGTGGATTGTGCGGTTTGGATTGGGTTTCGCGCCTGCGGCGTGGACGGCGACATTGGATTGGGGAAAGAAGAGTGGGTATACGGAGGAGGAGATGATTGCCTCGGGGGTGGCGTTGCGAGCGCAGTCGGGTCGGGTTTATGATCGTTTTCGTAATCGGCTGATGTTTCCGATTTTGGATGAGGGGGGGCGGGTGATTGCCTTTAGTGGGCGGGTGTTGGCCGGGGCAGGGCCAGAGGAACCGAAATATGTCAATTCGCCTGAGACGGTAATTTTCAAAAAAGGCAGGGTGCTCTTTGGGTTTGATCGAGCGCGCAGGGCGATGGCGGAGGCGGGTCGGGCGATTGTGGTGGAGGGGCAGTTGGATGTGTTGCGTTCGCAGGCAGCGGGTTTTACGGAGACGGTGGCACCGTTGGGCACGGGTTTCACGGAGGAGCATGCGAAATTGATTGGGCGGTTTGCGAAGGAGATTGTGATTTGTTTGGATGCGGATGCGGCGGGGGATCGGGCGGCGGGGAGGTTGGGTGGGGTTCTGGTGGAGGGTGGGCAGGGGTGGGGTGGATTGGCGAAGGCGGAATTGGGGGTGAAGGTGGTGCGTCTGCCAGCGGGGGATGATCCGGATTCATTGATTCGCAAAGGGGGAGCGGAGGCGTTTCGGGGAAAGCTGGACGAGGCGGTAGATTTTCTAGATTTCTTTGTGGATTGGCAGACGAAGCAAGAGGGGGAGAGTCCTGGTGGGCGGAGGCGGGTGGTGGAAGCGGTGGCCAAGTTGCTGGGCTTGGTAGGGAGCGCGGTGAGTCGGGCGAGTTTAGTGGTGCGGGCGGCGTCGCGGTTGGGTTTGGGAGAAAGTTTGGTGATGGATGAGGTGGAAAAGGCGAGGGGGCAGGCGGCAAAAATTCTTGAGAGGAGCGAACAAAGGGAGACGCCAGGAATTCAGGCGGCGAAACCGCTGGAGATGCATCCGGTGATGCGGGAGCTCTTTTTGCTGGTGCTGGGCCAGCCTGGAAAATTTCCCGAGGTAGAAAGAAAGGTGGAGGAGGTGTGGTTGAAGAATTTGGGAGGAGAAGAGCTTTATTTGAAAATGAGGGGGTTGTATCGGGATGACGGGTGGACGGGGTTGGCGGATCTCTTGCCTCATTTGGCGGCGGAGGAGCAGGATTTTGTGACGGGATTAGAAGCGAGCATGTGGGAGAAGTTGCAGGAGGAGGGGTGGGATGGAGCGCTGGAGAAGTTGGCAGGGCGGTTGGAGGGGGATTTTTTGAGGAGAGAGGCGGAGAGGTTGTCGGCGCGGTTGAGATCGATGGGTCAGGGGGATCCCGACGCCGCGGAAGTGCTTCGCCAACAGGGAGAACTGCTTAAGAGAAGGGCGCGTTTGACACAGGGGGCTCCGAAAGCTAATGCTTAATGTTTACCCTGATGCATAAATCTACAAAATATCGCCTCCTTCACGCATGAAAAAGATCACGAAAAGCAAGGCGAGCAAGTCGCCTAAATTGCCCGCTTCACGGGCCAAGATAAAAGGAAAGGTCGAGGCGGTGGCCTCTCCGGATGAACCGTCGGCGGCGGAGTTGGCGGCAGCGGAGATTGAGGCGAAGGAAGCGCTGAATGGCTCTCCGACGACTGAAAACAATGGTTTAGGGATTTGGGCGCAGAGTCCTGAGAAGCAGGAGCGGTTGCGGGAGTTGATTAAGTTGGCGCGGGAACAGGGTTACCTGACGCACGATGATTTGCATGAAGCGTTGCCCGAGACGGTGACGAAGCCTGAGCAGGTAGAGGCGGTACTGATTTTCTTACGGAATTTCGAAATCGATGTAATCGAGGCGAGTGAAGTCGATCGGTATAAAAAACCGGCTCGTGAGGAAGATGGTAGTGAAGTGGTGGTGGCAGAGGAGAAACCAGAGAAGCTGGATATTCTGGATGACCCCGTACGGATGTATTTACGGCAAATGGGGCAAGTACCGCTTTTAACCAGGGAACAAGAGGTGGAGATTTCGAAGCGGATTGAGGAGTCGGATATTGGGGCGGTGGTGCATTTGCACAAGTTTGGGTTTATCGCCAAGGAGTATATCTCGTTGGGAGAGAAATTACTGAACTCGCGGGAACGTTTTGATCGGGTGATTCAGGATAAAAAGATTGAGGGTCGGGAAAAGTACATGACGATGTTGAAGGCCCTAGTGAAGCAGTTGCATGCGACGCACGAGAAAGCGCACAAGGTGTACGCGCGGGTGGCCGATGCGAAATCGGCGGTGGCGCGGCATCGGGTGGCGAACGAGCTGGGCAAACTGCAAGAGGCGGCGGAAAAACTCTTCGTGAAGTTCTTTTTTAAGCAGAAAGTGTTGGAAGAGTTTATTTTGGTTTCGGACAATGTTCATCGCCAGTTGCAGGAAAAGACGTCGGAGTTGGAGGCTTTGATTAAAGGGAAGTCACGCAGTCGGGTGCACGAGGGGAGGCGGAAAACGCTCAAGGAAGAGATTGAGGAGATTGAGCATGGGTCGAGGCTCTCGCAGGTAGAATTCTTTGCGCATCACCGCGATTTGCGCGAGTGGGTGCGGAAAGCGATGCGGGCGAAGACGGAGATGGTTGAGGCGAATTTGCGGTTGGTGATTTCGATCGCGAAGAAATATACGAACCGCGGCTTATCGTTTTTGGATTTAATTCAAGAGGGGAACATGGGGTTGATGAAGGCGGTGGAGAAGTTTGAATACCGCAGAGGGTATAAGTTCTCGACCTATGCGACGTGGTGGATTCGGCAGGCGATCACGCGGAGTATTGCGGATCAGGCGCGGACGATTCGTATTCCGGTGCACATGATTGAGACGATCAACAAGTTGATGCGGGTGCAGAAGCAGTTAGTGCAGGAGTTTGGGAGGGAGCCGACGCCTGAGGAGGTAGCGGATGAGACGGGGATGCCAGTGGAGCGGGTGCGGGCAGTTTTGAAGATGGCCCAACAGCCGATTTCGTTGCAAGCGCAGGTGGGAGATAGCGACGACACGACCTTTGGAGATTTCATTGAGGACAAGAGTGCGGAGAACCCGTCGGACATGACGGCGTATTCGATGTTGAAGGAAAAGATTAAGGATGTGTTGGATAGTCTTACGGATCGGGAACGGGCGGTACTGGAGCAGAGGTTTGGTCTGGTGGACGGATATTCCCGAACGCTGGAAGAGGTGGGGCGACAATTTAAGGTGACGAGGGAGCGGATTCGGCAGATTGAGGCGAAGGCGCTGAGGAAGATGCGTCATCCGACGCGGATCCGTCATTTGCGTGGGTTCTTAGAAAACGAACACCAACTGTAGTTGGATTCTGTTTGGGCAGAGGGTCTTGATATCGCATAGGTAGCTGATTATTATTTCATCTATTGGGGGTATAGCTCAGTTGGTAGAGCGTCTCGTTCGCAAAAAGATTTACTATAAAACAGGCTGTTTAGACTTATTTGGACTAATGTGGAATACAACAGATAAAGCATTGATAATAAGTGTTATAAATATGATAGGATTAAATTAAGTCTAAGTCTGTCTAGGTCTATTTTTTTATATTGGGGGTGACATTTTGGGGGTGACTTTGAAGCTATATAAAAAAGGATAATCCGATGGTCAAAAGACCCTTTATAATATGCTTTGTAATATACCCCCCATTTTTGAATTAACTTTTAAGGACGGTATTTTTCTATAAATGGCACGGTACCATAATTGATCTTTCCCCGCTGATTACTGATAAAGCGACCATGCCGCGAATATCCAGTTAGGAGCCATGCACCAGATGGATATGAGCGGATATGGTAGCGAATACAGATAAATGATCGAAACGTCGGTGTTTTCGACCCGAGCATGAAAACGAGGCGCCGATAAGAGAGGAATAGCCTGTTTGGGATATAGCTTTCTAAGCAAAGCAAATAGTGCCATTGTAAAAGCAGAAATGGGTGCTTAATTAACTAGATGCGAAACCTTGTTCTTTCTGCTCTCATTTGCGCCACGGTCTTCGAGACTGCATTGGGGGAGACCTGGGGTGATTATACATATACGGTTGCCGATGGTAAGGTAACTATAACATCCTATGACGGTATGGGCGGGCAAATAAATGTACCCGCTAGAATTAACGACCTTCCAGTTGTAGACATTGGAAGGGCTTTTTCGGCCACAGCCATCACAGGTATTATAATTCCTAGTAGCGTTACAAGGATCTCATTCGGTGCATTTTCAGGATGTGGCCAACTAACTAGTATTGTAATTCCTGAAAGCGTGATAAGCATCGGGGGTTTAGCCTTTTTTGGTTGCACACTCTTGACTACCGTGACGTTACCATCTGGTTTAACTAGAATAGAATATATGCTTTTTCAGGATTGTCGGAGTCTTTCCGCGGTAACTATTCCGAGTGGGGTCACAACGATTGAAAATAATGTTTTTATGAATTGCGAAAATTTATTTAACATAACCATTCCTAGCAGCGTTACAAATATAGGAGACTCAACGTTCCAGAGCTGTGGAAAGCTAAAGGAAGTCTATTTTCAAGGAAATGCACCAACTAAAGGTGTAGGAGTTTTTAGTAATAGCACACCAACTGTTTATTATCTTTCTGGAACAACAGGATGGGGAGCCAACTTTGCTGGCCGACCAACAGCCCTGACAGGAACATTTAGCTTGTCCTTGCAATACGATTCATCGAAAGGATCTGTCGGGTTGTCACCAAGCCAAGCCTTCTATAGCAGCGGTGCAGGAGTCACTGTTAAGGCCGTAGCAAAACAGGGTTATGTTTTTGGAGGATGGTCAGGTGAATATGAGTACGGAACAGTTAGCAGTGGTATAATTTTAGAAAACTTTCAGGTATTACATGAGACATATGTAATAATGAACAGCAACAAGACCGTTGGGGTGACATTTCTTCAGGATAGCAACGATAGTGACAGTGATGGACTTACGAATTTCCAAGAGAGTACAGTTTATAGCAGCAACCCGTACCAAGCAGACAGTAATTCAGACGGATATAACGACGGACAGGCAGTATCTCTTGGCTACAGTCCTAATATAAATTTTAGTGCACTAATAAGTCACCTGCAGAGTCACCCGCCAACAGGCCTCTATACGGCTAGCCAAATGCAAGCCATGGCTTTTGGTGACCTAGTGCTTACCAAAAACGCAAATGGTTCATTCACCCTCAACTACGACATCGAGCAATCAACAGATCTACAGAGTTGGCTCCCCTACCAATCATTTAACCTACCATTAACTAACCTACCTCCTGATAAAGCCTTTATTCGGTTTAGGGCGAAGCAGTAAACAAAGCACAAGGAACCAAATCGGTTTTGCCGATTGCCCAAGCGGAGTACCCGAGAACTGGAGCGGGTTGTCCGAGGACCGAGATGGATTACGCGAGACGAAATGGCGAAACTGCCGCGGATATGAACTTGGTGGCGATAGCCAACATGTGAATGAAGCGGTAGTGAACGCCATGTTCGGACTCAGCTGACAGAAAGACTGAACCAACACATGGGATTAAAACCTATCGCAAAGCGAAGAATCAAAAAAGGGGAATGCGAAATCTGCAGCGTATCGAGGTGTTGGCACAAAGTGCCATACCGAGAAAGCTGTAGATGAGCAAAACCTGACTGCTGGAGGGACACGAAGCGCAATCCAGCACAAAAAAAATACTCCCTCTGAAAGGAGATACCGAGGCCGTGCTGGTGGCGCGAGTGTTCTGCGTGGCAACGAATGCGGAAGTGAAACGACCAAATGAGGCACACGCATCAATGCGGTGGAGGAACAAGTGTGACGACCCACATAGCGATGAATTATGGAAGGCGGTGTGACGAGGCGGAACACGGCCTGACGAATCCCCTGCTCCGATGCAAGCATGATCCAAAGCGAAGCGAAGGATGATGCGATGCGAGGGTGACCTGGTTGATTCCTGCGACAGCAGGAATGGGGTTGGGGATGAGGTTGTGGTGTTGAAATTAATGAATGAGGTTGGAGAGACTTGCCGCCGCCACGCGAACATCGTGAGCAAAGACCAGCGAATATTGATGGCTGAATGCGGAAAGCAGATAACTGAACTGGTCTACGACAAAAGGGAGTAGTGGCGGTGGGGTTAAGGGGCGGTTCTCGCGCTTGAGCGTGTAACTACTAAATATGAGTCAGTTAAGGATCATCAAAAGATCAATGAAATTTGGTTCTTTTTATAAGTTGCCTAAGAAGATCATTAAGAGTTTTGAAAGAAATAAAATTAATTTAAGTAGTATTAAGCTTTATTTATTATTACAGGAATATGTATATGAAAATCACACTACAATAATTGATCCAGAGTACTTTGGGCTTATGAATAAAGAATATAAAATTGATTTAATAGGCGGCATTGAACTGTTGAGGGTATTTGGACTTATTTCTTATCAAAAGAATCAAAAAGGCCAGATATTGATATATTTTGAGGGCTTTCCTGAAGGGTTTGATTTCGAGTACGAATCGGATTAAAGGGATCGGATAATGTTCTGGATTGGGTCGTTGTCCTTCTTTGTATAAATGGTCCAATAGGCTGTTTCATTCTGCAAGACATGGGGCTCTGCTTCTATGACCTCTTGTTTATGCATTGGGTATCCGCTGATAGTTATGGCATAGCCAGATTGAAGGTAAGAGACATCCTGAGTGGTGGTTACTGTTCTACGAATAAACTCCTTAAAAACGCGCTGATCCATCAACCCAGTGAAAGAATAGGGCAAAAGTTGGTTATTCCTGTCGTAGGTTAAGTAAATATTACCAAAGAGTAACTCTAACTCCTTTTTGGCTGATCTAAACTCTGCTGCGGTATTCATGTAAGAGATTACACTTTGATAAGGTTCGTGTGATTAAATCAACTTTCAGTTGATAAAACCTTCGGTTTTAATTCTGATTTTCTTAATCTGGAACAACCTATACTTTTTTAGGATATAATAAGTACACAATGCACCCAACGCGTGGCTCTTTTTAGGGAACCACGGTGGGAGCATGTGAAAGCCTAACTTTTTTGAGGGACCAGTTTATTTTACTTGGAAGGTCATACCAATAGGTTTCATCAGAATTAACTGAATTTTCCTTCATTCCCTTTTTGAAAGAGGGAAGTTGAGACGTTTGCTAAAACTCAAAACCAGCCGAAGCTGGCGGAAAATATGCTTGGGATTGTTATTGGTTTTTGGCCAGCTCCAATCCCACACGGCGTGCTATCCACAGGATTTTAACCCTGCCTGTTTTTTTGTTATCTAACCCGATAACAGTCTTTTCTCCTCGGTACTCTGAGACCAATCAGAAACATCCCTCCCAGGATGGTGAGTTAAGAACCACGCGCTAATTTATCGTTTGGTTGAAAGGGATTGGAACCCTTTTCATTATTATATCGTTGATTATCAGTAGTTTCTAATCTTTATTTGCATAAAGTGTTAATGCACAGCGAATAGTGCTGATATATACAATTATCTATCATGAATTTATTTAATGTCAATATTTATAATGATGTAAACAGTTGATAAATAGCTACTTATAGCTTGCAAAAATTCTTAAAGAAGATTATACTTACAGATATGAGTAAAAGATATAAAGACACAAATAACAGTAAATTAAGTAACTATAATCAACATGATGCAGATCCTGATGACTTGCTGGCCTTCTTTGATAATCAGGTGGTGCATACGCCAGAAACAATAAAAGACCGATGCGAGGCACTGATACAAGATGCGCAAGGAGTTATTCCAGGCATAAGAATCGTCGGACTTCTTAACCCGAACCAATATATGGCTCTCCAAATGGGATCACACCGCGTGCATAGCAAGTTGATGGATCACCTATCCTACAAAGTCAGCCAGGAAAGCTGGAACGACTTGGTTCCAGTGCCAGGAGAAGAGGATGAGGAGCATGTTGATGCCAAACTAACCTATGAAGATCTAACTGCCTTGGAGCGCATTGCCGAGGAGGAGGACCAAGATGAGAACGATTAAAAGTCAACTTCCCCAAGGCGGTGTCTGGAAAGAAGAGATGGTCTTGGTTCCAAGAAGCTCGGTGAAACCGCTCTTAGTTACGATCAGACAGGCGCAGTACATGTTGGGAAATGTTTCTGACAAGACGGTGAGAAGAATGATCCAATCTGGAAGGTTATCGAGGGCGATGTTTTCTCGAAAGATTCTGATCCCCTACGATGAGGTGGAAAGGATCGCGAGGGATACAAATCTAGCTGTTCTCGACGCGTGAGATGGCTTCTTGTTCGGCAGCGTTGTTGGACTCGGAGATTACTTCCGAATAGGTGCTGAGAATAAGGATGCCGCCGTCTGAATGGCCTTGCCATTGGGAGATGACTTTCAAATCCACAAGGTTCCGCAACCAATGGGTGATCCGCATCCCGCGCAGATCCCTTTGTGAATAAGGAGGCATGCCGAGGGCTTTAGTAGCTGCGGAAAGACCTTTCTTGCCGTCCTTCATCGAAAAGACGAATTCATTATCGGCGGGTTCTCTGCCCAGTTCGGATTTCTTGCGTCCTAGTAAGAGTAAAAGACTGTTTTGAAAAAGTGGAACATGGAAGTAGCGCTTTGTTTTCTGGCGTTGGAACTGAATTCTTTTCTTTTGAAAATCCACATTCCCCCAACGCAAGTTTCCTGCCTCTGCTTGGCCAACAGCTGCGGTGCCGAGGAACTCAATAAAATCGGCGCTCTCTGTGCCATGAGGATTGAGTTTGTTGGAACGCATGTGAGAAACGATTGCGTTGAATTGATCCAGTGAGGGGACAACACGACTTACTTTGTCGTTCCTGCGTCGTTTGTTCCTGGCTTCGTAATAGGGATTGGTGCCGACGACCTTAAGGGCAACGGCATGATCAAAGAGACTTTTGAGGAAGCCTGAATAAGTGTTGTAGGTTCTGGGACGAAGTTTACCGAACTGGTTGGAGAGCCATATATCCAGATCACCACCAGTTATCGAAGTGACTTTATGGTTACTGCCATGGGGCCAAGTATCGGTGAGACGGATAAGAAGGCTTTTTTGGTTTCTGAAGGTGCTGACGGATTTAGCTCCGAGGGTTTCAAGATAACTTTGAACAAGGCTACCAAGAGTAACCGAACCTTTCTTTGGATCTGTCTTGGCGAGATGACCTTTATAGACGGCGAGCTTACGTTCTGCGGTTTTACGGTCTGTGGTTTTGAGGCTTTTGCGCACTTTCCTTTGCTTGCTGGTTAGCTGAAGGTGGTATATTCCTGAAGCATGATGTTTGTACAACCCAGCCACACCAGAGATTTTTTGAAGGCACTGTCGAGTACTTTTGGCGGAGTCCATAAGGAAAATCTGGGGGTGACATTTGGGGGTGACAAGCAAAATTCTCGGTATCTGCAAATAACTGTAGTTACAGAGTAAATGGGGGTATAGCTCAGGTGGTAGAGCGTCTCGTTCGCAATGAGAAGGTCTGGGGTTCGAATCCCCATACCTCCAAGGTATAAATTCATTCTAGCCGGAGGCGAAGGAAGGATAGGTCAGGGGCTGGTTTGGAAGGGGACCAATCCCCATACCTCCAAGGTATAATTTCCATCTGACAGAGTCGAAATTTGGATGGCCGGAGGGCACATGAGCGGCAATCCCCATACCTCCAAGGTATAAATTCATTCTAGCCGGAGGCGAAGGAAGGATAGGTCAGGGGCTGGTTTGGAAGGGGACCAATCCCCATACCTCCAAGGTATAAATTCATTCTAGCCGGAGGCGAAGGCTTTTGAGTGACGGTGAGACGGACGAGGCCGAGAGACATGGAGCGGGTTGAGAGGAGTTTGAGTCCACAGGCCTGCAGTTCTTGGTTAAGGACTGGTGGGGTGGGGAACTCAGAAATGCTTTTAGCGAGGTAGCGGAAAGCGTCACCTTGTCGTGCCACCTGCTGTGCGACCCAAGGCATGAGGTGGAATAGATAAAAATTCCAGAAAAGATTCCAGGGAGGAGGGGGTGGGCTGAATTCCAAAAGAGCGAAAATTCCGTTTGGGGACAGCACTCGATGAATCTCGTTTAGCCCGCGAGTACGGTCGGCGAAGTTGCGCAGGCCAAAGGCAAGGGTGACGGCGGAAAAATGGTTTTGAGGGAAGGGTAGCTGGAGGGCGTCACCTTCGATGGTTTGTTTGACTCCGCGGGCCTTGGCTTGGGCGAGTAAGGGGGGAGAGAAATCGAGGCCGATAATTTCTGCGGTGGGAAGAGCTTTTTGAAGAAGTAGGGAGATATCGCCTGATCCGCATGCGAGATCGAGTATTTTCTGTGGATGGTGGGAGGCTACGGAGGAGACGAGTTTCCTGCGCCAACCGACATCGAGGCCGAGGCTAAAAAGGCGGTTGAGGAAGTCGTAGGAGGGAGCGAGTTCGCCGAAGAGGTGGCGGACGCGCTGGGCGTGATCCGGCGAGGTGTTCAGGTGGCGGCGGTGGTGGCGGGAGTGGCGGGGGCAGGGGGTGTGGTGGTGGTGAAGGTGAGAGCCTCTTTGTTGGCACCGACGACAACGCGGTCGCCTGCTTTAATTTTGCCGCGAATGATTTCTTCAGCAATGGGATCTTCGAGGAATCTTTCGATAGCGCGGCGAAGGGGACGGGCGCCGTAGACGGGTTCGTAACCTTTTTCGATGAGGAAAGCGGAAGCTTCGGCATTGAGTTCGATGACCACTCCCTTGTCTTTGAGGCGGGCGGCGACTTTGGTGACTTCGAGAGAGACGATTTTTCCAAGGTCTTCGCGAGTAAGAGAGTGGAAGACGATCTGGTCATCGAGCCGATTGAGAAACTCGGGTTTGAAGGTTTTCTTCGTTTCACCGAGGATTTTCTCTTTAATGACAGCGTAGTCCTGTTCTTGGATGGGGGTACCGAAGCCCATGGTGCTGCCTTTACGAATGAGTTCGGCTCCGACATTCGAGGTCATAATGATAATGGTGTTTCGGAAATCGATTTTGCGGGCAAGGCTGTCGGTGATTTGGCCATCCTCGAGAATTTGCAGGAGAACATTCCAGACATCGGGATGGGCCTTTTCGATTTCATCAAAAAGCACGACGCAGTAGGGGCGACGGCGGACTTTTTCGGTGAGTTGGCCGCCCTCTTCGTAGCCGACGTATCCTGGGGGGGAACCGATGAGGCGGGAGACATTAAACTTTTCCATGTATTCGGACATGTCGAGTTGAACAAGGGCATCTTTCTCACCGAAGACTTCTTCGGCGAGGGCTTTGGCCAAGTGGGTTTTACCGACGCCGGTTGGACCGAGGAATAAGAAAGAGCCGATGGGACGTTTGGGGTCTTTGAGATCGGCACGGGAGCGGCGGAGAGCTTTGGCTAGGGCCTGAACGGCTTCGACTTGGCCAATGACGCGGGTTTGGAGGTCATCGCCGAGGGTGAGGAGTTTTGAAAGGTCGGCCTCTTCCATACGGGTGAGGGGAATACCTGTCCATTTGGAGATGATGTGTTTGACGTCTTCTTCCCCGACATCGACAATAATTTCGTCCCGTTTCTTGTGCCAAGCATCGAGGTCGGTCTCAAGCTTGGTAGTGGATTCTTTTTCGCGATCGCGGAGGGCGGCGGCGCGCTCAAAATCCTGGGCTTTAATAGCGGCTTCTTTTTCGGCGCGAATGGTTTCGATTTCAGCGGCGGAAGCTTTAAATTCGGCAGGGCGTAGACTGGCGGCGATACGGCAGCGGGAGCCAGCTTCGTCCATGACATCGATGGCCTTATCGGGCAGGTAGCGGCCGGTGATATAGCGCTCGCTGAGGCGAACGGCGGCGGCGAGGGCATCATCGGAGATTTTGGCATGGTGATGGGCTTCGTACTTGGGGCGGAGGCCGTGGAGGATGGCGATGGCCTCGTCGATGGAGGGTGCGTCGACGCGGACGGTTTGGAAACGGCGTTCGAGGGCGGAGTCCTTTTCGATATATTTGCGGTATTCGTTCATGGTGGTGGCGCCGATGCACTGCAGTTCGCCGCGGGACAGGGCAGGTTTAATGATATTGGAGGCGTCCATAGCGCCTTCGGCTGAGCCTGCGCCAACGAGGGTATGAAGTTCGTCGATAAAGAGGAGGACGCTTTTCAGTTTACGAATTTCTTCCATGACGGCTTTGATGCGTTCCTCGAACTGCCCGCGGTACTTGGTGCCTGCGACCATGAGGGCGAGATCAAGGGTGATGACTTTTTTATCGCGGAGAATTTCCGGAACGTTGCCCGAGGCGATCTCTTGGGCGAGGCCTTCGACGATGGCGGTTTTACCGACGCCAGCTTCACCGATGAGGACGGGATTATTTTTGGTGCGGCGACAGAGAATCTGGACGACTCGTTCGATTTCGTTTTTACGACCGATGACGGGATCGAGTTCATTTTTGCGGGCGAGTTCGGTGAGGTCGCGGCCGAAGGCTTTGAGAGCGGGGGTTTTGACGTCCTTGCGGGAAGGGCCAGAGGCTCCGCTAGTGGAGGATTCGGCGGGGGTAGATTCCTCGAGTCCGCCTGCGGGTTCGGCGCCTTCCTCAAAATTGGGATCGAGTTCTTTGAGGACTTCTTGGCGAGCGCGTTCGATATCGACCTCGAGGGATTTGAGGACGCGGGCGGCAACGCCGTCACCTTCGCGGAGAAGGCCGAGGAGAATGTGTTCGGTGCCGACGTAGGAGTGGTGGAGGGCTTTGGCTTCTTTGCTGGCGAGGGCGAGGACCTTTTTGACTCGGGGGGTGTAGGGAATGTTGCCAGTGATTTTGGTATCGGGACCGGTACCGACTTGTTTTTCGACTTCCATGCGAACGGTTTCGAGGTCGAGACCCATTTTCTGTAGGACATTGACGGCGACGCCTTGGCCGAGTTTGATCAGGCCGAGAAGGATATGTTCGGTGCCGACATAGTTATGGTTAAACCGATCGGCCTCTTTGCGGGCGAGGGCGAGTACTTGTTGGGCGCGTGGGGTGAAATTGTTCACGAGTCTTAGGTTAGCTCAAGATGGTTAGAGGTGCAATTTACGCATGGCGGGTTCGGCGACGCCTTTGAGTTTCTCGCGGAGGAGATCGGCGCGGCAAGCATCGCGTTCTTCGGCGCCGAGTTTCTTTTGGGAAGCTTGTTGGAGGTGAGCGGGTTGGGTGGAGATGAGGAGGGCATCAAGTTTGGGCTTCAGGCCAGCGGGGAGAAGAGCGAGATCGGTGGCGAGGCGCAGAAGGCTAAGGAGGTTGAGGGCTTCTTTTGAGGAGATGGAGTAGGCATGGAGAACGATCCCGTAGGAGCGGCCTGCCTGATCGGCGAGCATACGGGATTTTTCTTGGACAAGTTTCTGGCGGGCGTTGGTTTCCAGTTCGATGAGTTGGCGGACGACTTTGAGGAGTCGATCGAGGATTTGGCGTTCTGATTCGCCGAGAGTGGTTTGGTTAGAGATTTGAAAGAGGTTGCCGAGAGCCTCGGTGCCTTCTCCGTAGAGACCGCGAACGGCGAGGCCGAGTTGGTTGACTGACTTAATCACTTGGTTGATTTGTTCGCCGAGAACGAGACCAGGAAGATGAAGCATGGCGGAGGCGCGCATCCCGGTGCCGACGTTGGTGGGGCAGGCGGTGAGGTAGCCGAGGGAGGGAGAGAAGGAGTACTCGAGTTTTTCCTCTAGGGCGGTGTCGAGTTTGTCGGCGGCATCCCATGCTTCGAGGAGATGGAAGCCTGGTTGGAGGGCTTGGAGGCGAATGTGGTCCTCTTCGTTGATCATGACCGAGAGGCTTTCGTCGCCGTTGACCACGAGACCGCTCCCAGCGTTTTTGGCGGCGTGCTCACGGCTGATGAGGTGTTTCTCAACGAGGAGTTGCTTGTCGAGGGGGGTAAGGGTTTCCATGGCGACGGAAACTTTCGCGGGGCGCATGGGGGCGAGGTCGGCGACGGCGGGCTGGATCTGTTCGAGAAGTTTGAGGCGATCGGCTTTTTTAAGCCAACCGGGAAAGGGAAAATCCTTAACGTTGCGTGCGAGGCGAACCCGGCTGGTGATGACGATACCCGAATCGGCTTCCGGAGCCGGGGTGGCGTTTCCGTTTTCCGCTTTCATTGTTTTAAGATTACATGCGCGCGTTGGGCTTGGCAACGGGATGCGCGGATCGGCGGGGTTGACGTGGGGAATAACCCTCGGGACGATGGGGGGATGGCAGCGACACGAACGACGGAGTATGCGGTAAGGGCTTTGGTGATTTTGGCCTTGGAGGGGGGAAGTGGTCAGGTGAAGCACGCGGCGGCCTTGGCGCAGATGTCGGGGACACCGGCTAAGTTTATGGAGCAGGTGCTAAGGCTTTTGCGGAAGGGGGGATTTATCGTGAGCCGGCGGGGCGCGGGGGGTGGGTACGAGTTAGCGCGGGCGGCGGAAAAGATTCGAATGGGGGAGATTGTCAGCTGGGTGGATGGTCAGGGGGGGAGTCCCTCGGAGAAGCGTGGGGATGCGGTGGGTGAAGTGTGGGGAAATCTACAAAAGGATGCGGAGCAGGCGGCTTGGAAAGTTTTACAGGCAGAGTCCTTGGCGCGCTTGGCGGAGAGAGTGCAAGCCAAGCTGACGGCCAAGGGGAAGCTGAACGAGTATCAGATCTGATCTGCTCGGCTTGCTCCGCAGAAGATTTAGCCCAATAGTATTTTAAGGATGGCTTGGTCTAATCCATGGCAGAGGTGGGAAGGGGCAGAGGGTCCGATTTTTACGATCGGCGCGGTGCGAGTAGATCTAACGATTCTTCTGGTGGGGGTGCACACGGCGGCGATGGCGGTGGGGGCGATTCTGACGGCCTCGGGACTTGGGGGGTGGGTGACGGCGGCGGTATTTACTCCGGCGGCGTTGCAGGAAGGGCATGTCTGGACCTTGCTAACCTATCCTTTTGTTCATGATATTCGGCAGGAGGGAATCTGGTTTGCGATGGAGATGCTGATGTTTTTCTGGTTTGGGCGGGAGGTGGAGTCGGCGATTGGGCGGAAGCCGCTGGGGTGGCTTTACGTGGCGTTGGCGGTGGTGCCGGCGTTATTTTTGGCGGGTTTGGCGCCGTGGTTGGGTTCGGGGGTTTTGGCAGGTTCGAGTACGATTAGTTTCGCGGTGTTTTTGGCTTTTTGCGCTTTGCATCCTGGGGCGCAATTTTTCATTGGTTTGTCTGCGCGTTGGGTGGGTTGGATTTTATTAGCGGTCTACAGTTTGACCTATTTTGCGGGGCGCGACTGGTCGGGCGGGGTGCAGTTGTGGGCAACGGCGATTTTGGCGGTGGGTTGGGTACGGCGTGGAGGGGTAGACTGGCCGAGCATTTCCTTCCCGTCTCGGCGCAAAAAAGCAGGGAAAGCGAAGGGTGGTCTAGGGAAAAAGGTGGTGGGAGTGTTGCCCCTAGAAAAGGTGGATCCGATTCTGGAAAAGATTTCGCGTGAGGGAATGGGATCTTTAACTGCGGCGGAGCGGAAGCTTTTGGAAGATGCGCGGAAAAAACTGATGTCGAAAGACCGATCGAGTGATTCGTTGCGTTAAGGTAAAGCGATGTCACTCTCCCCAGTCGGCGAGACCTGCGAAATAGTGGATGGGGCGAATTGGAAGCCGCGAGAGAAGGCAACACTTTGTTTTATAATTGAGAATGGTAAAATTTTGTTAATCGAGAAGAAGCGTGGGTTGGGGGCGGGTAAAGTGAATGGGCCAGGGGGAAGAATCGAGGCGGGGGAGACGGCGGAGCAGGGGGCGATACGGGAGACGCAGGAGGAGGTGGGGCTTACACCGACGGGAATGGAGTGGGCGGGGGAGTTAAGTTTTCAATTCCGAGACGGGTACTCTTTGCACGTGGAGCTCTATCGGGCGTCGGGTTGGACGGGGGAGTTGTGCGAGACGGATGAGGCGAAGCCCTTCTGGTGCTCGACGAGTGAGATTCCCTATGGGCGGATGTGGGCGGACGACGAGCAGTGGATGCCGCGGTTGTTGGCGGGAGAAAAATTTCGGGGTTGGTTCGAGTTTGAGGGAGATCGGATGGAGTGGTTTCGAATGGAGGTGGCATGAGTCGGACGGTACTGGTGACGGGAGCGGCGGGATTTATCGGCTATCACCTAAGCGAGCGTCTTCTGGGTCAGGGGGATCGGGTAGTGGGGTTGGACAATCTGAATGATTACTATGACCCGAAATTAAAAGAGGCGCGGTTGGCGAAGTTGCGACGAAGTCCCGAGTTTCGATTTTTGAAGGTGGATTTGGGAGATCGGACGGGAGTGGAAAAGATTTGGCAGGAGGTGAAGCCTGAGGTGGTGGTGCATTTGGCGGCGCAAGCGGGGGTGCGCTATAGTTTGACCCATCCCCACGCTTATGCGCGGAGTAATTTGGAGGGGATGTTGGATGTTTTGGAGGCTTGTCGGGCGGAGAAGACGGGTCACTTGATCTTTGCGAGTTCTAGTTCGGTTTATGGGCTGAATCAGAGTCTGCCTTTTTCGGAGAGGGACAATGTGGATCATCCGGTTTCGTTGTATGCAGCGACAAAAAAGGCAAATGAGTTAATGGCGCACTCCTATGCGCATCTCTATGGGATTCCGTGCACGGGATTGAGATTCTTCACGGTGTATGGTCCTTGGGGTAGGCCGGATATGGCTTACTATAAGTTCACTCAATCGATTTTGAAGGGCGAAGCGATCGAGCTCTATGGGGAGGGGAAAATGCTGCGAGATTTTACCTATGTGGACGATATCGTGGAAGCGGTGGCTCGTTTGACGGTCAAACCGGCGAAGGGCAATCCTCAGTGGGATGGGCGGAAGCCAGACCCTGCGACGAGTTTGGCTCCCTACCGAATTTACAACATTGGAAATAACCAACCGGTGGAGTTGCAGCGTTTTGTGCAGGCAATTGAAGCGGCCACGGGTAAGAAGGCGAAGGTGGTGATGAAGCCTGTGCCTGCGGGAGATGTTTTAGCGACCTCGGCGAAGGTGGATGATTTGGTGGAGGCGGTTGGGTTTCGGCCAAAGACGACGATTGAGGAGGGGATGAAAAAGTTTGTCGATTGGTATCGGGAGTATGCGGGGGAGAAGGTTTAGGGTTTAGACGATTTCGGTGGCTTGGCAGATATCGCGCCAGCCAGGGAAGTTCCAGGCGTTGGGAAAGCCACGGCACTGGTCGGGTTTGACGGATTGGATTTGGCAATCTTGGCCGTCGAGAAAGATGCAGGCGCCGTCGGGTTGATCGATGAGGGAGAGGCCACGGCGGTCGGAGCGGAGGCGGGTATATTTTTCGATGAAGAGGTCTTGCTTCATTTTAAGGAAAGAGGCGATGGCGCTGATTTCGGCATCGCTGACTTTGACATCGCCAGGCCAGCGACAGCAGTTGGTGCAGCGTTCGCAGAGGTATTTGGGGGGTTTTTTCAAATTAAAATCCTGAGGGGTGGATCGCTTCGTGGGGATTGTTTCGATGGAGAAAAAACAGGCTGAAAAGTACTAGGCTTGTGACCGAATAGGCGAGGGTAAATGAGGGGCAGACCCACCAACCGGTAAGGGCTTGGGCGCCTTGGGGGGTTAAGGTGACTCCGTGGATTAGCCCGAGGCTGGAGAGGGCGGCGGAAACGAGGGCGACGCTGGCGGCGGAGAGGAAACGGTGGTCGATGACAAAAGCTACCATGGCGGCGAGGAGGATGCTGGATAAGAGGAAGCCTTGGCTGAGGGCGAAGAGGCCTGAGATAACGAGATCGCCGCTGGATTGGGCGGCGACGAGGGAGAGGGAGGAGCCAGCGGAGCCGACGGTTGTTTCGACGATCAGAGCGGCCCAGCCAGCGAGGCAGGGGATGAGTCCGACGGCGACGGCAAGGGCGTGTTTGGCGGGAGTATCGGAAAAGGCTTGGGCGGTGATGACGATTCCGATCCACAGAAGAGTGCCGAGGGTGACTTCGAGGGGGATAAAGCGGAGGACGAGTCCAGTGGCGCCTGAGAGGCAAATTAGGGCGAGGAGGATGCCGTTGACGGTGGAGTAACCGGTGCGCGCGCCCATGGCCTTCCATCCTGGATGGCCGATGTAGATGGTGGTGGGGAAAGGGCTGCCGAGAAAAGCGGCGAGAAGGGTGGAGAGTCCGTTGACGGAGAGGGAGGAGCGGGTGGCGTAGCGGTCGCCGGCGGCTTCGGCGCTTTCGAGATTTTGGAGGGAGCCGATGACGTTGAAGAGGGCCATGGGGAAGATAACGGAGAAGAAGGCTCCGGCGCCTTCCCGTTGGAAAAAAGCGAAGAGTTTATCGAAAGCGGGATGAGGAAGATAGAAGCCGAGGGGGGAAGTGGGCACAGTTGGAGGGGTGGGGGCGAGGCCGAAGCGGTGGAGAGTCCAGGCGACGAGAGTGCCGAGTAGAATTGCGGCGAGGCCTGCAGGAATTCCGCGAGGGAGGCGAATCTTTCCAGCGTAGGCGAAAAGGACGAGGAGCATGGGAAAGAGGGCGATGGCGGGGTTGGCATAAATTTTAAAAACGAAAGGCATAGCGATGAAGGTGAGGGCGATACCCGCGAGAGGGGCGAGGAGAGCGGCGCGAGGAAGCCAGCGGCGGAGGGGATCGGCGAGGAAGGCGCCGAGGAGTTCGAGAATTCCACCGACCCAGCAGGCGAAGATGCCAGCGCTCCAGACGAGGTCGGCGTCGTGGGTTTTTTGCCAGAGTGGACCCATGATGAGGAAGAGGTAAGCCATGAGGCTGACGGTATTGATTCCGAAAGGGAGGGCGGTGACATCGGTACGACCGGTGCGAAGGGCGAGGCGACGACCTTGCCAAGCATAGAAGAGATTTCCGACGAGGATGGAGAGGGCGGCGGCGGGCAGGATATGGGAGACGACGATTTCAACGGGGATACCGCAGACGGGCGGGACGAGGGAAAGAATGAGGAAGAGGAGGAGAAGGTTGTCGATGAAGAGACCGACGAGGCCATCGAGGTCTCCTCGTACGAACCAGCGTAGGGGCATAGATCGGGGATAGCGGAGGGGGTGCGGTGGGTGCGAGCGAAACCTCGGATTGGAATCTCGCCTAGGAAGAGTGGGTTGGGTAGAAGGGATTATGGGGAACGACAAAATAGTTGATCAGGTGGCTTGGGCAGTGGTGGCGGGCCATCTTTCGGCTGAATCGGGGGAAAATATAAAGAGAACCTTCGCGGGTGGGAAGAAGGGGAGTTTGGAGCAGGTGAGTTTGGGTGCACTGGTGGGTGCGGGGGAGTGGGGAGAATTGAGCGATCGGTTTTTTCGGAGGTTGGCCTTTGGGACGGGAGGGTTACGTGGGCGAACGATTGGGCAGGTGGTGACGGAGGCGGAGAGGGGGAGGGTGGCGGAGTTGGGTAGGCCGGAGTTTCCGGCGGTGGGAACGAACTGTATGAATTATGAAAATGTGGCGAGGGCGACGGAGGGGTTGGTGAATTATTTAAAAAAATCTTTTCCGAACGAAGTGCCGAGAGTGGTGTTTGCGCATGACACGAGATTTTTTTCCAATGAATTTGCGGAGTTGGCCGCGAAAACGGTGGTGGCGGCTGGGGGGACGGCGTATCTTTTTACGGAGGATCGTTCAACGCCTGAGCTTTCTTTTGCGGTGCGATATTTGGGAGCACAGGCAGGGGTGGTGGTGACGGCGAGTCACAACCCGTCCCATGATAATGGGTATAAGGTTTATTTTTCGGATGGGGCACAGATTGTGGAACCGCACGCCTCGGGAATTATTCGGGAGGTGGAGTCGGTACTTGAGCCTGAGGTGAATCCGCAGGCGAAGGCGGGCGGAAAGGTGTTGAGGATCGGGAAGGAGATCGATGAAGCTTATCTGGAGGCCTTGCAAGAGCTGGTAATTGAGGGGGAGATGTTAAAAAAGGAGGGGACTAATTTGCGGGTGGTGTTTACGCCTTTGCATGGAACGGGGGCGAGAATTGCGCCCCATTTATTGGAGAGGGCGGGGGTGAAGGTTTCGTTGGTGAAGGAGCAAGCGGTGGGGGATGGAAGATTTCCGACGGTGAAGTCCCCCAATCCCGAGAATGGGGAGGCGTTGGCGATGGGGATTGAGCAGGCGAAGAGGGAGAAGGCGGATTTGGTGGTGGCGACCGATCCGGATGGGGATCGGATGGGGGTGGCAGTACGGGATGGGAGTGGAAATTATCCACTGTTGACGGGGAACCAGATCGGGTCGTTATTGGCGGCGTATCGGATGGAGCGGATGCAGGCACGGGGATGGATTCCACCGGGGCAGGAGAAGAGCTGTTGTTTGATTAAAACTTTTGTGACGACGGATTTGCAGAAGGAGTTGGCTAGATCAGCTGGGATGAAGTGTGTGGAGACGTTAACCGGGTTTAAATATATTGGAGAAAAGTTGGATGTGTATGAAAAAGAGGCGGGGGGTCGGGGCAAGATGGGGGCGGAGGAGTGGAGAAAGAGAAGGATGGAGAAGAGCACCTTTTTTGTTTTTGGTGGGGAGGAGAGCTACGGGTACAGCGGTGGGGATTTTGTGCGGGACAAGGATGCGAATGGGGCGGCATTGATGTTGGTGGAGGCGGCGGCATGGGCAAAGTCGCATGGGCGGAACTTATTGGAGGAGATGGACGAAATTTATCGGAAGCATGGGCTTTATTTGGAGAGGTTGGGGACATTGGAGATGCCTGGAGCGGAGGGGGCGAAGCAGATTGCGCAGGCAGTGGGTAGTTATCAGAAGAGTCCGCCAGAGTTGTGGGGAGGGAGGAAGGTGGTGGGGGTGCAGGATTATGAGAAGGGATTGCACCGGGATGTGGATGGGAAGGAGATTCCGAAGGAGCGGATGTTGATGTTTGATTTGGGAGAAGGATATCGGGTGGCGGTGCGAGCATCGGGCACGGAACCGAAGATGAAGTGTTACTTTTTCGGAAAGCAGCGAGTGGCGGTGAATGAGGATTTGAAAAAGGCCAAGAAAGATTTGGCGGCGGAGCTGGATCGGCTTTGGGAGTGGACGAAGAGCGATGCTATGGCTAGATCGAAAGTCTAAAGATGGAATATCCCGAAAAACTTCAGGAGATTGTCCAGCTGTTCGAGCATTTGCCCGATGAGGAAAAACGAGAAAGTTTAGTTTCCTACAGCCTCACGACAAAAAATTTTGA
This sequence comes from Methylacidiphilales bacterium, assembly GCA_040397385.1. Taxonomy (GTDB): domain Bacteria; phylum Verrucomicrobiota; class Verrucomicrobiia; order Methylacidiphilales; family Verrucolacustridaceae; genus Verrucolacustris. Next base: position 71,765 of record JBBAWB010000004.1, read on the forward strand.
ACCCAAGGATGGGGAGAAGTTTGATTTGGAAGATGTGCGAAAGGACGAGGAGTGTGCGGATACGGTGGGGGTTTTTTTGCAGGTAGATGGGAAGGGGCGGAGTCATTTTCGGATGACGCTGGGACCGCAGGTGCAGACGCTGACCAAAGCGATGGCGGCAATTTTGTGTAAAGGGTTGGAGGGGGTGACACCAAACGCGGTGATGGAGTTGGCGAGTGATTTTGTGCCAAAGATAGTGGGTGCGCAGTTGGTGCGAGTGAGGAGCCAGACTACCTACTACATTCTCTCAAGGATGAAGGGGATTTGTAAGGTTTGGTCGGATCGAAAAAGAGCTAATCCAAATTCAAGTAGTTGATTATTAGATATTTAAAATACTTAAGCTCTTAGGCTTCCATTTAAAATTTGATTTAGAATAATTCTAAACTATATTGTTGAGCTGATGAAGACCCTTAGGCAGATGGATCGAGGCGCCCTGAGTTATGCTCTGGATCACGCGGGTCAGCGAACAACTCCCCAGCGGGAGATGGTCTTCAGTATTTTGTTGGACGAACGGAATCATCCGACGGCGGACGAGGTGTACACGCGGACAAAATCAAGGATGCCGACGATTTCGATGGCCACGGTCTACAATTGTTTGGAGGCGCTGGTGACCTGTGGGCTGGTCAAGCAGGTGAATATTGAGAGGGAGCCGACGCGGTACTGTCCGAATCTTTCCCCGCATGCCCATTTTCACTGTCGGGAGACAGGGCGGGTCTACGATGTGCCAGTGCCGGAGGGGATGATGAAGGATTTGGTCAAGGTGTTACCCGGAAACTACAGCGCCGATTCGGTGGAGCTAGTTTTTCGAGGGCATCTGGAAAAAGGAAAAACAAAATGAAGAGCACTCTAGAAATTAAAGGATTAAAGGCGGCAATTAACGGGACAGAAATTCTCCATGGATTGAATCTTACTGTGCCGAAGGGCGAGGTGCATGCGATTATGGGAAAGAACGGTTCGGGCAAGAGCACCTTGGCTAAAGTGATGGCAGGACATCCAGATTATGAGGTGACGGGGGGAGATGTTTTGTTGGATGGAAAAACGATTTTGGGTTTGGATCCAGACGTGCGGGCCCGAGAGGGTCTCTTCCTGGCGTTTCAGTACCCCAGCGAGATTCCTGGGGTGACGATTGCGAATTTCATGCGGGCGGCATTAAATGCGCGGCGTCCTGAAGGGCAGGAGGTCGATGCGGTGGAGTATTACAACGAGCTCTATAAAAAGATGGATCTGTTGAAGATCGATCGATCTTTCACTTCTCGGGCGGTGAATGATGGATTTTCGGGAGGAGAAAAGAAGAAGAACGAGATTTTGCAGATGGCGATGCTCGAGCCGAAGTATGCGGTGCTGGATGAAACCGACTCGGGATTAGACATCGATGCTCTGAAGATTGTCTCCCACGGAGTGAATAGCTTGCGGGGTCCGAAGATGGGAATTCTGGTGATCACCCACTATCAGCGTTTGCTAGATTACATCGTGCCCGACGTGGTGCACGTGATGGTAGACGGCCGGATCGTGAAGAGCGGCCCGAAGGAACTTGCCTTAGAAATGGAAAAGAAAGGGTACGACTGGGTGGAAAACCTGGCGACTGTATAAAAATATGAGCGAAGCAACAACCATAGAAAAACCGGACCTAAAAATTGATCAGGATGAGGGAAATTTTTCCTATCCCGAGGATTACGCTTTTGATGCTGGGACGGGGCTGACGGAGAAAACGATCGATTATATTTGTGATGTGAAAGAGGATCCGGACTGGGTTCGCGAATTCCGAAAGAAAGCGCTGAGGATATTTCGCGAGAAGCCTCTGCCGACTCATTGGGCAAGTAAGGATCTCGAGAATATTCACTTTGATGATTTTCGCTACTACCTATCGAAAGGGGCAAAGCCGAAGCGGACTTGGGATGAGGTGCCCGATGATGTAAAGCGAACCTTTGAGAGGTTGGGAATTCCGGAGAAGGAGAGGGCATTTTTGGCTGGGGTGGAGGCGCAGTTTGACAGCGAGGCGGCCTACTCAAACATTAAGAAGGCGGTGGCGGAGCAAGGGGTGATCTTTGTCGGAAGTCGGGAAGGTTTGAAGGAGCATCCTGAGATCTTTAGGAAGTGGTTTGGGAAGGTGATTCCTACGGCGGATAATAAGTTTTCCGCATTAAATAGTGCGGTCTTTTCGGGTGGTTCGTTTATCTATGTTCCAAAGGGGGTGAAGGTGAAGCATCCTCTGCAGGCCTACTTCCGAATCAATGCGGAAAATTTCGGCCAGTTTGAGCGGACTTTGATCATCGTGGATGAGGGGGCGGAGTTGACCTACATGGAAGGTTGCACGGCGCCAAAGTTTGACTCGGTGACCTTGCATAGTGCGGTGGTCGAGCTGGTAGCAATGAAAGGGGCGAAACTCCAGTACATCACGGTGCAAAACTGGAGCCCGAACGTTTTTAATTTGGTGACGAAGCGTGGGTTGGCGCATGAGGAGTCGGAGATCAAGTGGATTGATTGCAATATTGGTTCGCGGTTGACGATGAAGTATCCCGGAGTGATTTTGAAGGGGCGGAAGGCGCGGGGCGAAGTTCTTTCAATCGCTTTGGCGAATAACGGGCAGCATCAGGATACGGGTGCGAAGATGATTCATGCGGCAGATGAGACGACCTCGAACATTATTTCGAAATCTATTTCGATCGGGTCGGGTCGGGCCACCTACCGAGGGTTGGTGCACATCCCGCGACATTTGAAGGGGTGCAAGAACAACACGGAGTGCGATGCCTTGTTGATCAATACGGAATCGAGGACGGATACCTATCCTGCGATTGTGACGCGGGGAGAAGGTAATTCCGTTCAGCACGAGGCGAGTGTTTCGAAGGTGAGTGCGGAGCAGATTTTCTACATGCAGCAGAGGGGATTATCGGAAGGCCAAGCGATGAGCCTAAGCGTGAACGGATTCGTCAATGAACTCGTCCGCCAATTCCCGATGGAATATAGTGTGGAGCTGAAACGGCTGATCGACCTCGAGATGGAGGGGTCGGTCGGTTAAAAAAAGAATCCATCGAAGAGGAGAATAACGACCATGGCCGATACCGCTAACCGCTACCCCGAAAACATCGCGGGAGCCTACTACGTAGATAACCAGTGCATTGATTGCGATCTTTGTCGCGAAACTGCACCGAACAGCTTTAAGCGGAATGACGATGGGGGCTACTCTTTTGTCTATAAGCAACCGGAGAGTGTCGAGGATCAGAAGCTGGCGAAAGAAGCGATGGAAGGTTGCCCGGTGGAGGCGATCGGCAGTAACGGCGGCTGAGATTTTTATGGCGGGTAAAAACGGGCAAAGCCCTGTGGGCCAGAATGGGTCGGCGCCTGTAGGTTGGTGGCAGGAGAGGAAAGCGGAGGCTTGGAAAAAGTTTCAAGCGATGCCGATGCCTCGACGCAGTGATGAGGATTGGCGGTTTGCCACAATTAGCGCGATCCAGTTGGGGGATTTTCAGCCAGGGCAAAAAGGGAGTACGTCGGCCGAGGCTCTGCTGAAACGGAGTACGGCTTCTTTTCCGCATGCGGCGAAAGCGGTCTTCTCGAATGACCGGCTTTTGCACATTGAAGGGGGAGAAGAGCTGGCGAAACAAGGGGTGGTTTTCGAATCTCTTGCGGGGGCTTTGCAGAAGCATCCCGCTTTGCTCGAGAAGCACTTTATGGCGCACCCGGTGGATCTGGGGGCACAAAAGTTTGCTGCCCTGCATGCAGCGAATGCATCAGCGGGGGTATTGATTTTTGTACCGAAAAACGTGGAGGTGAAGTTGCCTCTGGTATCGTTTCATTGGTTGGACGGGAACGAGTCGGCTGTTTTTCCTCATACCCTGATCGTTACAGGGGAAAACGCGAAAGTGACGGTGGTGGATTTCTTGGGCTCGACTGAGGCGGGAGGGGCAGGATTGGCCTGTGGGCTAAATGATCTGCTGGTGGGGCCTGGGGCAAAAGTGGAGTACGTCAGTCTGCAGGAGTGGGGCTCAAAGGTGACTAGTTTTCAGCTGAATTCGACGCGGGTGGAGAGGGATGGGGAGGCGCGAAGTCTTTTTGTGAATCTGGGAGCGGCCTATGCGCGACAGGAGAGTCGGAGTACGATGGCAGGGAGTGGGGCGCGGAGCGAGATGCTGGGGTTATCCGTAGGGTCTGAGCGGCAGGAGTTTGATCAGCGGACGTTGCAGTGTCATGACGTGCCGAATACGTGGAGTGATCTGCTTTATAAGAATGCGTTGGATGATCGTTCGAAATCTATTTTCAAGGGTTTGATTCGGGTGGCGCCTGGGGCGGCAAAGACGGATGCGTACCAGAACAATCGGAATTTGCTTTTGAATCCGGAGGCGGAGGCGGATTCGATGCCTGGGCTGGAAATTTTGAATGATGATGTGCGTTGCACCCATGGGGCGACGACGGGGCAGATCGATCGGGATCAGCTTTTCTATTTGATGGCGCGGGGGATCGATCCTCGGACGGGGGCGCAACTCTTGGCGCATGGGTTTTTTGAGGAGGTGATTGCCCGCTTACCAGAGAAGGGGATTGGAGAGGCGGTGCGGGTGGCGGTAGCGGCCAAGTTTGCCACGATGCGTGCCCCTAGGAGCCAAGTGGATTTAATGGAAAAGCCTCTTTCGTCTTCTCGAATCAACAAAAGCGATTTGAAGGAGGAGGAAGCTTTGGATGTACGGGCACTGCAGGGGTTAGGAAAATAACCTTGTCTAGAGCAAGGCACTCTTCGATCTTTTCAAAGTAACAATGAGCCTCTCTCCCACCCATGGTTGCGTGATTCCTGCCATTCCAATGAATGAGGCCGACCGGCAGGCAGCCCTCGATGATTTAAAGTTGATTGATTCTCCGCAGGAGGAGCGTTTTGACAGGATTGTTCAGCTGACCCAACTCCTTTTTCGTGTTCCAGTCGCGTATATCGCGCTGGTTGATAAGGATCGGCAGTGGTTCAAGTCCAAAGTGGGAATTGAGGCGAATGAGACGTCGCGCAGCGTTTCGTTTTGTGGTCACGCGATTTTGGAGGATAAGGCGATGGTGGTGCCGGACGCGTTGCAGGATTACCGCTTTGCGGCCAACCCGATGGTTTTGGGCGAACCGTTCATTCGCTTTTATGTGGGGCAACCGTTGCGGGGACCTTCTGGACATAAGGTAGGAACGCTTTGCCTTGCGGATCACGAGGCGAGAGAATTTGGGGATCATGACCTGACGATGCTGGGGCAGATTGGAAAGTTGGTGGAGAGAGAGTTCACCTTGCTGGATAAGATTCAAATGCAGATTGAGACTTTAAAAGCGAAGGAGGAATTAGAGAAAAAGGGGCAGGAATTGGAAAAAGCGGTGACGGATCTTTCTGCTGAGAAGCAGAACTCGGAGTTTCTTCTTAAGAATATATTTCCCGGAAATGTCGCGAATGAGTTGCGGGCGAACGGAAAGGTTAAGGCGGTGGGGCATGAGAAGGCGACGGTGATGTTTTCTGATTTCAGCGATTTCACATCGGTAGCGTCCAGCTACAATCCTGCTGAGTTGGTCGAAGAGTTGAACCGTGCCTTTTGTTTGTTCGACGGGTTGAGTGCTCGCTACGGGGTGGAGAAGCTAAAGACGATCGGGGATGGGTACCTATGTGTGGCAGGGTTACAAGGGGATCCTGTCGAGGCTGGGGGAAAAATGTTGAAGTTTGCTCAGGAAATCTTGGCGTTTGTCTTAAAGCGAAAGGGAGAGGTGGAGGCGAGTGGTAAAAAGTATTGGAACATTCGAATTGGAGTGCACTGCGGTTCGTTGGTGGCGGGGGTGGTGGGGGTGAAGCGAATGGCCTATGACATTTGGGGTGATACCGTGAATATCTCGGCACGGATTCAGCAGGGGTCGGAGCCTGGACGGATCAATTTATCGAAGGATTTTCGGGATTTGATGGGGGATTTTATCGAAGTTGAAGCGAGGGGCAAAAAGCCGATTAAGAATCAGGGTGAGATAGAGATGTTTTTCTTGCAGAAGGTGAAGTGAGTTTCGAATGAAACCTGGAGATCAAACAAAGCTGTTACGGGAAGTGCCGGCGACAGCGATCCCTGCGGGGTCGCCGTTAATTTTACCGAAGGACACGGAGGTGACGTTGACTCAGTCGTTGGGGGGGAGTCATACGGTGGCGGGGGCGTTTGGATTAGCGAGGATTGAAGAGAAGGATCAGGATGCGTTGGGTCTGTTGAAAGTGGTGGTGGTGGCTACGGAGACAGACTCGAGCGAGCCGGCGGATGAAAAAAAGGTTTGGGAGAAGCTGAAAGAAGTTTTTGACCCAGAGATTCCTGTCAACGTGGTGGATTTGGGATTGGTCTACAGTGTGGAGTTGAAGCCTTTGGCTACGGGGGGGTCGCGAGCGGAGGTAAAGATGACGCTGACGGCGCCTGGGTGTGGGATGGGGCCGACGATTCAAGCGGATGCACGCAGCAAGGTTTTGTCAGTGGCGGGGGTGAAGGAGGCGGAGGTGGAGTTGGTTTGGGAACCTGCGTGGACCCAGTCGATGATTAGTGAGGTGGGGAAAATGAAGATGGGCTGGATGTAAGGAAGAGGACGCGCTTGCGTGCGGATGTTTGATTTTTGATGTTTAATTTTTAATTATTTGAGAGGGTCGGACAGGTCCCGGTGCCGTGGAAGGGGTCGGACTCAATTGTTTCTAGGGTCTTGGCGAGGGGTGGGGGTTAGGGTATATTCACCAGTTAGTTCTATGAAATCGGCTGAAGTCAGAAAAGGGTTCTTGCAGTTCTTCCGTGGGAAGAGCCATACGATCGTGCCCTCGGCCAGTTTGATGCCGACTTCGCCGAATTTGCTCTTCACCAATGCGGGAATGAATCAGTTTGTGCCGATTTTTCTGGGTCAGGCTAGATTTCCCCATTCTCCGGCACGAGCGACTGACACGCAGAAGTGTATTCGGGCGGGTGGGAAACATAACGATTTGGAAGACGTAGGGTTTGATACCTATCACCACACCTTTTTCGAGATGTTGGGAAACTGGTCCTTCGGAGATTATTTTAAAATGGAGTCGATCGACTGGGCGTGGGAGCTGTTGGTTGAGGTATGGAAATTCCCGCCCGCTCGTCTTTACGCGACGGTCTATAAGCCAGGGCCAGGAGATCCGGCGGAGTTCGATGCGGAAGCGCACGGCTACTGGGTAGAAAAGTTTAAAAAAGTGGGGCTAGATCCTGCCATTCATGTGGTGATGGGAAATGCGAAGGACAATTTTTGGATGATGGGGGAGACGGGGCCTTGCGGGCCGTGTTCCGAGGTTCACGTGGATCTGACGCCTGACGGAAAGACGCAAGGGAAGCTGGTGAACCAAGGGGATTCCCGCTGTTTGGAGATTTGGAACTTAGTCTTTATTCAGTTTAACGCTGAGCCCGGGGGTAAGTTTAAGCCACTCCCTGAGCGCCATGTGGATACGGGGATGGGGCTGGAGAGGGTGGCGGGAATTATGGCGACGACGAATGGGTTTAAGAACTTCGCGGCCGAACCCTCGAACTATGATAGCGATCTGTTTGCTCCAATTTTCGCGGAGATCCAAAAGGAGTCGGGGCACAAGTACGGGGCGCGGGTACCCCAGAAGAGAAGTGATTTGAGTGGGGAGGAGATGAACGACTGTATTTTCCGGGTGCTGGCGGACCATGTGCGAACGTTATCCTTCTCGATTGCGGACGGAATTGTTCCTGGAAATGAGGGACGAAGTTATGTTTTGCGGAGGATTTTGAGAAGGGCGGTGATGTTTGGGCGTCGATTAAAGCTGCCCGAAGGGTTTTTGGCGGAGTTGTCGGGCACCTTAATTCGGACGATGGGGGAAGCTTTCCCAGAATTGAAAACGCACGAAAAGGATATTCGCTCGGTCTTGGTTGGGGAGGAGGCTTCGTTTTCGAGGACGCTGGAGAGAGGGTTGGCGATATTTGATAAGTTGACCTTGGAACGTGGAAAGATGATTCGAGGGGAGGATGCCTTTGCTTTGTATGACACGTATGGTTTTCCTCTAGATCTGACTCAATTGTTGGCAAGGGAAAGGGGGATGGAGGTGGATGGGGCAGGATTCGAAAAGGCGATGGAGGAGCAAAGGCAGAGGGCGAGGAAGTCGCAGTCGAAATCGACGATTTTGGTCGAGGATGCGAAAGGGCCAGATTGGCCGACCCATTTCACGGGATACGAAAAGAGTGAGGAGGGGAAGGTAGAGAAGTTTGAAGTGGAGGTGTTGGCGGAAGCGGGTGGAGAGGGAGCGAAGAGCCGGGTTTATTTATCGCCGACACCTTTTTATGCGGAGATGGGTGGACAGGTGGGGGATACGGGTTGGATCGAGTGGGACGGGGGGAAAGTGAAAGTGGTGGCGACGGTGAAGGGAGCGGGGGGGGCGACGGTGCACCTGACGGAGCGGTTGATCGACGTGAAGGAGGTAAAGTTGCCGGTGAAGGTGAAGGTGGATGCGGAGCGTAGGAGGAGGATTGAGGCCCATCACACCGCGACCCATTTACTGCACTGGGCTTTGCGGGAGGTGTGTGGGGTGGGCGTGAGGCAGAAGGGTTCCTATGTGGGACCGGATCGGTTGCGTTTTGATTTTTCCCACTTGCGAGGATTAAGTGAGGAGGAGCTGGGCAAGATTGAGGAGATGGTGGCGAGCAAGACGAAGGCGAATGTGCCGGTGGTCTGCACGGAGAAAGCTTTTGCGGAAGTGAAGGATGATTCAACGATTTTACAATTCTTCGGAGACAAGTATGGAGCGACGGTCCGGGTGGTGGACATTGGTGGATTTTCGAAAGAGTTGTGCGGGGGGACTCATGCCAAGGCGAGTGGGCTCCTCGGTTCGGTAAAGATTATTGCGGAGTCGGCGATTGCAGCTGGGGTACGAAGGATTGAGGCGGTGGCGGGAGTGGCGCTGGTGGATTGGTGCCGTGAGGAGATGAAAAAGCAGGACGATAAGTGGGCTGCGTTAGAAAAGAAGAAGGCGGGAACAGCAAAACTTTCGATAGAAAGAGAGAAAGAGACTCCAGATGAGTTGTGGGATTTGGTTAAGAAGCGAGATTTGGAGTTGGGGCTAGCGGAGGGGGCGATGCGGGAGGGGGACAAACAGGCGGCGAAGGATCGAATGGTGGAGATGCAGAAGAGGGCGGAGCAGGATGGAAAAGATTTGTGGGCTAAGGGAACGATTTTGAGTGGAATCAAGTGGTTGGGGGCAGATATGGGGGAAGTGCCGAATGGATATCTTCCCGTATTGGCGGATCGGCTGAAGAGAGAAGGGGAGGTGGTGCTATTTTTGATTGGCAAAGAAGGCGAGAAAGTACCGATGGTTGCGTTGTGCACTGCTGAGGCGGCCAAGAGGGTGCAGGCGGGAAAGATAATTCAGGCGGCGGCGGTGGAAGTGGGCGGCAAAGGTGGGGGTAGACCCGATATGGCACAAGGGTCGGGTGCGGACGCTACGGGAATCGGGAAGGCGCTGGCGGCGGCGGGAAAAGTGGTGAAAGCTGGGTTGGGAGTATGAAAAAGCCCCAAGGAGCGGATCGGATTGAGGAGGTGATTGCAGCGATGAAGCGTGGGCGGATGGTGATCATGACCGACGATGCGCAAAGAGAGAACGAGGGAGATCTGGTGTTGGCGGCGAGGAGAGTGACTCCTGCTCTAATTAATTTCATGGCGCGAGAAGCGAGGGGATTGATCTGTGCGCCGGTATCGCAGGCGCGGGCGGAGAAGCTGGGCTTAAGTCAGATGGTACCGAGGAATGAGGAAAAGTTTGGAACGGATTTCACTGTTTCGGTGGATGCAACGAGGGGGATCACGACAGGGATTAGTGCCCACGATCGAGCGGCGACGTTACGGGTCTTAGGCCGGCCGAATCCGAAGGCGAGTGAGTTGGTGCAGCCAGGTCATATTTTCCCAGTACGGGCCAAAGAGGGCGGGGTACTGGTGCGGGCGGGGCATACGGAGGCGGCGGTGGATTTGGCGAAGTTGGCGGGGTTGGGGGATGCAGCGGTGATTTGTGAAATTTTGAAGGCGGACGGATCAATGGCGCGTTGGGCGGATTTGATGGAGTTTAAAAAGAAGCACGGACTGAAGCTGGGAACGATTCAGGATTTAATTGAGTATCGGAGAAGGAAGGAACGGTTGGTGGTGCGGGAGCAGGTGGTGAAATTACCGACTGATTATGGGATGTTTGATTTATATCTTTATCGGACGGTGACGGATGGGAGCCATCACTTGGCCTTGGTCAAGGGAAAGCCGAAGGCGAAGGATGCGGTTTTGGTGCGGGTGCATAGTGAATGTTTGACGGGAGATGTGTTTACCTCAAGGAGGTGCGATTGTGGAAATCAGTTGCACGATGCTTTGAGGAGGATTGCGCAGGAGAAGAAGGGGGTGCTGGTCTATATGCGGCAAGAGGGAAGAGGGATCGGGTTGCCGGCGAAGATTCAGGCGTATCGGTTGCAGGAAAAAGGTTTTGATACGGTACAGGCGAATCAGAAGTTAGGTTTTTCGGCTGATTTGAGAGAGTACGGGATCGGGGCGCAGATTTTGACTGATCTGGGAGTGAGGCGGATGCGGTTGCTTACGAACAATCCAAAGAAGGTGGTTGGGTTGGCGGGGTACGGTTTGGAGTTGGTGGATCAGGTACCGATTCGTACACGGCCGAATCCGCACAACCGAAAATATTTAGCGACGAAAAAGAAGAAAATGGGGCATCGGCTATGAAGAAAGGGAAATTTATCATTGTGGTGTCGGATTATCATTGGAAATACGCCGAGGGAATGGTGAAAGCAGCCCGGAAAGTGTTGCTGGGTCATGGAGTGGATGTGGTGAGGGTGCCGGGAACGTTTGAGGTTCCCCTGGCGGTGAAGCGGGCTTTGAAGAAAAAGCCAAATGCGGTGTTGGCCTTGGGGTTGGTCTGGCAGGGGGAGACCTTACATGCGGATCTGATTTTAAAGGCGGCTACGGAAGCTTTGATGCGGATGATGCTCGAGACCGAAGTACCGATTTTGCATCATCTGGTGGGAGTAAAGACGGAGAGGCAGGCGAAGGCGCGATGTTTGGGAAAGTTGAATCGAGGAAAAGAGGCGGCAGAGGCGGCTTTACGGATGTGGAAAGTAAAGGGGGTGGGTCGTGGCCGGTAAGCGCAGGGAGGGGAGGATTTTAGCGGCGCAGTTTCTCTACCAGTGGGAGGTGGGGGTGAAGGGGATAGCGTTGGATGAGGCGTTGAAGAATTTATGGGTGCAAACGGAGGCGGAGGGTGGGGTGCGTGAGTTTGCGGAAAAGCGGATTCGGGCAGTTGTGGCTAAGCAAGCGGAAGTGGATGCGGAGCTGAAAAAGTTGGTGACGAATTGGGAGCCGGGTCGAATGGCGCCGGTCGATCGAGCGATTCTGCGGTTGGCGTTGTGGGAGATGAAGTTTGCGGATGATGTGCCTCCAATTTCTGCTTTGAACGAGGCGATTGAGGTGGCGAAGGCGTTGAGTACTGACGAATCGGGAAAATTTGTGAATGGAGTGCTGGATAAGGCGAGGCAGGGCTTGGGGAGGTCTGAGCGGGCGATTACAAAAATAGATTTATAATATTCGATGAGTTTTGGATCAGACGAAAAATGGATGAAGCGAGCTTTGGAGCTGGCTGGTAGAGCCGGGGAGCGGGCGAGACCGAATCCGAGGGTGGGGGCGGTGGTGGTGAAAAATGGGAAACTGGTGGGGGAAGGTTTTCATGTGAGGGCGGGGTGTGCGCACGCGGAGGTGGTGGCGTTGGGGAGGGCGGGGGTGAAGGCGAAGGGGGCTACGTTGTATGTGACGTTGGAACCGTGTTCGACGCGGGGGAGGACTCCAGCGTGTACCGATTTGATTATCGCATCGGGAATTAGGGAGGTGATCTATGGAAGTGGAGATGTGGACCGTAGGAATGGGGGGCGGGCGGAAAAGATATTGCGACGGGCGGGAATCAAAGTGACTCGGGGGGTGAGGCGGGAGGAGTGCGATAAGCTGAATGAGGATTATCGGCACTGGACGACAAAAAAGGAGCCTTGGGTGATATTGAAATTGGGGCTGACGTTGGATGGATATTTGGCGGTGCCTGGGAAGAGGTGGGTGACAGGTGGTAAGGCTCGGGCGGAGGCGCAGAAGTTGCGGGCGGGGTGTGAGGCGATTTTGGTGGGGGCGGAGACGGTGAGGAAAGATAATCCGCGACTGACAGCGCGGATGGTTGGAGTGGGGGAGCAGCCGTGGCGGGTGGTGGTGACGAGATCGGGAAAGTTACCGAAGGGAGCCAAGCTTTTTCGGGGTCGGGATAAAGATCGCACGTTGGTCTATCAAAGGAAAACGTGGTCGGAGGTTTTGAAAGATCTGCATCGCAGGGGAGTTTCGCGATTGCTGGTGGAGGGAGGAGCCGAGGTAGCTCGTGGACTGATCAAATCGGGTAAAGTGAATGAGGCGGTGATTTATCTGGCTCCGATTCTGGTGGGGGACGGAAAAAAGGGAATCCCGCGGGTGGCTGATTGGTCGAGTTGGAGTTGGCGGGAGGTGGTGATGTCGTGCGCGGGGGAAGACCTGTGCTTGCGTGGAAAGCTGGCAGGAGCGAATTAAGAGTATGTTCACGGGCATTGTTGAGGAGGCTGGGGTAGTGCAGGCGGTGACACGCCGAGGGAAGGGGTGGAGTTTGGAGGTGGAGGTCGGGGGAATTGCTGCAGGGGTTAAGATTGGGGATAGCGTGGCGGTGAACGGTTGTTGTCTGACGGTGACGGAGGCGAAGGGGAAGAAGTTAATTTTTGATTTATTGGATGAGACGAAAGAGAAGACCAATTTGCAGTCGGCTCAAGTGGGGACGCGGGTGAATTTGGAGAGTTCGTTACGGGCAGATGGGAAGGTGGGGGGTCATTTTGTGACGGGTCATATCGACGGGACGGCGGAGGTGGTGAAGTGGGGGAGGTCGGGAGAGGATTGGGAGTTGGAAGCGGAGGTGCCCGCAGGAATGGAGCGGTACGTGGTGCCGAAAGGATGCGTGGCGATTGATGGGATCAGTTTGACGATCGGGAGGGTCGAGGGGCGAAAGTTCAATGTTTGGATTATTCCCCACACTTATGAGGTGACGACGCTGCGGGATCGTAAGGCGGGGGATAAAGTGAATCTGGAGTGCGACCTGCTGGCGAAGTATGTTGAAAAGATGGCGAGGATCGAAAAATGAGCGGAATGCCCCCTGAAATGGAGAAACTGCTGGTATTGCAGGATCGGGAACAGAAGCATGCGCGGTTAACGCGAGAGTTGGCGGTTTGGCCCGCGGAGATGAAGGCGTTGGAGGCGAAGAGGGTGGAGATACGGGCGGGGGCGGAAAAGAAGCGGTTGGAGGCGCAGAGTACGGAGGTGGAGCGGAAGAATTTGGAGTTGGAGGCGGCGACTCATCGCGCGAAGGTGGCGCGTTACAAGATTCAGCAGTTTGAGACGCGCAAGAACGAGGAGTTTTCTGCTTTGGGCACAGAAATTGCGCGGGAAGAAAAAGAGGTGCATGAGATTGAGGATCGAGAGTTGGAGTTAATGGATCGGGGGGAGAAGGCGAAGAAGGCGGCAGCGATTGAGATTGAGGCGGCGAAGGGCCGGGAAGCGGAGGTGACGGCGAAGGAGTTGGAGCAGGGTAAGAAGAAGATTGAGCTGGAGACGCGGTTGGCGGATTCGACGAAGGAGATTGAGATGCTGGCGGCGGGACTCGATGAGGGAGTGCTAGGTAAATATCGGAGAATCATGGCGAGTAAGAAAGATGTGGCGGTGGTGCCAGTAGTCCATGGTACGAACTGTGGGGGTTGTCATATGAAGTTGACCGCTGGCTCGGCGATATCTGCCAAAGCAGGAAATATGGGTGCGACGTGTGAGAATTGTGGGCGATTGCTGTTTTGGCCGGTTAATTAGAGATAGCGGGCCGCAGACGCGCGCAGAGATAAGGGATAGTTAGGTTAACGGGCGAGGGATCGGGCGGACGAGCTGACTTCGGAGTATGAAACTCCAGCGGCGGCGGAGGATTTACGGCAGTCGGCATCTTCGGGATGGATTTGGACGAGGGAATCGCCGAGGTAGCCGAGTTTAACTCGAATAGATCCGTACGGGGTGTTGACGGTTTTTTCTTCGCGACGAAGAGTACGGCGTTCGACTCGTTCGAAGCGAACGCCGAAGGCGGTGGTTTCGCGAAGAACAACGGAGGCAAGGCGTTCGGCGTCCTGGGGCAGGGCGAGGACGGTGAGGAGGTAGCCTGGGCGACCTTTTTTCATGAGGAGCGGGGACGCGGCGGCATCAAGGGCGCCGTCGGCTATGAGGCGATCGATAGCATGGGCGAGGTGCTCTCCAGTGATGTCATCGAGGTGGGTGCGTATTTCCACGATTGAATCGTGTGAGGAGGAGGGAGTCGTAGAAGGGGTGCCGAGAAAAGCACGGAGGACGTTAGGGCGGCCTGGGAGTTCGCGGGTGCCGAGTCCGTAGCCAATTTTGTCAGCGGCAAAGGAGTCGAGGGATCCAAACTTTTTGACGAAGTGGGCGAGGATGGCGGCGCCGGTGGGGGTGGTAAGTTCGTGGGGTACGTCGAGTTGGCGGATCGGAATACCGCGAAGGATTTCGGCAGTGGCGGGAGCGGGTAGAGGGAATGTGCCGTGAGCGCATTGGATTGAGCCGGTACCGTCGACGGGGACGGAGGCGGTGATGTTTTCGAGTTTGAGGTAGTGAATGCCGACGGCGGCGCAGACAAGATCGACGATGGAGTCTACGGCACCCACTTCATGGAAATGTACTGTTTCGATAGGAACGCCGTGAAGCTTGGCCTCGGCCTCGGCCACTCGCAGAAACATGGCAAGGGCGGACTCTCGAACCGCTGGAAGGAGTTTTGATTTTTTTAAAAGCTCACGAATATCGGCCCAAGAACGACCGTGATGATGATGTTCGTGCTGATGATGCTCGTGATGGTGGGGGTGGGGATGGGCCGTTTCCTGAACGAGAAAACGAGTGCCCGAGAGGCCACCGCGTATGGCGCGCTCTGTTCCTAGTGAAACTTTTTCGGGTAGGTTTAGATTCTGAATCGATTCTTGAAGGAGGGAGAGGGGAACACCGAGATCCAGGAGGGCGGCAGTAAACATGTCTCCACTGATTCCAGAGGGGCAATCGAGATGAAGATGGGCGGGGTGGGACATTGAAGATAGATTGACGCAACCGTGAGGAAATCCCAGAAAAGAAGAGTGGATTTAATTTCGCTGAAACGAGCGGCGGCCGAGGCGGCTTTAGCTTATGTGCCGAGAGGTTGTCTGTTGGGGGTAGGAACGGGATCGACGATGATTTATTTTATTCGGGGATTGAAGAGGGGTTGGGTGAGGGGGGCAGTGCCTAGTTCTAAGGGAACGGAGCAGGCGTTACGGAAAAGGGGGATTCGGGTGCTGGGGTTGGATCAAGCGAAGAAGGTCAGGTTGTATGTGGATGGGGCAGATGAGGTGGATCCAAAGTTGAGGCTGACGAAGGGAGGTGGGGGTGCGTTAACGAGGGAGAAGATTATAGCCACGGCGGCAAAAAAGTTCATCTGCATCGTGGATGAGTCGAAGTTGGTCAAGCGTCTGGGCAAGTTTCCTATACCGCTGGAGGTGGTTCCGATGGCACGCGATCAGGTGGCCCGCGAGGTTCGGAAAATGGGGGGGAGGCCGGTTTGGAGGAAAGGATTTGTGACGGACAATGGGGGGGAGATTTTAGATGTGCACGGATGGAAGATTAATAACCCAGTGAAAATGGAGAAGGAGTTAGAGGCGATACCTGGGGTGATTTGTGCGGGGATCTTTGGCCGACGGCGAGCAGATCTCGTACTCTTGGCGACGCCTAAGGGGGTGGAGCGAATCCAAGCCGACTGAGAAGTTCGGTGGTGAGTTGGCGGTAGCTGGCGGCGGCGGCTCCTGAATTATCGTATTCGTAAATAGTTTGGCCGTGACTAGGAGCCTCAGCGAGACGGACGGATCTGGGGATGATGGTGCGGAAGACCTGTTCTCCAAGATGGGTGCGGAGATCTTGACTGACCTGTTGGCTGAGGCGGGTGCGGGTGTCGTACATGGTTAGAACAATTCCGAGAACCGAAAGGGTGGGATTGTGAACTCCCTGTTTAATTCGTTCGATCAGGCTGAGAATCTTTCCCACGCCTTCGAGGGCAAAGTACTCGCATTGGACAGGAATGAGGATTTTGTCGGCAGCGACGAGAGCACTGGTCATGAGGAGACCCACGCTGGGTGGGCAATCGAGAATCACGAGATCAAAAGCTGGGTCGTGGCGGAGGGGTGCGAGGGCATCGCGGACGCGACGCAGGGGATTTTCCAGGGTGGCGAGCTCCATTTCGGCACCTGCCAAATCCATCTCGGAGGAGAGGATTTGGAGATTCTCTTGCCGGGAAGGCTGGAGCATGTCCAAAGCATGGGAATTGCCGATGAGGACGGGATAGAGACTTTTGCCTTGGACGATTTCAAGTCCAAGGCCGCTCGTGGCGTTGGCTTGTGGGTCGAGATCGACGAGGAGAACGCGGCGACCTGCTTCGGCGGCGCCGGCAGCTAGGTGGATGGCGGTGGTGGTTTTCCCCACGCCCCCCTTCTGGTTGCAGATAGCGATGGTTTGCACAAAGAAGGAGAACGGAGGAAAGGGTGTCTTGTCGAGCGATTTTCTGTCGGCGGTGGGCTTGACCTTTGGCGTATAGTTTCTAAAATTTATCATTCGTTATGATCCGAGTTGAAAATTTAACAAAGAAGTATGCGGGAGGAGAGGCAGTACGGGGCATTTCCTTCTCTGTGGAAAAGGGGGAGGTGGTGGGATTCTTGGGGCCGAATGGGGCGGGAAAATCCACAACCATGCGGATTCTGACCGGTTTCTTGCCTGCCACGGATGGGCAGATTGAGGTGGCGGGGGCGAAATTACCTGAGGAGAGCTTGCTAGTGCGGCAGCGTATCGGATACATGCCTGAAAATGTTCCGCTTTATCCCGAGATGAGAGTGGAGGAGTTTTTGGAGTATCGGGGCCGATTGAAGAGAGTTGCACGGAAGGATATTACGGAGCGGGTAGGATTGGTTTTGGATCAGTGTGGCTTGTCGGATGTGCGGAAGAAGATTATTGGTACCCTTTCGAAGGGATTTCGTCAGCGGGTAGGCTTGGCGGATGCCTTGATTCATAATCCGCCGTTGTTAATTTTGGATGAACCGACCGCGGGTTTGGATCCGCATCAGATCCGCTCGTTTCGTGAGTTGATCAAGGATCTTGGGCGGGATCGCACGATCCTGCTTTCCACCCATATTCTTTCCGAAGTCGAGATGGTCTGCGGGCGAGCCATCATCATCAACCGAGGAAAGATTGAGGCGTCGGATACTCTGGCCAACTTGGCCAAGCGGGTGCAGTCGGGGGCTTTACAGATTGAGGTGAAAGCGGATCCGGTGGGGGCGAGGGAGAAGCTGGCTAAATTGAGCGAAGTTGGGGGTGTGGTGGAATTAAATCGGGTGGGAGAGTGGGTGTCTTTTGAGGTGACGGCGTTACCAGGAAAGGATATTCGCGGAGAAGTGGACGGTTTGATTAAGCGGGAAAACTGGCCTTTGCGAGATTTCCGTCGCGAAAAAGCCCGTCTGGAAGATGTCTTTGTCGAGTTGACGCAAGAATAGGAGAATATGATGACCCGTGCATTTTGGACTTTATGGAAGCGAGAGGCCGGAGCGATTCTTCTCTCCCCGATTGCGTGGGTTCTCCTGACCTGCATGGCATTGATTAACGGCTTTAGCTTTAGCCAGTGCGTGGCCTATCTCGGGCAGGGCGTGCGGGAGTTAACCGTGATGCAAATCTATTTCTATATTTTCCACTTTTGGTTTCTCCTGATTATTCTCGTTCCAATTTTAACGATGCGACTTTTTTCGGAGGAGTATAAAACTGGCACGATTGAAATGCTCTTAACCGCGCCGGTTCGAGACGGAGATGTGATTCTTTCCAAGTTTGCCGGCGCTTTCTCTTTTTACCTTCTTTTGTGGATTCCCTCCCTGCTGGGGTTAGCTGTTTTTCAAATTGTGACGCATAACGCAGTACCCGTGGCTTGGATTCCTTTGGGGCTTTCCTACTTGATGGTGACGCTGGTCGGAATGCTTTATCTTTCCATTGGGTTATTTACTTCGGTGCTGAGCAAGAATCAGGCGGTCTCGGCGATGCTAAGCTTCACGATCATTGCCCTGCTGTTCTTTACGGGGTTTTTAAGTTATCTGGTGCGGGACCCTGGATGGCGGGAGGTGCTTACTTATATTTTCACCTTG
This sequence comes from Methylacidiphilales bacterium, assembly GCA_040397385.1. Classification (GTDB taxonomy): domain Bacteria; phylum Verrucomicrobiota; class Verrucomicrobiia; order Methylacidiphilales; family Verrucolacustridaceae; genus Verrucolacustris. The sequence goes on from JBBAWB010000004.1 coordinate 90,061, forward strand.
GAACAAATGCGTTCGTTTAGTGCGGGACAGTTCGACTCTCGGCCGGTGGTTTTTTACTTGAGCGGGACAGTATTCTTTCTCTGCTTAACCCAGAGGGTGATGGCGAATCGTACTTTGAAGGGGTAAGTGGAAAATGAGCGCTGAACCTCTAATTCCTCCGCCCCTTTCGGCGTTACGCAAAGCACGGCGGCGACAGGCCTTTTTTGGTTGGTTGTTTTTACCGATGCTGGTCTTCCTGCTTTCGGGAGTGAATTACATTGGATGGCGCCACTACAAGAGGGCTGATTTCACCCTGAACCAGTTTCAGAAGCTTTCAGGCCAGACGCTCAATCTTCTCAAAAATCTAGCGAGTGAGGTTACTTTGACGGCATTTCTCGCTCCAGAACAGGATACGACGGGCAGTTTGATTCAAGAGGACGTGCAAAAGCTTCTCGATGAGTATCAATATCGGGGGGGTGGCAAGGTGAAGGTGGTGCTGGTGCGACCCTATTTGGATTTTCAAGCGGCGCAGAAGCTGGCGGAAAAGTTCAAGCTAACCAGTAATGAGAATGTCATCGTGGTTCAGTATGGGGAGCGTTCGCGGGTGCTGAAGGTGGCGGAGATGGCAGAGATCGATCCAGGCGCCATGGTGTCCGGGGGTGCGGCGCGGGTGAAAACCTTCCGAGCGGAGGAGAAGATATCTTCGGCGATTGGGGCCTTGGTTCAGGGCAAGCCAGCGAAGATTTATGTCACGGAAGGCTCAGGGGAGTACAACCTCAACTCGACCGACCGAGATCCTAGTGGTTATTCCCTTTTATCGGCGCGGCTGGCTTCGCAGAACCTCGAGTTATTGCCGTTAAAATTGGCAGAACAGGAGGGAGTGCCTGAGGATGCGGACGCACTTTTGGTGGCGGGTCCTAAATTTCAACTGGCGGCTGCCTCGGTGGCGGTGGTGCGGGCCTATTTGGGGAAGCCAGGAAAGTTGATCTTGCTGTTGGATCCTGGGGTGCCAACGGGTCTAGAAAATATTCTGGCGGAGCAGGGGGTGACGGTGAATCCAGATAAAATCTTTCGCAAGGTGGCGGTCCTAAGCACGGGTGGACTGACGCAAGGGGTTAATGAAGAGACGGTCGGTACAAGGTTCTCGGGGCATCCTGCGATACGGTGGATTGAAAATGTAGGTGGGTCGATTCGGCTTGGGCCGTGTCGGTCTCTTTCGATTCGGCCGGCGACGGCGGCATCGACTGCGAAGGCTGAAATGCTGGTGGAGACGTCCGACCGGTATTGGGCAAAGGGTTGGCCCTTGGCCATGGGTAAAAAAACCGATTTTGTGGAGGGAGAGGATCGACACGGGCCCTTCGTGGTGGCGGCGGCGATTGATAGTTCCGCCCCTGGAGATAAGGGGAGGGAGGCGTTGGCCTTGAGAGCGGTTGTGGTGGGTTCGGCTTCGGCATTTGCCAATCAAAACATTTCTCCATTAGAAGTGGATTTTATGGTGAACTCGATGAGTTGGATGTTGGGACGAAACGAATCGTTGGGAATTTCCCCGAAGACGCCAAAGGATTTCTCCCTTTCCTTGGAGGAGGGTCAGCAGAGGATTATTATGTTAGCCACCTTGCTGGGCATTCCCCTAGTGACAGGATCCTTGGGATTTCTGGTTTGGTGGCGGCGGCGTAGTTGATGGAAATAGCGGGATGAGTGCGCGGTCTTTTCTGATTTCCTTGGGGCTGGTGCTAGGCTTGTTGATCACCCTGAGCGTGTTGCAGCGGAAGGAGCCAGGAACGGAGAGGGGTGCGAGAGAATCCCGTCGGATGACAGATCTGCCTGTTCGGGAGGCGGAGCGAATCGAGCTGACAGGACCGAAAGGGTCTTTTTCCTTCCGAAAAAAAGCGGAGAAGGAGTGGTTTTTGGAAAAGCCGATTCAGGGTGGAGCGGATGCGAACTCGGTGGGACAGCTTCTTTCAGAAATTCAATTTGTGGAGACGTTGCAAAAAATGCCAGAGGGAAAAAAAGAGGAGGCTCTGTTGCAGTCGTTCGGGCTTGGGCAACCAACGCGTACGGCGCGGGTGGCAATGAAGGAGGGGGAGTTGCAGATTGAGACGGGCCGTGAAACTCCGATTGCGGGGGGGATTTACGTTCGTGTGCGGCAACCAGGTCGGCCTGAACTCATCGCGGTGGTGCAAAAGCAGTTAGCGGAATCGATGGATCGCGACTTAACCGGGTGGAGAGAAAAGCGGGTATTGCCGTTGGCGGTGTCTGAGGTGGAGGAGATTCTTCTGCATCAGGGGGCGTTGGAGGTGGAGGTGAGGAAGAAGGATGGGGATTGGTCGATCCACAAGCCGGTAGACGCGCCGGCGGATCCTGTGGCGGTGGGCACTGCTCTAGGGGAGATGTCTACCTTGAAGGCGGCGTCTTTTGTTTCGGATACAGGGGGAGATCTGGCGCTCTACGGGTTGAATGCGCCGGGGTTGGTTTTCGAATTACGGACAAAGGCGACGAATCGGATTCTGCAGATTGGGCAAGTGAATCCGCAAGATACGCAGCAGGTTTTTGCCCGGGTGTCTGATCAGCCTTCGGTTTTCCTTTTATCGAGGTCGGCGATTGATGCTTTAGTGAAAATGGCGGATCGGGTGAGGGATAAGCGTTTGGTGACTTTTTCTTCTCCTGCGCAGGTGCAGGCGGTGGATTTTGCTGGGCGTGGGGGGGAGTATCGTCTTGAGCGTGGGCAGGGCACAAACCGGTGGACGTTACGGGTGGGAGGGAAAGAGCGGGTGGCCGATGAGTTGAGAGTGGGGGCTTGGTTGGAGTATTGGCAGGAGGCACGGGCGAGTCGTTTTCTTTCAACGGAAGATCCAGCACGGATGGGTTTGAATAAGCCTCGGCAAACGGTGACTTTTTCTTGGTCGAATACCGTGGGAAGCGGGGGATCGACGAATCGGGTGGAAACCTTGAAATTTGGAGATGATGCAAAGGAGGAGGTCTTCGCTCAGTTGGCGGCGATTTCTGGAGGAATGGCGTTACCGATGGCTCTGTGGCGAAGTATTCCCGAGAGTCCGTGGAACTGGCTGAGGCAGGATTTGCTTCCTGCTGATTTCGGACCCGTGACGGGATTGATCTGGGCTTCAGGAGGATTACGCCATGAGTATCTGGCGGGAGCGGATGGGCGGTGGCGAGCTAAAGGGGTGGGGGCGGATGTTCCGGAAGCAGCGGGCTACGCGGCGCGATTAGCGCATCTGGAGGTGTCGAGGTGGACAGGAGAACCGCGCAAGGGAGACTTCAGTAAAACCGATGTCGAGATTGTGGTGCTGGGGGAGAAGGGGAAAAGGGCGAGGATTGTGGTGGGCCGCTCGATGGTGGATGGATTCGCTCCGGTGCATGTGGAGGGGGCTGAATTTGCGGGTCTGCTTTCGCAAAATCAGGTGGGGCAGCTTAAGCAGGATCCTCGTTTACCCATCTCAACCCAGAGGTGACGCGGGAATTCTTTAGGTTAGGTTAAAGCGATGGAACGGGACCGGAAAAGTGCCACGCCGCAGAGCCAAGTCCGAGTACGACCTAAGCTGTATGGGGTAGCTCTTTATCTAGTGGCGGGAATCCTACTCATTCAGGTGCTTTTCTGTCTCTCGGTATTTGTTCTTAGGCCCTACGCCCAAGGGAAAACCCCCGAAGGAATATTGAACAGTGAAAGAGCGAAAGCGGGAGAGTGGTGGGGTGGGGTGACTCGCTTTTTGCAGTCTCGAGTAACCAAAGGGATGATGGCACCGCGCGGAGAGACGAATGCGCCGGTGTCCGCGCCCCGCTGAACATTTATGGCTGAGAAAAAAAGTCGGACTTGGATTTTGGCGGCGGCAGGGTTGGTGGGGATTCAAGTTTTAGTTCTGTTCGGGCTACTGGAGTTGCGCCATCAGGACACGGATGAGTCGCGAGAATGGTCGTTGGATCCGAAGGCGACGGTGGAGGAGGCGGCTCGGGAGAAGGAGTCACGCGAGGCGCTGGGCAACCTGCCTTTGCCTGAGGGGCCGAGGCGTTTGACGGTGGCGGGGGCGCAGGCGGCGGCGCCGCAGGCGGAGGAGCTTTTGGAGCAGGCGAGGGAGTTGCAAAATCGGGGGCAACTTGATTTGGCGGAGAAATTGCTCGGGCAAGCTCAGGCTAAAGCACCTGAGAATAATCGGATTCGGGTGGCGTCGGCTTTGTTGGCAGAGGCGCGGCAGGATTCGGCGTTGGCGCTGCAGCGTTGGCGGGAGTGTATTCGAGCGAGTGACCCAAGCGGGACGACTCGGCGGTTGGCCTTGGCGCGAGCGAGGGTAGTGGAAGAGAGAATGCGACTTGAGCAGGTGGCGAGGCAGCGGGAGGAAAGTTTGGCGAAGAACTCAAGGAAACTGGCTTTGGCAGGGGTGTTGGAGGAGAAGAGCGGGGGGGAGGGGCGGCGAGTCACTTGGAATGTAAGGGCGGTGAGTGGAAATCGTCCGTTGGATGCGAGTAAAGTGGGGGTGCGGGTAACTTTTTTTGAGCGTGGCCCAAATGGAGTTTTGCAAAAGAGTCAGGGAGGACTTCCGCGTTGGGAGAAAGGACCTCCGTTGGTGGAGGGTGATGGATGGCGGAATCTTTCGGCGGAAGCTCGGCCTAGTGCGGAATCTAAATACGCGGGATATTCTTGGCAGCTTTTTTACGATGGAGAGTTGCAGGATGAGCGAATTCAGCCTACGTCCTTGCGGGGTGTTCTGCGTGAAATCCCACGGAGCTGACGGGGCTCGAACCCGCAACCCCCGCCGTGACAGGGCGGTGCTCTAACCAATTGAGCTACAGCTCCAACTAAGATAGAAATATACCTGCGATGGCGAAGAGACCAAGTCAGGAATTCACGGCTGAGGTGGTCGTGGTGGGGAGTGGGATTGCGGGGTTGAGCTTTGCCCTGAAGGCATCTCGGCATGCGCGGGTCCTTTTGTTAACAAAAAAGAACGCGGCGGAATCGAATACCAACTATGCGCAGGGAGGGATTGCCTGTGTAACTTCGGCGGAGGACTCCTCCGAGTTGCATGTGCAGGACACGATGGCGGCGGGGGCAGGGTTGTGTCGGGAGGCGGTGGTCAGGCAAGTGGTGGAGGCGGGTCCGGCCCGAGTGGCGGAGTTGGTTGCGCTGGGGGTGAAGTTTACGGCGAAGCAGATTGGGAGTGGTCAGGGGTTGGATCTGGGTAAGGAAGCGGGGCACAGCAAAAGGCGGGTTTTGCATGCGGGGGATATTACGGGAAAGGAGTTGGAGAAAGCTCTTTTGGCGGCGGTGCGTGCGTCGCGGGAGATTGAGGTCCGAGAGGATTTGGTGGCGATTGATTTGGTTACCTCGAAAAAACTGAAGAAGTCGGGGCCGAATCAGGTGAAGGGGCTTTATGTTTTAGAGAGTGCGAAGCAACGGGTTTTAGCAATCCCCGCGCGGATGGTGGTTTTGGCTACGGGGGGGTGTGGGAAGTGTTATCTCTACACGACGAATCCGCCGATTGCGACAGGGGATGGGGTAGCGATTGCTTATCGGGCTGGAGTAGCGATTGCGAACATGGAGTTTATCCAGTTTCATCCTACCTGTCTTTTTCATCCGACGGCGCCGACTTTTTTAATTTCGGAGGCGTTGCGTGGAGAGGGGGGAGTGGTGGTGGATGCGCAGGGAAAGGATTTCACGAAAAAGAGGGATGCGCGGGGCTCGTTGGCGCCGCGAGATATTTTGGCCCGGGCGATTGACGAGGAGATGAAGGAAACGGGGGCGCCTTGTGTGTTTTTAGATATTCGTTCCCGTGGAGCGGACTTTTTGGAAAAACGTTTTCCTGCGATTACGGCGACTTTACGTGGTTTAGGCATTGATCCTGCGAAGCAATCGATTCCGGTGGTGCCGGCGGCACACTATCAGTGTGGGGGAGTGCCAGCGCAGTTGGATGGATCGACCCAACTTCAGGGTTTATTAGCATTGGGGGAGGTGGCCTGCACTGGGTTGCATGGCGCAAATCGGCTGGCGAGTAATTCTTTGCTGGAGGCGTTAGTGATGGCTCATGAGGCGGCGGAGGCTCTGCCCGAGAAGCTGGCTGGTTTGGGCAAGGCTAGCCCCATTCCTGATTGGAAGGAGGGGAAGGCTCATGATGCGGATGAGATGGTGGTGTTGACTCATAACTGGAAGGAGATCCGGCAGTTGATGTGGGATTACGTGGGGATCGCGCGGACGAATAAGCGGTTGTTGCGGGCTCGGTCACGATTGAGGCTGCTTTTGCAAGAAGTGCAGGAGTTTTACTGGAACTTCCGAGTGACGAGTGATTTGTTGGAGTTACGAAACTTGGCATTATGTGCATCACTGATTGTGGAGTCGGCTTTGAGGAGAAAGGAGAGCCGGGGCCTAAATGCGAATGCGGACTATCCGAAGCGAAAAAAGGTGGCTAAGGACACCTTGCTTGCCCCTTAAGGGACATCGTGCTCGCAGCATGCTGCGAGCATGGTGCGGAGGGGAAGCCGAAGCGTTGCCCTTACCGAGGGGTCTGCTAGAACTTTTGGATGGCAACGAAGTATAAAGTTTTTGTGACGGACGGGGTATCCCCGAGCGGGGTGGGCGTTTTAAAGGCGTGCCCGCAGATCGAAGTGATCGAAAGTCCGACGCTCAAGGAGAAGGAGTTACTGGAGAAGTTAAAGGGCTGCGTTGCCTTGATTGTGCGAAGCCAAACTCAGGTCAGTAAAGCAATATTGCAGGGGTGCCCAACGATTCGTGCGGTCGGCCGAGCGGGGGTGGGCGTGGACAATGTGGATGTGGATGCCGCGACAGAAAAAGGTGTGGTGGTGATGAACACGCCAGCCGGCAATACCGTCAGCACCGCGGAACAGGCGTTTACACTTCTTTTGGGGTTGGCTAGGCATTTGCCCCAGGCGCATGCCTCAATGTCGGCAGGGCAGTGGGATCGAAAAAGTTTTCAAGGGACGGAGCTGAATGGAAAGACCTTAGGAATTTTAGGGATGGGAAGAATTGGAGGAGAGGTGGCCAGACGGGCGATTGCGTTTGGGATGCGGGTGATGGCGTATGACCCGTATCTTTCGGCGGGGAAGGCACGGAGTTTGCAGGTGGAATTGATCGATCGGGTGGAGGATCTGCTTCCCCAAGTTGATTTTATTACGATGCATCTACCGATGACCGATGAGACGAAGGGGATTTTGAGTGAGGAGAGGCTGAAACTTTGCCGAAAGGGAGTGAAGATTGTGAATTGTGCGAGAGGAGGGTTGGTCTCGGAGGCGGTACTGCTCCAAGCGATTGAGGCGGGACAGGTAGGCGGGGCCGCCTTGGACGTTTTCGAGGAGGAGCCACTGACAGCGGATCATCCGTTACGAAAGAACAAGAAGGTTATTCTGACTCCGCACCTGGGGGCCTCTACGGCGGAAGCGCAGGAGAGCGTGGGGATCGAGATCGCTGAGGCGATCCGGGATTATTTGACCGAGGGTGCGGTACGGAACGCGGTGAATATTCCGAGCGTGGATGCCCGGACGATGGCCAAGCTGCGGCCGCAGATTGAGTTCGGTTTCAGACTGGGTCGGTTGCTCTCGCAGATTGCTCCAGCGAGGTGTGATCGCTTGACGATTAGTTATGCGGGAAAGATTGGTGAGGAGGATACGACTCCGATCACGCGAAGCATCCTGAAGGGATTTCTCTACGGGGCGGGTGGAGGGGAAGTGAACGAGGTGAATGCCCCGAAGATGGCGGCGAATCTGGGACTGAAGTTAAGCGAAACAAAGCAGGCGGAACCGGGGGAGTATGCTGAGCTGATTTCCGTGAGAGCAGGGCAGGATTCGAAAGAGGCGGAGGTGAGCGGGACCTTCTTTGGAACGAGTCCGCATATCGTCCGGATCAATGACCAGTGGATGGAGGCGAGGCCAGAAGGATATTTACTGTTGATGGAGAATAAGGATCGTCCGGGGATTGTCGGTTGGATCGGGACACTGTTGGGCAAGCACAAGGTGAACATTGCGAGCATGACGCTGAGTCGGAGCGCACCAGGATCTAAGGCGCTGAGCGTGTTGAATCTGGATTCGGCCCCTGGGGATGAAGTGTTGAAGGAGATGCTGGCGGATAAGGATATTACGTCGGTAAAAGTCGTTAAGATTTAATGCAGGAGGTAGTGCTGGGGATGGGTTATTGACAGGGAGTTATTAAGATATAGATTCTTGCCTTAAGTCATTGATAAATAATGATTATATGTGGTGATACAGAATGTTCTTACAAAGTTATTCACATAGCGGTTAGGCGGTTGTTCAAGGCTATTTTAGGGAGTCTCGGTCGTTTTTAAGATTCGGGATAGGTTTGGGTAATGAAAGAGGCACTCCTCGTAGGATTGATGGGGATCTGGGCCGTCGCTTTAGCTGAGGAAAAGTACCCGGATGGGATGACGATTTTGGAGACGCCGAAGAGCGGGGAAATGCAGGTGGTGACAGGAGGCAAAATGGAGATGGATGTAGCGCGAGAACCGGCTTCGACTTTCAAAGTGGTGATTGCGTGGGCGGCGCTGGATCGGCGGTTGGTCCAAGATGTGGAGACACCGTTGAAGGGGACAGACAGTTTGGGGTTGAGGCAGTCGTTGCAAAAATCGATCAACCCGCCCTTTTCTATTTTAGCGGAAAAAATGGGAGGAGAGATTTTGGGGGAGTACGCGGCACGGAGTGGTCTGATCGAGGGAAAGATCCTGAAGAGTTGGATGAAGGCAGGAGGCCAAGAGGCGGTCCACGGGGCGGATCTGAAAACAACTCTGAGAAGGGAGCATTCGATGGCGGTGGCGTGGATGCGTGGCACCGAGCCTTGGAACGGCGAAGTGGGGAAAAAGTTGCAGGAGGCGTTAGTTTGGAAGGGGGAGAAGGTGGAGGTCTGGGCTAAAACGGGATCCTTTGGAGGATGTCTTTGGATGACGGGATATGGGAGGGACAAGGCGGTGACAGTCTTTATGTTGGGAGAAGTCGGACGGCGACCTGAGGTTGTGAAAGCCTTTTTCAGCCGATGGGCCGTAGAACCTGCCAGCCTGTAATTAAAAATCTTCGTTAATAAGTTTGGGTTGGCACTTGTTTGATTTGTTCTTCTTCAGCACTTTAGATTCTCGATGATTTCCCGATATTCCCGCCCTGAGATGAGTTCCTTGTGGTCCGAAGAAGCCAAGCTCGCGCGTTGGCTAGAAATCGAGATTTTGGCTTGCGAGGCGATGGCCAGTCGCCGAATTATCCCGCGGAAGGATGCACGCACGATTCGGCGAAAAGCTAAATTCGATATTCGGCAGGTGCGTCGAAATGAGATCCGTACGCGGCACGATGTTTTGGCTTTTTTAGAAGATGTTGCTTCCCATGTGGGTCCTGCAGGGCGGTGGATTCATCAGGGTCTGACCTCATCCGATATTTTGGATACAACCTTGGCTTGGCAGTTGCGGGATGCGGCTGATCTTCTCCTGGTTGGTGTACGCAAAGTGAAAGCGGCGGCGGCGATGCGCGCGCGCAAACACCGGGGAATGCTAACAATTGGAAGGACTCACGGAATCCATGCGGAGCCGACGAGTCACGGGATTCGGATGGCCCTTTTGCATGATGAGTTTTGCCGAGCGGAGGAGAGGCTGTTGGCGGCACGGGATGAGATATCGGTTGGAAAACTTTCGGGTGCGGTGGGCACCTATGCCCACCTTGATCCCTCGATCGAAGCTTACGTTTGTAAAAAACTAAAGCTGAAGCCTGGTGCGGCCACGCAGGTGGTGCCGCGAGATCGGCATGCGGCGTTTGCCTTGGCACTTTCCTTGGTGGCGGCGAGTGCGGAGCGCTGGGCGACTGAGTTTCGGCATTTGCAAAGGACGGAGGTGGGTGAGGTGGAGGAGCCTTTTGCCAAGGGTCAGAAGGGTAGCAGTGCGATGCCCCATAAACGGAATCCAGTGAACGCAGAGAGGATTTGTGGTTTAGCACGAATTGTCAGGGGGCACGCAGTAGCGGCCTTAGAAAACGTGGCGCTTTGGCACGAACGAGATATTTCCCATAGTTCGGCAGAACGGATTCTCTTCCCCGATTCAACCGTTCTTTTGGATTTCATCCTAGCGGATTTAGAAGCTTTGGTTCGCGGACATAAGGCGGATGGCAAACGTATGTTGGCAAACTTCAAGGCTTCGCGTGGGCTGTGGGCATCTCAAGGGGCTCTGCTGGCTTTGACTCGAGCAGGATTGGAACGGCGCAAGGCTTATGAAGCGGTCCAGAAACACGCGATGGCGACTTGGGTTGAAGGTGGGGATGAGTTTACCACGCGATTGGAAGGGGATCCTGAATTAGGAAAGAAAATCGGTCGGAAAGGGTTGCGGGATGCGGGCAATGCCCATCGTCACTTGCGCTACGAAAAGTTGATTCACCGACGTTGCGGGCTCTAAGAATCCTTGCGGATATGAGTCCTCTGGTTTTGAGGTAATTAAGGGGTGTTGGGCTCGGACTTTTTCTCCAGCCCGTGGGAACCGATGAAAACAAAGGCGAGACTCCAACCTGAAAGGGCGAGAAGAAAGAACGGGACTTGGAGCGCGAGGGGAAGGCCATAGAGAATGATGAGGAGCGGTCCCCAATAGACGAAGTCAGGAATAATAAGGGGTAGGACGCGATCTCGGTAGAGGCGCCAGTTCCAAGATCGGAGAATGCGCAGAGGTGACCAACCGAGTTCCAGCCAAAGGAAGTAGCTGACGGCGAGGGGAAGGGCGAACCAAGGAATGAATCCGAAAAAATCGAGGGCGATCTTAGGGGCGACGACTTGCCAGGTAGCTCCGATTCCAAAGAGGGTTGCTTGGAGTAGGTAAAAAAGGTCCACAAGGAGTCCGTTGCCGGCGAAAAAAAGAAAATTCCAACCGAGGCGGCGGAGGCGGGTTAAATTCCAGGTTCGGTCAGGACCGACAATGGTACGGGCGAGTTCAGGCAAGACTGTGCCAGCTAGGGCGGTAAGAAGCGCGCTGAGGGCGATTCCCCCTTCTGTCTTCCATTGCGCAAAAGAATCGCAGGCCGTGTGGACCGCAGCTGAATGGTGGTAAGAAAAAAAGAGAGCAATCCCAATGACCTGGAAGAATAGGAAGATGCGATAGAAAGTGCGGACAGCAAGGAGACCTGGGCGAAGGGCGTCCCAGAAAGTCCAAGGGGCGGAGAGGCGTTCAGGCCTCAAACGAGGTGCCGCAACCGCAGGTTTGCTTGGCTTTGGGATTAACAATTTTAAAGCCGGTGTGGGTCAGTTCTTCTTCGTAGTCGAGAAGGCATTCGCTGAGGAGGGATGCGCTATCAGCGGCGACGAAAAGACGGGCGCCATTTTTCTCCTGTGTTTCATCTGACGGTTCGGCACTGGCAATGCGCATCCCGTAGGAAGAGCCAGCACACCCGCCTTTCTCAATAAAGAGACGAAGACCTTGAGTTGAATCTGCGGCGGAAAGAGTTCTGATATGGAGGGCGGCGCGATCGGTCAGCTGGATCATGGGAATAGGATAAAGGAGAGGGGAGAGGGTGTCAAAAGGGGGCTAAGGTTTAAGAGTTTAAGATCTGGGAAAATCTGCGAGAAAAGAGAGATGCACGGAATGATTCTGGTTCAAGACTTAGCCTTGATCATGGCGTCCGCGGCGATAGCGGCGGTGATTTGCCAGCGGCTAAAACAGCCAGTCGTGCTGGGATATATTTTGGTTGGGTTCTTGATTGGTCCGAATACACCTCCGTTCAGTTTGGTTTCTAATGAGGATGAAATTAAATCCTTGGCGGAGTTGGGGGTGGTCCTGTTGATGTTTTCGGTTGGGCTGCATTTTAGTTTTCGAAAGCTGAAGGAAGTAGGGGTGACGGCGGTGGTGGCGGCGGTGGTAGAAGTCGGAGCGATGTTTTTCTTAGGGGAACGGTTGGGGCGGTATTTCGGCTGGAGTGCGATGGACTCGATCTTTCTCGGTGCGATTATGTCAATTTCTTCTACGACAATTATCGCCAAGGTGCTGGAGAGCTTGGGATTTTTGCGGCAAGGCTTTGCCAAGTTGATTTTCGGGATTTTAATTGTGGAGGACATTCTGGCGATTGCCATGATGGGACTGCTGACGCGGTTGGGCACGACGGGCGAGGTGGACTTGGCTTCTTCGGGACAGGGCCTATTGAAGTTGATTCTTTTTTGCGTGGCGGTGGCGGTGGTAGGTTTCCTAGTCATTCCTCGACTCATCTCGCTAGCGGGTAAGAGCCAATCAGACGAGGTGCTCTTGATCACGGTACTGGGTATGGTGTTTGGACTCGCCTTATGGTCGGCAAAGTTAGGCTACAGCATTGCGCTGGGATCTTTCTTGGTGGGGGCGGTTGTGGCGGAGGTAAAAGAGGTTCATCGAATTGAGCGACTGATCGCGCCAGTACGGGACTTATTTAGCGCAATCTTTTTTACTTCTTCTGGAATGCTGATTCGTTTTGATCTCTCTTTGGAGGGAGTGGGTCAAGTGGCTTTAATTTCTTTAGTCCTGATCTTCGGAAAGATTGGGTGGGTCACTTTCGGGGCTTTGCTCGGTGGGTGTGATCTGCGAGCGGCGTTGAGAACGGGAATGAGCCTGGCTCAAATTGGAGAGTTTTCCTTTATCATCGCTGGGCTGGGGATGGCGTTGGGGTCAACAGGGTCGAGATTGTATTCGTTGGCCGTTTTAGTTTCTGCCGTAACGACGTTAACCACGCCTTACCTGATCTCGTCTTCAGGGCCGATGGCCGATTGGTTGGAGCGCCGAGGGCCTCGCTGGTTTGTGGACTTCTGGGGTTGGTATCACTCGGGATGGAAAGGTTTCCAGTCTGCTCCGAATAATCGGCGTGCTACGGCGCGTTCGATGGTGCGAAAACTTCTTGGGCAGTTGGGGTTGCAGTTAGCGTTGATGACGGCACCGATTGTCGGGGCGGCGGGTCTTTGGCAAGCCTATCGGAATCAGTTGCCAGAAATATTTCGAGTTGCTTGGTGGGGAAGGCCTCTTTTTTGGCTGGGCGGCGCTCTCTTGGCGTTACCGGTGGTGGTTGCTTTTATTCGGAAATACCATGCTTTTGGGATTCTAGTATCTGAGATGGCGTTTCGGCGAGAAGAGGGCAACGAAAGTGTGGGGCCGACGCGGGCTTTGGCAACATTTCTGGTTTGTGGCATGGGATACATCCTGCTGGGGTTTTATTTGATTTTAATTAGTAGTTCGCTTTTGCCGAGCACCCACTTGGTCTTAGGGCTGTTGGGGGCGGTAGCTTTCCTGGGGTTGGGGATTCGGCGCCGATTGGTGAAAATCTATTCGCAGGGTCAAGAGAGCATTCAAAAAACGTGGCAAGTGGTGCCAGATCAGCCGCCGATTCAGCTTCCAGGAAATTCACAAGTTCGTTCTTATCGGGTTGAAAAAGGATCCCCCTTGGCGGGGCAGACTCTGCACGAAATTGAACTACGAAAACGAAGTGGAGTAGTGGTGGTAGCGATTGAGAGGGCGGACGGGAATGTGGTTTCGCCAGGGCCGAACGAGAAGGTCGGTATTGGAGATGAGTTATTTATTTTTGGTGGTGCGGATCAGCTGAATCTGGCGGAAGAGTTCTTTAAGACTCAACAGGTCACTTCTGTCTAGGGGAGCGGTGGGGCGGACGTTTTTTCGAGCGAGCGAGTTTCGGGCGGGTGCGATACCAGTGAAAGAGGAGGAGCTGGGCAAGGCCACGGTGGCGACCAAAGTGTTCTTGGGACCACTTTTCGAGTTCGGCAATGCGAAAGGGTTTTCTTTTCTTGGGAAAATAGAGTTCTCGTAAGAGACGATCGACCCAAACATCGATGGGGAAAGCGTCCCAACGGCTGTAGGCGTAGAGCAGGACGCAGCGGGAGATTTTGGGGCCGACTCCTGGCAAGAGTTCGAGACGGGCGGCCGCCTGCGGGGTGGGTAGCGAGGAGGAGATTTCTAGGAGGGAGGGTTGGGCTGCGATGATTTGGGAGGTGGCGAAGAGGTGTTTTGCGCGATAGCCGAGACCGCAGGAGCGAAGAGCGGTTTCGCCTGCTTGCGCCAGAAGGCTGGCGGATGGGAAAAGCTGGTGGGGACCGCCGAAAGAGTTTCGAAGGCGGGCGTTGATCTGGCGGATTTGGACGATTTGTTTAAGGGATGAGCAGATGAAATTGGCGAGGCATTCCCAAGGATCTTCGCGGAGGGCTCGCAGGCCAGGGTAAGCTTTTCGAGCGGTGGCAAGGGAGCGGTCGGAGGCGGGGAAGGTGGCGAGAAGAGAGTGCCAGGGGAGATCGAGAGTGAAATAGTGGCAGAGTTGGGCGGGGGAGAGATTTGGATTATCCCAATGGAGAGTTTGGGCGGCGGAGGAAAGACGAACGGGCTGCTGGGCGATCCAGCCGGAAAAAGTTCCTGGAGAAACCTCATTCCAGCAGAAGCTTTGCCCTCCGAGGAGAGTGGAGGGGCAGTCGAGAGGGCAGGGGAGCTGGAGGGAGGGCATAGGCGGGGCTAGTTTAATGGTTTATGGGAGGGAGAGAAGTGGGATGATCAGAGGAATGAAAACTTGGTGCTGTCTGATTGGGTGGATATGGGTGGGGGGTGGTCTTGTGTGGGGTCAGCTAGGGGAAGAGCCTGTGCGAAAAGCGGAGGCGATAGAGGAGGAGGTGCGTGTGGCCGCACCTGTGGAGGAGGTGGTACGAAAAGCGGAGAGGGTGGAGAAGCCGAAAACGGACACGGGGCAACCGATTGATCCTAAGGAGCCGATAGGGGTGAAGATTGAGTCTCCATTGGACGGACAAGTGGTGGACTGGGAGACGGTAGATGTGTTTATGAGGGTAGAGAACTATGCTTTGGGCGAGGGTGGGAATCGTTTGCATGTGATATTGGACAACGGCTCGCCGACGGAACAAGCGAGTGAGCGTAAGCCGACGATTTTACGCAGTTTGGCCCCAGGGGCGCATTCGTTGCGGGTCTACGCGGTGAAACCGGATGGAAAGATGCTGGCGGATTTGACCGCGAGTGATCGGATTAACTTTTTTGTAAGGAGAAAAGATTTTTCCAATTTTCAGCCTTGGAACAGTCCGTACTTAACGGTGAATCTGCCTCAAGAAGGGGTGGTTTACCCTGATGGGGAAGGAAAAGTGTGGCTGGATTTTCGGGCGCATAACGCGCCCTTGGCAAAAGATAAGTTCAGGGTGAAAGCACACTTGGACGGGGTGGAGACAATTCTGAGCAAAGAGGAGCCGTATCCTTGGGGTGGTTTGGCAGAGGGAAGACACCGGTTGCTGGTGGAGCTAATTGATGAGGATGGGGATCCTGTTTCGGAGATGTTTGCGCGGGTAGAGCGAACGATTGAGGTGCCTCGAATGGTTAAGGCGGTGAATCCGCATGAAGCTGATTCGACGAATCTGTGGTTGAGGAAAAAAACGAAGCCAGCGCAGTGAGGGGTGGGGAGAGGCGAAGGGTTTAGGTCTTTTTGTCTTCTTGCATTTTCTGAAGTCGGAGTTGGCCGCAAGCGGCGTCGATATCGTGGCCTTTTTCGCGGCGGACGGTTGCACGAACTCCAGCGGCGAGAAGGGTTCGGCAGAAAAGGTGGATAGCGTCTTCGGTGGGGCGTTCGTAGGGAAGTCCTTCGACCTTGTTGTAGGGGATAAGGTTGACCTTGGCTTGGAGTCGTTTGGCGTGTTGGGCAAGGAGGCGGGCTTGATCGGGACTATCGTTGATGCCAGCGAGTAGAATGTATTCGAAGAAGATCAGTTTTTTACGAGCAGCGATAAAGGTATCGCAGGCAGCGAGGAGACGTTCCATGGGATAACGTTTATTGACGGGCATGATTTGATCGCGGACCTCATCGCTGGCGGCGTGGAGGGAGAGGGCGAGGCGGAAGGGGAAGGGGTGGTGAGCGAGTTCTTCGATTTGGGGGGCGAGGCCGCTGGTGGAGATGGTGACATGGCGGGCACCCATACCGATGTTGGCGGGGGAGATGAGGAGATCGAGGGCAGTGAGGAGATTAGAGAGATTGGCTAGGGGTTCGCCCATGCCCATGAAGACAAGATTATCGGCTCGGCGTCCAGCGATCCGGGCGGCCTCAAGAACTTGACCGATAATTTCGGCGGCGGTGAGATTTCGGCGCCAGCCATCGAGTCCGCTGGCGCAGAAGCGGCAACCGTAGGCACAACCGACTTGGCTGGAGACGCAGATTGTGAGGCGGGCACTGCGGGTTCCGGTTTTGCTGAGGGTGGCGGGGATGAGAACGGATTCAATGAGTGATCCATCGCCAAGTTTCCAGAGAAACTTTCGGGTGGTGTCCTCGGATCCTTGGATGGTGATGGGTTCTGCGGCACGGAGCCGGAAGCGGGAAGCTAGGGAGGTGCGGAGTGGAAGGGAGAGGTCGGTCATTTCATCGTAGGAGGCGACGAAGCGCTGGAGGACCCAGGTACGAATCTGTTTTTCGCGGTAGGGCTGGTCGGGAGGGAGATTCCAAGTGGCCACGGGCTGATCGAGGAGGAGGGGTAACATTTTGATTAAGCTACCATAAGGTGATATTTGGCCTACGACCCCAGAGGGCTAGCGGGCACCACGGCCGAAAAGAACGGCGGGGATGGTGCGAAGGAGGATTTGGATATCGAGCCAGAAAGACCACTGGTCGATATATTCGAGATCAAGGCGAACCCAATCGGAGAAATCTTTTACGTCGTTGCGACCTGAGATTTGCCAGAGGCAAGTCATCCCTGGAGTAACGCTGAGTCGGCGTCGTTGGGCGTTGGCCGTCATGGCGAGGGTCTCATAGGTGGGAAGGGGTCGAGGGCCGACGAGGCTCATCTGGCCGAAAAAGACGTTGAAGAGTTGGGGGAGTTCATCGAGGGAGGTAAAGCGGAGGAAGTTACCGACTTTGGTGACCCGAGGATCTTTTTTGATTTTAAAGACTGGGCCACTCATTTCGTTAAGGGCTTTAAGTTCGGCGTGCTGCATTTCTGCATTACTGACCATGGTGCGAAACTTGTACATGGTGAAAGGGTCGCCATGACGACCGCTGCGTTTTTGAAGAAAAAGAGCGGGCCCAGAGGATTCAAGTCGGATGGCGATCCAGATCATGGCAAATACGGGGGAAAGGAGTAGGAGGAGAAGGGCACTGGAAAGGCGATCAAAGAAAATTTTTGCGATGGCCTGCCCAGTCCCGCCTCGCGCGGAGCGAAAGACAAGGAGGTTGCGGTTCATGATATCCTCGAAGTGGGCTCGGGCGATTTGGGTGCCTACGAAATCAGTGCTCAGCCAAGCCTCCACCCCTTCTTCTTCACAGGCTTGAATGGCTTTGGCGGACCAAGGAAGGTTGGCGGGCTCGACTTCAAAAAGAACGATGCCGGCTGATTCGCGGTGGAGAATTTCAATAAAATCTTCAATTGAGGTTTGTTTGGGGTCGAGGAGGTGGGCGACGCGAACGGCGGTAGCTGAATCGGCAAAGAGATTGGACCAGCGTTCGGCGCTGGTTTCGGAATCGGAGATGAGGATGAGGTTGGCGGAATATTCACCTGCCTGGCGGCGCGACTGGCTGATGCGACGGAATAATTCTTCTCGTAGAAAGAGCATGAGGGAATAGATGGGGATGAAGAGGACGAAGACGACGCGGCTGGGGCTTTCCTTTAGAAAAAAGATTAAGGAGACAGCCAGAAGGAAAAGAACAAGAGAGACCTCCACCATTGAGCTGAAGACACCTCCGCGTTTTCGAACAGAGAAGTGCCGATAAATGCCGCGCCGTTCGAGGATGATGGGCGCAAGGAGGCCCATGAGGATGGCGTATGGCAAATAGATAGAAATTTGTCCGATTTCGCGACTTTCCAAAGGAGCAAAACGAGGCAGAAACTGGACTCGGATCAGGTAAGCGAGGAGCATGGCACTAGTCGCACAGAGGCCATCGATGATTTGCAGCCCAAGGCGAGTGGTGCGGAGATCGCGAAAGATCATGGGTTCCTACTTTGCACGATGGATCAGAGCACGCCAAGAGGTAGAAAGGTGGTGAGCGGCATCAGAGGCGAGGGCGGCTGGACCGCCAGATTGCGCGACTTGATCGGAGGCGAGACCATGCCAAGAGACGGCGAGGCGTGCGGCATCGTAGGGAGGGTAGCCTGAGGCCAGAAGACCCGTGAGGAGACCAGCGAGAAGGTCGCCCATACCTGCGGTGGCTTGGGCGGGTCCCCCTGAACCGTTGAAGCTGAAAGGGTGTGAGGATGTGGCGATAAGCGTGTGGGCTCCTTTAGCGATGAGAAGAGTGGAGGGGAATTTTCGCAGCCATTCTTGAGCGGCCTCAGCGCGATCAGTGATGGGATGGCCGAGGAGTAGGGCCAGCTCTCCTGCGTGAGGGGTGAGAAGAAGAGGGCAGGTGGCAGTAGCGAGGAGAGCGGGATGGGCGGCAATGATTTCGAGTGCGCCGGCATCGAGGACAAGGGGAATTTTGGCGATAGGGAGAAGTTGCGTTAGAAAGTTTTTTAGGGCGGGAGAGGGAGGCAGGCCTGGCCCGACGAGGGCAGCGGAGGCACGGTGGAGAAAGATTTCTGAGTTTGGAAAGGAGCCAGGTTTGATGGGCGTGAGGAGAAGTTCGGGCAGATGGGGGGAAAGGGGGGTGGCGACGGTGCGATCGGTAAAAAGGCGGACAAATCCTGCGCCTGAGCGAAGAGCACCCGACGAGGCGAGATGGGCTGCTCCTGGATATTGGGCTGATCCTGCCCAGAGGTGGACGGTGCCAGCGGAATGCTTATGGAGAGAGGCGGAGCGAGAGCGAATTATTTTCCAAGCTTCTTGGGGGAGGAAGAGATCGGCAGCGAGTTTTGGGGAGGGGGTACCGAAATCGATGGGGACCCCTCGTAGTTGGCCAACGACAGGAAGAGCGGAATCGCGAAGGCAACCTGTTTTAACTGAGCCGAGAGCCAACGTGAGATCAGCGGGAAAGGCTGGACCGGGGACGGCGCTGGTGGCGGGGTGGAGGCCCGAGGGAAGATCGATGGCAACATAGAGGTCGGTTGCGCGTTTTTCTTGAGCGACCCAAGTAAGAATTGCCCCTTCGGCGGGACGGGGTGGAGGAATGGAACCGAGTCCGAGGAGTCCATCGATAACCAGTCGAGGTCCTTGGGTCTGGAGAAAGCGGGAGGGTTTGGCGGGCCAGACGATGGCTTTTTTCCAGAGTTTGGGTTTGATCCGAGAGTCAGGATGGAGACGCCGACCGACGGGGCGGGAGAGGAGGTATTCGACAAACCAACCGAGATCTTTGAGTTCGAGGCCGAGAAGGACAGCATCGTCTCCGTTATGGCCTGGACCGACGAGGATGAGGGCGGCGCTGGGCGATGGAAGGAAAGGTGTGAGTTCAGGGAGCGCCCCCGCGATGGCTTGGCGCATGAGATCTTTGATCCGGGCACCCGCTTGGATGCTTTTTTCTTCCCAAGTCCGCGCGAGGTCGGGAGGGAGAATGATCATGGGCCAAGAAGGATGACGGTGGCGGCGGAGTGGGTTCGGGTATGGGTGATGGTGACAAGAGAGCGGGTGATGCCTCGGGTTTGGGCAAGGGTAGCGCCAGCGTGATGAAAGCGGAGAAACGGTTCTCCGGTTGAGTGACGACCGATTTCCAATCCAAGCCAGGGTAAGGATTGGCCAATGCCTGTGCCGAAGGCTTTGGAGGTGGCCTCCTTAGCGGCGAAGCGGGCGGCGAGGTGAGTGGCAGGGCGTGCTTGGGTGCGGGCGTAAGCGATTTCGTCGGGAAGGAAAATACGTTCAAGAAACCGATCGCCGAAGCGCTGGAGGGAGTCTTCGATGCGGTCGATTTCGACTAGATCCATGCCGAGGCCGAGGATTCTTTCGGGGCTCATTTTTTTGTGATGGCGTGGAGGAAGTCGCGGACACTTTGTTCGAGGCCGACGTTGATGGCGTGGGCGACGAGGGAGTGACCGATGTTGAGGGTGTGGAGGTGGGGGAGGGAGAGGAGATCGTGGAGATTGGAGAGGCGAAGGCCGTGGCCGGCGTTGACTTGGATTTTTAACTGATGGGCCTTTTGGGCAGCTTCCCGCAGCTTTGTGAAAGCGGCCGGGCGTTGCGTTGGATCCGCGTCGGCAAAACGACCGGTGTGCAGTTCGATGACCGGGGCTTGGAGGGAAGAGGCAGCATCGATTTGGCGGGGGTCGGGATCGATGAAAAGGCTGACAAGAATATTGGCCTGATTGAGTTTTTGAATCATGGGGCGGAGAGAGTTGATTTTGGCGGCGGCGTCGAGGCCTCCTTCGGTGGTGACTTCGGCACGGTTTTCGGGGACGAGGCAAACTTCGGCGGGTTGGAGGCGGAGGGCGAAGTCGAGCATGGCGGGGGTGGCGGCCATTTCGAGGTTGAGCTTTTCGCGGCATTCTTGGCCGAGGCGGAGAACGTCGTCGTCTTGGATATGTCGACGATCTTCGCGGAGGTGGACGGTGATGGAGTGGGCACCGACGCTGAGGCAGAGCAGGGCGGCGGGGACGGGATCGGGTTCGGGCAAGACTCCTGGAATGGGGACGCGGTACCTCGCCTGACGAAGGGTGGCGAGGTGATCGATGTTTACGCCAAGACGAATCACCCCTTTATCCTATCGCAAATATCGACACAAGTTGAGTGTTTTTGAGTTTGTAAAAAGATTACTTCTTGTACGTGGGTTTATTGGTTCTGCTGTAAACCGTGTTGTCGGCTCGGATACCATTATAGCCGTAACCTTCCGAGTGAACATCGGAGGCGTCCCAGGCCAAGGTGATACGGCGGAACGGAATTTCAAAAGTGCTGTTCCCTGTATAAATGGTGGCGGTTCCAGGAGCGGCCTCTTCGTCGGAAGAAAAAGGGAGGTACTCATAGCTGTTAGTGTATTTTCGATAGTAGCTGTCTTTGCTGCGCAAATCGGCTGGGCAAGCGAGAACCTTGGCGGTCAGTCCGTAGGGGCCGAGGGCTCCGAGAAGGTTGGTGGCCCCTTCGTTGGTAAAAACCTGCGAGCCCCATGGATTATTAATGCTTGGAAATTTATTTTCGTTGTCGGGGACATAGAGCCAAACAGCGGTGCCGATTTGGCGGAGGTTGGATTGGCAGGCGGTGGTTTCTGCCTTGGCTCGCACTCTTTGGAGGGAGGGGGAAATCATTCCTGCCAGCATGCCGATGATCGTGATCACGAGGAGGAGCTCAACAAGGGTAAATCCATTTTGGCAATGGATGGAGCGGGGAACGGGATTATCCTCCCTTCTGAGTTGCACGTCTTTGCACATAGCGATTGTAGCGTTGGGATCGTTGTTCGGGGCTCATTTTACGCATGGCACGGGAGAAGCCTTCGCCGCTGCGTTCCGCACGATTTGGGTCGTTCATGATTTCCTGCCGTTTTTTGTCTCGCTCCTCCTCCGTGAGTGTCGACCATTCGCGATATTGGCGGACCGATTCTTGAGCTGATTTGAGGGCATCGGCCTGTTCAGAGGAGGGCAGGGCTGCGATTCTGGATTCGAGGCGGGTGAGGAGGGCATCGGGCGTGAGGGAGGTAGTTTCTCTCCAGCTTAGATTTCCGCGATTGGAATCGCTGGTGGCGGGAGGACCACCCGGTCCGTCCCGTTCGGAGCGTGCGGGGAGGATGTAGGCAATTTGGCAAACGCCGCCAGCGTTCTTGGCTAGCGCTGGGATGGAGGATTGGACAGGGCCTGATTTTGCGGAGCGTTTTAAGTTGGGGTTCCATTTTTCGGGGACGAGAAGGCGAATCTCGGTGGCTTGCGCGGCACTCTCTAAAGAGGGGAGGAGTTGGAGGGGTGGGATGGTTGAAATCTTCCAGTTTTGCTGACGAGGATCACGGTCGGTGGGGAGATCGTCTATTCCTCCACGGAAGAGCCATGGAGTGCGGTATTCGATGGTGCGAATCCCTGAGTTTTCGGGAAGGTTGGGCAGAGCCGCAAGCAGGGTTTTTAAAGAGGAGGAATCGGGAGCGAGAAGAAAAGCGAGGCGACCGCGGGATTCGGCGGAGGCTTGGAGGGCGTCGAGGGCTTCGCTGACAGGGACGCGGCGGACATGGATAGAGATGGGTTTGGTGAGGTCGAGGTCGGTGATGACTTTAAGTCCAGACTGCTGGGTGAAAGAACGCAGAGCAGTGGCGAGGGGTTTCTTTTCGAAATCAAGGGTGATGGTTCCCCACCAGCTGGATATCCAGAGTCCGAGCCAGATCAAAGCGAGGAGTCCAACAAAGGAAAAGAGGAACTTGGATCGATTCATTGGTGACTTGGGCGAGAGTACAGCATGAATAAGGGTATGAAAAGGGGTGTGTGGACTCAGAGAGGGGGTGAAAAGTTGTTCGCAACGAAGGCACAGAGGTAAAAGGAGGGGATTGCGTATGCTTGTCGGGTTTTCATAGGTTTGAGGACTATGCCTGAAACTAATTCGGCACCTTCGGTACTCTCGAAGCAGATGCTTTTGGAGATTGGAGGTTGGCGGGCGATGCAGGAAGGCCGCTCCCTTTGGGAGGCTGGCAAAGTGATGTCGGTGGAGTGGGTGGATCCGGTATTGGGGGGAGTGGTGCAGGCGGGAACGGGGACGGTGAATGCGCGATTGAAATTGGGTGCGCGTTTAGCGGATGTGGAGAACTTCTGTAGCTGTCGGCAGGCGCGCGAGTATGGGACGGTATGTCCGCATGTGATTGCACTGAGTTTAAAATATTTGGAGAAAAATGGGAAGCCGGCGACAGGGCCAGTTCATCGACCGAACGGGGCGGTCTCGGGCCCAGTGGCGGCCGCAGCTCGGGCGATGGCGCCAAGATTTCCTAGGGTGTTGGGTCAGTTAGCGGGCAAAGGTTCCAAGCCCATGTCTTTGGAGGTTCATCTACCTCTAGATTTGGGTAAGGCGTGGAAGGCAGGAAAGATTCCTTTGACGGTGGAGGCCTCGGTGGATGGAGGTCCAACGAAGAGTTTGGATGCAGTGCCGGTGGAGAAGGTGGAGCCTTACATTGTGGATGAAGCGGATGCGACGCTCCTAGCGATGTTAGAAAAGATGGAGGGGGCTTCGGTGCATGGGGAGGCCGAGTTAACCGCAGCGGATCGAGATCTTTTCTTTCCTGCGCTCTTAGGGCATCCGCGAGTTTTTGCGGGGAGACGAAAACACCTTTTAGTCAAGCGGGCGGCGGAGGGCACACGGTTGAAGGCGGAGTTGGATGCCGATGGTATTTTGCATCTAGAGCTGTTTGCGGCTCCAGCGGGCCCGGCGGAGAGTGAGCTACTGGAGTGTGCCGATGGGCGGTGGAGGTTGGCGGGGGAGAATCTAGAGCTCTTGGATAGTTTGCCCCACAGTTATGATGGACTGCGGCATGGGCCGAGGTCGGTGGCTCGCGAGGGCCTAGCTCTTTTTCTGCAAAGGGAGATGCCGAATTTGGAAAGGCATGTGCGAGTGGAAGCAGGGGAGAAGCTTCGTGGGCTGCAGTTCGAGACGATGGTGCCGAAGATCAGGGTGGAGTTGGACGGTTTGCTTTCGGGGGTGAGTTGTCAGTTGGAGGCACTTTACGGTAAGGAGATTCATATTTTAACGGGGATGCCAGGGCAGAACGAAGGCATGGACGCCTGGGTGCCTGATGGAAAAGATGTGGGGCGATATCGGGTGCGGGGTCGGGCGATGGAGCGAACGGCGCAGAGAGAGTTGCTGGCGGCAGGATTTCTTCCAGGGCAACGAGCCGCGGAAAGATACACCTTGGCTGGTGAGGGGAAGGTGGGGGCCTTCTTGGCGAACATTTTGCCACGTTGGAAAAAGAAGTGGGAGGTAACGGTGACTCCGAGGATGGAAGCCTTGCTGGGTCGATGTGATTATATTGCGCCGGAAGTAACCTTGCGGGACACGGGGGGATCGTGGCTTTCGGTGGAAGTTGATTTTCGGTCGGGGAACGGAAACGATGCCTTGACCCCATCGGAGGTGCAGAGACTTCTGCAGACGGGGTTGAGTCATCATCGGTTAGCGGGAGGGAGAATTGCGCTGGTGCCGACGGAGGACGTGGCGGAATTCACGGAGGTGTTACGAGATTGCCAAGTGAAGAACGACGGCACGCGATATAGGCTGGAAAAAAAGTTTCGAGGCTATTTCGGGGAAGCGATTCGTGGAACGGGGTGGATGGTGAGTGGTCGGTCAAATTGGAAACCGCCGGCGGAGTTGGTGCAGTACAGCGAGGCGAAACTGCCTGAGAGGTTGGAGAAGATTGCGCGCCCGTATCAAAAGGAGGGCATTGGGTGGCTACAGTATTTGGCGAAGAACCACTTTGGCGGGGTATTGGCGGATGAGATGGGACTGGGTAAGACATTACAGACCCTGGCGTTTCTGGAGTTACGACGGGCCGAAAATAAAACCAAGCTACCTGGACTGGTGCTCTGTCCCACGAGCTTGGTGATTAACTGGATGGATGAGGGAAAGAAGTTTGCCCCTGGACTGAAGATGCTGGCCTTGTATGGAGCGGGGAGAAAGTCGCTCTTGGCCAAGATTCCAGAGTATGACCTAGTGGTAACGAGCTATGCGCTTTTGCGGCGGGATATTGCGATCTACGAGAAGATGGAGTTTGATGCGGTGATTTTGGATGAAGCCCAGAATATTAAAAATCGGACGAGTCAGACGGCAATCAGCGTGAAGAAGTTGGTTTGTGATCATCGCATGGTGCTGACGGGAACCCCGCTGGAAAACTCCCTGCTCGATCTTTGGTCGATCTACGATTTCTTGATGCCGGGATATTTGGGGACGGCGACTGATTTTAGGGATCGGTATGAAATTCCTGTGGCGAAAATGGGGGATGAGCGGGCGCAGGCGAGATTGCGGCATCGGGTGCGGCCGTTTCTTTTGCGAAGAACCAAGGCTGAGGTAGCTAAGGATCTTCCTGCCAAGATTGAGCAGATTGCGTTTTGTGAGCTTACGGATGAGCAGAAGGGAGTGTATCGGCAGATTCTGGAAGAGGGGCGGAAGCAGGTGAGTGAACTTTCGGGTAAGGCATCGGGTGGAAGGGATCGGATTGCGGTGCTCACGGTGCTGATGCGTTTGCGGCAGGCGTGTTGTCATTTGGGGTTACTGCCTCAGGGAGGAGCGGGAGCGAAGGTCTGGACCGAGCCGTCGGGTAAGATGGAGTATTTCTTGGATCGGTTAGATGAGGCGATTTCGGGTGGACATCGGATGCTGGTTTTTAGTCAGTTTGTTTCCATGTTGAAGATCGTGCAAGAGGAGTTGCGTCGGAGAAAAATACCGCACTGTTATTTGGATGGCGGAACGATGGATCGGGCGGGCGAGGTGGATCGATTCCAGCGGAACCAAGATATTCCAGTTTTTCTGATCAGTTTAAAGGCGGGGGGCACGGGATTGAATTTAACTGGGGCGGATACGGTGATTCATTTCGACCCGTGGTGGAATCCGGCGGTGGAGGATCAAGCGACGGCGCGGGCCCATCGTATCGGTCAGAACAAGATCGTCAGTTCTTACAAGTTGATTGCGCGAGATACGGTAGAGGAAAAGATCGTGCGACTGCAGGAGCGCAAAAAGGAGCTCTTCCGAGGGACACTGGTCAGCGAGGAGGATTTTGTACGAGGGCTGGACTGGACGGAGTTGCAGGAGTTGTTGAACTAGAAGTTCTGAGTTAACAGACCGACCCGTAAGACTAGTTGCCGTGATAAAGGTTTAAGAGGAGGATTTGGGCTTGCGATCGTGTGGTAAATCGCGGCGGTTGGTGAAGGTGTAGGGTAGGGTGGAGAGTCGCTAAGGACGGAAAGGGGGTGATTTTTAATTTTGGATTCTTAATGTTTGATTATCGGAGAGTGCGAATGTTGGAAAGTGTGAAGGTGAGAATGTTGTTTTGTGTTTTGAAGTTTAGGTAGGGCGGCATCTCCGAGGCCGCCTCGATGAAAAGCAGAGAACTTAAGCTTTGGTAGGGCCCCGACCAGAGTCGGGGCCGATAGAGCGATTTAGGTTTGAGTCGTTGAATCGGCGGATCACGGATGATCAGCCCTACCAGTCGTGCAGCGTCCAATCGGCCTCGACGGCGGCTATGGGGAAGGCCCCGCAACGCTTACGTAGGAAAAGTAAGGACGTAAAAATGGGATTTAGTTTACTTGTAAAGCAAATATATGGCTCAGAAGATAAAAAGTGCAAGCACATCGTAGACAGCTAAATACCAACTGTTATGTACTAATAATAAACTATAGTAGCAAATACAATTAGACATTCATAGATCTTAAGTTATTGATTTATTTGTTGAAATTAAGATGTTTATATAGATCGACCCTATCGATTTTTTGTCAAACTAAGGAGATATGAAGACTATGGCTATAAGTACATCGGCAAAAACCCGTCTTACCGCTTCGTTTTTTACTTTTTTTTCAGCCCGCTCTTCTGTCTTCGCAGTGGCTTTACTAAGTCTGGTTTCTTTTTCTTCTGGGCATGCTGCTGAGTGGTTGAACGAAACTTTCGAGCAGTACACCGTGGCATCGCCGGCGACCGCACCGACTGCGGTTTTGTCTACGCTTTTGCAATTTATCAGCTCGGGTGCCACCGTTGTCGGCACCCCGGGAAATCAGATGTGTCGCTACTACAAGCCCTCCGCGACCGTTCTTGCTAGCGCATCCCATCAGTACAGTCTCTCTGTGGCCAACGCCACTCCGCGCCCTATGGGATTTTTCTCCTTTAAGATAGTCCAAAATACACCGCCAAGCCCTGCAGTAGCTAGCAGTGAATTTTTTCTGCGCCTCGGATCAAACGATAATACCAAGATGTCTGGTGCTAATACTGCTTTTATCGACTTTAGGTTTACTCCTTCAATCTCACCAGCAACAACGTGTGTGTTTTCAGTGCGCTCCGGTACCAATGTTCAAAACGTTATCACCACCGTCAGTGCAACGGCGCAGAGCACAATTAAGACTTGGTACAATACTGGCTCCGTGGGCATGCCCTATACCGACCCAGCGGGCGCTGCCCAAACTTTAAGTGCAGGATCCTACGTTTGTTACGTCAATAATGTTCTGGCCAGCTCTAGCGCATCAGGTACACCGCTAGTTTCATTCGTTACTACTGGAGGAACGACTACTGCCGCGACCATCGGTAAGATCGCTTTCCAGTGCGGCGGAGGCAATGCGGTGGACTTTTCTGTCGACGACATCTACGCGGGGGATACTGCCCCCGTTTCAACTACATTGCCTATCACGAGTGCGACGACGGCTTCGGCTATGGTCGGCTACCCTTTTACCTTCCAAGTATTGTCCGATGCCACCACCTATGGAGCCACAAGTCTGCCCAATGGACTTAATATTAACTCCACAAGCGGTTTGATCACGGGAATTCCTACGACCGCAGGTCCGTCGACTGCCGCTCTCTCTGTCGCTAACGGTGCGGGAGTTACTGGCTCGGGAAATTTGGAGATCACGGTGGCGGCGGCGCCCACTTCAATTCCTGTTATGAGTGGCGCGACCACCGCCAGTGGGAATGTCTCCGTTCCTTTCAGTTACCAGATCGTGGCATCGAAAACGCCGCGTAGTTATACTGCTAGCTCTCTACCCGGTGGTCTTACCTTGGACCCAGCGAAAGGGTTGATTAGTGGAACCCCAACCACAGTGGGAGACACCACTGTTACACTGACGGCGGAAAATCCTGCGGGACCAAGTTCCCCACTAGACCTAACCATCAGTATTGGGATTTCCCCACCCAATATTTTCACGGGGAGCAACGCCAGCTTGAACAACGCGCCCAGCTGGAGTCTGGGTAGTACGCCGACTGCGACCGCGAATCCAGGATCCTACACCGACCTAATTTTTAGCTCTAGTGTGTATCCATTAACTACCACATCTGGAAATGTGTTTGGAAAATCTTGGAACGTGACCAATGGCAGTAGTTATACGTTCAGCTCCGTAAACATCGCTCAGACGACGTTTAAGATCGGAAATAATAATCCAGTCGTTACCCCGTTTTATAATTCGGTGGCCGCTTCGAATGATGTGCTGGTTTGCCTAGCCAACGGATCGAGCGTGACGTTTTCGCCCTCGAATACAACTGTTGGAGCGCCAGCGTCTATAGTTTCTCTATACAATAGTGGTAGCCTAGAGATTGGAAGTGGATCTGTTCTCAATATCAAGGCCTCACTGGTTGATGATGGAAAACGTTCGATCACTAAGAAGGGTGCAGGAACCTTGATTTTAGGCACAAACAATACCTATAGAGGCGGTACGATCGTCCAAGCAGGTATTGTCAATGCCGATGGAGTGAACTCCCTAGGCACAGGGGCAGTGACGGTGAGTGGCGGAACTTTGAATATTGCCCAGTCGAACGCTTATACGGAGATCACCACTCTCAGTTCAGGAAATTTAGTGGTCAACAATAGTGAGGGATTGGGGACTGGGGCGATGACCTTGGCGGGGGGGACGCTAACGAACACAGTCGACTTAGACCTGAGTCACATTATTTTGACCCCAACAACTAGCGGGAGTATCACCTTTAATAAGCTAAGTGGTTCGACGACGACAATCAACGGGGCCACCACGCTTAATGTAGCGAGTCAGACAACCCTGAGCTCCTTCACTTTAGCAGGGAACAGCGATACCAATAATTTGGTTACTAAGCAGGGATTGGGAACTTTATGGTTAAGAGGGGGAGGGGCGCCAACTGTGATGGGCGGTTGGCGGGTGGAGGCTGGAACTCTCTACGTCAGCACCACATCGATTAGTGGAACTGGAACGGGTACGGTGACGATGGCGGGGGGTAACTTAAAGTTCAGCAAAGGGGTTAGCAGTTCGGGGACTTATACAGGGCAGGGTCAAGACACTGCGCTTCAAGTCTTGGCGGATACAATCATCACCCTTGATCCAAATCCCCTCACCCTCGCGAGCAATAACACGGTAAGTTTCACTAACTTAATTGCCGGGCAACAGACGATTTACGTGGTGAAAGGTGATCTTACCAAATCGAGTGCCACGGATGTGGGCTACACCGATCCATTGATCACCTTCTCTCAGGCTAGCCTTAGTGGTTCGGCGACGACCTTCGATGTGGCTGAGAATGTGGAAACAAAACTGCAAGCGGCAACAGGATTGGGTGGGGTAACCAAGACAGGTAGCGGCAAGCTTACGCTTGCCAATAACACGAGCCTTTATGCGGCCAAGGCGACGGCAACTCTTAGGAGCGATGCGGTGACTTCCATCGCGGTGACGTATTCGGGGGATAGTTCCTATCTTTACACCACCGCTCCGGTAGTGACGATTGCCGCACCAGCTTCAGGCACAACGGCCACGGCGACCGCGATTCTTACCGATGGTTTGGTTACATCTCTGACCATCGATAATGGAGGTACCGGATACACTTCTGCACCCAATGTGAACATCGCCAGCCCTGCGCCGGTGCCCAACAGCTATAGTGGGGCTACTACCATAAACGCAGGAACGCTTGCCCTGAGCGGAAGCCAAGCGTCTGGGTTGGCCTTCGCTACTGCTTCTGTTTTGGAGACGGCTTTAGTATCCAGTAATTCACCAACGACGACGGGTGCAATCGCTTTTGCCAGTGGGTCCAAGGTTCGCCCGGTTGGCGATCCTACTCTTCCATCTTACACACTGGTCACCGCTGCAGGCGGGATCACTGGGACTCCTGCGCTAGAGACACTCATCACTGGATATAGCCTGGTCATTGAGGGGAATTCACTAAAGCTGAACGCAGGAAACGCGAACACAGCCCCTGTCATTACGGCAGCTCAGGGGTTCTCTGTTGCTGAAAACGTAGCTTTGGCGACCGTGGTGGGCACGGTGGTAGCGACCGATGCGGACGCCAATTCTACCTTGTCGGAGTGGGCGATTGTCTCGGGAAATACGGGAAGTGCCCTTGCGATTAATGCTGCGACCGGACAAATCACTGTTGCGGGAGCTCTGAACTATGAGGGAACGCCATCCTATAGCTTGGGGGTCACCGTTTCTGACGGGACGGCGACGAGTGCGGTGGGGACAGTGGTTGTCACGGTGACTAACGTAGCGGAGTACTCTGATGTCTTTGGTAGTTCTAGTCCGACTGCCGATGATAACGGGGATGGAATTTCAAACTTGATGGCATACGCCTTGGGAGCGACAAGTCCAAGCTCAGTGGTCGTTCGGCCCGCACTCAATACTGCGGATCCAACGAAGCTCACGATTACAGCGGTGGTTAGGATCAATGATCCTAAGTTGAGCGTAGTGGGTGAATACGGACTGACGCCAGGCACCTGGGTGACGGGTTCTCCTATCTCGGGTGTGGATAGCATTATCCAGACAGGTGCGGTGGATGGGGTGAGCAAAAAGAAGGACTTCAGCGTGCTGCGCGGAACGGACCTAAAGAAGTTCATGCATCTCAAGGCCACGCAGGCTCAGTAAATAGTTTTTAGATTCCGCTGAAAACGGGCTGGAGGCGAAAAGCTTCCAGCCCGTTCTGTTTTTAGATGAAGATGAGGTTTGGGTAGGGCGGGCGGGGGGGGCAGAGATGTTTGATTTTGAATGTTTAATTTTAAATTATTTGAATCTGGAAGCTTAGGTAGGGCGGCATCTCCGAGGCCGTCTCGGTGAAAGGTACAAAACTCAAACTTTGGTAGGGCCGATGCTCTCTTGGCCTTCGAAGTAACAAGTTTGCGGAACGAATTAGGCTCCATCGGCCGATAGAGCGATTGAGGCTTGAGTCGTTGAATTGGCGGATCAGGGATGATCCGCCCTACCAGGCGGCATCTCCGAGGCCGCCTAGTTGGTAAACAAAGCTGAATATTGGCCCCCTAAGACCTACCCCCGCCTATTCTCAGATCCGCGTCCTGCGGGGATGGATTTCTGCTTACGCGGGGGAATTCAACGTTTACGTAGCGACCTTAGCGGACTTGGCGTGAGAAATAGGTTAGGGTTATCGACGCAGGGGATTCGTCCATTTGAGATCTGGGAAGCGTGTGAAATCGGCATCGGTGGAGTAGAGGGTGTAGCCACGTTCGATGGCGAGGGTGGCGAGGTGGGCATCGGTGGTCAGATTGCCTGCGGTGCCTAGCGATTTCAGGTTTTTTCGTAGACGTGAGAAATGGCCCTCGGCGGGGATGGGGATATGTATATGGGGCAGGGAGAGCCACTCCTCGATACGCGAGCAGGCGTCTTCGGGTGAGATGGGACGAGTCAGAATCCCGCGGTGAGTGGTGATACGGATAAATCCGAGGATCGTGATCCACGCTAGGCCAACTCCTTCGGTACCCGCGAGGCACCCATCCCACCAGGTGCGGGCCTGTGGGTGAACGGGAGAACCCCGATGGTGAGCGTGAACCAGTAAATTGATGTCGGGCAGAATCAAGGAGTGGGGCGTGGTTTCTGGGCCCAAGCCCCCGCCTCGAGTTCATCGGAAAGCTGGTTGAGTTTGTCCAGATCGATCCCTGGCTTAAATCCGAAATCGTGCGGGCGGGTAGCCACCTTTTTTCGTGGCGGGGCCAGCTGCTCTTGGGCGATGCCACGGCGCAAGGTGGCGTTGACCATTTCTTTGAAACTGAGCCCCTTCCTCTTGGTTTCACGCAGGAGGATGGAGGCGAGATCATCATCTAAAGTCAGGGTGGTTCGCACTCTGCTAGCGTACGATTGCAAAAAAAGATGTCAAGACATCATAAATTGTAGCATCAAAAGGGAAAGAATACTGGGGGATTAAGGGGTTAAGGAAACATTGTGGCCTTCGCGACCGTGGCGTGAGGTTTGGGGATTTACTCACGCTAACCCTCCTTCGCTCGGTCTCGGTAAACCTCGCTGAGATTGGCCCCCTAAGACCTACCCCCGCCCATTCGCAAATGTCGCTCCGCGACGGGATAGATGTCCGCTTACGCGGGGGAATTCAAAGGGCGCCCGGGGCGGGCGGGGGGGGGCAGGGGTGTTTGATTGTAGTTGTAAGCTTAGGTAGGGCGGCATCTCCGAGGCCGCCTCGCTCAAAAACACAGAACCTAAACATTGGTACGGCCGATAGAACGATTGAGGTTTGAGTCGTTGAATCGGCGGATCAGGGATGATCCGCCCTACCAGGCGTGCAGCGTCCAATCGGCCCCGACTCTCGTCGGGGTAAACGAACGATTTAAAGAGTCGGTTTATGGTCAAGGTCTAGGCAGTAGGCCGCCCTTGCTTTTTTGAGGGCATGCAAATCTGGAGGCAGAGTCCATAAATGTAAGATGGTCGAGCGCGGTCTGGCCCCAGGCGGGCGGGACGCGGGGATTGCTCACGTTCCGCGGTTGCGAGACGCGCTTGCGCGCGAATGTTAAAAAATGTGAATGCTGAGCTAAGGGATTAAGCACCGCTTTAAGAGGGCGAAAGGTTGAGGATGGGTCTAAGCAGTTGTCCTTTCCGTATGTTTTTCAGATAATTACTTACGCTAAGGTAGTTCCATCGCAAGTCGCTTGTGTGGAGAGGTATGAATGTGCGAAGTTTTGTATGCTGGATTAAAGAATTAAGCACAGTGTCATTAGGGCGGAAGTAGAGGCCGGACCTAGAACACTACTCACTTAATGTTTTACGTGATCTAGGGGTTAAAAAAGAATAAAAGTGCTATGAATAACGTGTAAAATAATTGAATATTTAAAAATAGCTTGTATAAATTGCTTACGGATAGCTTTATACAATCTTTACTAAGATTACATAACTGCTTATCAGTAAAAAAACTTGATTACCTGTAGTCTTTAGTGTATTTTTCTAGGTGAATAAAGTAGGGATGAATAAAACCTTGTTATGCGATAGCAAAACAGTCTTTTGTTTGAACGTTTGTGTCCATAAGGAGTCAAAATAATATGAGCATAAAGTTACACAAATTCATCGGACCATCAGTCAATCGAGGAGTAACAAATATGAAAATTAAAATCGTAATCCTCACCCTTAGCCTTCTCGGGCTGTATCAACCTGCCCAAGCCATAACTTTAATCGGTTGGGATATTGGGACCACTGCCACAACTCCTGCTGTAACTGGGAGCACAGCAGTTGCGGGGATGTCTGTCGCGACGGGCGTAAATACTGGCAATTTTACCATGGGAACTGGGCTAACCAGCGCCGTTACAAGTACCGCCTGGCGTGCTAGTTCTTATAATACCACCACGACCGATGCTGCTGCATTAGCCGCCGCAAATACGGCGAATGATTACTGGGCTTTTCAATTCGGTGCGTCCGCAGGCTACTCGGTAACTGTTAATGGCATCGGTGCTGGGACATGGTCGATCAGCAGTTCTGGGCCAACCAAAATGTCGATGATCTATAGTACATCCTCAAACTTTGCTAGTTACAGCACCATTGCGACTGCAACAGTAGCCGCTGGCGCAGATTTCAATTTTGCCACTAGCTTTACATCTGCACTAGCAGCCGCCCCGATTACGATTGCGGAAGGTGCTACAGGCTTCTTTCGACTCGTCGGGTATGGGGCCCCAGCCACTGGTGGGACTGGTGGATTAAAAGCCAACCTTACTGCGCCCGATTTCTCAATTTTGGGAACCAGCACCTCTCTCGCGCTTCTCAATTGGACGGGTGGAGCGGGAGAATGGGCGAATGGGGTGGCTGCCAACTGGCAAAATGCGGTTGGTGCCTCCACGGCTTGGGCGGCGGGTAAGGATGGAACGATCGGCAACGGTGGGACTCTGGCTGTCGACGCTGGCGGAGTAACGGCAGGAGTCGTGACGGTTTCCGGCGCGACGGCAGCCACTTTCACGGGGGGTGCAGTGTCTGCGGGTTCATTGGCAATGACTGCTGGCTCGACCTTAAACTTGAACAATGCGAACTCTGCGGTTTCAGGTTCAGTTGATTTAACCGATGCAACCTTGAGTGGTGGTAACCTAGCGGTGGGTAGCGCGGCGCTGTCTGTCTCCACTGGTACAAAAACTATTTCGACCTCCCTAAGTGGGGCAACTGCTACTTTGACAAAAAGCGGAGCGGGAGAATTGATCTTGTCGGGTGACAACACCTATGGAGGACAAACAGCAGTAGCCGCGGGTACGTTGACGACAGGGAAGGCGAATATTTTGTCGGACACGGCGACTCTCAAATTAGATAACTTGGCAACGTTGAAGCTGGGTGGGAACGAGACGGTGGGAGCCCTGAATGCAACTTTTGGCAGCACGAATAATTTACAAGGATTTACCCTGACAGCTGGAGGAAATAACCTCAGCTTTTCGAACGGTGCATTGACGACTGGTAGTGGTCGTTTGATCAAGAATGGCACTGGTGAGATGTACTTAAACCAAAAAGCAAACAACTATACTGGTGGTTTCACACTCAACGACGGAGAGGTCAAGTTTAGCAGTAGTGGGGACCAGGCTGCGGGTATCTTAACCAATAGTGTTTTCGGACTTGGGACCTTGGCCTTGAACGGGGGCACGATCGGATCTTCTTCAACATCCTCGGGTAGGAATATTTTCAATAGTGTCACCCTCAACAACACAGTCCAAGTTGGAAATAGTGCCTTGTTTGCAGCTTTAACGACTAATGCCAACAACGGCACCGCATTTCTCATTTTCTCAACAAACACATCGGGTAGCACCGCCCTTTTAGGGAACACAACTTTGAACACGGTTGGCCAAACCTTGTGGGAACAGAACATCAGTGGATCCGAATACCGATTGACTAAGGGCGGTACTGGTGCCCTCGGCCTATCCAACAACTACTTGCAGTTAAGAGGGTCAAACAACATTGCCGGGGTGACAGTGAACTCGGGAATCTTAGGCTATAAAAACAGAAACGCGCTTGGTACTGGAACTCTTATTTTGGCAGATGGAGTGGTTGTGGGGCAGGATGGAAGCATCAACAACACAGCCACTGCTGATAAAGATGCGGATCGCACGGTGGCAAATAACATCAGTGTGCTTGGAAATGTCACATTCGGATTGGCGTCAACAGCGAATTATTTTTCAGGTAATGTTGATTTGAATAATGCAACTCGTACCCTGACGATGCAAAATACGACTACCTTCTTTGGTCAAATCACGAATGGTGGCTTGTCGGTTCAGCGCCTAGACACAGATCTGACTAGCGCCAAGGTTCTGTCTTTGTTCGGCGCGAATAGTTACGCTGGGGGGACGACTGTGAATGGGGTGGCGGATCGCACGAATAACATAACGCTAGGTTTAGGCAACAATAGTGCACTGGGGACAGCGTCTCTGACTTTTGCTGGGGGAGGGACGAACAACTTGCGGGGTATGACGTTGAGCACAACTGACCTAAATCGTACGATCGCGAACAATATTGCTATTGGTAGTGGAGTGACCGTTAACGTAGAAACTATGTCCTCCCTTATAACCGTGGTAGCAGGGGCTGCTGTGACGAATGCTGTTTCGGTGAATATGGCCCTAAACGGGGTTATCTCTGGAGCAGGCGCGTTGATCAAGACGAACTCGAACACCCTGACCTTGGGTGGGGCGAACACCTACGCGGGTGGAACCACGGTCAACGGAGGGGCACTGGTGGTGAATGGCTCTGTGGGCGCAGTCACAGTGAACACGGGAGGCAGCTTGGGTGGATCGGGAACGGTAGGTGCGGTAACCCTAACAAGTGGCTCATTCCTAAGGCCTGGAAATAGCCCAGGACTCCTCACAGCAGCATCTTCTAGCTGGGCAGGGGGATCGACCTACAATTGGGAGATTGATAATGCGGCTGGAGTGGCCGGAACGAACTGGGATCTGTTCTCAGTGACTGGGGCGTTAGATATGAGTGCTCTTAGTTCCAGTGCTCAAATGAACTTGGTTTTGGAAAGTCTGTCTCTTGCTAACTACAGCACGTCGACCTCCTCATCCTGGGTCATTGCCCAAGCGGGAGCATTCACTGGAACCAGTTTCGCCGATGACACGAATGTGACAGACCTCTTCAATATTACCTCAACAGCTTTCAATGGTGGTTCGCAGCCGAACGGTGGGTTCCAGGTGGTCACGGGCACAACAGAAGGCGGCCTGCGTATCCTGAACTTGATGGCCGTTCCCGAGCCCTCGACGGGTGCCTTGCTGGCCTTTGGATTGGGTGGGTTGGTGATGACTCGGTTACTGCGGCGGAAGCAGAGCTGATCCGACCGCGACTAAAAATATATTTAAGAAAAGGGTCACGCTTGTTTGGGAATTTGGGATTTCGAATTTAGAATTTCGAATTTCGAATTATTTGTAGTTGGAAGCTTAGGTAGGGCGGCATCTCCGAGGCCGCGATTACGCCTGAATTACTCACGCTAAGTCCGCAAAGGACGCGAAGCCCCGACGCGGGTCGGGGCAGGTCGGGGTAGAGACGCGAGACGCGCGGATGTGGGGTTAGCTCTGAATTTGTGCCTCTCGAATCAGTTCCTCTAGGCCCTGAAGACGGTAGCGTTTGCACAGGTCTCTGACTTCGCCCAAGTCCAAATTCGGATTCCTCAGGAGCAGCTCGACGATGTCGGCCTTGGATTTGTGTCCCCCAGCATAGAGCTTGAGGGCGATCAGGTGGGGAAGAGGGACTAGTTTCAGGCGACTGCTGGGACGCACAACCAAATGGGAAACACGAATGGCGTCATCTATCACAGCGGGAAACTTCTCCGAAAAACTTATTATCTGCAGGGGGCCAGACGGTGTCTCGACGTCGATCACTCCGCCTAGCGGGTCTTGCGGGTCGGGAAGATGCAAGTTTGTCGGGTAGCCGGCTTTCTGAAGAGAGGATATCAGGATTTTTAAGGTTTGGACGGAAGCATTCACCCCTAAGTCAATGTCCTCCGTATGGCGTACATAATGATAAGCAGCCAGTGCCGCACCTCCGATGACTACGGCCTCGACCTGGTGTCCCTGAAGGAGTGTGGCCACATCCTCCGCGGCCTCCAAAAGGGCGGCAGGATTCACCATGGTTTTTAGCGGGACAAGGGGGAAGCCCGCAGGCCAGCGAATTGGCCCCGCAGGGAAAGTGCGCTCAGAATGCGTTGTTCGACCGAAAGACGCGCCAAACGCTGAAGCTCGGTACGGCGGGAGGCGGAGGCCGAAACACTGCGCCGAGGCACTACGCCTGAGGGGTGATTGGCGGTTTTTTCGTTTGCCTTCACAAATCCACCTTAGGGGGTCGACTTCCTGCGTCAATAAAAGGGGCAAAGGATGACAAACAGAGAGGGAGAGCGAGAACGGTCGTCGGAACTAGTGGTTGGGCGGCGAGCGTTTCAATCGGCCCCGACGCCGGCCCCGACGCTGGTCGGGGCAGGTCGGGGTGCAGACGCGGGACGCGAAGGGGATTCCAGATGTCAGAATGTAGGAAAGTGCGAATGTTAGAATGATGATTCGAAGCTGGAAGTTTAGGTAGGGCGGCATCTCCGAGGCCGCCTAGCTGGGCGATTCGTCATACAGTCTTCAGCGCTTGTTTACGTTCTTTTCCGTTTAGAAAAGAACTAGGACGACCGAGCCTACTACGTTCCGCCGACGTTACTTCGAAGGCTAAGGGATGGTAGTCCCTACCGGTGCTATGGTTTGTGGTAGGGCCGATGGTCCCCATCGGCCGATAGAGTGATTCAGGTTTGTGCGGTTGAGCGTTTCAATCGGCTGACCAGGGACGGTCAGCCCTACCGGCGTACGGTGGGCGGTTTTGAATTTCCAGCGCAGGCGGGCTAGGGACAGCCCGCCCTACCTGGGTTTTATGGTTCAAGCGACCGCTTTTTCAATCGGCTGACCAGGGACGGTCAGCCCTACCAGGCGTGCAGTGTTTCAATCGTCCCTGAATCTGGTCGGGGTGCAACCGGAGGCTGATTTAGCGGGTTCCTGCGGCTTGGCCTACGCAGCGTGGATCAGTGGCGCCAGAAAATGAACCGTCCGAATTCTGAATCAGGATCTGGCTCGTACCAAAATCCTCTGCGTCGTCGATCGTATGACTCATCGATTTTAGTTTCTCCCGTGTTTCAGCGGGAATCGATTTCTCCATCCGTATCTGGTCGGGGGACCACTGGTGATGGAACCGAGGTTGAGAAACCACCGCGGAAGGTTTCATCTTGAAATCCAGCGCATAGGTGAGGCCGAGTAAAACTTGGGAGATTATTGTCGGACCCCCTGCGGCTCCGATGGCCATCACTACCTGATCACCCTTGAGCACGAGAGTTGGACTCATGCTGGAGAGGGGGCGTTTACCTGGGGCGATGGCATTGGCCTCGCCGCCGACCAGTTTGAAATGATTCGGAACCCCAGGAGCCACGGCAAAGTCATCCATCTGATTGTTCATGAGGATGCCTGTCCCAGGGATTACCACCTTGGAACCGAAAGCGGTGTTGATCGTGGCGGTGCAGGAGACCCAGTTCCCCTCGCCATCGGCTACGCAGAAGTGGGTGGTGTGTTTCTCAAAGCAGTTGTTCTGCCAATCGGGCGGGGTGCCGTGTTCAACCAAGGTAGCTTTTTTGGAATCAATTTTTGCAGCTAACTCCTTGGCGTAAACCGCGTTGGTCAGGCCACGAGGGACGTTGGCAAAGGCGGGATCGCCCAGCCAGTAGGCGCGGTCGGCAAAGGCGAGTTTCATTACTTCGGTCATCCGGTGAATGAATTCGGGCGTGCCAGGTTTGGGCATTTTAGATTCGATTGCTTCGAGGATGTTTAACATCTGCGCTACGTGAACTCCTCCCGAACTGGGCGGGGGAAAGCCGAGGATCGTCCATCCCCGATAGGAAGAGGTCAGGGGAGCTCGGTCTTGAATACGGTAATCCTGAAAATCTTTGGCGGTGAGGATGCCGCGGTTGGCTTTCATATATTTCCCGACCGTTTTGGGAAATGTCTTTTGATAAAACCAAGCAGATCCGTTTTTGGCCATCTGACGATAACTTTCCGCTAAATCCTTTTGCACAATCGTTTCGCCTTCGAGGTATGGGGAGCCGTCTGATTTGAGAAAAATGGCTTTGGAGGATGGGAAGAGGGTGAGGTTGGTGACTTGGCCTGCCAACTTCTTGGCGTAGACCCGATCGATCGGGAATCCCTGATCGGCGTGGTGGATGCCTGCGCTGAAGGCTTTTGAAAAGGGAAGTTTGCCGTGTTTGCGTACAGCTTCCTCGTAGACGGCCAAAGCCCCAGGGGTGGCGGAGGCGAGGGGACCAGTTTTACTTAATTCGGAGACCACCTGACCGTCCTTGAGGTACATATCGCGGGTGGCCTTGGCTGGGGCGGTTTCCCTTCCGTCCAAAGCGATGAATGTTCCGTCTGCCAACCGAGCGAGGAAGAAACAGCCGCCCCCGATGCCTGCGTTGTGACCGTCGATGACGCCGAGGGTGAGAGCGACAGCGGCCGCGGCATCAATGGCATTGCCTCCTGCGCGGAGGGCATCGAGGCCAGCTTGTGTGGCTAGGGGTTGGACGGAGGCGACAAATCCCTCGGTGGCTTGGAGGGAAGATAGAGAGCCGACCATCAGAGAGAGGAAGAGAGTACGCACGGCAGGCCAGCGGAGACTATTCGCTGAGGGCCCAGTTGGTGCGGCGTTCGTCGGCAAAGCCTTCTCGTTTCCCATTGGGCAAAATTCGGATGAGGTTAACGCTGCCAAAATAGTACTCGTTTCGTTTCTTGAAACCGATCTGCCATCCTGCCTTTTTTAAGGCATCGGCTAAGGTGGGGTCGAATCCTTCTTCCAAATCGAAAAAGTTGGTCGGTTCGGACGGGCTCTTGGCACGGCGCAGGTGGAAGCGGGGTTGATCGATGGCGGCGATGGGATCCATATTGAAATCGAGCAGATTGCTGAGGACTTGGTAGACGCCGGTGGGAATGCGGTCGGAGGCGGGGGATCCCATGGCGAGGATGGGTTTAGCGTTTTCCATAACGAGGACGGGGGCCAAGGTGCTGCGGGGACGTTTGCCAGCCTCGGCAGAGTTGACGTACTTCTTGGTGCCGAAACCGAAGTTGGAGAGGCTGTTGTTCAGGAGGATGCCAGTGCCTGGGGGGACGACGGCTGCGCCCCAGTGGAGGCTGAGAGATTGAGTGGCGCAGACGATGTTGCCTGCCTTATCGATGACCACGAAGT
Organism: Methylacidiphilales bacterium; assembly: GCA_040397385.1. GTDB lineage: Bacteria > Verrucomicrobiota > Verrucomicrobiia > Methylacidiphilales > Verrucolacustridaceae > Verrucolacustris. The sequence continues at coordinate 129,908 of JBBAWB010000004.1, forward strand.
GGGTGGTCTCGCCGTTGCCGGGATCTTCTTCCGCTGAGGCAGGCGTGGAGGGGGTGGATTCGTGAATACTCCGGATCAGTTCGGCCAGACTGGAGGGGGAGAAGACCTTGGCGATGCGTTCAGCCATGTCGGGGGTATCGCCGAAATTGGATGAGACAGTGGGAAAGATTTTTTGCCACGCGTGGCCGACTCTTTCGATGCGGGGTAAGCTCATGGATGGGATCTCTTGCCAAGAGTCGGCTTCGAGGGATTTGAGGGTGAGGAGAACGGTGGCACCGCCGGTGATGGGTGGGGCGGAGGCGTAGATGCGATATTTTTTATACTCTTGGACGAGAGGAGGATTTTCCCGTACCCGATATTTTGCAAAATCCTCTTTAGAGAACCATCCCCCTCCAGCTTGGGAGGCGCGGACCAGTTGGTCGGCGATTTCTCCGTGGTAAAAGGAGTCGGCTCCATTTTCTCCGATTTTTTCCAAAGTGTTGGCGAGATCAGGATTCTTGAGGATCTGATTTTTTTCGGGAACTTTTCCGTTGGGATAGTAGATTTTGCCTGCGACGGGATCTTGGGTGACGAGATCGTAAGATTTGGTGAACTCCACGATCTGTTTATCGGGCAGGGGAAAGCCGTTGCGAGCGGCGGAGATGGCGGGGGCGGAGATCTCTTTCCAGGAAAGCCTGCCCCACTTTTTGTGAAGGAGATCGAGGGCGGCGGCGCACCCAGGGATGCAGGCGCTAGCGTAGCCACGGGCTCGTTGGGCGGAGGGTTTTTTGCGAAGTTCGTCGATTGGGATGGTGGCGGGGGCTTGATCGAGGGCTTCGAGGTAGGAGATTTTTCCGGTGGAGGCGTTGTAGTAGAGGGCGGCGAATTTCCCGCCGAGTCCTGAGTTGAAGGGTTCGGTCACGCCGAGAGTGAGGGAGACGGCGACGGCAGCATCGGCAGCGGTGCCACCTTGTTGAAGGATTTTGATACCTGCTTGGGTGGACTCTTTACTGCCAGAAACAACGATTCCACCAGCAGATTCCGCCTGCATGGCGGCCTGAGTGGAAAGTGGGGAGAAGAAAAAAAAAGTTATCAGAGGAATGAGTGAAAAAGAAATTAGGCTTCTCATAGGACTCCGAACCATATTCAATCATCCCTTAGTGGGTAAAAAAATCAAGGTGGCGCAGTTTGGGCTGGGACCGATTGGGCGCAGTTGTGTGCAACTCTTGGCGGAGCGCGAGGAGTATGAAATTGTGGGGGGGATCGATATTGCGCCTGAGTTGGCGGGAAAGGGGATGGCGGAGGTTTGCCAGTTGAAGGGGAGTACGGCGGGGAAAGTTTATCCAAGTTTTGCGGCGATGTGGATTGAGGTTCATCCTGAGGTGGTGGTGCACACGGCAGGATCACGGGCGGCGGTGACCTTTACCCAGTGTCGACCGATGTTGGAGAAGGGATTAGCGGTGGTTTCTTCTTGTGAGGAGTTACTTTTCCCAGGATTTCGGGCTCCGAAAGAGTCGAAGGAGTACCACGAACTTTGTTTGCGGAGTGGGGGCAGGATTTTAGGGACGGGAGTGAACCCAGGATTTGTGTTGGATCTACTGCCTGTCTGCCTGACGGGGGTGTGTCGGACGGTGCAGAGTGTCTTTGGGGAGCGGGTGGTGAATGCTTCTACTCGCAGACAACCATTACAGAAGAAAATTGGCAGTGGGTTAGAGCCGAAGGAGTTTTTAAAGTTGTGGAGTGAGGGCAAAGCGGGGCACGCGGGGTTTAAGGAGTCGCTTCTGCTGGTGGCTCACTCTTTGGGGTGGAAGATGGGGGAGGTGACCGAGACGATGGAGCCGATGGTGGCGGATCACGATATTCAAACCGAGTTTTTCAAGGTGAAGAAGGGCCTGACCTGCGGGTTGCATCAGGTGGTGAAATCGAAATCGGCGAAGGGTCACTCGATTCATTTTGATCTAAAGATGTATCTGGATGCGAAGGATCCGCACGATTTGGTCAAGTTGGAGAGTGACCCGCCGATCGAGGCGTATTTGAAGGGTGGAGTAGCGGGAGATCGAGCGACGGTGGCGGCGGTGGTGAACTGCATTCCGAGGCTACTGGCGGCCCAACCTGGGGTGAGGTTGATGACTGACGTGCCGTTATCGGGTTTTTCGGTCGAGTAGTGGGGGGGGGATGGGGGGGAGGGGAATTTTGAATGTTGAATTTTTGATTATTTGTCGTCGAAAGCTTAGGTAGGGGCGGCATCTCCGAGGCCGCCTCGCTGGGCGAACAAAGTTGGAGGTTGAGTGCAGGCGTTCTCGGAGAGACCGCCCTACCTGGGTTTTGTGGTTAGAATGTGGTCCCGCGCTTGCGGGACGCGCGGATTGCTCACGCCAAGGCCGCAAAGGGCGCGAAGCCCCGACGCGGGTCGGGGTAGAGACGCGGGACGCGAAGTGATTCCAGATGTTAGAATGTAGGAAAGTGCGAATGTCGGAATGTCGTTTTGTGGCTGGAAGCTTAGGTAGCGGCGGCATCTCCGAGGCCGCCTAACTGGGCGAAAAAAGATGGAGGTTGAACGCAGGTCTGCAAGGGACAGCCCACGTTAGCGGCCCCGACGCGGGTCGGGGTAGAGACACAGACGCGCCCTGGGGTGGGGGTCGTGAGTATCAGGGGTGCGAGGGGTGCGGGGGGACATTATAGTTTTATGCATAATGTCGAAATGTGGGGAGGGAAGTGGCCTAGGTGGGTTTTAGGGTTGGGTATGACATTCCCAAGAATGTGGGAATGACGATGACAATGGCTAAAGAGGATGCGTAGTGTTTTAGTTTTTTAAACTCTGTGGAGACGCGGGAGGCGAAGGGGAGGGAATATGGATGCCGAGGTCGCGATGATGAACTACTAAATTTGTTAGTCCAAACATACCTTTCAATGTGCATATATAATATTACTCAGATAAAAACGCTTACAAACAACAACTTAAGTATTGACATAATTAGAATTACTTATACGCTTAAAGAATATTAAGACTATATATGATTTTGTGGGTAAACTGCTGTGTGCCTATTGAAAAATAAGATTTCTCTGTTATGTTTGCCTATGTGACGAATGGTAAGGAGTGTGTGTGGTGAACTTTTTGGATTAGAAGAAGGTCTTATGGGTAAAAGAAAAACAAGAACTTTCATTAAATTTGTTTCAGCGTTTTGTGCGATTGGATTTGCCATATCTTCCTCTGTTTTTGCGGATACGTTGGGTTCTTGGGTGATACCTGCGAGTAGCATTGTGACAAGTTTGGCGAGTTCCGCAAACGCGGCCGGCACTGCAGTTAGTGCTTTTGGTTTCACAGGAACGGCAACTTCCTCTTCAGCTGGATGGGGTGGTACTGGTTTTTCTGCTTCAACAACTATTGGCGCCAATGTATCAAAAAACTTTAACTTTAATATCATAGCCAATGCTGGCTACCAGATTGTCATCAACGGTGTTTCCAACTTCTCTCTAATATCCAGTCCTAGCGGACCGGCTACTTGGACCCTCTTTTACAGCAGCACCGCCGACTTCGCCTCTCCCACACAAATTGCTTCGATTACGGGAGCTGGGGCCACAACTAAGAATATCACTACAGATTTAACGACTGCTTTGCAGGCGAACCCTATCATCGTGAGTTCAGGAACGACTGGGTATTTCCGTCTGGTAGGGACAGCATCGGTTACTACCAGTGGGACGGCTAGATTTCCTAGTAATACGACGATCTCGGTATTGGGGACGGTAGGCACTATCCAATTGGCAGATCTTATATGGAACGGTGGATCTACCGGAAGTTGGAACTATGATAATTCTAATTTGGTTTGGTTTAATGGCCTAAATTCTGTGGCGTTTTCCAGTGGGGCGATCGCTACGATAAATTCCCCCTCTAGTCTCACAGTCGATGCAGGGGGTGTTCTGGCTGGAGCTTTCACAAATAACATTTCCTCAGGGACAACTGTGATAAATGGGGGAACTTTATCAAGCGGTGCGATTCTCAATATCGGAGCAGGAAAACTTTCCCTCCAATCTAGCAATAATGCTGCCAAATTGCAGAATTCGGGTTCTGGAACCCTCTCCCTAGTTGCACCTGGAACCTACACGACGGTTGATTTGACGGCGGGTAAAATCGAAACATTGGCAGATGGCGTTTTGAGCGGCGCAGTTAATGCTTCCGGCGATTCGAGTCTGGATGTGGGGACATTCTCCAACACGATCGGGGCCTTGACCGTGAATGAATCCAGTATTTTCGGCACGGGTATTTTGAATGGGGCTGGATTCGGCTTTGTCCTAGATCAAAACGATCGAACAGTCGCTGTTTCCATGCAAGGCACTGGGGGTCTGAGCAAAACAGGTTCGAAAACGCTTACCCTTTCTGGATCGAATTCGTTTTCCGGCGACATCTCAATTTTAAGCGGAACTGTCGCCACATTGGGCGCAGACAGATTGCCTGACACCACGGTCGTAACGATGTCTGCGAACACATTTCTAAGTTTGGGAGGCAACGAGACCATCAAGAGCCTCTATGCATCATCCGCCAACGCTTCAGCGCAAGTAAATTTGCAGAGCTATATTTTGACGATGAATGTTACTGCCAGCAACCAGTTTGTCGGCTCCTTGGTCGGATCCGGATCTATGATCAAAAATGGGTCGAGCATCCTTACGCTTACAAACACCAGCACCTACACTGGTGGCACCACAATGAATGCCGGGTCCTTCCGCCTTCAAGCAAGCGGTAACAAAACAATCAACGTTGATGATAATACGGTTACTCTGACTACCAGCCCTTTCGGAGTCGGAGTGCTGAATTGGGCTGGTGGGGCAATTTATTCTTCAAGCGTCAATCCCCGAAGTATTTACAATGCAGTGAACCTACTTGGTGGAGCTGTTACTCTTGGAGACACGAACAGCACCACAGGAACAGGGGATATGATCGTTTCTGCTGATGTTACGGGGGTTTCGACCACCTTAAACGCTAACTGCACAGTGAATTCAGCAGCTGCCGTTGATTGGGAACAACCGATCCTAGGTTCAGGCTTTCATCTAAGCAAAGGGGGCACTAATAAACTGACCCTCAGAAGCACAAATGCATTGGGCACCTTGTCGGTGCTTGCCGGAATATTAGACGCAAGAGGTTCCAATAGTATCGGCCAAGTGAATGTGGGGGGAGGAGCAGCTCTTGCCTACGCTACAACCAGCACTCCCTTCGGGAATGCCGCCATCAATCTTTCCAACGGCGCCATTTTCGGACAAAGCGCCACCATAGGAACCACCCTTTCGGATCGCACCATATCTAACCAAATCAATGTTCTGGGAAATGTATCTTTCGGTGTCGGCGCCTACACAGGGAGTGGTGGTTTTGCGAGTCATCTGTCGGGGAATGTTGATCTAGGGGGTGCCAACCGAACTTTGACGCTTGGCAACGCGACCTATTTGTACGGGGCGGTTACAAATGGTGGACTAGTGGTGGATCGGCTTAGCACAGACGAATTAAGTACGAAGACCTTAGGTCTGTACGGTGCTAATAGTTATTCAGGTGGGACGACAGTGAATGGATCAGCAAACTACTTAAACAATCCGATCTTACAGTTGGGCAATGATATTGCGCTTGGAAGTGGGGATCTGAACTTGGCTGGGGGAGGATCCTTGATTGTGAAAGCCGTATCTAAGGCTGATGATATTTACAATGCCAGTCGCATATTCAGCAATGGCATATCGATCTCCAACGGGGTGTCGGGAGTTTTTGACGCGGGTACAAACAGTATGACCTCCTTAGACGGCTTAATAAGCGGCATCGAGGTTACAAATAATATGACTTTGAGAGGTATGGTTTCTGGGCAAGGTTCATTGGTTAAAACCAATAGTGGTTCTCTTACCCTGGCTGGAGCTCTCAGCTATGGAGGTGGAACTACGGTGGCAGATGGCAAGCTGATCGTGGTAAAAACAAACCTGACAACAACCATCAGTTCAAACACGGTGTTTATCGCCATGAGCAACAACGTCGTAGCGGGAACCTATCCGGTTCTGCCCGGAGAATTAACGGGAACATATCCTGCAGCGACCTACTCAGGACCGATAGGTGCAACGGCTATATTTAATGAAACGACGGGTTTGGTCACTGTGACTACGGTTGGACCAGTCACGGATGGTTACTCTCTCTACCTCTCCAGTAATGGTCTGCCGGCAGACACTGCATTCGATTCGAAGGTGAACGGTGTAACGGTTGGACTGAAGTACGCGTTCGGCTCGGCGAACGGAATGCCCCAGAACAACGGCGTCACGGCCCTCCCAATAGTGCTGAGCGGGAATCAACTGAAATATACCTTCGATGTGAAGGATGACTCCGCCCTGACTGTAACCTACCAGACCAGCAGTGATTTGGTGACCTGGGCGACAGCTCAATTGGTCAGCACCAGCACCGGCACAGAATCCTCGCCCATCGGTTTCGTGAAAAAACAGGTGCAGGTTTCTGGATCGGCCAAGCTGTTCGTCAGAATCAACGTTACGCGGTAAGCGGGGCAGGTGAGCTTTGCCCAGGCCAAGCCCCGGGGGACGGCCGAGCCCGACGCTGATCGGGGCAGGTCGGGCTAGAGCCGCTAACCCCACTACGCTCCCAACCCGCTTCGCGGAGGAGCTTCCTCCTTCATCCCGCAAGTGCGGGACTTCGGAGGACATGTCGAAGGGCGCCCCACATTCGGTAGGTGGGTGATTTACAACCTCTTATCAATCCATTTAATACGATAAGCTCGCTATAGAAATACAGGCAAATTGTGGTAAATTGGTGGTGATGAAGGTCTTTACCTCTCCAAAGGGGTGTGTCTTAGCGTACTGCTTAGCCATTCTTGGTAGTTTTGGGCACTCTTCCCGTGCGCAAGATATTCTGATCGGTTGGGATTTCCCGGTAAACTCGACCGTCGCTTCGGTAAACTCTGCGAGCACGGTTACTGGGGTTGTAGGCCCGAAAACTTTCGCAATGGCCAGCGGTGTTTCTCCCGACGTCTTCTCCACTGATCCGTACGCCTGGGGTGCCGACGGTTGGTCTTCGGGTGGAACAAGCCCCGGACCGAACGCCACGACCAACAACGACTACTTTTCGTTTGAGATCGAGGCGACCACAGGAAAGAAAGTTACGATCTCAGGAATCTCCCGGCTGATTCTGCAGGTCAGCGCATCCGGCCCGAAGAAATGGTCTCTCCTGTATTCTGAAAGCAACAGTAACTCTGCCTTTGATCCGTCTCCGCTCCGCAACTACGGCCCATTCGACGTGGCAAACCCTGCAAACGCAGGCGAGATTCTGGATACTGATGTCACGGCTCTTGTGAATGCCGCGATTGCCGCAAAACCGATCATTCTCACGGCGGGAAAAGTAGGATATTTTCGTTTTGTTGGCTTCGGTGGAACCAGCACCAGCGGGAGCGGTCGGATTGTGGCCAATGCCCCAGCGGGCACCCGGGACTTTGCCCTGACTGGAACGGTGGAGGATATCGTACCTTCCGATTACCTAACGACTGGCCGCTCCGTCTCCATCACCTACGGTGTCGAGTATCGAGTCGTGAATGATTACAAAGGAGTTCCCACCTCGCTTGCTTTTGATTTATATCGACCCACGACCACACTATCTGCTGCCACCCCTGTCGTTATCTTGATCCACGGGGGAGGGTACAGCGCCTCGTCGGCTGGCCGAAACCAATCCTATATTGTGAGTCTGGCCAACCAACTGGCGGGACGTGGTTTTCAAGCTATCTCCATCGACTATCGACTGCGGGCCTCGGCCGACCGAACCACTGATGCCACCCAGCTCCCGGCTCTGCGGGATGCGGCAGCTGATACCTCGGAGGCGGTGAAATTTGTTCGGGCCAACGCATCGACTTACGGCTGGGACCCTAATGCCATCTTTCTTTTGGGAGGATCGGCTGGCGGAAGAATTGCCGCTTGGCTGGCAGTCAGGGAAAGTGGAGACCAAGGAGGGCTTTCCACGGCCGATCCGATGTCCACCACCACGCCGGCCTCCTCAGTCACTTCCGATGCCACCGCCGTCTACGACCGGAGTGGCATGGTGGCCACCGCCGTTCTCTTTGGAGGTCCTGAGACCAGTTTTCGAGCTTATACGGTAAACTCATCCGACCTGCCCTGCATCATGGTTCACGGCACCTATGACGGGAATACCGCTCAGACCGGTTCGATCGACACGTATGGTTCGGTGGATCTATATAAGCAACTCATAGCGGTAGGGGTGCCATCGGAGCTTCATTTGCTCAATGGTTATGGACACCAGTATGACACCAGTTCAGGAGCCTATGCCACGGTCGACGCCATTCCAACAGTTGCAGACCTTACGGCACGATTTTTTATCAAGGAATGGGAGAGGAAGCTGGCGGGAGGGAGGGAGGTATTTTCGCCCATCATCAGCAAGGCGGGAGGATCGAGTCTGACTCTGACTGCACCTTTGACAAATCACAGCGCCCCCGGGACGACCTATCAGTGGAAGAAAGACGGGGTGAATCTGGTGGAGAAAACAGGAGCGACTCTTGTTTTGAATCCACTTTTGGCCAGCGACAACGGGAGCTATGCGGTGGTGGTAGGGAATCCGGACAGATCGTGGTCGCCCTCTGATGTTTCTTGGCTGACTTTTGTCAACACCCCGATCAGTGGGGTGAACTACATTTCAACTGGGTCAAATGCGGTGCTCAGTCACCCCACAAGTATGACTTTGGCGGTGGCTACAGTGAACGTACCGGTAAATCCTGCGGGAAGCACGTTTGCGGAAGCCTACCCAGGAAAGAGCATGACTGATATCGCGCCGAATGGGCTGAGCTATCTGGCGAACTATGGGTTTGGTGGAAGTGAAGGGATTGCGCCCACATTGCCAGTCATGGACAGTAGTGATCCGACAAAGTTGAGGCTGGTTGTGGTAGCTCGGACCGATGATTTAATTGTTTTGGGTGGGCAGGCGACTACGGATCTGGCTGGCAGCTGGAGCGATAGCGGAGTGTCGGTCGTCAACTCAACAGATTCGTCTCCCGTGCCTGCGAATACCGCCCGCAAGGTGATCAGTGTCGATCGTGGGTCGGGTTCGAAGAAGTTTCTCCGAGCGACGATCACGAGGTAGGGCGCCCGCGGCGAGCGGGTGTTTTCGAGTCGTGTGGTTTGGATCGGCTGACCAGGGACGGTCAGCCCTACCGGTGCTGTGGTTTGTGGTAGGGCCGATGGTCTCTTGGCCTTCGAAGTAACGAGTTTGCGGAACGAAGTAGGCCCCATCGGCCGATAGAGCGATTGAGGCTTGAGTCGTTGAATCGGCGGATCAGAGATGATCCGCCCTACCAGGCGGCATCTCCGAGGTCGCCTCGCTGGTAATTGAAAATTCAACGTTTTACGTTGCGTCCTTAGCGACCTTTGCGTGAGAAAGGGTCTAGGTTTGGACGCTACTGGGATTGAACCAGTGACCTCCTGCGTGTGAAGCAGGCGCTCTACCACTAAGCTAAGCGTCCGATAGGAGGGAAAGAGTAATCCAGAGGCAGGAAAATGGCGAGTCTAGGAATTGTCTGCTGGAGCTGTCCACGGTTTCGAGGAAAGATGGGATGAGTGAATTATCGACTCTTATGGCCTTTGCTTGGGCTGCTTGTTTTAGGGGTGGGCTGTCAACGCCCGATCCAAGTAGGGGCTCCGGCGGATGAAAAACCTGAGGGGATGGCTTGGATTCCTGGGGGGAGGTTTTTTATGGGCGGGCCTGGAGAGTCGGCCTGTCGGCAAGCTTTGGCGGCTACCGATCCCAAGAAACCGACCTGCAGTTTATTGCGGGGCGGGTTTGCCGATTCTCAGCCACCGCACGAGGTGGAGGTGAACGGGTTTTGGATGGATGAGACTGAAGTAACGAATGATCAGTTTCAAAAATTTATCGATGCGACCCACTATGTGACGGTGTCGGAGAGGAAACCGAAGGCGGAGGATTTCCCAGGTGCTTCTGAGGAGATGCTGGTGGCGGGGTCGGTCTGTTTTAAGGCACCCGATCATCCTGTGGCTTTAAATGATTTCACCGCTTGGTGGAGTTATGTCCCTGGGGCTTGTTGGAATCATCCTTTGGGACCGAAGAGTGATCTAAGTGGGAAGGGAAGATTTCCTGTAGTGCATGTGGCCTATGAGGATGCGGAGGCGTATGCCAAGTGGGCAGGGAAGAGGTTACCGAGTGAGGCGGAGTGGGAGCGGGCGTCTCGGGGCGGTAGGGAAGGGGAGACATATCCTTGGGGGAACGAGTTTCGGCCTGGTGGAAAGTGGATGGCGAACACTTGGCAGGGAAATTTTCCGAGCTCTGACACGGGGCAAGATGGGTGGAAAGGGGTTGCTCCTGTGAAAGAATATCCGCCGAACCCGTACGGGTTGTATGACTTATCGGGGAATGTGTGGGAGTGGTGTTCCGACTGGTACCGAGCGGACAGCTATGAGGCAGATGCCAAGCGTGGCGTGGTGCGTGATCCGAAGGGGCCGAAGGAAAGTTTTGACCCTGAGGAACCTGAGGCAAAAAAGCGGGTACATCGAGGTGGATCGTTTCTTTGCTCTGACCAGTTTTGCGCCCGGTATATTTTGGGAACGAGGAGTAAGGGGGAGATTAGCACAGGAACTTCACACCTCGGATTTAGATGCGTAAAAGCTCCCTAATTTAAAAAGACCTCTGACCCCAACAGAAGTAATTAGTAACTAATGATTTGCAGTAGGGATTTCGGAGATTTTCTCGATTTTGTTGTTAGGACCAAGAAGAACTGCTTTGGCGCGGTGAGTTGTAATTTCATCGGGCGTGAGCTGGGCAAAGGCCATGATCGTGAGAAGATCCCCTTTTTTTCCGAGATGAGCTGTGGCGCCATTTAGAACAATCGCACCTTTGCCCGCAGGGGCGGGAATCAGATAGGTTTCGAATCGTGCCCCAGTATTGATTACTCCGACGAGGATCTTTTCACCGACCCGAAGGCCTGCGGCCTCAATCAGGTCGACAGAGACCCCTAAGCTACCCTCGTAGTCAGGAGATCCATCGGTCACCGTGGCTCGGTGAATTTTGCCGCAAAGAAATGTTCGAAGCATGTCCTACCTTAGCAAAAGCGAGGGATGGAGCGGAGAGGAAAAAAAGAGGGGCTAAGCCTTAGCGGGTACGGGAAGAGCCTGAGGTTGGGCTGGGGGCAGGATCGATACAGGGGGGTGGGGGATGACTTTCCAGAACTTTTTGGAGTAGGTGTCCCATTGCGCGAGGATTTCTTTAGCCTTCTTGCTTTCGGTGGCCTCGAGGTGCTGGTAAATAATCGCTTGTAAAACTTTTCCGTCTTCTAGGCTCGAGATTCGCTCCAAGCTGACCATGCCCGAGTTGTAGCGTTTCTGAAACCCACCATCTTCGTCGAGCACATAGGCGATTCCACCCGACATGCCTGCGCCGAAGTTCTTGCCTGTCGGACCGAGGACAACGATGGTGCCGCGGGTCATGTACTCGCAACCGTGATCGCCGACACCCTCAACTACCGCGGTGGCTCCGCTATTGCGGACAGCAAAACGTTCGCCCGCTTGCCCGTAAGCAAAGAGTTTTCCGCCGGTAGCCCCATACAAGCAGGTGTTGCCACAAATGGTGTTGAGAGACGGATCGAAGGTCGCGGCTTTGGCAGGAATTAAAATAATTTCCCCTCCCGACATCGATTTCCCGACGTAATCGTTGGCTTCACCCTGGAGGGTCATCTTGACTCCATTAACAAGGAAGACGCCGAAAGATTGTCCACTGGAGCCGTCAAATTTGAGGGTGATGCTACCATCCGCTAGGCCTTCATCTCCGTAGCGGTAGGCGATCTCGCCACTGAGACCAGCACCGATGGAACGATGGGCGTTATTAACCTTGTAGGAGAGTTTCACCTTCCTCTTTTTGGCTAAGGCATCTTTGGCGTCTTGAAGAATGCGGGCGTCGATCGGTTGGTCTTCCAATTTGTCGTTTCGTTCCCAAGTGTGATGCCGTGGGGCCAAGGGATCGATATCCGGAACGGTGAGGAGCGGTCGGAGGTCGACTAAGGAGGCCTTGGGGTGATCGGCGGGAACAAAAGTTTCCAACATTTCTGGGTGACCAATGATCTCGTCTAATTTCCGCGCTCCGAGCGAGGCGAGAATCTCGCGGACCTCTTGGGCTAAGGCATTAAAGAAGTCGACGACGGCATCGGGCATACCACGGAACTTGGCGCGAAACTTATCGTCTTGGGTGGCGACGCCGGTGGGGCAGTTGTTCAAGTGGCACTGGCGAACGTAGACGCAACCGAGAGCAATCAGAGCGGTGGTGCCGAAATTAAATTCTTCTGCACCGAGCAAGGCGGCGGTGATGATGTCTTGTCCTGTGCGTACCCCTCCGTCGGTTCGAAGGGTGATGCGGTTGCGGAGACCGTTGAGCAAAAGAACTTGTTGGGTTTCGGCAACACCTAATTCCCAAGGACTGCCCGCATATTTAATCGAAGAGAGAGGAGAGGCTCCCGTGCCTCCGTCGTGGCCAGCGATCAGAACGACATCGGCGTGGGCTTTGGCCACGCCGGCGGCGATGGTACCGACGCCAGCCTCAGCGACCAGCTTGACGCATATCTTGGCGCGAGGATTGACCTGTTTGAGGTCGTAAATAAGTTGGGCGAGATCTTCGATGCTATAAATATCGTGATGGGGAGGGGGAGAGATGAGAGTGACGCCCGGGGTTGAGCGGCGGAGGGTGGCGATGAGCGGGGAGACTTTATGGCCAGGAAGTTGTCCGCCTTCGCCCGGCTTAGCGCCTTGGGCAATCTTGATTTCCAACTCGGTGGCGCTGGCAAGATATTCGGCAGTAACCCCAAAGCGACCGGAGGCGACCTGTTTGATCCTGCTATTTTTGGAGTCACCATTTTCCATGGTGGCAAACCGAGCTCGGTCTTCGCCGCCTTCACCTGAGTTGGATTTCCCCCCAATCCGGTTCATGGCGATAGCGAGTGCTTCGTGAGCTTCGGGGGAGAGGGCGCCGAGGGACATGCCAGCAGTGGTGAAGCGGCGCCGAATCTCTTCGATCGGCTCGACCTCATCTAAGGGAATGGCGGAGCGACCTTTTTTCAAGCGAAGGAGATGGCGAATGGTAATAGGGGTATTTTTGGCGAGGGCATCGACGTACGCGGTGTACTGAGCAGGCTGGTTTTTCTGCTCGGCCCCTTTGAGTCCCACAAAAGCTTGCAGGGCTTGGATGGCAGGCGGGGTAATGGCGTGAACTTCCCCGTCTCGGCGCCAACGATAAAGCCCCGCGTCGGGCAAGCGATCGGTGACGGCCGCAGCGGCGGTGTAGCCTTCGGTGTGGCGGCGAATGGTTTCTGTAGCGAGTTCGGCCACGGTGAGGCCACCGATTTGCGAGGGAGTGCCAGAAAGATGATCGCGGATTAGATCGGGTCCGAGCCCGACGGCTTCAAAGAGTTGGCTACCGTGGTAACTGGTGAGCATGCAGATTCCCATCTTCGACATAATTTTAAGAAGTCCCTTGTCGAGAGCGCTGCGATAGGCAGCGAGGATTTTCGCGGGATTGAGATCAGAGAGAGAACCCTCTGTGTGCCAGCGAGCGGCGAGTTCCCAGACAAGGTAAGGGCAGATGGCGGAGGCACCGAAGGCGATGAGACAAGCAAAGTGGTGGACGTCGCGCGCATCGGCGCTATCGGCGATGAGGGAGGTACGCATCCGCAGGCCTGCACGGATTAGACTGTGGTGGACGGAGGAGATGGCGAGGAGCATGGGGAGTGCGGAATGGTCGGCATCGGTTCCACGATCGGAGAGGCAGAGAATGGTGACCCCTTCTTTGACGGCGGTAGCGGCTTCTTCGCTGATTTCGCGCAGACGTTTTTGGAAGGCGCTGGGCCCGCCTGAGACAGGGAAGAGGACAGAGAGAGTGCGAGAGCGGAGATGAGGTTCTTTGCTGTCGAGAACGTGAGAAAGTTCAGCAGGAGTCAGAACAGGGGAGGAGAGTTGAAGGAGGCGAACGTGATCGGGGCCATCGGTGAGCCAATTGGGGCGGGTGCCGAGATAGACGGAGGTGGACATGACTAATTTTTCTCGGATGGGATCGATGGGAGGATTAGTGACTTGGGCGAAGAGTTGGCGGAAGTAGTGATAAAAAAGGCGCGGCCGACGAGAGAAAACGGCGAGGGCGGCATCGTCGCCCATGGAACCGGTGGGTTCCTCGGAGTTTTTGAACATGGGTAGAAGAACGACTTTGAGTTCTTCTTCGGAATAGCCGAAAGAGAGGAGAGTCGATTGGAGAGTGGTAGGCACGACAGGGAGGGTGGGAGGCAGAGCGGGGAGCGAGCGGAGGCCGGCTTGAATCCACTGGGCGTAGGGCTGGGTGGAGGCGGCAAAGTTTTTGATATCGGCGTTGCGGAGAAGTTTTTTGGCGACGGTATCGACGGCGATCATTTCGCCAGGAGCGAGGCGGCCTTTCTCGATGACGGATTTTTCTGGGATATCGCCAATGCCGACTTCGGAGCCCATGACGAAGAGGCCATCTTTGGTGATTTTGTAGCGGGCTGGGCGGAGGCCGTTGCGGTCGAGGCAGGCGGCGACGATTCGCCCGTCGCTAAAAGCGAGGGCGGCGGGACCATCCCAAGGTTCGTTGAGGCACTCATGATATTCGTAGAAGGCGCGGACTTCTGGGGACAGGCCATCTTCGGAGTGAAAGGCGGAAGGGACGAGCATGAGCATGGCATGGAGGGGGCCGCGACCTGAGATGGAGAGAAGTTCGAAGGCGTTATCAAGGCTGGAGGAGTCGCTTCCGCCGGGCTGGATGATGGGGTGGAGAAGGGGAAGATCGGCGGGGTCGAGACCTGGGTGAGAGAGATCGGCTTCACGGGCATGGACCCAGTAACGATTCCCGCGAACTGTATTAATTTCCCCGTTGTGGGCGACCATACGGAAGGGGTGGGCGAGAGGCCAAGTAGGGAAAGTGTTCGTGCTATAGCGTTGATGGAAAACGGCCAGAGCGGTTTCGTAAGCGGGATCTTGGAGGTCGAGGTAGAAGCTTTTGAGTTGGGTACCGGTGAGCATGCCTTTGTAGACGAGAAGGCGGGAGCTGAAGGAGGGAATATAGAAGGGAGGGGTACGATCGGCCGCGCAGCGGTGTTCGATTTCGTTGCGGGCCAGAAAGAGGGAAAGTTCAAAGGCATCGTCGGAAAGTTTTTTGGCGTCGGGCCGAGCGACGAGAAGCTGTTCGATGCGTGGGGCGGAGGCCGCAGCTTTTTCACCGAGGATGCGGGGGTTAATCGGGACAACGCGCCAACCGAAGGAGAGGAGGCCGCGGCGAGTGATGACTTCTTCCGCGATGCGGCGGATGTGGGCTTGGGCGTAGGTGTCTTTGGCGGGAAGAAAGAAGAAGCCCACCCCGAGATCGTTGTCTTGGTACAGGCGGTGGCCGAGTTTTTCGATTTCGCGTCGAAAGAGCTTAGAGGGAATTTGGGTTAGGACACCGGCGCCGTCCCCTGATTTGGCATCGGCATCGAGGGCGCCTCGGTGGGCGAGTTGGCAGACGCAACCCAAAGCGCGATCGAGAATGGTGCGGGAGCGACGGCCTTGAATATCGGCGACGACACCGACGCCACAGGCATCATGTTCGTGGTCAGGGGAGTAAAGCCCTTGGGGGCTGGGTAATTGATGGTTGAGACGGAACCTTGCCATGTGACTTTGACAATACTTGAGGTGAGCGCTGGCGCAAGAGTGGGAATCATCTTGAGGGTAAAGGCTTTTCGGTGAATGTTACTTTATGGCACATGGCGGACCTTCTCGGGTAAAGCGGATGCGAAGGGTGGTGGTTTGTTTACGTCGAGGTACGCGAGGGGGTTTGGGAGTGGCGCAGGTTTTGAAATTGATTTTTCGAGAGTCGGGGGTGAAGGCGAGGTGGGTGACGGAGGCTGGTTTAGCCAAGGCGGTCCGAAGGGGAACGGATGCGGTGGTGGTGGGGGGTGGAGATGGGACGATGTTGCATGCGGCGCAAGCGACGATGGGCTCTGGAGTTCCGCTGTTGGGAATTAATCTGGGCTCGCTGGGATTTTTAACTTCGATCAAGGTGGACGAGATTCGGGACATTTTACCAAGGATTTTGAGTGGACGGTATGGGCTGAGTTCGCGTTCGGTACTTTTGGCAAAATTGAGTGGAAAGAAAGGAGCGTGGTGCAGTCTGAATGAGGTATCGGTGGCACCGGCGTCGGGGCGACAGATGGTCAGAGTGCGGGTGACGGTGGGTAAGGAATTTTTGACGGAGTACCACGCGGATGGGTTGTTGGTGGCGAGCCCGACGGGATCGACCGCCTACTCGCTTTCGGCGGGTGGACCGTTGGTCAGTCCGCGGGCGCGGGTCATGTTGCTCACTTCGGTGTGTGCGCATGCCATGGCGCAGAGGCCGGTGGTGGTGGGGGAGCAGGAGGGGGTGGAGTTGAGTTTAGGCGAGGGGGAAGTAGCGGCGGTTCTGCGATTTGACGGGGTGAAGATGGGTCAATTAACCAGGGGAAAAAGTCTGCGGGTAACGGTGGCAAGCCAAGTAATTCGGCTGGTTCATCCCACGGGTTTTGGTTTTTATGGGTTGGCACGGCGCAAGTTGGGCTGGAGTGGTACGGCAGGAGGGTTAAGACGATGAAGCTGGGTGAACTTTTGCAGCCGAGTTTGCTTCTTCTGGAGTTGAAGGAGACAAAAAGAACAGCCGCGATTCATGAGGTGGCCAGTCTTTTGGAAAATGATTCCGGCATGATTAACTTTAAGGGATTTTATGATGAGTTGCTGGCGCGGGAGCGGGTGGAGCCGACGACCTTGGGTAATGGGGTAGCCTTTCCTCATGCGCGGACGGATCATGTGAAGAGGCTGGTTTTGGCAGTAGGGCGGAGTGTGAGCGGGGTGAACTTTGAAACGAGTGGGGAGACAATTCACTTTATTTTTGTGATCGGGACACCTCGGCGGATGGTGACGGAGTATTTGGCTTTGGTTGGAGCGATGGCGCGCTTGTTGCGGCATGACGAGGTGAGGGCGAAATTGTTAGCGGCGAAAAGTGCGGAGGAGTTTCTGACGATTTTGGGGGAGGATCCCGAAGCGGTGTGAGGGTACGTTTACGCGATTTGGCGGAGGGGTTGGGGCTCTCGGTGATGGCCGTGTCTAAGGCCTTGAGGGATGCGCCGGATATTGGGGTGGCGACGAAAGCGCGGGTTTTAGCAGAGGCGGCAAAGCGGGGGTATTGGCCGAATGAGGCGGCACGCAGTTTGCGGGTGAAGCAGAGTGGGTTGGTCGGGTTGCTCCTGCCTGATTTAGCTTCGGAGGAAGGGGCGATGGTTTCGGGAAGTTTAGCGGAGGCAGCACAGGAAGCGGGGATTGCGCTGCTGGTGGGATTGGCGCGAAGTGGGAAGGAGGAGGCGGAGCAGGTGCGGGCGATGATGGGAAGGGGGGCGGAGGCGATTTTCTTTCTACCACGGATTAGCACGGAGCATCGATCGGCGGTGCTGGAGGTGGTGGGTCGGGCTGGGCTCCCGCTGATTTTCTTTAAGCGCTATCCTGCGGATGTGGATGGGGGGAAGGGCAAGGTAAGTTGGGTGGTGCGAGATATGGGTGGGGCGGCGAATTTAGTTTTGGATCATCTTCATGATTTAGGCCATCGGAAGGTGGCGTATTTGGGTGGGCATCCTGCGGCACGGAGTTCTGCAGCGCATTTACGGGCAATGGAGGAGGGAGTGGCGGCTCGGGGAATGGTGATGTTGGGGGGAGTTCAGATGGTGGGATTGGAAGCGGAGGGAGGGGAAGCGGAGATGAAGAAGATGCTTGGGAAAAAAGAGCGACCGACGGCGGTGGTTTGTATTAATGATGCAATTGCGGCGGGGGCGAGTCGGGCTCTTTTGGCGGCGGGAATCTCGGTGGGTGGGGAGATGAGTGTGACAGGGGTGGGGGACGGGGCGTTGGCGTGTTATGGGCCAGTGCCGATGACAACGGTTTGTTTTCCGAGTTTAGGAAGGGTTGGTTTTTCTCTTTGGCAGAAGGTGCGAGAGGGAAAGGGAGAGATGAAGCCAGAGATTGTGAAAGGCGAGTTAGTGGTGCGAGAATCCACGGGTAAGGCATAAACCATGAGTACAACCAAAGAAGATTTGAGATGGATGAAGGAGGCGGAGGGGCAAGCGAGAAAAGGATTGGCGGAAGGTGGGATTCCGATTGGATCAATTTTGGTGCGAGGAGATAAGGTGGTGGGACGGGGGCACAATCAGCGAGTGCAGAAGGGGAGTGCGATATTGCATGGGGAAATGGACTGTTTAATGAATGCGGGGAGGCAAAAAAGTTATTTAGATACGGTGATCTATTCGACCCTCTGCCCGTGTTACATGTGCTCGGGGACGATCGTGCAGTTTAAAATTCCGCGGGTGGTGGTGGGGGAGGCGGTGAATTTCCCTGGGGCACCTGAATTTTTAAGGTCGCACGGGGTGGAGGTGGTGATTTTGGATCAGCCTGAGTTGGTTAAGATGATGGGAGATTTTATTCAGGCGAAGCCGGAGTTGTGGAACGAAGATATTGCGGTGTAAAGGGGGCAGGGGATTTTTGATTTTGCCCCGCGGTTGCGGGAAGTGCGAATTGCTCACGCTAAGGTCGCTAAGGACGCAAAGGAATTCCAGATGTGAGAATGTAGTCCCGCGGTTGCGGGACACGGACGTGCTTACGCGCGGATGTTTAATTTTTGATGTTTTCCCGCGGTTGCGGGACGTGCGAATTGCTCACGCTAAGGTCGCTAAGGACGCAAAGGAATTCCAGATGTGAG
>JBBAWB010000004.1:148764-195075 GCA_040397385.1 Methylacidiphilales bacterium
AATGTGGTTTTGGGTAGGAAGGTTAGAGCTTGGGGAGATGTGCCCTACCGAGCTGAAAATTAAGGGGTGGAGGGAAGGGTGCGGATGGAGGGGAGGGCGCGGTAACGCTGATCGAGGTCGAGACCGTAGCCGACAACGAATTCGTCCTTAATGACAAAGCCGACCCAGCGAGCCTGGACGGGGCGGACGCGTTTTCTTTTTTTGCTTAGGAGAACGCAGATTTGGACGGAGCGGGCGCCGAGTTTTTTGGCGTGGGCGCGGGTGCGATCGAGGGTGAGGCCTGAATCGAGGATATCGTCGATGAGCAGGACGTCGCGACCGCGGAAGTTTCCTCGGCAGTGGTTGAGTCCACGGATCTTTCCTGTCGATTGGGTGCCTTGGTAGCTGGATACGCTCCAGAATTCGACTTCGGTATCGATGGGGAGGTGGCGGAGAAGATCGACGACAAAGAAGACACTACCTTTGAGGAGGGCGACGATGGTCAGGGGACGATTGCGGTAGCTTTTGCGAATGGAGCTGGCGAGGGTGCGGACACGCCGCCGAATCCGCGGGGCGGAGAGGTAGGGTTGCCCGGGGGGGCGGGTCACTTGCCAGCAGCCGTAGGGGTCAATTGATCGAGTTCTTGGGTAATTTTAGCGGTGAGTGGGCCAGAGATTTTTAGGTCGAGGCCTTTTTGCCAAGAGCTGCGGGCATTTTTTTCCTCTTCGAGTTGGGCAAAGCAGAGGCCAGCGTAGTAGTAGATGGCTTGGGAGGTAAGGGGGTCGAGGCATTTGGGATTTTGGCTGAGTTGATCGACGAGTTTACGGAAGTCGTCGCGGGCGATGCTTCGGCGATTGAAAATGGTGGGCAGATGGTAGTTATTGATTCCGCGGATGAAGCGGACGTTGGGGTCTTCGGGGCGAAGGGCGACGGCCCGATCCATGCAATCGCGGCCGGACATGAGGTAGCGGAGTTTTCCTGGTCCAATGAAAGCATCGCGACTAGCGAGGGTGTAGGCACTACCGAGGTAGACGAGGAGGATGCCGTTTTCTGGTTGTTCGGCGGTAAGTTCTTCGAGCCAGGCGACTAAGCGGCGAGTGGCATCCTCGTTGCCTGATTCGGCGAGGGAGTGCATTTCATAAATTTGGTTGAGGAGGGGGTGGGAGTAGGTTTCGGAAACTGGTGCGGTGGAGGAGGCTTGGGTAACGATCGCGCTGGTGAGGAGAAGTAAAAATGTGATGAGGGGGGATGATTTCATATGGGGGTTAGCACCCTTGAGATACAAGTAAGAAGCGGTTTGCGAAATAGCAAGTGAAATTAGGAGAATAACACAAGATGTTGGGTTAAAACTCCTTGGAGGAGGCTAGATGTAGCGGTCTAGTTGTTGCGACGACCTGCGAGAAGGGGAAGAAGGTGCCAGAGTAGGTAGAGGAGAGAGGTGATGAAGGCGGCGACGTAGGTCCAAGCGGCGGCGCGCAGGACATTATCGACTGACTGGAGTTCGGTGCCTGGAGCGATGAATTTCATTTTGGGCAAAATTTGGAGGGCACGGCGGGAGGCGTCGAACTCGACGGGGAGAGTGATGAGATTGAAGAGCATGATGGTGCCCCAACCGACGGCCATGATGACGAGGTAGGTGTGGGAGCGGAAACCTCCGAAGCCAGAGAAGAGGCCGAAGAGTGGGAGCCAGGTGACGATTTGGCTGGCGAAGGTGGTGGCACCGACGGAGGCCATGCGCCACTGGAGAGGGGCGTAGGCGATTTTGTGTTGGATAGCGTGACCGCATTCGTGGGCGGCGACGCCGAGGGCGGCGGCGGATTGGCCTTGGAAGTTTTGGGTAGAGAGAACGAGGCGACGATGCATCGGGTCGTAGTGATCGCCGAGAAATCCATCTTGTTCGACGATTTCGACATCGCGAATTCCAGCGGCATCGAGGATGCGGGCGGCGGTCTCGGCTCCAGTGAAGCCTGAGGAGACGGGAACTTGGCTAGCTTTGGCGTAAGCGATTTTGACGCGGGCTGCGGCCCAGAGGGAGAGGGCCATCGTCCCGATAAAGGTGAGAAGGAATAAGAAATTCATGAGATACAACTTTAGAGCCAGTGCACGGGGAGTGCAAGTGGGACTGATCTGCCCGAAGGAATAGCCTCGTGGCGGAGGGTTATTTACAGAACTTGGCGAGGCGGCGAGCGCCTTCTTCGATCTGATCGATGGAAGTTGCGTAGGAGACGCGGACGGTGGAATCGTCTCCGAAGGCCTTGCCTGGGACGACGGCCACGCGTTCTTTTTCTAGGAGCTTTTCCGCGAACTCGGCGGAGTTGAGTCCGGTGCGTGAGATATCGAGCAGGAGGTAGAAGGCTCCTTGGGGTTTGACGAAGGAGAGTTTGGGGATGAGTCCGAGGAGATCACAGAAGCGACGACGACGTTTATCGTACTCGGCGACCATTTCGGTGACGCAATCTTGGGGACCACGGTAGGCGGCGAGGGCGCCTTTTTGGGCGAAGGAGGTGGGATGGGAGGTGGTGTGGCTCTGGATGGATTCGATCACCTTCGCGAGAGCGGTGGGGGCGGCAACGTAGCCGAGGCGCCAACCGGTCATGGCGTAGGGTTTGCTGAAGCCATTGACGGTGAGGGTTAGATCGTAAACTTCCTTACTAAAGGAGGCGATGGAGGAGTGTTTGGCATTATCATAGACGAGTTTTTCGTAAATTTCGTCCGAGAGGATGTAGATTTCTTCGTCGAGGGCGACTTCGGCCAAGGCGGCGAGTTCGTTTTCGGAGTAGACGGAGCCGGTAGGATTTCCTGGGGAATTGATGATGACCATTTTGGTCATGGGGCTCATGTATTCGCGAAAGAGTTCAGGGGTAAGTTTGTAGCCATTTTCGGCTTTGGTGGGAACGATGACGGGTTCGCCGCCAGCGACGCGGACCATTTCTGGGTAGCTGAGCCAGTAGGGGGCGGGGATGAGTACTTCATCGCCTTGGTTGATGGTGGCGAGGATCGCATTAAAGCAGGCGTGTTTGGCGCCGCAGGTGACGATGACTTGGGACGGTTCGTAGGAGAGATTGTTGTCGGCCTTTAATTTTTCAGAAATTGCGGAGCGGAGTTCGGGGATACCTGCGGCGGGGGTGTATTTGGTAAAGCCGGCGTCGAGGGAGCCCATGGCGGCGGCTTTGATATGTTCAGGGGTATCGAAATCGGGTTCGCCGGCGCTGAAGTTAACCACGTCGAGGCCCTCGGCTCGCATGCTTTTGGCGCGGGCATCGATGGCGAGAGTGGCGGAAGGCGTGAGGTGGAGGGTACGTTCGGCGTTATCGAGGGGCATGATGAGTGTTCCTTTGGTTTGGGTTAATAACTAGATCGAGCGGGATATCGTATTGAAAAGGTGGAGAGGAGTCGAACCTTTTCGATAGAAAGGTGTCAGGCACGTGCCTGACACCGAGGGTTAACCGAGGCGGCGGAGGGCTTCGCGGACGAGATCGCCTGGAGGGAGGGTGGAATCGAGGCCTGCGAGGGCTTTTTGGGCTTCGGTTCCCTTGTAGCCGAGAGCGAGGAGGGCGAGGAGGGCGTCTTGGGCATGGCCGGAGATGTTGGGGGTGGCGTTTGCACGACCTGGAGAAGTCCCACCCGCGAGGGAATCGAGGGCGGGGAGTTTGTCGCGGAGCTCGAGGACGATGCGTTCGGCGGTTTTTTTTCCTAGGCCCTTGAGTTTGGCGAGGGACGAGGTATCTCCTGAGGCAACGGCGTCGCGGACGGCTTGGGGGGTAGTGCCAGCGAGGATGGAGAGGGCGGTTTTGGGGCCGACTCCTGAAACATGATGAAGGAGGAGGCGAAAGAGATCTCGTTCTCCCGGGGTGAAAAATCCGTAGAGGGTATGAGCATCTTCGCGGATCACGAGGTGGGTGAGGAGGTGAACTTTTTCTCCAACGAGAGGAAGATGGTCGAAGGTGGTGACGGGAATGAGCAGTTCGTATCCGATGCCTTGGCAGTTAATCACGGCACGAGTGGGCCAAGATTCGGCGAGGGTACCTTCGAGGAAGGAAATCATCTTAGGAGACTGCCGGAACGGTTCGGGCGGAGAAGGCTGTACGGCGGAGGTGGGTGAGACCGACGGCGAGGGCATCGGCTTCATCGGGTTTTGGATTATGGAGAAGACCGAAGAGGGCACGGGTCATAAAGGTGACCTGTTCTTTGCGGGCGGCTCCTTTTCCGGTGGCTGCTTTTTTAACGAGTTTGGGTGGGTACTCGTGAACGGTGAGGCCTGCTCGGGCGGCAACGAGAAGGGCAACGCCGCGGGCGCCTCCGAGCACGATGGCGGTGCGGGTATTTTGCACATAGATGATTAATTCGATGGCGAGTTCTTGGGGAGCGTGGCGCGTGATCAGTTCTTGGAGGCGGTCGTGGATTTCGAGAAGGCAGGCGGGGGCGGGTCGAGAGGTTGGATTTTGGATGGTGCCTGAAGCGACGACGACAGGTTTATCGGCGGTACCTTCGAGGATGGCGTATCCGGTGGCTCGGAGGGACGGGTCGAGGGCAAGAAGACGCACGGGGGGAGCGTGCCAAACGGAGTTCGATTGTCGAGGGAACCCCGCGGAGCTGGGTTTGACCGATAAAAAATGGCCGTTACACTATGGAAATGAGATGGATATGGATTTTTCTGGCATGGAGCACTCCTTTATTAGGGGTGGTTCAGGCTCAAACCAATGATGCGACGGCGGGCGGTGCGGTGAAAGCGGTGCCGGCGAAGAAAAGTCCGCTGGCAGGAGCCCGAAGTGTGAGTTCTGGGGGAAAGACAAGTACGAAGGGGGAGGATCAAGATAAGGTAGAAAACGCGGTGGCGAATCCTGAGGAAGAGCAGGCCCGAGGAATTCAACCTGAGGATAACAGTCCAGATGTAGGAATGTTTGTGGTGATGGCGAACAAGGGTTGGGATTCGGTGAATCCTGCGAGCCCGAATAAGCCGGTCTACCAGCAGGTGATTCAGGAGCGCGGTGTGGCACCAACTTATAGTAATAATATGATGGATTCGCCTGATGGTTCGAGTCGGCCGAATGACGGGTGGAAACTGTTTGGCTGGACGTACTGATTAGGGAGGCGGTGGGAGCCGCGGGACGCAGACCCGCGGATGATTGATTTTGGATGTTTAATTTTTAATTATTTTCACTTGGAAGCTTAGGTAGAGGCGGCATCTCCGAGGCCGCCTAGCTGGGCGATCGATCACACAGAATTCAGCTTAGGCGTGCTAGGGACAGCCCGCCCCACCTAGGTTTTGTGGATTGAAGGTGGGTTGGGGTAGATGTGTTAAGGATAGAGGAAGTGTAAAGGTGCGTTACAGGAGCGGAGGGCTCAGTTTGAATTCGGTATTAAACGAATTACGATTCTTGGCGGGGGTCCAGCAGGTTTACGCGCGGCCGAGGTGGCGGTGGCGGGCGGAGCGAAGGTTAGGGTGCACGATGGCAAGGCTTCGGTAGGCCGAAAATTTTTAGTGGCGGGCCGAGGGGGATTAAATCTTACGCATGCGGAGGCCAGGGAACGTTTTATTTCACGTTACAGCGGCGGGAAGGATGCGGGTGGTAGCTGGTTTGAAGACGTGGGTTCAACTCCCACCGACTCCATTTTCACCCTTGGCCGGATGACGAATGGGATTTGCAAATGAAGACGGATGCCTCATCGGTAGGCTTGGACTTTGTCCGGCGTCACGCCGAAAAGGCGGCGGCTGAGGACCGTTGGGCCTCCCTCGATCGAATTCTGGCGGACTCCTGACCTTGTTTATTGATTATTTGCCTATCGATTTAACTGCGACTGCGAGCAAGGGTCAGAGGGGAAAGCAAGCGAGGTGATTTCAGCTATTCGTGCCCGGTGAGTTCCTCGCTAGGTTAAAAGGATGAAGGACCCTTTGAGCCGCAATTTGTCTCTCTTTGTGGCCTTTCGGGTTCTTTTTAACGCCAGATTCTACTACCCGGTGATTGGGGTTCTCTTTCTCGACCTTGGGCTGACCCTGGAAGAGTACGCCTTTTTGAATGTTATCTGGGCCGTGGTGATTGTTTTGCTGGAAATACCCTCTGGCGCCCTAGCCGATATGATCGGACGCAAACGGGTGATTGTGGTGGCGGCTGGGCTGATGGTTGGCGAAATGGTTGTTTTCACGGTGGCTCCATGCGGAGAGTGGCTTTTTTGGTTCCTAGTCCTGAATCGTGTCTTGAGCGGGGCGGCCGAGGCTTGTGCCAGTGGAGCGGACGAAGCCTTAGCTTACGACTCGCTGCCAGAGGCGGAGCGCGCGGCCGGTTGGCCGCGCGTGCTGGAGGTGCTCATGCGCTGGAAATCTGGGGGCTTCTTTCTAGCCATGGTGAGTGGCGCGGCACTTTTTGACCAAAAGTTAATGATTTCGCTTTGCGGCTGGACGGGTTGGGTCCATGGGAGCGGAACCACCGTGCGCTGGCCTGTCTATGCCACATTGGTTACGTCGATCTTATGTTTCCTGGTGGCGCTGAGTTTTCGTGAACCTCCTTTGAGCCAGTTGGTCGGGCGCCCCACGGTTGGGCGAGCTTGGCAAAACGTGCTGGAGGGGGTGGCGAACGTCTTGACCTCGCGACGAATTCTTTTTTTGATGGCGGCGGCCCTACTGATGGACACTTTTGTCCGAATTTTCCTCACTTTCGCGAGTAACTATTACCGATTGATCGCATTGCCGCCTTATGTCAACGGCATGCTCGGCTCGGGCTTGGCCCTACTTGGTTTCGCGGCGGCGCCGGTGGCCAAAGGGATGACGATGAAATACGGGGTGGTGACGAATTACGCCACGGTGGGGGCGTTGGTCATGGCCGGCTTGATCGGCACGGCGTGGGCGGTGCCGTATTGGGGAGCTTGGGTGGTCCTACCGCTGAGCTTGTCGATGTCCGCGCTCCAATTTTTCACCTCGAGTTACCTGAACCTTTGGACCCAATCCCATGTACGGGCGACCGTACTAAGCTTTCGCGGGGTGGCTTTGAATCTGGGCTATGCGGTCGGCGGAGTTCTTTTCGCGCAACTCACCCTAAAAATGCGGTCAGCGCACCCAGGGGCCGACGAATCAGCTGTTTTCGGCATGGCCCTGTTCTGGTTGCCAACAGTTTTCCTGAGCTGCGCTCTCGCGCTGGGGGTGGCTTTGTATCTGACCGGCCGGATCCGCAGACGGGAGAATTCCTAGACGGACGAGGGTTGAATCTAGGTAGCCTTGCGGGCTGGAGAACATGCAGCCGAGACGAAATAACCACGCCGAGTTCCGAAACGGATGGGAGCACCGGTGGAAAGCGGTTTTGGGGAGAGGGATAACGGAAATGAGAATCGATCTTTAGAATCGCTAGGGAACACTCCAGCGGTCGCCCGTACCGCCGTCTGGCTGAGAGATAGCGGGCAAGCCAAAGGTGACGACGGCGAGATCTTTTGCCAGGCAGAGCAGGAGCTCGTCCAGCGGGTCGCAGGATCAAGCCAATCTCGCTGAAAAGCGGGAAGGGGTGAAGAGTGGGCGGGACGATAAATCGGATAGTTGAAAAGCTTAGGTAGAGGCGGCATCTCCGAGGCCGCCTAACTGGGCGAGTGAGCATTCAGAATTCAGTGCAGGTGTGCTAGGGACAGCCCGCTCCCGCGCTTGCGGGACGCACACGCTCCCTGGGATTTGGTTAGAGGTGCTAAGGGGGGGGATTGAAGTGGATAGAGGAAGTGCAAAGGTGCGTTACAGGAGCGGGGGGCTCTGTTTGAATTCGGTATTAAACGAATAACGATTCTTGGCGGGGGTCCAGCAGGTTTACGCGCGGCCGAGGTGGCGGTGGCGAGCGGAGCGAAGGTTACGGTGTACGATGGCAAGGCTTCGGTGGGGCGAAAATTTTTAGTGGCGGGCCGAGGTGGATTGAATCTTACGCATACGGAGGCCAGAGAACGTTTTGTTTCGCGCTACAGCGGTGGGAAGGATGCGGGTGCGTTATGGAATTCGCTTTTGGATGATTTTAATTCGGAGGCGTTGCGGGATTGGGCGAAGGAGCTTGGGGTAGAAACTTTTGTGGCGACGACTGGTCGGGTTTATCCCAAGGAGATGAAGGCGGCGCCGTTACTGAGGCGGTGGGTACAGCGGTTACGGGCCACGGGAGTGGAGTTTGCCATGGGCCACCGCTGGACTGGATTGAAGATGAGCGCCCGGTGGGAGGTGGAATTTCTGGTGGCCGGAGAGGAGAAAGTTTGTGAAGCGGATGCGGTAGTGATGGCGCTGGGTGGAGGCACGTGGCCGGAGACAGGTTCGGATGGTGGATGGGTTTCGGTTTTGGAGAAAATGGGAATTGCGGTGGCTCCGCTGGTGTCGTCGAACTGTGGATGGGAAGTGGGATGGGCTGGTGCTGTTTTGTCGCAAGCGGAAGGAAAGCCGTTGAAAAACATAACGATTCGGGCGGGGGAAATGGTGGCCAGCGGAGAGCTGATGGTGACCCGTTATGGGTTGGAGGGTGGGGCGATTTATCAGCTCGGGCCCACCCTGCGAGGAATGAAGGATCCAGAGATCGTGATTGATTTTAAGCCGACTCATACGGTTGAGCAGTTGGTGAAAAAGCTGGGGAGCTGTCAGAAGAATTATTTGGGTGAAGCTCGTGCACGTTGGAGGTTGGGGGAGGCGGCGATGGCAATTTTAGGAAACCAAGATGAGGCTGATTTGGTGAAGTCGGCTGAGCAGTTGGCGAGGGTAGTGAAGGGGTGTGTGGTGAAGTTGACGGGACCAAGACCGTTAGCGGAGGCGATATCGTCGGCGGGTGGGGTGAGCTGGAGTGAGTTGGATGATTCCTTAATGCTGAAGCGGTGTCCTGGAGTTTTTCTGGCAGGGGAGATGATCGATTGGGACGCTCCGACGGGGGGTTATTTAATCCAAGGATGTTTTGCGACTGGGACGAGAGCGGGGGAGGGAGCTGGTGAGTATGTGAAGCGGTAAGGCACCGCGATTCTTGATTTTGAATGTTTAATTTTTAATTATTTGTAGTTGGAAGCTTAGGTAGCGGCGGCATCTCCGAGGCCGCCTAGCTGGGCGATTGATCCCGCGGTTGCGGGACACGCGGATTGCTCACGCCAAGGCCGCTAAGGACGGAAAGGAATACAGGGGGGTGAAGGGGTTGCGGTCAGAATAAAGTAAAAGGCAGGCTCCGATAGGAATGCCGAGGTGCGGACTGGTCACGGGAAGCCTCAACGCCGGTCGGGGCAGGCCCGATTTTTTAGTTCGCTAAGGAAGAGCGATCAATCGGCTGCTATAAATCAGATTCTTGGATGCCGGCGACTTTCATTTGGGATTTGAGAAGGCCGATTTTAAGAGGTTTGTTTCCGTGAACTGGCACGACAATTCTATCCCGAACACCTTCCTTGAAGAAAATATGGTGACTGCCCTTAATTCTGGCCAAAGACCACCCTTGATCGGTCAAAAGACGGCAAAAATCTTTGCCAGAAATTTGTTTTAAACAGCCAACTCAAGAAGCTGGGAGTTTTTGTCTGTGGTGAGGCCGGAAGGGTCGGTTTCGAGATAAAGTTCCACTGCTTCACGAAGATTGGCTTTCAATTCATCCATCGTATCTCCCTGGGTGCGACAGCCGGGAAGAGAGGGTACTTCTGCCCAAAATCCGCCCTCATCAGCTTTGTGAACCACAGCGGTTACTTTCATTGGATAAGCGTAAACCCGATCGCGTAACTCGCAAGAACGGCCACTGAAGAGTCCGATGGGATTGACGAAAGAGACGGAGCAGAGCCACGTCCCGCTTGGATTGCTCACGTCCCGCATTCCCAGGACGCGCTCACGCGCGCTCACGCGCGGATTTTGGATTATTGGAGGTCGCCCGGGGCGGGCGGGTGGTTTGATAAGATTAAGGTCTGGATATGGATTACTAGGTAAGTAGCTACTCAAAAGCGCTATACGACCTAAAGGGCGATTAGAGGAGCTACTAAATGTTTCGAAAGTTCGCTTTATTAAGAATTATATGCTCAGTTGTCTTAATGATTTGCGGTACGTATTGGCGTTGGGGTGGCGGAAGCATTGATAAAAAAACTTCATTGCCTGTAATTAATCTTAATTGTGCGGGTTTTTTAGCCTTTTACGGCTGATTTTCATTCATGACTGGTATAAATACATATACTAAGATTAGGCTCGGAACATGCGTACTGATCTATTTCTTAGGGAATAGCTTTAACGCATTTTCACAAACCGGCGCAATTGATCCAAGTTTTTCCGTCGGCGAAATCCTCACCGATTTAAGTCCAGGCAAAATATATGCTCTCACAACTGATTCGTCTGGAGCAGTCCTGATTGCAGGTGATTTTACCTCAATTGGGGGAACGAATCGGGGCATGATAGCCAAACTTGATGCATCAGGAAAACTGATGTCTTCGTTCGGTTCAGGAACGGGGGCAAATGGACCGATTAGGTCTATGCTTGTCCAAACAGATGGGAAAATTCTGGTTGGCGGTGAATTTACAAGTATTAACGGAACAGCACGTAACAGAATCGCAAGGTTGAACAGTGACGGATCATTGGATACGACATTCAACCCTGGTTCTGGAGCTAATGGGACAGTATTCGCAATCGCCACTACATCGTACTCCTATTACTCCTCTGGAATAATAATTGGTGGTGACTTCACTTCTTATAATGGAACAAACAGAGGGAGAGTCGCCCTGCTGTCGACAAGTGGAAGCCTGAACACTAGTTATCTTAATTCGGCAGGCGCCAACGGGACTGTCTATACAGTTGCCGCATCAACTTCTTATTCTTATTTCTCGGGCTCGGGATTGTATTTTGGTGGAGCATTTACGACTTTTAATGGTCAAACACGTAAACGTATAGCCAAACTGGATTATAACCTGAATCTTGACTCTAGCTTTTATATGAGCTCTGGCCCAAATGGACCTGTATATTGCATATCATTAATCCAAAATGGATTTAGTGGAACATCGCTACTTGTCGGAGGTGAATTCACTGAATTCAATGGGTATATTCGTGGGAATCTCGCGCTACTAAGTTCTTCGTACTCTTTTTCATCAGCTTCTAGCTTAGATCTTTCCTTTAACGTCTGGACTGATGGATCCGTCAGGACAATTTCAGGCCCAAGCCAATATTACTCAAACACACAAAATATATACATCGGAGGTGACTTCCAGATGGTTAACGGTGCTTCGAGGAAGCGAATCGCAAAAATCATAACAAGTTCATATGGCGGTTATCCAACGGGACTACAGGGGAATGTCGATGCAACCTTCAATCCGGATCCAGGCATAAATGCTAGGGTTTCCACAGTTGCTTACTTATCAGACAGTAGAATGTTGGTGGGTGGTGAGTTTTCTGCGATCCAATCTGTGGCCACCCCGCCCATAGCAAGGCTTGTAGGAACATATGGTATTAATATCCCCACGGCCCCTACGAATATCTCTGCTCAGCCGGCCAGTTCCACGCAGGTTATCCTGACGTTTTCTGGATCAAGTTATGCCAGCTCCTACCAAATTGAGCGCAGTGTCAATCAAAGCACTTGGACTCAGGCAGGTAACTCCTCCTCCCCATATTTCGATCAAGGGTTGACAGCCAATACGATGTATTACTATCGAGTTCGTGGGGCCAACTATAATGGAAGCGGGGCATATTCTGTAGTAGCTTCATGCCTCACAGATGGAAGTCCGTGGTATGGTCGAGGCGCATTAGAACCCAATATATCTACGGGTTTTTCCGTAAACGGGGCTGTGCACAGCTTCGCAGTGCAAGGCGACGGGAAGATCGTCATTGTGGGTGACTTTACACAAGTAAACTCAGTCAGTAAAAATAGGTTCGCGCGTCTTAACTCGGATTGGACGTTAGATACTGCATTTGCCACGGGTACCGGAGCTAATAGTTCGATCTACTCGGTAGCGTTGCAGTCGGACAATAAAGTAATCATATCAGGTTACTTCTCGAGCATTCATGGAATATCAACAGAATATATTGCGCGCCTTAATGCGGACGGGGCATTGGATGCGTCGTTTAATCCTGGCTTAGGTCCTGACTCATACGCCCGAGTCATCACTCTTCAATCAGACGGGAAAATTGTAATTGGTGGGAACTTTGGCAGCTACAATGGCATGAGTCAGGAGTATCTCGCGCGACTTAGCCAAGACGGGTCACTTGATCTTGCATTCAGGACCACACCAAACTCTTCAATCTACGATATTAAGATTCTAGGAAATGGAAAAATAATAATTGCTGGAGACTTCTCGACGATTAACGGCATCACAAAAAGTGGTGTTGCTCTCTTAAACACAGATGGAACGCTTGATGAAAGCTATAATACGGGGCGTGGAAGTTCTGGTGTTCGTGCCATTGCGATTCAATCTGACGGAAAAACTGTAATCGCCGGCTATTTTACAACATTTAGCGGGATCAACCGAAATAGAGTCGCTCGTCTCAACGCGGACGGTTCCGTTGACACTACCTTTGATCCAGGAAACGGTCCCAATGGAACGGTTAACTCACTGTCTATAGACCAAAACGGCTGGGTAGTAATAGGTGGTGACTTTACTTCGGTACAGGATACCTATTGCTTCCGAATAGGCCGACTTAACCCAACTGGAACAATTGATACCACTTTTAAGACCGGACTCGGCGCTAATGGATCTGTTGAAAAAAGCATCTCCATAGGAAGCTCGGTTATCATCTGTGGAAGTTTTTCGACCTTTGGTGGAGCGGCAAAGTCATATCTGCTCAAACTGATAGGTGGTGGTAATAATATTGAGCCATTTATCTATACGCCACAAAACCTTCCGGATGGCATCGCGGGGACTTACTACAGGCTGACTTTATGTGCTGCAGGTGGGAGGGCGCCATACAGCTGGGCGGTATCGTCTGGGGCATTGCCAATCGGTATGTCGCTTACCGTTGATGGGGTGCTTTTTGGAGACCCAGAACCACTGGTTGACTATCTCATACAAATCAAAGTCACCGATGCGGACGGGAGACAGGCGCAGAAAGAGTTCACATTTAATAACCCAGATGTTCCCCCTGGACTTGAAATTATCGAGGCAACGTACGGTGCCAATGGTTCAACGGTGAATGTGGCGTCAACCTTATCATCCCTGATTGCCAACCAGGCGCTAAGCATGAATGTAAGTAATACTAACCTTGGGGGAGACCCGGCACCCGGATTAGTAAAAACTCTCTCAGTAAACTATTCGACGCCAAGTGGACTTTACCTGATCACTGCGCAGGAGGGATCAAACTTGGTTATTCCTTCTTCTTCCGCCCAACGCCTTCCGCAAAACTCAGACGAATGGAGAAAAAGTCATTTATCCACAGCTTATCTGTCTCGCTTGCCTAAAGGCGACGGCTGGATCTGGATTCCTGGTTCTGGTAATACTGATCTGCACACTTCTTGGTGGTATATATATGACGAAGATGGTGATGGACTCACCCTTATGCAAGAAAGCGCGTTTGGGGGCGATCCTTTTATTCCCGACGCTCAAACACAAGGTCCATCGGGTAGCTATGACGGGGATAATTTTACTTATAGCTTTATGTGTGATGCTTATCGGAGCGATATTACATATGTGGTTCAATCCTCTGAAGATCTTGTTCAATGGGTCGATATTGCCCAAAGCGTTGCTGGTGCCAAAACACAGGCTATTAACGGTCTGAGTCAGGTAACTGACTCAGGCTCAGGGCTAAGAGAAGTCAAAGTAAAAGACACCACTTCTAGGACGAATAATGCTCGAATATTTATGCGTCTCAAACTCATTGGTCCAGAATTTTACCCCCAAGGTTAACACACATTTAAGAGGGCCGACTAAAATTTGATATTTTATCTGGCTAGGATGGTTTGAGGATAGGGGGGTGGGTTCACGCCCGGGTGGATTCGAACCACCGACCCGCGGATTAGAAATCCGCTGCTCTAGTCCCCTGAGCTACGGGCGCAGTACTTAGATTTGTAGCAGAAAGAATCCTAGGGGGCGAGGCGACGAAAGGGATTAAGGGGAGAGCTGAAAGGGGTTAAGGGATTAAGGGACTCAGGGGTTAAGGAGGAGACAAATAAACCAGCGACAAGGCCGTTAGGTTTTTTTGGGGCGGAGGAGGAGGCCAAGGTCGGGAAGCTTTAGGCATTTGGCGGTGAGGAAATAAGTGGCACTGCCAAGGAGGACGAGGGCGATCGTTCCGCCGAGGCGTACAGGGATGGGTCCGCTGAGGGGATGGATGAACTGCATGCCAGTGAGTAAAACTCCAGAAAAGATAAGGCAACAGAGTAGAATTTTGCCGATGCCTTGAAGAAAAGCTATCTCACGGAAGCTACCGACATGGCGGTGGGCCGCCCAAGTGAGTTGGAGAATGTTGAGGGTGGCAACCGAGGCGGTAGTGAGGGTTAAGCCTAAGATTCCGAGGTGGTAGACGCGAATGAGGAGGTAGTTGAAGATAAGGTTGAGGAAAATTCCTGTCAGGCTGACTCGAAGAGGAATACCAGGTCGGTCGATGGCAGAAAAAGCAGGGGCGACAACTTTCATGCAGGCGTAGGAGACGAGTCCGAGGGAGTACCCGCGGAGGGCAAGGGCGGTAAGGGAGGCGCTTTCAGCGCTAAAGCGACCGTACTGAAAGATGGAGGCGGTGATGGGATCGGCTAGGAAGAAGAGGCCGATGGCAGCGGGGAGCGTAAGAAAAAGAGTTTGGCGTATCCCGACGAGGAGGCGGTCGCGAAGGGCTACTTTTTCGTTGAGAGCGGCATGGCGAGCGAGATGGGGAAGGGTGACGGTGGCGACGGCAACTCCGAAGAGGCCGATGGGAAGTTGGATAAGGCGGAAGGCGTTGTTCAGGCAGGTGACGGAGCCATCGGCGAGGTAGGAGGCGAAGTAGCCGTTGATCATGACGTTGACTTGGACAGCGGCGGCTCCGATGGAGGCGGGGCCGAGAAGTCGAAGTACCTGTTTGAGTCCAGGATCGTTCCAGACGAGAAGCCAGCGGGGTTGGTAGCCGAGGGAGATGGCGCGTGGAACCATGACGAGCCATTGGGCGAGTCCGCCGACGAGGACGCCGATAGCAAAACCGTAGACGGAGCGCTGACCGAAAGTGGGATCGAAGATCCAAGCGAGAAGAAGGCCGACAGCGATGGAGACAAAGTTAAAGGCGGCGGAGGCGAAGGCGGGGAGACCGAAGTGGTGGAGGCTATTAAGGAGACCCATATAGACGGCGGCGAGGGAGAGAAAGAGGATGAAAGGAAAAAGGATGCGGGTGAGTTCGACGGTTAAAGCGATTTTTCCGGGGACGGCGGCGAAGCCTGGGTTGAGGAGTCGGACGAGGGGATCGGCGAAGATTACCCCGGCAGTGACGATGAGAAGGAGGGCGATAAAGAGGAGAGTGTTGACGTTGCTGGCGAGGCGAAAGGCGGATGCTTTACCCTCTTTGGCCAATTTTTGAGAGAAGGTGGTGACGAAAGCGGTGGAGAGAGCACCTTCGGCAAAGAGATCGCGGAGGAGATTGGGGATACGAAAGGCGGCGATGAGGGCATCGAGCTCTTTGCCAGCCCCGAGGAAGGTGTTGAGAAGAATCTCGCGGACGAGACCGAGGATTCGGGAGGATCCGATGGCCAGCATGACGCGGGAGGTGCCTTTGGTGCTCAATTGGCCTCCAATATGGAGAGAGCGTTTTTCGGTAGTACAGCCTTAATGGGGGAACGGACATAGTCGCGTAGGTTGCGTGTGACAATAAATTGAGCGGAGAAGCACTCTGCACTAGAAACCTGCATCGCGTCCTCAAAATCTCCGATGCCAAAGGTAAAAGCACGGTGCAAGTGCTCTGATCCGGTGGGGGGGACAATAATAAAAGATGCTAAACGGCGCATAAAGGGCACACAGGTTGGGCCTCCTAAGTAGTGAATGTTCGAAAAGGTGTGCCAAGCGACTCCAGCACGGCCTGGATGAGCTTCGGCCCAATCCACCAGAAGGGAGCTAGCTTGTACGTGACTGGGGCGGGCTAAAAAGACATCCAGAAGGACATCGCAATCGATCAAGAATCGCAATGATCATCCCCCGTATTTATCAAGGAGGCGGCGAGCGCGTGGGTCGCTGCGATCACGGATCAGCTTCATTTTCCCTCGCCACTCCTGAGAGAATGTTTTGGCGGGAGTTTCTTGAACGACGGATCGGTCCATCTGCCGGATCAAATTTTCCACAAAAGCAGAGGTACTCAGGCCGCTTCGACGCGCCAATTGGCGGGCGGCATGGGAAACCTTGGGATCGAGGGTGTAGGTGACGCGCTCCTTCATTTATTCATACTTTATCTTTTTATTCATACTC
This sequence comes from Methylacidiphilales bacterium, assembly GCA_040397385.1. Lineage (GTDB taxonomy): Bacteria > Verrucomicrobiota > Verrucomicrobiia > Methylacidiphilales > Verrucolacustridaceae > Verrucolacustris. The sequence continues at coordinate 165,034 of JBBAWB010000004.1, forward strand.
GTCAAGTGGTGGAGGCAAGGGGTGAGGACTTCCTCGGGGGTGAGGCGGGTCATGCAGCGGTGATCGAGGGGGCAGGTTTTGAGGAAGCAGGGGCTACAGGAGACTTTATGTTGGGCGATGAAAACGGAGGAGCCGAGGGGACCTGTCCAAGCGGGTTCGGTGGAGCCGAAGATGGCGACGGCGGGTTTTCGGAGGAAGGCGGCGAGGTGCATGGGTCCGCTGTCGTGGCAGAGGATGAGCTCAGCATGGGCGAGCCAATGGGCGAGTTCGAGAGTGGTGGTTTTTCCTGAGAGATCGGTGATGGGGGAGTCGAGGGATTGGGCAACGGCTTGGCAGGCGGTTCGATCGTTGGAGCCGCCGAGGAGGACGGGTTGGAGAGAGTGGGATTTCTGGAGGGCGCGGATGACGGAAGCGAAGGAGGAGGGATCCCATCGTTTGGCGGGTCCGTAGGCGGCGCCTGGGAGGATGGCGAGGTAGGGTTGGGCGGGGGCGTCTTTGGGCTTGGAGAGGGTGGGGGGAGGTGGGAGTTCGGCTTTAGCGGAGGGAAGTCCCAGATCTTGGAGTAGGCCGATATACTGATCGGAGAGGTGGAGGTAGCCGTTGGGGGAAGTACGGCGTGGAGGATGATCGGTGAGAAGGGGATTACGGAGTTTTTGGTCGAAGCCTGCTCGGTTGGGAATGGAGAGAGTTTCGAGGGCGGTGCGAATGGAGTTGGGAAAAAGAACGGCTGAGGCAACGTGACGATTTTTAAAGGTGGAGTGAAGAGAGAAGGGAAAACTTGGGGCGGGAAGGTATTCGAGTCCTGGCAGAAGAAGGGGGGCGAGAGGGGCAAGCGAAGAGGGGCCGAGGAGGATGAGGGGAGCGCGATGGTTGAGCCAGCGTTGGTAGAGGTGTACGGCGGGAAGTGCGAGGACGAGGTCTCCGAGCCAGTTGGGCAGGCGGAGGAGGTGGGGCTGGGCGGACGAGTGAGGGGCAGGAATCACAAGGTGAATTCCTGCGATGATTGAATCGGAGGCTTGCTCCTAGTTAACGTAAGATGCCTGGAGAGGCGCGGCGATTGTCGGTGTGGGCAGAATCGCTCTCCCCTTCGGAACTAGGACGATCCTCACCGTATCCGACGGTGCTGATATTGTTACCACTGGAGCCGAGGCCGATAAGGTATTGGCGAACGGCATTGGCCCGTTTCTCGCTGAGGGCGAGATTGTATTGTGGGGTGCCCCGAGCGTCGGTGTGGCCTGCGATGACGATTTTGGTGTTGGCGTTATTGCTGAGGTAGTTGGCGAGTTTATCGAGTTTGGGGCGCTCTTTGGCTTCGATGGTGAAGCTATCGTAGGCAAAAAAGACGGTATCGGCTTTAAGGGTTTCGTAGTCGGCGGTATCGGGGTTACCGGAGCGTTGGGGGAGGGATTGATCGTAGATATTATCGGTGCTGTCACCGAAGGCGGCGCCGTCGCCTTTTTTACCGTCGTTTGAGCAAGCGGTAAGGATGGCGAGGAGGGTGAGAAGTGAGAGATAAGTATATTTCATAGTTTTCAGCGGGTGGTATTGGGTTCGGTGTTCCTACTCAAGTTATTGGGTACCTTAATAGCTTCCCCTGAAAGTGAGTCAAGCAAAACAAGCGTTCCATTTTGGGAGCATACGAGGTGGCGAGAGTTACGAGTCCAAGAGGGACTTTCCAGGCCTGAGCCACGGCTGACGATGCGGGACTTTTTGGAATCGAGATCGTAGACGCCGATTTGCCCTCCCCCTGAGGAGATGCTGTAGGCGATTTTTTTTCCGTCGGGCGACCAGTCTGGTTCGGTGCTGTAGGAGGACTCGGTATTGATTCGTTCTGGGGAGCCGCCAGTGGCTGGAAGAAGGTAGATGCTGGGGCTGCCGCGTTCATCGGAGACGTAGGCGATTTGGGTTCCGTCGGGGGACCAGGTGGGAGAGCAGTCGGTGCCGCGGGCATTGGTGAGGCGGGTGGGTTCGCCTCCAGAGGAAGGGATCGTACAAATTTCTGGATTACCGAATTTGGAGAGGCTGAGGGCGAGGGTGGAGCCATCGGGGGAGAAGGCAGCTCCAGTATTTTGTCCAGGGAACTGGGCGACGATGGATCGTTTTTTGGAGGTGAGATCGATGACGTAGGTGTCGCGGTAGCCACTTTTGTCGGAGCTGTAGGCTATTTTGTTTCCATCGGGGGAGAACTTGGGGCCGTAGCCGAGGGCGCCGTCTTGGGTGAGTTGGCGGACGTTTTCTCCGTCGATATCGGAGAGGTAGATCTCCTTTTTCCGGTTTTTACCTGCGGAAGCGGAGGCGAAGGTGATTCGACTGGAGGCGAAGCCAGGGGTGCCGGTGAGGGCTTGGATAAAGGCATCGGCAAACTGGTGGGTGGCACGGCGGGCGTCCCCATTGAAGGAGGATTCAACGAGTGGGGCGCCGCCTGATTTGGGGATGGCGCGGCCGGCGAGGCCGGAGGGGGTGATCGTGCCAGAGAGAGTGAAGGCGGCGGTGGCGGGATCGACGATGCGGCAGGCGCCGGAGCGTTCGAGATCGTTTTGCAGGACTTTGGTCATGGCGGAACCTTCAGCTCCCGCGATAGGGGAAATGGCGACGTCGACTTTACGGGTTTGTTCGATGACGATGACTGGGGCGGAGGATTGGGCGAGGAGGAGGAAAGGGGCGAGAAGAAGTATGGGGAGGATTAATTTCATCGAGTGAGACAAGAGCATGGGAGCCAAAGTGCGAGAGGAAAATAAGGGTTGCCAATTATCGAGACTTAGTAATTATTTACTCCGCCGCGTATTCGGCAATTAAAAACTCAAACAAAGTAAAAGTATCTATGAAGAAACTAAGCTCAATTCTCTTCGCCGCGAGTGTGGCGTTAACCTCCATCGCACTTGCGGACAGCGCCCCGGAAGCCTCCGCTCAAGATACGAAAAAGATGGTGCAAAATAACTTCGTTGAGACGGCCCAAAAAGGGATCAAGCTTTCTGGGTACGTGGACGCAGGGTACAGCTACAACTTTACGGGGTCCACCTCGCAAGGCTCCCAAGTGAACAGCCGTTATTTGGGGGACAGCACCCAGAAAGGTGACTTTAACCTTTACGCGGTCAAGATCGCTCTCGAGAAGGTGATGACTTCTGAAAATAAAGCGCAGGCAGGATTCCGGGCCGATGTGATGATTGGTGAAGATGCCCAGTACCTGATTAATCGTGGTCAGCCCTACAATGCGGGTGGTGGTGGGGCGAATGCCAATAGCAATACTCAAGCTAACTCCAACGCACTGTTCCTTGAGCAGGCTTACGTCGAGATTCGTGCGCCCGTGGGGAACGGCTGGGATTTTAAGGTTGGAAAGTTTGTTACCATTCTTGGTTACGAGGTGATTGAGCGTCCCGCCAATATGAATATCACCTACGGCCAACTCTGGCAGAACGCGTTTCCGCTGACCTATATCGGTGTGCTTTCCTCTTATCGTTTCGATGATTATTTAGATGCCAAACTGGGAGTGGTGAACGGATCGAACAGTGATAACAACACCACAGTGAATGGCGATAGCGACGGAGTGGCCCTTCTGGCGGCGTTGAATGTGACCGCCCCTGGCGGTAATGCGAACTGGAGCAATAACTTTCAGTACAGCACCGCTTTGGAGAACAACACGAGCTACCAAAATAGTGGACAGCCTACTTCGAGCGCCCCGGTCAACAACTTCGCGTCTCCTGCGAGTGGTTATGCCGTTGTCTATAATTCCTGGGGAAATTGGGCGCCAAAGTTTGCCAATGACAAACTTTTGTTGGCGTTTGATTCGGCCCTCGGCAATGCCTCTTGGAGCTCGGTGGATAACATTACGGTCAATACCACTTGGTACGGTGCGGCCGTTTATGCGAAGTATCAGTTTAACGACTGGTTTAGCTTGGCCAGCCGAGCGGATTATCTGGGTAGTAACAGTGCTGGGAAATTTGGAACACAAGGCGCTATATCCACAAGCTCAGCCGCCAATAGTTTTGCCAACAGTGGGCATGTCACTGGCAATAATTACTGGAGCTACACCTTGACCTCGGCCTTTAACGTGATCGACAACCTGCTGATCAGGGCGGAGTACCGATTGGATTGGGGGTCGGGGATCAACTCTTCGGCCACCACCCCTAATGATAATGGGGTAACAGGCGTACAGTCGGGTGGACCTTGTCACTATGCGGGTGCTGAGATCGTATACAGTTTCTGATTGAGAATACTTTTAAAACCCCGGGAGGCCTAGGCTTCCCGGGGTTTTTATTATGCTTACTCCAACTTAAATTGGATGATCACGGTGTAGTCGGGAGAGCCGAGTCCAGTGGGAAGGGGCTTCGGGAGGCGAGGGGTGGATCGAACGGCTTGTTCGACAGAAGCATCCATGGCGGGATCGCCTGAGGGGCGGGAGAGCTTGATGAAGGTGACGCTTCCATCGAAGGCGATTTTGATTTCGACTTCGGTATAGATCTTTTCGCCTGCGGGAATGGGGGGTTTTTTCCAGGCGGATTGAATCGATTGTTTGATGAGGGCGCGGTACCAGGAGAAGTCGTCGGCGACCCCATCGGGTCTGCCAGCGTTACCTGCTCCGTCCCCTCCGCCACCGTCCTGTTCTGCAGGAAGTTTGGAGGCGAGACGATTTTTAATATCGGAAGTGGTTGGGCCAGCTGGGGCGGTGGACTTTGGGGAGGAGGTTTTGGTTTCGGAAGGGGAGGTTGAGGCGGAAACTTTTTTCTTGGTGGTGCTGACTTTGACTTGGTGTTTTGCGGGGGCTTCAGGTTGGGGAGTAGGAACAGGTTTGGTTACGGGAAGAGGGGTAGGTTCGGTTTTTGGGGTGGGCTTGGGTTCGGGTTTGGGTTCGGGGGTGGGCGGGGTGGGGGTTGGTTCTGGCTCTTCCGCAGGGGCGGACTCGGGTGGCACAGGTATTATTGATTTTGGATTTTGGATTTCGGGTGCGGGTTGAGTTGGAGTGTTTTGCTCTGAGGATGGTGTGGGGGGGGGCAGGCCGGGGCCTGGGCGGAGGGAGCCGAGATCGATGATCTCGACGGGTTGAATGGTCGGAGGTTTATGGCAAGAGGCGAAAGGAAGTCCGACGAAGAGGAGTAGGCCAACGTGGAGGGCAACGACGATGAGGACGGTACGCCGGAAGGGGCGACCGTGAGGGTTCACTTGTGGGTATCCGGAAAATTCGCGAGGTCAAGGCGAGCGCCCGCAGAGCGGACAGCTTCCAAGGCGCGGAAAACGGTTTCGTAGGGGAGAGAGGAGTCGGCCCGAAGGGAGACAACGAGTTGAGGGTCGCGTGCTTTTCGTTGGGTGAGGAGGGAGGTGAGTTGGTCGAGGCGGATTTTTTCGGAGCCGAGAAGGGTGGAGCCGTCTTTGGCAAGGGTGAGGGTGAGAATGGATTTGGGGTCGGGCAGGGAAGTAGCGATGCTGGTGGAGGCTTTGGGGAGATCGACGGGGAGCTGCTGTTCCATGAGGGGGGTAGTGATCATGAAGATGATGAGGAGGACAAAGACGAGGTCGAGAAGTGGGGTGATGTTGAGTTCGGCCAAGGCGAGTCCTGAGGAGGAGCGAGAGGAGCGTCTCATGATCGTGCGGTGAAGCGATGTTCGAAGACGGCAGCGCATTCGGCGGCGAAATTTTCCATTTGTAGATTCAGGCTACGGATGGAGGTGGTGAGGTAATTGTAGCCAAACATTGCGGGGATGGCGACGAGCAGCCCGACCACGGTGGTGATGAGGGCTCCTGAGACGCCAGGGGCCATAGCGGCGAGGCTGGCTTGGCCTGCGAGGGCGATATCGCTGAAGGCGTCCATGACGCCCCAGACCGTGCCGAGGAGTCCGAGGAAGGGGGCGCCGCTGACGGCGGTGGCGAGGAGGATGAGATTGGCTTCGAGTTTGAGAGATTCTTCGCCGACGGCGCGTTCCATAGCGGTGCGGACGGAGTTCATGCCCGTCTCACTGATGGAGCGGGCGGAGGAGAGGCGGGTCGCGAGGGTGGAATCGATGGCGGAGGATCCGGTGAGATGGAAGCAGAGTTCTTTGGCGCCGGCGTGGTAGATGATGGCTTGAGGAGATTCCCCTGGGGGCCGGCCTGAGAGGTAGGGGTCGAGGGGTTCGGTGGAAGAGCGAAAGCCTTTGAGGAAAAGGAGAGTGGAGCGCTGAGCGGCGCGCAGTTGGGTGAATTTGGACCACATGACCGACCAGCTGAAAATGGATCCGATCATGAGAAGGAAAATGACGCCCTTGCCTGCGGCGTTGGAGTGCTCGAAGGCGAAGAGGATTCCAGAAGTGGCGAACATGATATGGCTATAACGGATGGGAGGATGGAGACAAGAGCGGAAGGTGACGGGAATTTTGGAATTCGGATTGCGGAATCGGGGGCGAGATTGACTCCACTCTTTTTGAGGAGCATTATTCTGATGCGGGCTGGAGCAGCCAAGTAGCTCGTCAGGCTCATAATCCCGCACTTGCGGGACCGCAAGTTCTGGATCATGAGCCTTTCAGGTGGGTCAGCCTCTCAAGACCCAAACCGCCTTTTTGTCGTTTGAGTTTATTTTCAAGTTTTCTGGCTGCGGTGAGATTCATGGGATTGCTTAGCCAAACGATCGTCCAGGTGCCCTTGCCTTTGGTCCAACGGGATACTCCGGAATTGTGTTGGAGTAGACGGGTCTGAGGATCTTGTGAAAGGCCGATGTACTTTTGGCCTGCAGAATTATTGAGAACGTAAACTTGATACATCAAAAAATCGTTGCGGGGGCAGGATTTGAACCTGCGGCCTTCAGGTTATGAGCCTGACGAGCTACCTGGCTGCTCCACCCCGCATTAAAATGATGCGGGGTGGAGGCAGGGTAGTCAACCGTGGCGCGGATAATTTTTAGGAGTCTTTGAGGAAGGCGGGGAGTTGTTCAATACCGAAATCGGCGAGGATGCGTCCATCGATATCGAGGACGGGGGCTTTAGATTGGCCTGAGATTTCTTTCATTTCCTTGAAGTAAGCGGGATTGGATCGGACCTCGCGGCGTTCGTATTTTACGCCGAGTTTTTGAAGTTCGGTTTCCGCATCTTCGCACCAAGGGCACCCTTCCTTAACGTAAAGAACCGCTGGCACGAAGGGTGTTAGGCGGCGACCGCTTCGCGCGAGGATTTCTTTTGGGAGAGGGCGGCTTTGACAAGATTTTGGCCAAAGTCCCAGAGGGGGCCAGGGAATTTACCGAGATCGCTGAGGACATCGTCGAAAGCGTGAACAAAGCGATCGATTTCCTTCTCGCCGATGATGAGGGGGGGGAGAATTTTCACGATATCGGAGTTGTGAGCGGCGACTTGGGAAAGGATACGATGTTTTTGGAGAAGCGGGGTGACGATCATTTGGGGGAAGAGGCCTTTATCCATGGCGTGGATTGCTTTCCAGGCGAGTTTGAGTTTGAGGGAGCGTGGTTCTTTAAATTCGATGGCGATCATGAGGCCTTTGCCGCGGACTTCGGAGATGACGTCGTGTTTTTCTTGAAGAGCGCGGAGTTTGGACATGAGTTGCTCCCCGCGGAGGGCGGCGTTTTCGACGAGGTGTTCGGTTTCGGTGACGTGCAAGCTGGCGAGTCCGCAGGCCATGGCGAGGTTGTTCCGACCAAAGGTGGTGGAGTGGGCGACGCAGCGGTCGAGACGAGAGAAAATGCCTTGGTAGATAGGGCGACGCATAACAATGGCGGCGCAGGGGACGTATCCACCCGAAAGGGCTTTGGCCATAGTGACGATATCGGGATCAAGGTTCCAGTGTTGGAAACCGAACCATTTTCCGGTGCGACCCATGGCGGTTTGGACTTCGTCGGCAATGAAAAGGGTGCCGTATTTTCGGCAGAGTTCTTGGGCGGCGGGGAAGTAGTCGTCGGAAGGGTACTTAACTCCTTTTCCTTGGACGGGTTCAAAGATGAAAGCGGCGATGTCGCGGGAGCGTAGTTTGGCTTCGAGATCGGCGAGGTCATTGAATTTAACGAATTCGGCTCCAGGAAGGAAGGGGCCGAAATCTTCACGGAAGTTGCCCGAGTGGGTGATGGAGAGGGCACCATAGGACAGGCCGTGGTAAGAGCCTTCTTGAGCAAGGATGCGGGGGCGTTTAGTAAAGGCGCGGGCGAACTTGAGCGCGCCTTCGACCGCTTCGGTTCCCGAGTTGCAGAGGAAGCAGGCATCGCGGGAGGGGCCGAGTTTTTTAACAAGGGCTTCGGCGAGAAGGCCGGAGAGAATGGAACAGTCCATCTGGACCATGTTGGGGAGATCGAGTTCGAGAACGTCTTGGATGGCTTTTTGGACGGTGGGATGGTTACGACCGAGATTAAAGACGCTGTAACCGCTGAGGAAATCGAGGTAGTCCTTGCCGTCGAGGTCGTAGAGGTAAGCCCCTTCCGCACGTGCGTAGATTTTATCAAAGCCGATGGTGCGTTGAACTTTGACCAGAGTACGATTGACGTACTTGTCGTGCAGATCGTAGTTCTCTCCTAGGCGGGTGAGAATAGTCTCTTTGAGATCGAGTGAATGCATGGGGAATAGTTGATAGCTGAAAATACTCGATTCGCAAGAATGGGGTAAGAAAAAAGGTCGAGAGCAGATGACTGGCCTACTTAAAAAACTTTGTAAGTAGTTCTCTGTGAGCAATATCATAGAGATAGAAGTAGTCTTTCTAATAGTGGAAGTCCAAGAGGCTGAATAACTTTTTTCGGAAGGGCATTCCCATTTGCAAAAAAAGATATGTACTCTAATGATGTTATATGAGTTTTCGTCATATTTTTCTTCTTTCTTTATGGATCGGATGCGTCGAGGAAACTGGGCTTGCTCAGATTCAAGCTGTGAATTTCGGATCAGGAAGCAGTGCCTCTGATGCTTGGGTGAACGTCAATTCAGCGACCTTCTCCGGTTACGGCGGGTTTCCAGGGAGTTCTCCTTGGCCTGCCCCTATTGGATCAAACGGGAATGGGTCGGGGGATGCAGATCTAAGTAGAGTTGCGGGAAGTCCGACCGGTGGTGGCCCATTTCTCTCATCGTCCTCAATCTATTTCGGAAATTATGCCCAAGTCCCCAATGCAATGGGAGGAACACTTCGCGTCTCTGATTTGACTCCTTTGGCTAATCTCAAGACTCTGGTGTTTCAGATCCAGATTGGGGAGGCGACGGGGTATGATTTATACAGCGCCCCAGCCTTAAAAATCAACGGCGGATCATCTGTCGTGGATCTGCTATTTTCGGGTATTTTGAATCGTTTTCAAAGCGGAACGTTTACGAGCCCTGCAACGGGGTTGGATGAGCCCGTGTATTTGAATACGAGGGGGTACCAGTGGGATGTTAGCTCCTTGGGAACCGTTACGTCATTTGCGATCGATTTCAGCGGAGTGACTCACTCCCAAATTTACGGATTGCAGCTGGATCAAAGTTCCTCTGTTTTCAGCTCGGCGGTGGTTCCTGAGCCGAACGTGGGAGGGCTTGTTTTAGCTGCTGCCTGCTTTTTTCTCATCCGCCGGCGTGCCTGCGTTGCGGCGTGAAGCTCCGATCCTTTCGTCTAATTTCTCTCAACCAAGGGAAATCTGGATTCACCTTGGTGGAGATGCTGGTCGTGATTGCTGTCTTGGGGCTTTTGGCGGGGGTCTCCATGGGGGCTTATCAGAAGACAATAGCGAAAGCCTCGATGGGGTCTGAAATCAGTGCTGCGAAGAACCTCATTCAGGCTTATCAAATCGCATCTATCGAAAATGGGGGTCGACTGCTTCCAGCGAGAGATCCGGTTGCCACGGGGGTTAAGAATGCCAAGGGAGAGAATATTTCGATGACGGAAGTTCGGTCTCGCTATCCCTTCCGGCTCGCTCCTTATTTCAATTATCAATTGGAAGGAACTGTTCTTGTGAACCGGAACGAATCGCAAATCGTCAAAATGATGGGATCGAGCGGATTGATGTATGATTATGGAGTCAGCGTTTTTCCAGCGTTGGGAATTAACCGCTACTTGGTTGGCGGAAGCATCTCTTCCAGTGGTGTAGTTCAATATTCGGAGGAGTGCATTCAATCTATGGCACAAGCGGATCGTTCCGTGATTGTGTTTGTTTCCGCAGGTAATCCGGATATCGATGGGTATGAATATGTAACGGCTCCGATGGGTCCGGGGGGGCAGTGGAGCTCTGTGAAGTGGAGCAAGGGGGTGGATGCGGCAAACTACGGGCATGTGGATGGACGCTTTGATGGCAAGGCGGTTTGTGCTTTTCTCGATGGGTCTGTGAGAGCTCTTTTATTGGACGAGCTTCGGGATATGCGACTTTGGTCTCGCAAGGCGGCTTTGGAAAACAACCCAAACTATCAACCGAAATAATGCTCAGCCGGCGTGGATTTCGTCGTCGAGGGCGGAGATAGCAGTGAAAGTGATTTGGGCAGACTTAACCATTTGCTCTTGTTCGGATGGTGACCAGGTGAGGGCATCCATTTCGGTTTTAAACTTTTGCCATAGGCTGCGCTGCTCTTCGCCGTGAGGATCGAGATAGCGCATGGTGGTGGTATCGGTTTTTGACCAAGCTTTGGCGAGGGCGCGGGCAATATAACGGGCACCATTCTTGCTGCCTTCAAAGACATAGTAGATACCCATGAGGGCGGCGGGGGACGGGGCGTTTTTAATTTCTTGAAGCAAAGTGGTGGCACCTTGCAGAGGCTGAATGGTATGGAGCGGGGCTTGGAGGAGGGCGAGATCAGCCTCGAGATTTTTCGTTTGGTAAAGAGAGGGGAGCTGGAGAGAGGCGAGGCGGGGATCGCGGGTGATGGCTTGATCGGTGGCGGTTTCGAGATCGCGATGAATGAGCCAGCGTTGGGAGAGGTATTTTTTGTACTGTTCTTGGCCGATGTCTCCAGAGATGAGGGCGGCTTCGAGTGGTTTGGATTCAGCGATAGCATGGAGGGCGGCGGTGCCTGCTTTAAGTTGGGCCATGATTCCTGCGGATGGAGTAGGGGAAATGGTGGGGGATTTCATTTGGCGCAACTTCCGATGATCAAGCCTGGAATGAGGAGCCAAAGGATACCTTTGATAAGGAAAAGAGAGGCAAGGAGAAGCCCAGCGAGCTTGCCATATTTGGCAAAGCGTTTGCGGATGAGGACAGAAAGCATAAGAAATTATAGTGGATTGGTTTGGATCTAAGGCAAGGGGAAGGTGTCAGAGAAGGCTCTGAGTGGGGCCAGAGTAGAATATATCACCTTAGTAATATCGTGCTGCGAGCATGCTGCGAGCATTCTGCGAGCACGGGGGAGGGGGAGAGCTAGAGATTGGTGCGGCCCAGTTGGTTAAGTTTGCGACCGTCGGAGTTAGAAGGGAGGGCGGAGGCGGGATCCCTCATGGTTTTGGGGATGAAATCTGGAAGTCCAATCCCAGGGAAGGCGACTTCGCTGTCGTTGGTGCTGGCGGAAGAGGAGGTGGCATTCGAGGATGGCGCGACTGGGGCGAGTTTGGCTCCGTTGAAAACGGCGCAGACGGATCCAGAGGGGGTGGTGACGATTCCCAAGCCTCCAAGGGTGGTGGATTCGCGCAGGAGATTATCCCGGTGGCCCGAGCTTCCCATCCATGCCTGAAAAATAGTTTTTGCGGAGACCGGTCCAGAGACGGGGCCGTAAATATTTTCGGAAAGATTTTTCCAGCCATGAAGATTGAGTAGATCTTTGGTAAGAGGGCGATGTTTCTGCATGTTTTTTGCGGCCATGACCTCAGCCCATTCGGTAGCGAGTTGGTCGACTTGAGGATCGCGGGTCAGGGGATTCAACCCCGCATCGGTTCGGGCTTGGTTGATTAAGGAAAACAGATCGGCACGAGTGTCGGCGTAGCAACTGAAAACGGGCAGACCCACGATGAGGAGAGCCAGAGTAGCGGGCAGGAAAAAAAGGCGGGGCACTTGGGCTACCAGAAGAACCACTGCCGAGATACTAGGACATAGATGGTGAGACCCAGATTAGCGGCGGCGTGAAGAAGAATGACGGAGCGTAAGGATTTGGTGTGGCAGAACCAGGCGCCTGCAATTAATCCGAAGAGAACTGCGGATCCCCATTCGGCATGGACAGCGGCAAAAACGAGGGTGGTGATATAAAAAGAGAGGGGCTGGAATGTGCCGAGGGGGACTTCCTCGAACTCAGGTTTGATGATGGTGCGCATAAGAAAGCCACGCCAAAAAAGTTCTTCGACGATGGGGACGATGAGAACCGCGCCTAAGGCACGGAAAAGAATGGAGAGAACTCCAGGAATAAGGCCTATCTCGAAAGCGGCGGCGAAAGGGAAAGCGTTGTTCCGTTCTCCTGAACGAGGCATCCAAGGATCGAGGGCAATCCAAAGAACGATGGCTCCAAGGCCGAGAAAAATAGAGTGGAGAGTGCGGGGGTTGGCAGGGTCTTGGCCGCGGTAGCGAGGTCTGAGCCAGAGAAGCAACCCAAGAACAAGGAGAGAACAGACTCCATAGAGCCACCATCCTTGAGTTGGGAGGGATTGGCGAAAGTAGAGGAGCCCCATGAAAAGTAAAAAGGGGGCAACAAAGGGAAAGCCCGGGCCTTGGATCAATCGTTTCATGAAAACCTTTTTAACTGCGAGATAGGATTTGGCGAGAACGGAGGCGGGCTAGGCGGCGGGTAGATTGCCCAAGGCACTAGCGGCGGCTTTGGATTCGGCCGATTTGCGACTGCGCCCCGTGCCGCGGCCGATCTCTTTCTCGGCCAGGAGAACGCGAATGGTGAAAATCTTTTCGTGGTCGGGTCCGATCGACTCGACCATTTCGTAGATTGGCATGGGGCCGTTGCGGGATTGGAGGAGCTCTTGGAGTTGGCCCTTGGGGTTGGCCTGATCGGCAAGTTTTTTGGCCTGTGCAATTCGCTCTCCATAAACCCTGCTGACCCAGGCACGGGCGATGTCGTAGCCCCCATCGAGAAAGATAGCCCCGAGAACTGCTTCCCAAGCATCGGCCAGGACGCCTGGGGATTCGTGGATTTTATCGCGAGCGGCGTCGACTCCGACTCGAAGGCAGGGAGAAAGAGACAACTCGTTGCCGAGTTCAGCTAAAGTATGCCGATTGGCGAGACTGGCGCGCATGGCGGTGAGTTGGCCTTCGTGGGCGGTGGGATGTTTTTGGATTAGTAAATCGCTGAGGGTGGCCTGAAGAATTGCATCTCCCAGAAATTCTAACTGCTGATTATCACCTGAGGGGCCTGGGGCGGTCCGGGCGGAAGGGTGGGTAAGGGCACGGACGAGAAGATCGCCGTGCTGAAAGGTATGGCCGAGGGGGGGTGTCTTCATGGCTTCGTAGAACTCTTCTGCGCCCGGGGATGAAATCGGTCAAACGTTGTTGCAAGTCGATCTTCGTCCACATGGGTATAAATTTCCGTGGTGGCGATGCTGGCGTGACCGAGAAGCTCTTGGATAACGCGAAGATCGGCTCCGCCCGAGAGTAGGTGGGTAGCGAAAGAGTGGCGCAGGAGATGAGGGTAGACGCGGGTATCAAGCCCAGCGGATTGGGCGGCTCTTTTGACGATTCCCCAAAGGTGGGCGGTGGTGATTCGGCGGCCGTGATTCCCCAGAAAAACTTCCCCGCCTGATTTTGCGCGAACCAGTTTAGGTCGGGCGGTATCGAGGTAGCGGCGGATTGAATCCTCAGCGGTTTTTCCTAAAAGAACGAGGCGCTCTTTGTTGCCTTTGCCGATGACGCGGGCACTGCCGCTTTCGAGATCGAGCTGTTCGAGGCGGAGGGAGAGGATCTCGGCGGCGCGAAGACCTGCGGCGTAGAGGAGTTCGAGGAGGGCGCGGTCGCGGAGGCCGAGGGGGGTTTTGACGGAAGGGGTATCGAGGATGCGAGCGACTTGTGCGGGGGTGAGAGAGGCGGGGAGTTTGCGGGAAAGTTTGGGCGAGCGAAGTCCGATGGCCATATTGGCGGGTGTTCGACCCATCCGATGGAGATGGGTGCCGAGGCTGCGGAGAATGGATGTTTCGAGACGTAAGGTGGTGGGACCGACACGACCTGAGTATCGCCGGTAGGTAAGAAATTCACGGAGGTCGTCGGGTTTGAAGTGGCGCCAGTCTTGGTTAGGCCTTTTGCGCTCGAGCCAGGTGGTGAGGCGTTCGAGAAGTTTTCTTTGGATGGCTTGGGTGCGGAGGGCGTGGCCCCGTTCCATGGCGCCAGAAGCGAGAAAATCCTCGATCGGGCGGTGGTCGAGTTGGCTCACGAGGTGGGCAGGGAGGGCTCGGAACCGGTGAGGAGACGGCAAGCTTCGCGGTAGCGACCGAGAGTTCCTTGAATCACGGGGAGGGGGAGGGTTGGACCGGGGGGTTGACGGTTCCAGTTTTTGAGAGTGGTGAGGTAGTCGCGAACAAACTGTTTATCAAAACTGGGGGGGGAACTGCCAGGACGGTAGTGATCGGCAGGCCAAAATCGGCTGCTATCTGGAGTGAGGAGTTCGTCGATGAGGAGAAGTTCTTTTTTGTCGTCGAGGCCGAATTCAAATTTGGTATCGGCCAAAATAATACCCACCTTGGCGCAGTGGATTTGGGCGGCTTGGTAGAGGGCAAGGCTGCGACGGCGAACTTTCTGGAAAAGATCTGAGCCCAGTTCTTTTTCAGCTTCGCCATCGGTCAGGGGGAGGTCGTGGCCTGCTTCGGCTTTGGTGGTGGGAGTGAAAAGGGGTTGGGGAAGTGGGGAGGCCTCGAGAAGGGCGGGGGGGAGGGGTCGGTCCCAAGCGGAGCCATGAGCTTGGTATTCGAGCCAAGCGGAGCCCGCGAGATAGCCGCGGACAACGCATTCGACGGTGAGGGGAGCGGCGGAGCGGCATCGGGTGAGGCGGCCTGCATATTTTTCTGGCTGGGGAACGGTGGGCGGGACATCAAATCCGAGGACGTGGTGAGGTTGGGCGGCGGGCAGTGAAGCAAACCAGAACTGGGAGATGGAAGTGAGGAGAGTTCCTTTGCCGGGGATGGAATCGGGAAGGATGACGTCGTAGGCGGAGATACGATCGGTAGCGACGAGCCAGATTTCTTTTTGCCAACGATAGATGTCACGAACCTTGCCGGAGCGGAGAAGTTGAGGTGACTCGGCCATGAGTGGAGAGTGGCGGTTTCTGTGGTTTCTGGAAACTGAAAGATAATGAGTGATCTTAGTTATTTTTCTGATTCCTTTTTTGGTTTTCGATGGGGAAATGGGGTGGGAAGGGTCTGTTTAAGGCCCTTGACCGCAGGGCCGACTTCTTGAATACTTTTGTTGCGCTTCTTATCGAGAGCAGTGGAGGGGCTGGCCCTGTGAAACTGCGGCAACCGGATCCCATCTTCGGATGGAGTTGTTAGGGTGCCAAACCCAGTCAGGCGCGTTCCCGAAAGGGAATGCGTCGGAAAGGATGAGAGGATTCGCAGTCCGCGTTTTGTCGCGGCGTGATTCCCTATTCCTTGCAGGCGAACGGACCGGCCATGACCAGGTTCGACATCGGGGGGGAGCGCGAGAAAGAGCTATGGCTGAAAAATTCTTTTCGCAGTTGAAGTGCCGTGAGTGTGGTCGGACTTATCCCGCCCTGGCGACGCACGTTTGTGAATTCGACTTCGGTCCCTTGGAGGCGGATTACAATTACTTCGCGATTGGGGCAGTTTTAAATCGCAAAGTGATCGAATCTCGTCCTGGGACGATGTGGCGGTATCGGGAGCTATTACCGATTGTGGGAGATCCGACGGTGGGTCAGCAGGTTGGGTTTACTCCTTTGGTAAAAGCGGATCGGTTGGCCAAGGCGCTGGGGGTGAAGGCGTGTTATGTGAAAAACGATACGGTTAATCATCCTACGCTAAGCTTTAAGGATCGGGTGGTGGCGGTGGCCCTTTCAAGGGCTAGGGAGCTTGGATTTAAAGTGGTGGCGTGTGCCTCGACAGGAAATCTAGCCAATTCGGTGGCGGCGAATGCCGCGAGTGCGGGGATGGAGAGTTGGGTGCTGATTCCAGCGGATTTGGAGCAGAACAAAGTTCTCAATAGCATTGTCTACGGGACGAATGTGGTGGGAATTGAGGGGGCTTACGACGCGGTGAATCGACTTTGTTCGGAGATCGCGGGCAAATACGGGTGGGGGTTCGTGAATGTGAATTTGCGACCGTACTATGCGGAGGGGTCGAAGACCTATGGTTACGAAATTATGGAGCAGTTGGGGTGGAGGATTCCGCGACACACGGTGGTTTGCATGGCGAGCGGGTCGTTGTTGACCAAGATCCACAAGGCGTATGGGGAGTTCACAAAATTGGGCTTGGTGGAGAAAGATGGTTTCTCGATTCACGGAGCGCAGGCGACGGGTTGCAATCCAATCACGGCGGCGCGGAAGGGCGGAACCGACTTAATCCGCCCAGTGCCCCATCCTAAAACGATTGCGAAATCGTTGGCGATTGGGACGCCGGCGGATGGGTACTATGCGGTGAAGTCGATGGCGAAGACGGGTGGCTGGTCGGAAGATGCCACCGACGAGGAGATTATTGCGGGGGTGCAGTTACTTGCGGAAACGGAAGGTATCTTTGCGGAGACGGCTGGTGGTGTAACGGTGGCGTGTGCCAAGAAACTGGTGGCGACGGGCAAGATACCAAAAGACGAAGAGGTGGTTTTATGTATCACGGGCCACGGATTGAAAACGGTCGAGGCGCTGACGGGGCATCTGGCGGCTCCGTCCAAAATAAAGCCGAGCTTGAAGGAGTTTGACTCGCTGATTTCCTCTGGACTCGCCAAGACTCGGGTGAAGGTCTAAAGGTTAGGCTATGCCGATTTCAGTATGTATTCCCACTCCCTTGCGTGCTCTGACGGGTCAAAAGGACACGGTCGAGGTGGAGTCGAAGGATGTACACGAGATGCTGAGTGATTTGGAAAAGGCTTATCCTGGAATCTATGAGCGGTTGGTGGACGATCAGGGGGAGGTGCGGCGGTTCGTGAATATTTATGTGGGTGGGGAGGATATTCGTTTCTTGCAAAATCAGCAGACTCCGTTGAAAGCAGGGGATGAGGTGAGCATTGTGCCTGCGATTGCGGGGGGGTAATCCGATGAGGACGAAACGAACAAGCCTTCGCTACTGGCTTACCTTCGATCCGGAGACGGGAAAGAAGCCTCTGCTTTATTCGATGAGCAAAAAGTTTGATGTGGAATTTAATGTGCGGTCGGCTTCGGCGGATCGGGATGTGTTTGTCATGGCGTTGGAGTTTACGGGCCCGCACGAAAAGATCGACGAGGTGGTGCACTGGTTTACGAAGCAAGGTGTGCAGGTGGAGCCGGTCGAGATCAATACGATTGAGGGATAGTCGGGCGGTGAAGGTCCTGATTCTGGGAGCTGGGGGGTTGACGGGAAGGTATCTGACAAAGGAGGCGAAGCGGCGGGGGATGGAGGTGGTGGCGTTGGCGCGTGGGGATTGTGATGTGACACGGCCGGATGGAGCGAGGGAGGCGTTGACGAAGTGGAAGCCCGATTGGGTGATCAATGCGGCTTCTTGGACTAGTTTAGAAAAGTGCGAGGAGGATCCGGTGGGAAGTAAGAAGATTAATACGGAAGCGCCGCGGGAGTGGGCGAAAGAGTGTGGGAAGGCGCAGGTTCGTTTTGTGCATTTAGGAACGGACTACATTTTTGACGGGACAAAAAAGACGGCCTATTTGCCTGGGGACGCACCATCGCCGCTTTCTCGCTATGGGCGAGATAAGGCGGCGGGGGAGAAGCAGGTGCTTTTAGCGAATCCGCAGGCCCTGATTGTGCGTTTGGCTTGGGTTTTTGGTCATGGAGGGGCAACGTTCATGAGTAAACTTCCAGCGATTCTGATGGAGAGGGAGGTGGTGGAATTAGCGGGGGGCAGAGTGGGTTCTTGCACCTACGCGGGAGAAGCGGCGCGGGTTATCCTGGATCTGGTGGAGAAGAAGGCGCACGGCATCACCCACGGAGTTCAGGCGGGGCAGACGACGTGGAAGGAGTTTGCGATGAAGGCGGTGGAGCGGATGAGGGAGAAAGGGAAGCAGGTGCGTTGTCGGGAGATTCGGGAAGTACCGATGGAGCAAATGGCTGGGTTGAAAACTCCTCGTCCTGCTTTCTCCCCGCTGGAGATCGGAGAGACGGAGAATATCATCGGCCGAAAAATTCCGTCTTGGGAAAAGGGTTTGGCAGAATATCTGGATGAGATTGGCTTGTAGGGTTATTGATTTGGGTTTGAAGGGGATTTTATTTTCGATAGGGTGCTTCGATGAAACGTTCGGAGACTTCTCTTTTGGTGATGGCGGCGGGGATGGGTAGTCGATATGGGGGTTTGAAGCAGTTGGATCCAGTGGGGCCGGCGGGAGAGGTGCTCTTGGATTATGCGGTCTTTGATGCGAAGCAGGCTGGGTTTGAGAGGGTGGTTTTTTTGATCCGTAAAAGTCTTGAGGCTGATTTTCGTAAAGCGATCGGGAAACGGTACGAGGGGAAGCTGGCGGTTGATTATGCATTTCAAGAGATCGAGGATCTGCCCAAGGGATTTTCGCTTCCAGTTGGGCGAAAAAAGCCGTGGGGAACAGGGCAGGCAATTTTGGCGGCGAATAAGGTGATTGAGGGGGGATTTGTGGCGATTAATGCGGATGATTTTTACGGGCGGGAGGCGTATCGATTGTTGCAGGCCCATTTGACTTCCCCCGCGGAGCAAGGGAAGGGGAGTTTTGCGATGGCGGGTTTTCGCTTGGATCAGACTTTATCGGATCATGGGACGGTGACGCGGGGGGTATGCCAGCGGGATGCGAATGGATTTTTGGTGGGGGTGGAGGAGTTTTTTGATTTAAGAAAAGAGGGTGGGAAAGTAGTGGGAAAATCGCATAGCGAGTTGGAGGGAAAATTTACGGGGGAGGATCCTGTCTCAATGAATTGCTGGGGTTTTAACGCTTCGATATTTCCGTTATTGCAGGAGGGCTTTGAGAAGTTTTTGACGAAGGAGGGGAGCTCAGAGAAATCGGAGTATCTGATTCCGAATGCGGTGGGGGGGTGGATTCAGGAGCAGAAAGCGCGGGTGCGTGTGCTTCCCACCGAGGATAAGTGGGCGGGGATGACGTATCCTGAGGATAAGAAACTGGTTGCGGACTATTTGGCGGGACTGGTCGCGGATGGGACGTATCCCCAGCCTTTGTTCTGAAGCGGGGTGGGGTAGAATTGGGGTGATGATAAGATTTTCAAGGATAGGATGGATGGTTTTGGGCGGCGCTGTAGGGCTGGCGGGGTGGTGGTTTTCGGGGCAGGTTATGGGCATGGCGCAAGCAAAAGACAAAGGGATAAAAGGAAGCAAGGTTATGGTCCGGTTGTTGACGGAGGCGGGAAAACCGGGAATGGCCCGAGAGGTGGCTGAAGTGGTCCGCTCGGATAAAGAGTGGGCGTTGCGATTGACCGTGGAGCAGTTTCGGGTGGGGCGAACGGCAGGGACGGAGCGAGCTTTTTGCGGTGTTTTTCACGACAATCATAAAAAAGGGATTTATTTTTGTGCGGGGTGCGGCCTGCCTCTTTTTCAATCGGGGGATAAATTTGATTCGGGGACGGGCTGGCCAAGTTTTTTCCAGCCTTTTGCGGATGAGAATATTGGGGAGGAGAGCGATTCCGCTTTGGGGATGAGTCGGACGGAAGTGCATTGTGTGCGGTGCAAGATGCATTTGGGGCATGTATTTCCAGATGGGCCGAAGCCGACTGGATTGCGCTATTGCATTAATTCGGTGGTGCTTAATTTCGAAGAGTCGGGAGAGGTGCCGAGCACGGAAAGGATTTTTCTTGGGGCGGGCTGTTTCTGGGGGGTGGAGGAGGCTTTTTCGAAGTTTGCCGGGGTTAAAAATGTGGAGGTGGGCTACGCGGGTGGGTCGACAAAAAATCCAACGTATGAGGATATTTGTCGGCATGGCACGGGGCACGCCGAGGTGGTGAAGGTGGTGTACGATCCCAAAAAAGTGAGCACCGAAAAACTTCTTCAGCGTTTTTTTGCGATGCATGATTCGACCACTCTGAATCGGCAGGGGCCTGATGTGGGAGACCAGTATCGCTCGGCGATTTTCTTTACGCGACCCGAGCAGGAGGCGGTGGCGTGGGATGTGATCGATAAACTTTCCGCTGCGAAAAAGTTTTCTAGCCCGATTGTTACCCAAGTGGAGTTAGCTGGTCCGTACACTCGCGGTGAAGAGTACCATCAAAAATATTTTGAGAAGCACGGCGGAGGTGGTTGTCACGTGCCCACGGAGTAGAGATGCCGAGGGTTGGATTGGTTTGAACTGGGCAGGTAGGGTAGGGAATTTTTTTGGGAAATGTGAATAAGTTGAATGGGCAAGGGGGGAAGCCTAGAGGGAAAAATGATCTATCCGCTTTTATTGCAAGCCTATGAGCATAGTCGGAATTTTTTTTTAAAAGTCAGTTGACACGTAAAAGACTTGTACTACATCTAGTCTTCTTGAACACGCACACCACAAGTCAATGGGTAACGGCAGTAAGCGACAAAATTACGCTAAAAAGCGTAAAAACAGCTAAAACTGGGCCTTTCGCCTTGGGTGTTTGCTCCCTTAACCAAGGGTAAAAAGGAGAACAAAAGTCATGATGCAAACAGAATTCGTGGTGGGGGGACGGAAATTCGTCCTCGATAAGAAGAAAGCGGAAGCGGCCTTTGCAGGGAAAAAAGTTATTTTGGGCAAGGAGACGATGACCTTTAACCTCCTGCCGTTAAAGTACAGCTGGGCGTATGACCTTTATCGGAAGATGAAAGCTAATCATTGGGAGCCTGAGGACATCGGGATGGGCAAAGATATTGAGCAGTGGAAAGACAGCAAGGTAGTGACGGATATCGAGCGATGGATCATTCGAATGGGGATCGGTTACTTTTCCGCAGCCGAAGGGATCGTGGGGGACAACATCCAGCACGTGGTGCGAGAAATGGTCACAGCGCCGGAATTAAAACTAGTGCTGGGTCGGCATGCGCATGAGGAGAATATTCATGCGGATTCACTCCTTTATATGATCAGCTCATTGGGCATCAACCCGCATGAGTGTGAAGCGATGTTTGAGGACGTGCAGTCGATTGTTAAAAAGAATGAGTTCGTCACGGGGATTTCCAAGCAGCTGCGAAGGGACTTGGATCTAACAAAGTTGGAAAATAAGCGGCTCCTAGCGAAAAACATCTTTGTTTTTGGCCAGTGCATGGAAGGCACGCAGTTTTACGGACTCTTCGGGATGATCTTGTCGCTTTATCGGCAAAACAAGTTCCCCGGAATTGGGGCGATGTTCCGCTATACCTTGCGGGATGAGTCGAACCACATTGAGGTTTTCCGCAATTTGTTCATGGATCTAGTGGAAGAAAACCGTGAGATCTGGAATGAGGAGTTTAAGGAAGAGTTGCGCCAAACGATGGCTACAGCGGTGGCGCTCGAGAAAACCTTCATTCGGGATTGCCTCCCCGTCAATGCGGTGGGACTGAGTTTGGAGGATTTTCTCTCTTATATTGATTACATTGCCGATCGCCGATTGGAAGGGGTGGGATTGAAGCCGCTTTGTGCGGAGGTGGTCAACCCCCTGCCTTGGCTGGCGGAGATGATGGACATCAAAAAAGAGCAGAACTTTTTTGAGGGGCGGGTGACTGAGTATCAGAAATCGTCGGCCTTGGCGTCGGTGCACGACGACGAGCTCTGATTTTTTAAGAAACGAAGCAGGAGGAGAGCGAATTATGAAGATGGACCGTCGTGATGTGGATGTGGACTTGGCAATGAAACAATTTCTCAACCTGCCTGAGGGGAAGGCGGTAGCTTGGGGAAGCTCGCTGGATGATCTGCAGATAGATCTGCCGGAGATCGAGGTGATTGATGGAGAGGCGCGGCGGGCTTTCTGTCTGGCCGAGGTGGCCGAAATGGTGGGTCGCAGTTTGTCGCGCTGGCTGAAGGCGAAAGGGCAGGAGACGGTTTTCACCGAACCGAATCGCAGGTGGGTGGCGAGGATTTGTACAGAAGTTGGTCGCAATTTAGCGCGGCAAGCTCTTGCCGAACGTCCACTTCGTCTCAGAATTCAAGATCTTGAAAGTCTTGTGGAGAAAACTTTAGTGGACAACAACGCCTATGATGTAGCCCGCAGTTTAGTGGGGGAGCGCAGGGAGCGTCCGCTCGCGGTGCCTGGACCGGGGGAGCCTGCGGCGTCCACTTTGCGACTGATTCGGCGGCAGGGGCAAATTGTGCCATGGAATGAAGCCAAGATTGAGATTGCGGTGCGCCAAGCTTTTCTCGCTTTGCGGATGGATTCTCTTTGTGCGCCGGAGATTGCACGGGCGGTGACAGCAAGAGTAACGGAGCTTTCGCAACCGACGATCCACATCGAAGAGTTGCAGGATTTGGTCCAAGAGGAGTTGATGAGGGCTGGGCACTATAAAGTGGCGGAACGCTACATTCTTTATCGGGCGACGAGAACAGATCGACGGGAGCGCAAAGAGCGTGGTGAAGAGCCTGAGGCGGTAGGGGTCCCTGCCGAGGGAATGGTGGTGGTGACAAACCCAGATGGCACAACCATGTTGTGGGATGGAGCGGATTTGCGGGCGCGGATCGAGTTTGCCTCGATCGGCCTCGATCTTTGTTTAGGAGCGGCTGAGATTGAAAAAGAACTTCGCCGTTCTCTTTTCGACGAGATCAAGAGGGTGGATTTAAATAACACGATCAGCTTGAATGCCAAAACCCTCATCGAAAAAGATGCGGATTTTGCAAAGTTTGCCGGACGAATTCAGCTCTCCTTTATTTATGAAGAGGTGTTGGGCTGGGATATCGTGCGGGACGGGGTAGGCGCGCTGCATGATTTCCATCGGAAGAATTTCCGCGATGCGATTACCCGAGGGATTGAGATTAATCGTTTCAGCGTAGATCTGCAAAAGTATGATCTACAGAAGATGGCGGATGCCCTGGATCCGTTGGCGGATCTGGAACTAGATTTCTTGGGAGTTCAGACGCTTTATGACCGGTATCTGATCGTCGACAAAAAGGCGGAGGTGACGCGTCGCTTGGAGACACCCCAGTTCTTTTGGATGCGGGTGGCAATGGGACTTTTCCATGCGGAACCAAAGGAGCGGGAGGCGAAGGCACTGGAGTTATACAACCTTTACAAGAGCCGGCGCTTTTGTTCGTCGACCCCCACTTTGTTCAATGCGGGGACGAAGCATAGTCAGCTTTCCTCCTGTTACCTTTACTGGGTCGATGATTCGATTGAGGGAATCATGCAGCGGGGGGTGGCGGAGAATGCCAGCCTATCGAAGTGGGCGGGTGGGCTGGGTGGTTCGTGGACAAGCGTCCGTGGAACGGGCAGTTACATTGGTGGTACGAATGGAGAGAGCCAGGGGGTGATTCCATTCTTGAAATTGCACAACGATCTTTTGGTGGCGGTGAATCAAGGAGGTAAAAGAAAGGGATCCGGTTGTGCGTACCTCGAGACTTGGCATAACGACTTATTTGATTTCTTAGAGTTGAGGAAGAACACGGGAGATGATCGGCGTCGTTGTCATGATATGAATACGGCGAATTGGATTCCTGATTTATTCATGAAGCGGATGGAGGCACGAGAAGATTGGTCTTTCTTCCGAGCCAGTGACACACCCGATCTACATCATTTGTATGGGAAAAAGTTTGAAGAGGCGTACGTCGAATATGAGAAGCGGGCAGCGAAGGGTGAGATTTGGGGTCAAAAAATTCCTGCGATTGAAGTCTGGAAGAGGATGCTGGCGATGTTGTTTGAAACAGGGCATCCGTGGATCACCTTTAAAGATGCCTGCAATGTGCGGAGTCCACAGGACCACACAGGAGTCATTCATAGTTCCAACTTGTGTACCGAAATCACACTGAATACGGGCAAGGACGAGACGGCGGTTTGTAACTTGGGTTCGATTATTTTGGATACTCATTTGACGCCCGAGGGGGCATTGGATCTGCCCAAGTTGCGGGAAACGGTGCGAGTGGCGGTCCGGGCTTTAGACAATGTTATCGACATTAACTTCTATCCTACGGAGGCGGCGCGGACGGCGAATTCGCGTCATCGGCCGATTGGGCTAGGGGTGATGGGGCTACAAAATGCACTGTATTCGAAGGGCCTATCCTTTGAATCGGAAGCGGCGGTGGAGTTTAACGATGAGATGATGGAGGCGATTGCTTACTACGCCTACGAAGCTTCGAGCGATCTTGCCGAAGAAAAGGGAACGTACTCCACCTATCGCGGTTCCAAGTGGGATCGCGGTCTGATGCCTCAGGATACGATTGATTTGTTGGAACAAGAGCGTGGTGTGCCGGTGGAGGTGCCACGGGGCGGACGAATGGATTGGGCGCCGCTGCGGGCAAAGATTCGGGCTCACGGAATGAGAAACTCCAATGTTCTGGCAATTGCGCCGACGGCGACAATTTCCAATATTATGGGGACCTCTCCCTGTATTGAGCCCACCTATAAAAATCTGTTCGTAAAAAGTAATCTATCGGGAGAGTTCATTGTGCTGAATCCGTTTTTGGTGCAGGACTTGAAGAAAGCGGGTTTGTGGAATCAGGAGATGGTGGATCAGTTGAAATACTTCGACGGAGAATTAGGTCCGGTGGAGGGCATGCCAGAAGAGCTTAAAAAGCGGTATCTGACTGCCTTTGCCATCGGGTTTGAATGGATTATGGCGGCGGCGGCACGTCGTCAAAAATGGATCGATCAATCGCAATCGTTGAACTTGTTTCTTGGACAAGCTGATTTGAAGGTGCTCTCGAGAATGTATCGGTTGGCTTGGCATCAAGGTTTGAAGACGACGTACTATTTAAGGACCTTAGGGGCTTCCAATATTGAAAAGGCCACGGTAAAGCACAAGAAGGAGCTGAGGGCGGGGATGCAAGACTCTGCCGTGGTGGTGGAGGGAGCGGGGAAGACGTTCACCGAAGAGGAAAAGACAGCCTGCTCGATTGAGGCGATGCGT
The DNA here is from genome assembly GCA_040397385.1 of Methylacidiphilales bacterium. GTDB lineage: Bacteria > Verrucomicrobiota > Verrucomicrobiia > Methylacidiphilales > Verrucolacustridaceae > Verrucolacustris. Next base: position 189,947 of record JBBAWB010000004.1, read on the forward strand.
AACGGGGGCGAGTGCGAGGCGTGTCAGTAGGGCACTGGTATCTGGCTCAGCGCATGGCCTTTTTTTATTTGAGGGAATTGCCTTGAAAGAATTGGGGCTGCGCTTAGGTTCCATCTATGAATAAACAACAAATTGCGTTTTTGAGTAACTTATGTTTTGCGCTCGGTTTTCTTTCAATCATCGCCTCGGTAATGATCTGGTTTTCTGCTGGGGGGCAATTTGGTGCGCCAGGAACGGGCGACATGATGGCAGAAGCGAAACGGGCGTATGCGGAGCGTTTCGGAATTTTTGTTGGGCTTTGGGCTCCGACTTTCTTGATCCTTTCCAATCGCCTGCACCATTACGGCGAAAAGAAGTAAGGGATCTTCTTTTTGGGTTGGGCGGGGTATCAGCGAGCTAAGCGGGCGGATTTGGGCAAGTAGCGGACAACCGCCACCCCACTGTTTTCAGCTTGGAGAATCTTTATATCCACCGCCTCCAGTCCCGCATGGTGAAGTTCTTTGGCCATAGCCTGACCGATGGCTTGCTCTGATTTCAGGCAGATGGCCATGACGGTGGGTCCTGCGCCACTAAGAAAGGCTCCGATAGCACCCGTCTTTTGAGCTGCTTCGAGGGCGGCTTCCAGTCCAGGAACGAGGGCGGCACGGTAGGGTTGGTGGAGGCGGTCGGCAAAGGCGCCTTGGGCCTCCTCGACTTTCCCCTGGAAAAAGGCGGCGGCAATTCGAGCGGCGTTGCGCAGATTGGAGACGGCATCCTGAAAGGCGATGCTGGGGGGAAGGAGAGAGCGAGCGGTGCGAGTGGAGGTCTCGATTCGCGGGATGGCGGCGACGAACTTCAGGCGAGAGGATACTTTGGCGCGGGCGGGTTTTTTTCCCCCACAGACGACAAAGCCGCCAAGGGCGGCTGCGGAAATATTATCGGGATGCCCTTCGAGGGCGGTGGCGGTTTGGATGAGCCAAGGCAGGTCGAGATTTCGACGATTGAGTTTATCGAGAGCGGCGAGCATCCCGAGGCGGATGGTGGCACTGCTTCCGAGACCGCGGGCGGGCGGGACTCCGCCACGGACGACGAGGCGGTATGGTTTTGGGCTAAGGCCACGGGCTTTGTGGTAGGCGTCGATAATTTCGGAGGCAAAGGGGTCGGGAATGTCTGGGAGGCCAGGTTCGACTGCGATGTAGTTATAGAGATTGAGGGCGAGGCCGAAGGCATCGAAGCCTGGACCGAGGTTGGCGGTGGTGGCTGGGACGCGGATCCAAAATGGCAGATGGAGGTGAGGTGATTTCATGGGGCGGGGGGGAAGCGGAAGAACTTTTCCGCAGTTGCGGTTGTTTCGCGAGCGATTTCTTCGAGGGTTTGACCCCGCAGAGATGCGACCTTTTCTGCCACGATTCGAGTGTAGGCGGGCTCGCAGCGTTGGCCACGATGGGGTTCGGGTGCGAGGTAAGGGCAATCGGTTTCAAGGAAATAGGAGTGGGCGGGGATTTGGCGAATTGATTCATGGAGATCGCGGGCGTTTTTAAAAGTGGCAATTCCAGTGAAGGAAACGAGATGCCCTAGGGAGAGGAGTTCTTTGGTTTGGGCGGGAGTACCAGAGAAGCAGTGAAAGACTGTCCGAAGACGACCTGCGTAGGGCTGGAGAGTAGCGAGGGTATCTGCCCAGGAGTCGCGTTGGTGGATGACAACGTTGAGCGAGAGTTGAGCAGCGAGATCGAGTTGTTCTTGAAAGAAAATTGCCTGACGGTTTTTGATCTTGGCGTCGGAGAGGAGGAGGGCTTCGGTCCCGGGGGCGGTGCCACCTGTGGCGGTGGAAGCTGCTGCAAAAGCGCTGGGTTTAGAGCTGGGTAAGTAGTGGTAGTCGAGACCGCATTCGCCGAGGGCGACAACTTTTGGGTGGCGGGCAAGTTCGACGAGTTCATCGCAGGCGTTGTCTTTGGTTTCCTCGGTTTCTCCTGGGTGGATGCCGACGGTTGCGTAGACGCATGAATGTTGGTCGGCGAGGGCGAGAGCGGCCCGACTGGTGGTGAGATTGGTGCCGATGGCGATGAGACGGGTGACGCCAGCGGCGATGGCGCGTCGGATGACGTCCTCGCGGTCGGCATCGAAGTCGGAGAAATCAAGGTGGCTATGGGTGTCGATGAGCAACGCGATGAGGATAATCCAGATGCGGCCAAGGGAAAGGTGAAGTTGGAGAATTTATTAGGTGAAAAAAGTGGCAAAAAAACTCTTTTCCGACATGAGGGGAATGGGCAAAAGAAACGGATGCACGAGGTACGCCATTCTAAGGTCGTCATCCCCGAGAGTGGGCGGGAGAAGCGGGAGATCGAGAACCGCGGAGTGGAGTGCGCGAGGATTGTGAAGCGCCTGCTTTTTCTGATTGATACGCAGGTGGCTTCTTTGAAGAGGGGTGGGTTGGTCTTGGGCTGGGAAGAGTTACAGAAGGTTTTACAGGCCTTGGAGGCGGAAGCGGATGGGGCGGAGGTGAATCTGTTTTTGGATGAGGGGAATGAAATCTCGGCTTATGTGAAGCGAAGTCTTTTTGATGAGTTGCTTGGGGAGCCTAGCAATATTTTTTTCACGACGAAGGTGGACTCGAAAACGCTGCGCTACGAGGCTTTGCCGAAGGAATTTTGGAAGGAGTGTCTGGCCTTGTTACGGAAAAGTCTGACGGAGTTGAGGGAGAAAAGTTAAGGTTGGAGGGTCGAGCTAACTCGGAGGGCTAATTTTTCCGAGGCGCAAGCTTGGAAGAGAAAAAAGAAACCGAGCAGAGCGATGAGAGCGCCGCCGAACCGAAGGATGGTGGTGGCGCGGGGGATTCGAGTGGCGACCCAACCGATGGCAACCCCAGCGAGGTGAATGAGAGTGGTGCCGAGAATAAAGCCGAGGGCGTAGAGGAGAGGTTGGGCGGAACTAGGCATTTCTTCTCCGTGGGCGTGACCATGAAAGAGGGCAAAGAATCCAACGCCGGCCATGGCTAGGAGGACAGGGATTTTCTTATCGGCGGCAATGGCTAGGCCTAGGACCAGAACGGAAACTGCGATACCGATTTCAACGGAAAAGAAGGGAACTCCGACCATCCCGAGGATTCCGCCTACGAGCATGAAGGCCACGAAAGTGGCGGGTATGGTCCAGATGGCGCGCCCGCCCATTTGTGCGCTGAGCATGCCGACGCTGAGCATGGCCAGAAGGTGATCCAGTCCTAGAACGGGGTGGGTAAAGCCGCTGGAGAATCCGAATGTACCGTGGCTGGTGTGGGCAAAAAGTGAGGTAGGAAGCATCAGCAGGGAGAGAATTGGCCAAAATCTTTTCATTTAGGTGGTTTAAGGGGCGAGCTGGATCTCGCCAGCTAAAAAGGAGAGAGGGTAGCGATTTTCTTCGCAAGAGCGTTGACGGCGGGGATCGAATCGGAAAGGATATTGGCCATGGGACATAAAGGTTGGACCTCGAAATTGGCGGGACCTGCGATCGGACCTTATCGGCAAGCCACGGAAGCGGGCGGATTGGTATATCTCTCTGGTCAGTTGGCGTTGGATGAGGCGGGGAATCTGCTGAATGGCACGGTGGCGGAGCAGACGCGGAAGGCGCTGGAGCGGGCGCAGAGTTTATTGAAAGAGGGAGGACTGACCTTAGTGGATGTGGTCAAAGCTACAGTTTTCTTGATCGACCTAAAAACATTTCCTGAGATGAACGCAGTTTATGCGGAGTTTTTTCCTCAGGACCCTCCGAGCCGATCTACGATTCAAGTGGCGGGTTTACCGAAGCGCGGGGCGGTGGAGATTGAGCTCGTGGCACGGCGGTCTGGGGAATGACTTCGGCTCAAGTTTTAGAAATTTTTCAAAAATGCGGAGCTTTGCTCCATGGGCATTTTGTTCTGCGATCTGGAAAGCACAGTCGCGATTTCTTTCAGTGTGCACTTGTTCTTCAAGAACCCACCGCCACGGCGAAGTTGTGTCAGGCATTGGTGGAGAAGGTGGAGAAGGAGAAGTGGACTTTTTCCTCGGTCATTTCGCCAGCGATGGGGGGAATTTTGGTAGGGCATGAGGTAGCGCGGCATTTGGGGAAGCGACATATTTTTGCGGAGAAAGAGGAGGGGAAGTTACGAATTCGCCGATTTACGGTGAGTCGGGGGGAGCGGTTTTTGGTGGCGGAGGATGTGGTGACGACAGGTAGCGCGGTGAAAGAGGTGATCCAACTTGTGCAAGAGGCGGGTGGAGAGGTGGCGGGGGTGGCCTGTTTGGTGGATCGAAGTGAAAAAATGCCTGAATTGGGGGTTTCACTTTGTTCGTTATTGCGGTTACCCGTGGAGACATTTGAGGCGACAGGGTTACCTACCGATTTACAGAATATTCCAGCGAGTAAGCCTGGAAGTCGGTAGGGAGTTTCCAGCTTGGCCTAGACCCTTTTCTGCGTTCCAATAGAACATGCGGAATTTAACTCAGGCTGTTCGTTTTGACTGGGATCTTGCAAAGGTGCCTATTCTCCCCGGCCCGCTCCCGCCCAAGCACGAGATTAAGGTACAAGCCAATCCGGAGGTGGAGACTCTTTGGGAGGCAATGCAGCGATCTTTTTTAAATGAAAGTGCCTGGATGGTGAGTTTGGAGTCCCATCTCGATCCCATGCGGAAGAAGATCTTCCCTGAAGGAAAGCCATTGGTGGGGATGGATATTCTTGTTCTGCAGCATGGACTGAGAGTGGTGGGGGTGAGTGCAGTCCTGGCTGTTGCTGGAGAAGGGCCCCAGCTCCTTTCTGGAATTGTGATGGAATATGAGTATCAAAGGCGCGGGTTGGGTTCGGCCCTGCTTTTGGCGTCTCTGCGCCACTGCGCAGATAAGGGGCTAGAAAAGGCCTCGGTAGTAACCCGAATGGGGGTGCCAGCGGCACGTTATCTTTATCCGAAGTTTGGCGGTCGTAGCACATTGATCGAGTCGGGCGTGGTTTCGGTTGGGTAGTCCGAATTCTATGAGGGGGTCCTTTGACCTTGCGGTGGTTGGCGGGGGAAGTGCGGGGTATGCGGCGGCGCGAACAGCGGTTGGGTTAGGGTTGAGGGTGGTGGTGATCGAGGGGGGGCGGCAGGTTGGGGGGCTTTGCATCCTCCGTGGGTGTATGCCGACGAAGGCGATGCTGGAGAGTGC